>JANQSF010000137.1 GCA_028284155.1 Phycisphaeraceae bacterium
CTTCGACAACATGGGCCCGATCCCCCACCACATGCACCAGAACGCCGAGCAGGCCGCGAAGCTCGGCCTCGAAGGCAAGCCCGAGAGCTACTACTTCCCGCCGCAACACAACCCGGTGGGCAACAACTTCCCTTACACGTTCATGGGCCTGAACCCCGGTACGACGAAGGCACAAGTGCGTAAGTGCCTCGAAGACTGGAACAAGGGCGACAACGGCATCCTCGACATCTCGCAAGCCTACCGACTCAAGCCTGGCACGGGTTGGCTCATCCCGCCATGCGTGTTGCACGCCCCCGGCTCGCTTTGCACCTACGAGCCGCAGTGGGGCAGTGACGTGTTCGGCATGTACCAGTCGCTGGTCGAAGGGCGACACGTGCCGTGGTCGCTGCTGGTCAAGGACGTGCCGCCTGACAAGCACCAGGACCTGGACTACATCGTCGATCAGCTGGACTGGGACCGCAACGTCGATCCGGATTTCAAGAAGAACAACTACCTCGAGCCGATCGTCGACACCGAAGACGACGCGCACAGCGACAAGTGGATCGTCTACGGCAACATCGACGGCGACCAGCTCTTCTCAGCCAAGGAGCTGACCGTCCGCGCGGGCTGCAAGGTCACGATCAAGGACAATGGCGCGTCGGGCGTCTACGTCACTCAGGGCGAGGGCAAGGCCAACAAGCTCAACCTCGACTGCCCCGCGATGATCGGCTTCCACGACCTGACGCAGGACGAGTTTTTCGTCACCGAGGCCGCTGCGAAGGAAGGCGTGACGTATGAAAACACGTCGACAACCGACGACCTGGTGATGCTGCGGTACTTCGGGCCGGAGGTGAACCCGCAGGCGCCGAAGCATGCGGGGTCGAAATAGGCTTGGCTCAGGCGGTTGGTCTGGCGACGCCGTGATACGCAACGCCGGGCCGACACCGCGGCGAGCGGTCCGGCGGCGATGACAGGCATTGAATCCAGTCCCCATCGAGCGTCGAAACCCCTTTCGACGCCGGTGTCGGCGTGCCTCGTCACCCAATCTGGATCGACCCGCCATGAAGCCCACGAATCCCGCCATTATCGACGAACTGATTGTCTCGTATTGGATGGAGATTGAGACCGTCCAGAATTACATCGCCAACTCGATCAACCTGGTCGGCGTACGGGCTGAAGAAGTCAAGAGCTCGCTCGCGGCCGACGTCGCGGAAGAGCTGACGCACGCTCAGCAGATCGCCAAACGCATCCACGTACTGGGCGGGCAGGTGCCCGGCAGCATGGGGTTCAAGGCGACGCAGGCCGCGATGCAACCGCCGGCCGACCCCAAAGATGTCGTTTCGGTGATCAAGGGTGTGATCGAGGCGGAGGAAGGCGCGATCGAGCAGTACAAGAAGATCATCAAGCTCGCGGCCGACGAGGACCCCGTGACCGAAGATATGTGTATCACCCTGCTGTCCGACGAGGAGGAACACCGGCGCGAGTTCATCGGGTTCCTGACCGAGTATGAGGGCTGACCTCGATCGGGTTGCCCCATCTAACATTTGCGAATAACCCGGGCACTGATGCACTCCGCCGCCTCGCCGCGAGGCGGCGGAGTTGTTATCATCCGCCCCCACGGGCAGGAGCGCCCCACGGCGTTCGTGACAGACTGACGACCAGGTGAACCCGGTGGCCCGGCCACCAATCGCGGAGACTCATCATGCCTTCACTCCCCCAACTGCACAACGCCATGTGGCCCGGCCTCGTCGGTAAAGGCGGCGACGAGCCCGGTGCCGAGCCGGCGATCAGCCTCGACCGCATGCTCGAACTGACAGCCGGCGCCGAGGTGGACGGCCAAAAGTTCGACGGGATCGACTACTTCCTGTTCCTGCCGCACACCGACCCGGACGCTTCGGACGACGAGCTCAAGGCCATCGCCGACAAGATCGCAGGACACGGCTTCAAGGTCGGCTCGCTCGTCGCGCCGGTTTGGCCCGGCACGGTCGGCGACTCGGCGATGGGCGACGAAGAACAACAGAAGAAGTTCCTGCTCGCCGTCGAGAAGGCCTGCCGCATCGCCAGGATCTTCAACGAGCACGGCGTGCGCGAATATGGCGTGATCCGCATCGACTCCGCGGAGTTCGGCGTCAACACCTGGCGGGAGAACCCGAAGGACAACACCAAGCGCATCGCCGACACGTTCCGCCAGGCCGCCAAGATCGCGCAGGACAACGGCGAACGCCTCGCGGCCGAGGGCGAGATCTGCTGGGCGGGCATGCACTCGTGGAAGGACATGCTCACGCTGCTGGAAACCGTTGGCATGCCCGACACGCTCGGCTTCCAGGCCGACCTGGCCCACACCTACCTCTACCTCATGGGCTACAACGCGCCGGAGCACGCGCTGCTGCAGGAAGGCTACAGCGAGGACGAGTTTTACGCGGCGTACAAAGAAATGACCGACGCGCTGCGCCCGTGGACAATCGACTTCCACGTCGCGCAGAACGACGGCAACGTGCACGGCTCAGGCTCGCACGACAAGACCGGCAAGCACTGCCCTGCCGACGACCCCAACGGCAAGCTCGACATCGTCAAGTGCGCCGGCTACTGGCTTGAAGGCGCGTCCGAGCGCGGCATCCAGCACATCTGCTGGGACGGCTGCATGTTCCCCAACGCAATGCTCGAAACGCCGGCGACGTGGAACACGATCCTGGACGCGATGATCAAGGTACGCGACGCGCACGGTTGGGGTTGATCGGATGGCAGACAGGAATGTCTGCCCCACGACAAGACACTCTTCATTGAGACTCGAAGGAAACCTGAAATGTCTAAAGAGCTACGCATCGGCCTCATCGGTTACGGCTTCATGGGCCGAACCCACTCCAACGGTTACAAGCGTGTCGGCGACTTCTTCCCCGACCTCGCGTATCGGCCCGTCCTGCAGACGATCTGCGGCCGGACGGAAGAGAACGCCAAGGCGTTTGCCGACCAGTGGGGTTACGCGTCGTACGAAACCGACTGGCGAAAGGTCATCGCGCGCGACGACATCGACGCGGTCGACATCTGCACGCCCAACGACTCGCACGCCGAGATCGCCATCGCCGCGGCCGAGGCGGGCAAGATGATCCTCTGCGAAAAGCCGTTGGCCCGCACGACCGAGGAAGGCCAACCGATGGTGGACGCGGTCGAGAAGGCCGGCGTCGCCAACACCGTCTGGTACAATTACCGCCGCGTACCGGCCGTGACGCTGGCCAAGGCGTTGATCGACGAAGGCCGACTGGGTCGCATCTTCCACTACCGCGCCAACTTCCTTCAGGACTGGACGATCAACGCCGACCTGCCGCAGGGCGGCGCGGCGCTGTGGCGGCTGGACGTGAAGGCGGCCGGCTCCGGCGTCACCGGCGACCTGTTGGCCCACTGCATCGACACGGCCATGTGGCTCAACGGCGGCATCGCCGACGTCTCAGCCATGACCGAAACGTTTGTCAAGCAGCGCATGCACAACCTGACCGGCAAGGTCGAAGAGGTCGGCATCGACGACGCCTGCGCGTTCCACTGCCACTTCGACAACGGCTCGCTCGGCCTATTCGAGTCGACCCGCTACGCCCGCGGCCACAAGGCGCTGTACACGCTCGAAATCAACGGCGAGCACGCGTCGATCCGCTGGGACCTGCACGACCTGAACCGCTTGGAGTATTTCGACCACCGAGACGACTCGGTCGTCCGCGGTTGGCGGAGCGTGCACATCACCGACGGCGACATGCCGTACATGGACAAGTGGTGGGTGCCGGGCCTGTGCATCGGCTATGAACACACCTTCGTGCACCAGGTCGCCGACTTCCTCGCCGCCGTCGAAAAGGGTGAGCCGTGTCGGCCAACTTTCCGGGACGCGCTGGAGACGGGTAAGGTGTGCGACGCCGTGTTGGCCTCGGCGCGCGAGCGCGCTTGGAAAGATACGGGCGTCGATTGGCAAGCCTGAACATTTGAACAGCCCACATGCATCAAACGCCCTCGGCTTTGCTGGGGGCGTTTTCATTGGGTATCTCGCCCGAGTGTGAGCCATTTTAAGGGAAGCTGTGCCCTCGCCGGGCGGGCCTTCTCAAGCGCCGAAGTGGCTTAGCGCTTCGCTTCAACGGTACGGCTGCGCCTTGCGGACAACATGAGTTGGGTGGCCTCGCCGCCGGCCCCCCAAACCCCCCGGCTCCCCCGCGGAAGGTGGGCAGCGGATGGACCGATATTAGCTCCTACTCGCGTCGTACTTGGTATGTCGCTCGGCGCGGCTTTTCGAATTGCATTGTCCGATCGTTATGATGAAGGGCGTGATAGCCGACCTGATCGCGCGTGCAGATCGTGTCCCCGTGTTTGACAGGATGAAAGATGCGTTTCCGTCATCTATTCGCAACTGGCCTGCTTGTCGCAACGCTTTGGATCTGCACGGCCGCCGCGGCTGACGACGTCGTTTCGACGCCGCTGACGTCGCTGACGTCGCGCGCGAAACGTGACGCCGGGCCGATGTTTGAGCGCGTTGCTTTCGAACAGAGCGGCGTTCGATTCATCAACCCGATCGACAACAAGCACCCCATGCGTCGCCTTTACGCGTCGTCGATGGCGTGCGGCGGTGTGGCGATCGGCGACGTGAACGGCGACGGTCGGCCGGATCTGTTCTTCGCCTCCGGGGCGAACCCGAACCGGCTGTTCGTGCAGGTCGGTGACGCCGATGCAATGCGGTTCGAGGACGTGACCCGGTCGGCCGGCATCCCGATCCGCGATAACGTCTGGTCGAACGGCGTCGCGATGGCGGACGTGGATAACGACGGCGACCTGGACATCTACGTCTGCAACTACGAGTCACCTAACCAACTGTTCATCAACGACGGCAAAGGGAAGTTTGTTGACCGCGCCGCCGCTTGGGGTGTCGGTATCGTCGATGCGAGCCTGATGGCCGCGTTCGCCGACTACGACCGCGACGGCGACGTGGACTTTTACCTGACCACCAACCGCGTCTACCGCGACGGCGGCTACCCCGACCCACCGCCGCTGGACAAACGTGCCGGCAAGACGTTCGTCACGAAACCGTATCAACGTTACTTTGAGATCAAGTACCTGACCGACACGAAGTGGAAGATGCTGCCCGTCGGCCGACCGGATCGGCTGTTCCGCAACAACGGCAAGGGCAAGTTCATCGACGTGACCGAGTCGGCCGGCGTCGCGAAGTACGGCCACGGCAACAGCGCGACGTGGTGGGACTACGACCAGGACGGCGACGAAGACCTGTACGTCGGCAACGACTTCGAGGACGCCGACCGGCTGTACCGCAACAACGGCGACGGCACGTTTACCGACGTGATCGGCGACGTCGTGCCGCACACGACGTGGTTTTCGATGGGGGCCGACGCGGGCGACCTGGACGGCGACGGCCTGCCGGACTTTCTGATGGCCGACATGATGCCGCGCACGCACTTCATGCAGAAGCTGTCAATGGGCACGATGGACACCAGCCCGTGGTCCGTCGCGTACGCACACCCGCCGCAGATCATGCGCAACGCGTTGTACGTCAACACGCGTGTCGGGCGGATGCTCGAAGGCGCACAGATGGCCGGCCTCGCCCGGAGCGACTGGACGTGGGCGGTGAAGTTCGCCGACTTCGACAACGACGGCCGGCTGGACGTCTTCCTGACCAACGGCGTGTCACGCGACCTGGCGAACTCCGATCTGAACGTGGACTACCGCGGCATGGTCGGCAAGAACGCGTGGGACTACTACGCCAACCTCGAGCCGCGTAACGAGCCGAATGTCGCGAAGCGGAACCTGGGCGACCTGCGTTTTGAGGACGTGGGCAAGGCGTGGGGCATTGACCACAACGGCATGAGCTACGCGGCCGCGACGGGCGACCTGGACGGCGACGGCGATCTTGACCTGGTCGTGGCCAACCTCGACGGGCCGGCGCACATCTACCGCAATCTTTCAAGCAACGGACACCGCGTCATGCTTCGGCTGCGCGGGACAGCCAGCAATCGGTTCGGACTCGGTGCGCGTGTGACGCTGACCTACGGCACGCCCGCGCAACGGCAGGTGCGCACGCTGTCACCGATGACCGGTTTCATGTCGAGCAACGACCCGGCGTTGCACTTTGGGCTGGGCGAGAGCGACAGGATCGAGTCGGTTGTGATCGATTGGCCCAGCGGGCGGCGGCAGGTATTGCGCGGGTTGGCCGTCGATCGGTTGCACACGATCACGGAGCCGGGCGACTCAGCAGCACAAACACCGCGCGTCAGTTTCGACCCGAAGGCCGCGTGGTATCAGCCGAGCGACCTGCTGGCAAAGGTGAGTCACCTGGAGACGTACTACGACGACTTCCGCAGGCAGCCGTTGCTGCCTAATCAACTGTCGCAACTCGGGCCGGCCACGGCGTGGGGCGATATCGACGGCGACGGGGACGACGACCTGTACCTGGGCGGGGCGCGCGGGCAGGCGGGGCAGATTTGGCGGAACGATGGCGGGCGATTCAGGCTGTGGTCGCGAGGCGTGTTCCCGCTGGACCGCGAAGCTGAGGACATGGGCGCGGTCTTTCTCGACGCCGACCGCGACAGCGATCTTGATCTTTATGTCGTCAGCGGCGGTGTCGAGACGTTCCCCGATCAGCCCGTGCTGCGCGATCGGCTGTACCTCAACAGCGGCGAGGGCGACTTCACCCGCGCGTCACGCGACGTGCTGCCGGACGTGCGCGACAGCGGCGGGCCGGTCGTCGCGGCCGACTTCGACCGTGACGGTGATCTTGACCTGTTCGTCGGCGGGCGGGTCGTGCCGGGTCGTTACCCCGTCACGCCGCGCAGCCGACTGCTGCGCAACGACGGCGACAAGGACAAGCCGAAGTTCATCGACATCACGGACACGCTCGCGCCGGGCGTCAACGAAACGGGTCTTGTCACGGCCGCGCTCTGGTCAGACGCGGACGGTGACGGCTGGGTCGATCTGTTGGTCGCGCACGAATGGGGGCCGATCAAGCTATTCCGCAACGTCAACGGGAAGCTCATTGATCAGAGCGAGGCCGCCGGCCTCGCGACGCACACGGGCTGGTGGAACGGGTTGGCCGGCCGCGACCTCGACGGCGACGGCGACATCGACTACGTCGCGACGAACTTCGGCCTGAACACGAAGTACCACGCCGACGTGAAACACCCCGCGTTGCTCTATTTCGGAGACATGGAAGGTACGGGCCGACTGCGACTGGTCGAGGCGGAGTACGAGGGCGACACGCTGTACCCGATCCGCGGGCGGAGTTGCACGACGCGGGCGATACCGTCGTTGAAGGACAAGTTTCCGACGTACCAACAGTTCGCCATCGCGCCGCTGGCTGACATCTACACGCCGGCCGGGCTGCAGAACGCGACGCGGTTGGCGGCGACGACGCTCGAGTCGGCGGCGCTGATCAATGACGGCAAGGGTCGTTTCACGCTCAAGCCGTTGCCCCGCCTCGCGCAGATCGCGCCGGGGTTTGGCGTCGTGCTGACCGACGTCGATGCGGACGGCGTGACGGACGCGATCGTCGCGCAGAATTTCTACACGCCGCAGATTGAAACGGGCCGGATGGCAGGCGGGTTGAGCATCGTGCTGCGCGGCAAGGGTGACGGTACGTTCACACCGGTTCGACCCGGTGAAAGCGGGTTGGTCGTGCCGGGTGACGCGAAGAGTTTGACGATGACCGACCTGAACGCGGACGGTCGGCCGGACGTCGTGGTCGGACAGAACAATGACAAGCTGTTGGCGTTTACTCGTAGCAATGTTGCAAACGGCAAGTGGGTCGCGATTGCGTTGCGCGGGCCGACCGGTAATGCGACGGGCGTCGGTGCGCGCGTGACGGTGACGACGTCAGACGGGCGGAAGCAGTCGGCCGAGGCGTGTGCGGGGTCGGGGTATCTTTCGCAGTCCTCGTCGCGGTTGTGGTTCGGCGTGCGGCGTGGTGAAACGGTGACGCAGGTTGAAGTGCGTTGGCCGAGTGGCCAGACGACGCGGGTGACGGAAGGGTTGGGTGGGGCGGTGGTGGTGATTGATGAAGAATCGCGCTAAGCCGCAAGCGGCCATGATTGGGTCGCGTCAAGTTTGTTGTGTCTCGACCCGATAGCGTTTTGGGGCCACGAGAGACGCGCGATGGCTCATCTGCTGGGCAAGTTGTATCGGACCTCGCCGCAGACGCTGGTAACGAAGTTGGAGCGGTTGGCCGGCCGACCGGGCGATGCGGTGGTCGTGCAACCGAAGCGCGTGCCGCGACCGGTGACGCGATCGTTTCTTGAATCGGCTGCCTACGGCAAACTCATGTCGCGCCATTTGGCGTTCGGCGACGACGGCGGTCTGCATGAGGCGCAGCACGACACGGCCAGTTACCGGTTCCGGCATTTCGAGGCGTTCGATCGGCTGGGCGTTTTCCGTTGGCGTGGCGTGCAGCGTCACTTGAAGACGATCCTCGACACGGTCGCGCCGCTCGATGCGCAACCGCGCGTGATCGACTTCGGCGGCGCGGCCTGCCCGTTGGGGTTGGGCAGCATGCTCGTCGATTTGCTGCCGGAAGACGTGTACGGGCAGCCCGTGCCGTACCACGCGCTGAGTGACATCGAGGGCGAGGTCGACGCAATCTTCTGTTCGCACACGCTCGAGCACGTCGAGCCGTTGGACGATGTGCTGAGCGAGATGGTCGGCAAGCTTCGGCCGGGTGGGCGTTTAATCCTGCACGTGCCGGCCTGGACGTGCGAAGGCTGGCGGGCGGGCACGCACCGCAACGACCTGCATCGCGATCACGTCTGGACGTTCGGCCTGTCGGAATCGACCGACCTGCCGAACGACACCCCGGACGGCCTGCCGCGGTATCGTGCTTTTGACATGGCGGTCGCGCGTCATGCTCGGGTTGAGTTGGCGGCGTATTGCGGGGATGACAGCATCATGGTGGTTGCGGAGCGGTGATTGGGTTGGGTGCAACCCGGTTGTTGATTGATGTTGCATCGCGCTAAGCCGCAAGCGGCTTGGGTGAAATGAAAAACCCCCGGCGTGGGCCGGGGGTTTTGTTCGATTGGTGTTGACTCTAACTTGACATTAGAACGGCTGGGGTTGGCCGGGGCCGGCGCCGGGGGCCATGCGTTGCATGGCGATGCCGACGTCTTTCATGAAGACGATGACCTTACGCGGCACGTACAGGCGATTGGTGACGGCGCCCTTGTGGACATCGACACCCATGGCGATGGGCGGAAGATTCTTGGGCACCTCGATCTGCTGCGGTGCGCCGAACATGGCCATCATCGTGTTGACGAACGACATGATGCCGCCGATGTTGACGTAGCCTTCCATGACGGGCGCTTCACCGAGGCCGACCTTGCGGACCTGCGGGATCAGGCCTGTCGTGCCCAGGCCGCCGCCGTCTGCCTTAGCGGCGGCGAGGGCGGTCTTCATCGCCGCGGGGTCGGGCGTGTTGGTCATGACGACGTACTTGTCGGTCAGGGCGACGTAGCCGCCGGTGCCGGTCGCGCCGGCCATCATGATCATCGGGCCGGCCGGGCCGAGCTGCTCGACGAGCGCCGGCGGGAGCGTCCAGCGGATCGAGTACTGGTGCACAGGCGTGCCGTCCATGTTCAGGACGTTGGGCGTGTACTGCGGCTGGAAGGTCATCTCCATCGGCGGCGCGTTGGGGTCGGCATTCGCGCCGGCCAACGCGGCCAGGTCGAGCTTGAACTTCTTCATGGCCTCGAGTTCGGTCTTGAACTTGTCCAGGTACGCCTTGGGCTGGTCGGCTTGAACGACGGAGATGCCGCCGAACATGTTCGGGCCGAGCGCCTGGGCGTTGGGCGAGATGGTCATGGTCGTGGCGTAGCCCTTCATCATCTTCGACAGGCCGGTGCTGCGTCGGATCATGTCGACGATCGGGCCCTTGGTGTCGCCGAGCAACTCTTCCATCAGGCCGTCAAACCGCATGCCTTCGAGGTTCGCGGCGAACGAGAAGAGGTACGGGCTGTCGGGCAGCGCGGCCAGCAGCTTGGACGACGAGCCGCCGGAGTCGCCGACGACCTTGGCCAATCGGCTGCCGTCTTTGAACTGGACGCCGAGTGTCAGCCCGAGGCCGCGGTCGTCCAGATCGCCTGAGAGGACGGCCGCGTCGCCGTCGCGCAGCATGGCTTGAAGACCGTTGCCGTAGAGCGTGACCATGTTCTGGGCGATGCCGGCCATCGCGCCGAGTTGGCCAGCCTCTTGGCCGATCTCCGCCTTGGCCTCGGCCAACAGCGAGGCGAGCATCGGCTGAAGCTTCGGGCTGAGCGTGCGGAGGTTGACGAACAGCGCGATGTCGCTGCCGCCGACGTAGTGCGAGCACAGCTCACCGATCTGCTTCTTGAAATCGTTGGTCGCGTTGCCGGGCTTGTAGTCGGCCACGGCCTGCTTCGCCGGGCCGAGCACGGCGAAGTTGCCGGCCTTCTTCACGAAGCCCTCGCCGCCGGGCTTCATCTCCACTTCCGTCACGTCGCCGTCGGTCTTGGCGCCTTCAAAATTGCCGAGGAAGGCGTTGTAGTCGCTGACGGGGACGAGAATCACCAGCGGCGGCTCGTCGTTGTTCTGCATCGAAGCGATGAGCTTGTCAGCACTGCCGCCGACGATCAGCCAGGCGCCGTCGTCGCGGACGCCCTTGGACAGCCCCAATTCGCGCTTCATCAAGCCCAGGACGTCGGCCATCTCCGGCACACCCAGACCGAGCGCGTCGTTGAGCGCGGCGATCTGCTTGCTGGTGCGCTGGAAGTTGGGCGTGACCAACACGAACGAGGCGTCGGCTGACACCTGGTCGAAGGCGGTGGGCAGGGTTTTCTGCGCGAACGCCGAGGGCGTCAACGTCAACAGGAGGGCCGCCACCATCATCAGCGCCGTCGCGGGCGCACGTCGTAATGTCCGCATCATGGACTCCTTACATGAAAAAGGTCGAGTCGAATGGAGCGCGGCCGCTCCGGGGTTGATCGGTCGGTCCAGCATATCCGCGACGCCCAGTGACGCCAAGTTCGGCCGACTGCCGCGTGGACGCCCGCCTACAGGGTCGGACATCAGCGCACGATATCCCAACGGCCCGTCCCGGAATTGGGTTCTACGCATGAGAGGATTGCAGGGTTGCAACAGATGGGGCAATCGCTCGGGACGCCTCTACAATGGCGGGCGGGGAATGCCCTGTAAACAACCTCTCCCCCTGGGAGAGGTCGGCGGCTTCGCCGCCGGGTGACGGTTCGCGCGGCCGTGATGCGACTTCAAGCGGTGGCGCAGCCGCGCGGAACCCTCACCCCAGCCCTCTCCCAAAGGGAGAGGGGGTTCTTCAGAGACCCGGCTTCGGGGTGAGCGGTGTGCTCATCGTTTTCTGACGGTTGATCCCATGAGTCGCACGCGTGGAAAAGTCGTGGTCGCGATGAGCGGCGGGGTGGACAGCTCCGTCGCCGCGGCGCTGTTGAAAGACGATGGGTACGACGTCGTCGGCTGCTTCATGCGCCTCGGGAGTGTCGACTCCGTGGAGGGACCGGACGACGCGCCGCCCGTCGCGTGCGACCCAACTTCCGGGGGGACGAAGAAGAACCGGCAAGGCTGCTGTTCGGTCAACGATGCGGCCGACGCGCGGTTTGTCGCGGCGATGCTCGACGTGCCGTTTTACGTGCTCAACTTCAAGGCCGACTTCGGCCGAGTGATGGACTACTTCGTCGACGACTACAACGCAGGTCGAACGCCCAACCCGTGCGTGCGGTGCAACGATTGGCTGAAGTTCGGCAAGATGGTGGACTACGCCAAGTCGATCGACGCGGATTACATCGCGTCCGGCCACTACGCGCAGACCGAAACGAACGCGGACAAGTGGGGCACGCCGCACGCCGTCTTGCTGCGCGGCGTCGATCACCACAAGGATCAAAGCTACGTCCTGTTCGGCACGAAGCAGGACCGGCTGGACCGCATGATCCTGCCCGTCGGCCGATACCACAAAGCCGACGTGCGCAAGATGGCTGAACAGATGAAACTGCCCGTCTTCGACAAGCCGGACAGCTACGAAATCTGCTTCGTGCCCGACAACGACTACCGCGGCTTCGTCGAACGCCGAACCCCCGAGGCCGTGCAACCCGGCCCGCTGCGCGACGTCGATGGCAACGACCTTGGCGAGCACGCGGGTCACCAGCACTACACCGTCGGCCAACGCCGCGGCCTGCCCGTCGCGACCGGTCGGCCGATGTACGTCGTCGAGAAAGACGCGGCGACGAACGTGGTGACGTTGGGGGACAAAGCTGACCTGATGTCGCAAGGGCTTGTCGCGAATCAAGTGAACTGGTTGATTGATCCCCCCGCTGAACCGTTGCGCTGCACGATCAAAGTGCGATCCAACAGCGACCCCGTCCCCGGCGAGGTCGTCGCCACATGTGATGACGAATTGCGCGTCACCTTCGACGAACCGCAAGAGGCCGTCGCGGCCGGGCAGGCGGCGGTTTGTTACGTGGGTGAGCGGTTGGTCGGGGGCGGGTGGATTTTGAATGCAAAATGAGGAATGCAAAACGCAAAATGACTGAGGTTTGGGTGCCACTGGCGGCTTGTCCGCCAGTGCCTTGACCGCACGACGATCTCACTGGCGGACAAGCCGCCAGTGGCACACAATAAAACAATCCGTTCTTGGGTAACCAGTACGTCTGCTCGCAACCGACATCACACTGCCTGCGGCTCCGCCTTGGCCGTGTGATGGCACCGGGCTACTTTCAATGACCAAGACCGCAATAATTGACGCTGTTCAATCCTTGCTCGCGTCGGCCCAAAACCGAGGCACAAATCAAGGCGTTTTCGTCTACGAAACAATACTCGAAATGCTAAGGTCTGCGCACACCGATGGTGATGTAAGCGCGATTGCCAACAAGCTAAACCAAGCGTTGCTCGGAATCGAGGCTCATGGCGACTTAACGGATGAAGAGTACAGGATTGTCATAAGCCTCCGTACCCAGGCTTGAGTTCGTGGCAGTTCTGAAGGCGCAGCGGACAGAGTCATCTTGATGCCTAGGTCGACCGCTAAACAACGCGCCGAAGACGCCTACGCCGGCTGGCGTTGGCACCTCGTGGCGTTCGCTTGCGTCGGTTGCGCCTCCGTTCTCACCGCGGCGGGGTACTTCGGGCAGTTTGAACACAATTCGACGGTGGGACTTGCATTGCTCGGTGCCTTCGTCATTGTCGTCCCTATCCTGCTGCTCGTCAGTCTCTTGGCATGTGGGCTTGCGCTGTATTACCGCGAACCGTCGAACAAACTCATCGTGTTCAAGCTCATTGTGCTCATACTCAGTTTGTTCGCATCGGCGGCTTATCTCTGGACCACACTGAATTGAAAACCCGCCGACCGCGCAGGCGCGGTCGGCGGTTCTCATTCCCGTAACGCTGGCCCAGAAAGGCTCGCTTACAACGCGTCGTTGTCGGTCTCGCCCGTGCGGACGCGGACGACCTTTTCGAGGGGGTAGACGAACAGCTTGCCGTCGCCGACCTGGCCGGTGCGGGCGGCCGAGGCGATGGCGTCAACCGCTTTGTCCAGGTCTTCGCTCTTGACGGCGACCTTGATCAGGATCTTGGGCACGAAGCCCACGGCCATGCGTCCGCCGCGGTAGCGTTGCGTGTGGCCTTTCTGCTTGCCGAAGCCCTTGCACTCCAGGGCGGTCATGCCCAGGACGCCGAGGTCGGAAAGCTTGTTCTTTACTTCGTCGATCGCGGTCGGCTTGATGATGCATTCGATCATGTGCATCGGATGAGTCTCCTTGGGAAACGGCTTGGGTTGGTGTCGCAAGCCGGTTGTGTGTGTCGGGTCGTTCGTTGAACGGGTTCGGGGTTCCGGGGGTCCAAAGCCCGCCCACGGCTGTGGGCGGGCGTTAGGGGCAAACTATCACCCGCATCAAATCTCGCGGGCGTGGTAGCTCTTGATGTAGGTGCGCTGGAAGTCGGGGTACGCGCTCATGTCGTGCTCGCCGAGGTCCAGGCCTTCCAGTTCCTCTTCCTCGCTCACGCGGATGCCGATGGTCATCTTGAGCACGGAGAAGACGACGGCGGCGAAGACGAAGGCGACAGCCATGCACGAGACGGCGCCGATCAACTGCACGCCGAACATGCTCATGTCGCCCCAGATCGCGACGCAGAGCGTGCCGTACAGGCCACACACGCCGTGGACGCTGATCGCGCCGACGGGGTCGTCGATCTTGATCTTGTCAAAGAAGAGCACGGAGAAGTAGCAGATCGCACCGGAGACGGCGCCGACGCCAAGCAGCGCCTCGATCCAGTTGCACGTGTCCGGGCCGGCGGTGATACCGACGAGGCCGGCGAGGATGCCGTTCAGCGACATCGTCAGGTCGGGCTTGCCGCCCATGCCCCACGACAACGCCGTCGCGGCGAAGCAGCCGCCGCACGCGGCGAGCGTGGTCGTGACGAGGACGTACGACACGCCGGGGCCGAACGCGCTCAGTTCCGAACCGCCGTTGAAGCCGAACCAGCCGAACCAGAGCAGGAAGACGCCGATGGTGACTAGCGGCATGTTGTGGCCGGGGATCGGCTGAACCGTGCCGTCCTTCGCGTACTTGCCCAGGCGTGGCCCAAGGATCAACGCACCGGCTAGCGCGCCGGCGCCGCCGACGCCGTGCACAAGGGTTGAGCCGGCAAAGTCAGCGAAGTCCATGTCGTCCAACCAACCCTCGCCCCATTCCCACGAGCCGGTCATCGGGTAGAGGATGCCCACGAACAGGACGGAGAAGATCAGGAACGGCATCAACTTGATGCGGCCCGCCACTGCGCCTGAAACGATCGTCGCACACGTCGCGGCGAACATGGCCTGGAACAGGAAGTCGGTCCAGACGGTGTAGCCGGTGTTGTAAGCGGGCGTGATGCCCTCGTAGCTGTAACCGCCCGCGACGTCGCCGTCGTAGTACTCGCCGCCAGCCCCGATGCCGAACCCGAAGTTAAAGACGTTCGGGATGATGGACTCTTCATGGCCGGCGCCCGGGTACATGATCAGCCAACCGCAGATCGCGTACATGACGATCCCGATACACGGGATCATCGTGTTCTTGAAGAGGATGTTGACCGTGTTCTTGGCCCGCGTCAGGCCGGACTCGACCATCGCGAATCCGAGGTGCATGATGAACACGAGCATGGCCGCGATCATGATCCAGAGGTTGTTCACCGTGAACAGTTCCTCTGTGATCTCGGCGTCCTCAAAGATCTTGGCCTTCGCGGCTTCCTGCTTGGCCTTCTCTTCGGCGGCCGCCTTCTCAGCAGCCAATTCCTCAGCCGTCTTCTCGACTTCTTCCTTGGCGTCGTCGGCGGCCTTCGCCGCGTCGTCAGCCACGGCTGTCGGTGTCGGGACCGAGCCGGTGTCGTCGTCTTGGGCCAGCGCGGCCGTCGGCAGGCCGACGAGCAGGGCCAGGGCCAGAGCAGCCAACCAGTGGCGTGCCAGTTTGATTCGCATCGCAGTGATCTCCTTGGAGTGATCCCAATAACAGGCGGAGGCCGACCCACAGCCGGCCAGGAACGAAGGTGCAAAGGCAAAGACGATGCCAGAATGGGCAAATCACTCACACAGAACCCACAAACGGGGTTTCGAGGCCAGTCTTCTGCCTAATTTGACAACCATGTTCCAGGTCCAATGCCCTTGAACTAGGCAGTATGATCGCAAAACGCACCCAAGCAGGGCAGAATCGATGTGCAAGAGGCCATCGGCCCTTCCTAACACAGATTGCGAGCTAGATGGTCCGTCGTTATCTGTGAACTCTCCGGCAGGCACCGCCTCCCCACGTCGGCACCACACTCTGGCTCGGCAGCGTGTGTCCGATAGACCGCGAGTGCTCCCTCCGTACCCAAGCCGCTCGGGGACACATCCGCCCCGCAGCGCAAGCATCTCAATGCCGACGTGCGGCACCCCAATTCTCGATCGCCCTGCCGACTGGAAGCGGCCCGCATCAGCCGGTACGATGCCTTGTGTTCGCGGCGGGCCAGGCCCGCTCGCCCAGACGACCGTTGTCGCACGATCAGGGACCCAAGCCGACACCGCTCCGGCCACGCCGGCCTCCGCGGCCCCCGATTCCCCGCGACACGCCCGACCGGCAACCCACGCGGACCGACCCGGCCAAGCCCACGCCGAGGCCGAGAACACGACAGGGATCGAAAGCCATGAACCACAGCCCGTCCGCGGCCGTCTCTTGTCCTATGCCGACCGGACAAGCTCGACGCCAAGCCGCCGCACAGGCTCTACCCCATCGACGGAGCGTGACGATGTCAAACGCCACTCGAACCCAACGCCAACGACGCGCCCGCACGCGGGCAGCCAGCGACACCCACTGGCTCCGCCGCGTCACGACGTTGGCCTGCCTGCTCACCTGCGCCGTCGCCGGTTTCACATGGGCCCAGCCGGCCACGACCACCGACCCCGCCGCCGCGCAGGCGTTGCTCAAGTCCGCCGCGGCCGACGCGGAGGAGGCCAACGGCAAGCCCGACGTGTCGATCGACACCGAGCGCATGCTTCAGGACTCGCATATCTTCGCCAAGCGCGCCGGCGATTCGATCTGGACGTTCACGCCCAAGCCGGGCTGGGAGTTGATGCGCATCCCCGTCCGCATCAAGACGACCGACGCCAACTACACGCTCGACAATCGCACACTCGACATCGCGTCAGCCCGAGTCCTCGCGTGGCAGATCCCCACCGCCGCCGAACTCAAAGCCGACGAGGTCAAGACGCGCAGCTCGACTACCGACACCGACAACGCGCAGCACCCGCTCGTCGCCAAGTCGATGGAGGTCCACGCCGACGGCACGATCCATTGGGACATGGACCGCGCGATCCTCGGCGGCGAGGTGACCAACAGCCGATACCTTTACGCTTTGAAACTCAACCCGCGGCTTATGGAAGCGCGTCGTCCCAAAGACCCGAACGACAACCGGCGCATCGTCCGCCCGCCCGTGCGTCGCCCGTCCAGTTCGACCACGCGCCGTCCGAGCAGTTCGTCAACACCCCGCCAGCCCCCGCCGCGCAAGACACCCGCGCAACTGCGGGCTGAGCGCGAGCGCAAGATCCGCGAGGCTGAACAAGCCCGCAAGGAACGCGAACAGAAGCGCGCCGCCGAGTTGAAATACCGCGCCGCCATGGCCGAGTACGGCGACCTCCGCCGGCAGGTCAACGATTTGCCCACTGAGTTCGAACAGAAGAAGCCGCCGTTCGTCTGGGCCATCGTCGAGATCAGCCAACGGGCTGACGAATTGACCATCGCCGGCGCGATCGAGCCCGGCTGGACGATCGGCATGCAGACGCTCGAAGACATCCGCGCCCTGCCCCGTCGGCGTGTGCCCTCCGTCCGCACCAAGGCCGGCGACCCCAAGCCCCCACTGCCCGCGTTCATCCGCGACGCCAGCCTCGGCATGCACGACCTGCTCAAACGTCAGCCGCACCCGTTCAACTACCAGCTCGTCGCGTACGTCGGCGCAGAGATCGACCTGCTGCAATACGCCGAGCCGGACAACGCGGTGTACAACCTGTACGACGCGCTGGTTAAAGGCCCGGACGGCGACGCCCGCGCCGTCGTCGTCAAGCAGGTCGTGGCGACGATCCCCCCCACCGAAGCCACCACCAAACTCTTCAAGGAAAACACCGGCCTGCTCAACCCGGCCGACCGTTTGGCGCTGGTCAAGAGCAAGCTGAACTTCAACCCCAATAAGGTGGACGAGGTGCAGCGCATGCTCAAGTCGGCTAACACATCGTTAGCCGACCCGCAAGGCCCCGAGCCGAAGAACATCCTCTCGACCGCGCTGGCCGGCGGCAAGCTCCCCGCCAACGCCCGCGCAGCCGTCCAACGGGGCATCGTCTTTTCGCACATGCCCGCCAACCGCCGAGACGCGGCCATCGCCTACGCGCTCCAGACCGCCCCGTTCGACCCCGTCGCCGCCGGCTGGGTCGACACGCAACTGCTCGGCTCGTCCGACGTCAAGCTCGTCATCCGCACGCTCGAGCTGCTGACCGGCAAGGCCGGCGCGGTCAAGCCGGAAGCCGTCGCGCAAGACGGCACCGGTGTGCGCGGCAACCTCCGCAGCACGCTGCTGCGCACCGTGCAGAAAGCGACCACCGCGCAACAGAACGCGGCCGACAACGCGCTGAACACCGACGCCAACACCGGGCCGCCCGTCGTCAAGATGACCGGCAAGATCCCCGTGACAGCGACATCGCACAAGCTGTTTGACGCGCTGCGGCACGTCGACGCACGCGTCCCGCCGCTGACCTGGGACGCGCTGGAACACTTCAAGTTCGTCGACCCCGCCAGGGCGTCCAGCAGCGCGCTGACCGAAAACAACCCGTACCAGTTGATCGAAGACATCGCGCTCGAAAAACAGCCCACCCCCGTGCAGGTCGTTCCGTTCCTGGCCGCGCAGTCGAACCTCGACCGCGCGACCAAGGGGCTCGTCGCCATCGTCATCAGCGGCACGACCGACGCCTCGACCGCGGCCGTCCGCACGCTCGTCGGCTGGAAAGGCCCGCTCGACGTGGCCATCCTCCGGCTCGAACCGGCGCGACGGCAGGCGTTCTCCGAACGCGTCTACGTCCGCCTCGAAGGCGCCCGCCCGCTGGTGACAGGCCTGACCCGCGAACGCATCGCCGACAGCCCTGTCAACCGCTGGTTCGCCAAACGACTCATGGCCGGAAGCATCCCGACGGCCGGCGAGTGGGTCGAGCCGTTCGACCGCAACGACAAGCTCGTCGAGCTGATCGCCTCCGACGACGCGCGGCAGGCGCAGGGCGCCTTAGCCGCGCTCGTCGCGGCGCACGGCGGCGACGACGCCACGACCGCGACGCTCAGCCGACGCTTCCTCGCCCTGCCCGACAAGTCGCTGCCCAAGGTGCAGGTCGAATGGGCCCGCGCGCAGCGCGAGCTGATCGGCAAGGTCTACGCCCGCGTGCAAGGCCCGTACACCCTGCGGATCGAACGCCCAGCCGACGCCAAACCCGATCACCCCGTGACCGAGTCGATCGAGCTCGGCCGAGTCGAGCTGACTATCACCGGGTCGTCGCCCAAGTTCCGCGGCCTGAACACCGAGCTAAGCCTGCCCGCCGTGGCCGGCGGTGTCGCCCTGCAATTCAACCGCGCCGCCCAACTCGGCGACTTCGCAGCGCCCGCCGCCGCGAAACTGCAACTCAATCAACTGAAAAGCCAGGTCGTCCTCAACCTGCGCGAAGGCGACTTCTGGACAGGCCTCGCAACGCTGCCCAGCGGCCAACCGGTCGTCGTGGCGTTGCGGCCGATTGGGTTGCGGTAAGGAACGCAGACCGTCGTGAGATTGCCTAGGCTTCGTCCGAGAAGTAGGGTGCGCTTGAGCGCACCACGATGGAAGGACGCTTTCCCCACTGTCTTGGTGCGCTCAAGCGCACCCTACGGGTAGGGCGCTGACATTTCGGACAAAGCCCAACCTACGACGATCACAACCCGGTTCGGTTTCCGTCGCTTGCCTGCGACCTGCTTTCGAGTTTCCAGTCGCATCCGCCGCCCCAGTCTGAATAGGGGGCGACGATCAGCTTGTTGCTCTGGCCATCGATATCCAACACAATCTGCTTGCCCCGCACCGCGGTCCAGTAGCGATTGACCAACTTGAAACAACCGTTCTTGAGCTGAACCGGTCGCCAATCGCAGCCATGCAACGCGGAATACTCTGCCATCACGACTGCGCCGAATCGTTCACCCAACACGTCAAGGTATTGGCCGGTGAACCGGTTCTTGATCGCGTAGTAACCGTCGCCCACATCCTCGAAAACCCAATCACACCCGCCGAACGACGTGTACCGTTGAAGCGGTAGGAGCTTGCCGGTATCGCCGTCGATATCCATGACAAGCCCGGCACGCGCGCGACTTTCAAGACTGACCACCGCCCCATCCTTCACCGGCGACGCGTTGCCTTGCTTCTTGTCCTTCTCAAGGATGCGCTCCGGGACGTCCAGTTGCTTAGGCGGCTCCAGAATCGGCGTGTGGTCGATGTCCGGCGCTTTGATCGGCGGCAATTGCAGTTGCTCAAGGTCGATCCGCTTCGACAGCGGGTTGATCGCCACATCCAAACGTCGCTGGGCCGGGTCGTGCGTGACGTGCCAATCAAAACCGTCGAGTTTCTTGAACGTGATGTTGACCGTGAACCCCGGGCACTCGGACATGGCCGCGAGCATCCTGCTCAACGATCGGGCGTCGCCCTCGTAGTTCAGGTACGACACCCAGTTCACAAACGACCCCTTGACAAACTTGCACCCTTCGGTTTCAAGCGCGGCGACGACCTTTTGCTGTGCGACGTGCGGGTAGCCGCCGCTGTGCGCGATCCCCTTCGGCGACTTGAGTGGGCCGGCCAACGCGAAGACCTGGCTCTGAACACAGGCCAAGGTGGCAATGGTCAAAAAGATGCCCCAAGCAGAGGGTTGGCGACCGGCTGAGTGAGTCTGCATGTTCGGGTCTCCTGTGTTCTGAGTACCGACGGACCGTCCCGTACCCTTCAAGACGCTTCAGCCCTGGCCTTGATCGCGCGATTGAGAAAAACAAGACACAAAACGAACAACCCCCACGCTGCGTGCCACTGGCGGCTTGTCCGCCAGTGCTCAAGCCGCACGTCCAAGGCACTGGCGGACATGCCGCCAGTGGCACCCAATTAGAAAACCCACCCAATCGAGCTGAACAGACTACTTACGCACCAACCTTTGCGGCGACCGGTCATCCACCCGCCGAATCTCCCCACGCACCTCCAACTCCAGCTTCACCGTCGTCGTGTACCAGCCGACGGAACCGAGCTCGCTCAACGTGTCCGCGTCGAGCTTGGCCTGGACAAGGCCGGGCAGGTCCATGAACTTCACGCCCTCGCCCGACTTGGGCACGGCCTTGAGAATGGCCTTGCGCACCGCGTCGAACTTCCACCGCGCAATCCGCGTTGGCTGCCTGCCCGGCGTGGGCGTTCGGCATTCAACTTTGTCTTCGTTGTTTGTCATGGGGGGACGACGATAAGGGATATAGGTCAGGTCATGGACCTGACAATGGGTTGTCGAAGGCGCATCCGTGTCAGGTCCATGACCTGCCCTACCTGCTATCTGTTCATGATTCCGTCGCGAGGTTCGAGTCGATCGCGGCCTGGGCGCGGCGGGCGTGGCGACGGCGAGAGACGCGCACGAAGAAGATGACCACGAGCGTCAAGACGACGACAAGCCCAAGGAAGGCCAACAGCACCGTCACCAACACGTCCTTCACACTCTGTCCGGGCGCGCCCGGCACCAACCCCAACTCATTGATCACCGCCCGCTCAACACCCAGCGTGTCCAGTTCGTGGAGCACCATCTTGTAATCCACGACTTCCCCGCTCGCGATGAGGTCGGCCTCACGGCTCTCGAACGCTGTCACCCACGTCGCCGCGCCGGCCAATTCCTGTTGCATGAACCGTTCAGCGTGCATGCGCGGCTCGACCACGTAACCATCCAGTCGCGCGAGTTGGCCATACCACTTGGTGTAAATCCAATCGATCCGATCATCGATCACGTCGGGGCGCGGGTGACCCAAACTGTCTGCCCGGTGGTACGCGCGGATCGCCAGTTGATAGTCGCCCTCCGCCGCCAACACGTCGCCCAGCACGAGGTACACGTCGGCAAACGTTCGATCGGCGATGATCAACGTGCGCAGGTACTCTTTGTTGACCAACGGGTCATCCGCCACAGTCCCAGG
The DNA here is from genome assembly GCA_028284155.1 of Phycisphaeraceae bacterium. Taxonomy (GTDB): domain Bacteria; phylum Planctomycetota; class Phycisphaerae; order Phycisphaerales; family Phycisphaeraceae; genus JANQSF01. The sequence goes on from JANQSF010000137.1 coordinate 21,684, forward strand.
CTTGTTCGCGTAACTGATGCCCAAAAAGTTTCGGCCGGGCTGTTCGGGGTAACGTTTCTGCGCCAATCTGGGAAGCCCCTGCGCCTGCGCGACCACCGGGTCCATCGCCGGCGCCGGCTTGAGCCAATCCAGCATCCGCAGGTAGTAGTCGCCCAGACCCAGGTGACCCTCAGGCTGAATCTCCAACGACTTGCGGATGTGGTGCGCAGCCTTGTCGTACTGACGCATCTTCTTGTACAGCACGCCCAGGTTCGCGTGTGTGCGGTATCGACCCGGGTGGCTTTGCTCGATCTTCTCGAACTCAGCCTCGGCGTCCTCCCAACGCTCAAGCTTCAGGTACGCCGCCGCCAGGTCGTTGCGCGCTTCGACGTCGGCCGGGTTACGCTCCAGCGCAGCCGATGTCCGCTTGACCTGGTCCTCGTAAAACGCCTTCCCGTGATGCGGGAACTGCCCGACGATCAGGTTCGCCAGGTCGTCCGTGATCTGCGTTTCGTGCTTCCGCGAGTATGTCGTGTTGATACAGCCAAGCGTCCCGGCGGCGATCAGGACAACGACGAGTGACTTCATCATGGTTGTACCCCTTTTACCTACACAGACGACCCGCACACGCCCAATGTTTCTAGTCGATCCGGGCGGGGTGGGTTCATAAATGTGGGCCGGGGACACGGCGATTGGATACAGGCCGTTCATCTTGACATGGCCCACTGACGGACTGAAGATTGCTCTCCATATCGCCACCGGCTTATTCCAAGACCCGATGCCCGCCATGAGCAACGAAACTCAAATCTACGGCCGAATTGACGTGCCACGGTGGGGTCAAGCTTGGGACACCATCGCCATGCAGACAAACCGCCAAGCCATCGAGCGATTACCCGATACCGACGACTGGCCGCCGCTGATACGTGGCATGTTCTCCGTCGTCCCCGAGCGTGTTGCCTATCGGAGTTGGCTTATCCCCTTTGCCGCCGCTGTGCCGGGACTCGACGAACAATGGGATGTCTGGCTCAACAAGTTCGAAGACCTACTGCGAAGCATGACATGGTTTTCTGTAGACCTTCACTTGAATACGGATTACAGCGGCCGTCATTGGTTCAGTTGGATTGCTGATGTCGGCCAATTGCATGAGTCGGCCTGTGTTGAATCGTGGACATTCGAGTCCGGCCCTGATGGCAGAGAGACCAAATACAATCCGCCGATCCGTTCCTTCGACCACGGCACGTCTTCTGCGGGGACGGATGACCGTCCCAACAGCCCGTAAGTCGAGTACGTTACGCGGCAATTCATTGCAATTGTGCGTTCAACTTCTAGGCGTCGTCCGAAGAGTAGGGTGCGCTTCAGCGCACCACGACGAACGGATAGTCTCCCAGTATGCTTGGTGCGCTAAAGCGCACCCTACGGGTAGGCCGGCGACATTTGGGACAAAGCCTAACTCTGCCGCGCGATCGCACTGACGAACTCTTGTGCAGTCGATTGAATCAAGGTCCTTTCCTCCTGCAATTCCGAGTCGGGTAGGCCTTCCACTGGAGCGGCGTTGAGTTGATCCGGAACATGACTCGCGAAGAACCTAGCCATCAAACTCAGCAGACGACGTGGCATTTGTGCGATCGCGTCACCCATGGCGACCTTCGCGTATGCGATGTCCTGCAAGACTAGTTCGACAAGTTCTTGGATTGCAATGTCGCCAGCTTCATACTCCGTGAGCAAGTCGTCGAGACGCCCGGGCGGAAGTTGAGGCCCCGAGCCTATGGACGCCATGTGCTCGCGGTGGTGCTTCGCGCAAAAGACGCTGAATTGGGTGCGAGGACTATCGCAACCTTCGAGCCGACAACAATCATGGAAGTGAGAAGACAATGCAAACACATACTAATCAATGAACTAGTCCGTAGCTGGGCACATTGCCCGGCCTGCATGCTACCTCCCCACCTCAACCTCCCCGAATACACCCAGGTGGTCGGACTGGTCGTACCCGCGTGAGCCGAACACGCCTTGGGTCATCACGTGGGCGGACACGGGTTTGACGTGCTTGTTGTAGAAGATGTAGTCGATTCGGCCGTCGCCGCAGGTCAGACCGGGGTCGGCTTTCGCGTCGGGCCTGACCGTGCGGTAGAGGTCGCTGAAGCCTTGTTTGTCGAGGTAGCGGGTGACCTTCCAGCCGGCCTTGCCGTCCAGGTGCGACCGCGTGTTGAAGTCGCCGATGACCAGCGTCGGCAGGTCGGCGTAAGGCTTGAGCTTGGCGACAATGCCCTTGATCTCGTTCAGCCGCATCGTCGTCATGCGTTCGTTGTCCGCCCCGCCCCACGGGTGCAGGTGCAGGACGAACACGACCACGCGGTGACCTCGCGCCGTTTCGAGCACAGCCAACGTCCCGCCGCGGTAGATCGGCACAGCCGGGTCGAAGTCGGGCTTCTCCTTCGGGTCGGTCTCCTTGCTCACCGCCATCGCGTTGAAGTGTTTGTGCTCGACGATCTTGTGACGCGTCAACAAAACCTGCGGCATGTAGTGACGGTTGATCGAGTGCGAGCGACGCTTGGCCGGCGGGGGCGTGTCCTGCCCGCCGAACACCACGCGGTAGCCCAACGCCTTGGCCAATTCGACGTTCTTCTTGCCTGTCCACGCCTCATTCAACCCGACGATGTCCGCGCCGGACGCCCTGATGTTGGAAGCCAACTGCTTCACGCCCGGCTGCCACATGTGGATGTTGTAGGCCAACACCTTGAGCGTCTGCGGCCCTTTTGAGTTGCGTTCTGTTTCACCCCTCACCCCCGCGGAGCAGAAACAGACACTCAAGGCGATCGTCGCCGTCAGGCTGAACTGTCGCATCGTCGCGCTCCGTCTTCACACTGGGTTGACACGTTCGCGGATCCGCCAATCGCAATCACACACGCCGCATCAATGCGACCCGTCCGCGTGTTATCGTACTCACATGTCCGTTCACACCTTCACCTCCAGCCTGCTCGCCGTCAAACCCAAGGTTTGGGTCGAAGACGGCGTGCTGCACGCGCGGACGAGCCTGTTGATGCAGGTTCTCTCGCTCGGCTCGCACAGCAAGCATGTCGCCGTCGACCCGTCGGCGCACAACGTGCGCATCGAGTCGCGGTCGCTTTGGTTCCTGCAGTCGGTGCGCGACGTGGCGTTCGATGACATCCTTTACATCGACTACTCGTTCCACGCGACGGGCACGAGTTGGGGCGGGGCGTGGACGCAATTCCAGCGGCAGGACCAGGTCGAGCGGTTCAAGGTCAGCCTCGTGCTCGACGACGAGCGCGAGACGCACGTGCACCTGTTCAATTTCACCGGCGAGGGCGCGGTGCAGACGGGGACGTTCGGCGTGCTGATGGGCGGGGACAGTTGGTTCGACGCGGCCGGCGACCAGGACGCGGCGTCGCTGGACTACATCGAGCTGCTGTGCGCGGCGACGGGCAAGAAGCTGACCAAGCCGTGGGAATACGCCGACCGCATCCAGAACGAAAGCCCGCACCGATGCACCGACTGCGGCCGAGGCGCGATGGCCGGCCGAGCGACGTGCTACTACTGCGGCGGGGCGATTATGACGTTGGAGGATGGGGACGACGACGAGGACGTTTTCGATGGCGGTTGATTCGCGGGTAGGCCGGGCACGTTGCCCGCCCTACCCGCTAATACGCACAAATACCCGGTCGCACCTCAGGAACAGTATCGATGAGCTACTGTCTTTCCGTCTACTTGATTCCCACCGAAGCTGTTTACGTTTTCGGATGCAAGAACTTCGTCCTATGCAACAACGTGATCGAATTCATGAGCGACAGATTCGATGAACTCGATGACATGCTCGATCCCGATGACGACGAAGGGCTTTCCCATCAAGAGGCACTTTGTGAGATCTTTGATGGCACGATCTCTCGACCGGCATACGCAGGCGTCTACGGCTGGGCCTACGAAGTGTACTGTTCGTCAATGGGTGACCACCTGATTAACAACCCGTTTTCGCCTTGTCGATTTGAGTTCTATGAACAACTCGATCAACTGCTGAATTCGCGATCCATTCCACTGCGATTCGACCAACTCATAAATGACTGTCCAATTCCAATTCCGAAGCCAGATGACTGGCCCTGCAGCGGCCATTGGACAAATGCCGTTATTACCAATGCGCGCACGTCGCTCCGTAATCTGCGAGGCACAATCGACGATGTGAGTGTCGCGAACGCAATCAACATCGTGCAAGAGTGGTTTGCGCTGTGTGAAGCGCGGGCTGATTCGATGATCGTGGGCTTTCACGGCTAACGGGATGGTACGGAAGCGCGTTTGAAAGCTTGGGCGAGCGGGGTCTTTCGACAACAACGCACCGTCCGGTTAAGACCCCGACCGCCGCCGGAAGGTGTGGCGCACGTAGGGGGTGCCGCATCTTGCACGCCTTCCGTGGGGGAGGCAGGGAACTTGAGGGGTCGGCGGCGAGACCCCACATCTCATGCGGTCTTCACGGCACAGCCGTTCCGTTGAAGCGGAGCGCCCGGCCGCTGCGGCGCCCCCGGGGGTGAGCTGGCCCGCCCGGCAGGGCACCGCCTCGTTCAAATCGCTGGAATGCTGGGTAGGCCCGGACCTGTCTGCCCGACGCCGCGCCGCGTCGGGGGGTGATACGTCTGCAAAACGAGTCGCGCACAAACGCGCCACGCCATTGAGCGGGAAAACCCGCTTACAACACCATGCAGAACGTGTGAACGCGGTCTCGATGCACTGCCGTGCGCACGAACAGCGCGCAGCGCCCCCTTCTGAGGCAACCCCACAACCCCCCCACAACCCCGCCACGACCCCGACAGGAATCGTGTCGTGCCCTGACAGGGCTTGCCATGCGGTCGGCGACGTGCCCGAAGGACAGACTCATGCCCACAAACGACTTACAACGCCCGACGCACGCATCAGCGGAGCGGAACAACATGACAGGATGCCAACGACCCGACACGGCGCAATCGATGATGTACCAATTGCTTAAAACCGAATCGACGAAAACCGGGAAGGGGGGAGCCCATCACGCCATGTCGGGGTGGGTCAGAACGTGCCCTGGATGCGCAGGAAGACGAGGATTTCGTCGCTAGGGTCGGCGACGGTGTCGGTGTCGCGGGCGTCGAAGCCGGTGGAGTATTCCTGGTCGAACGCGTAGCCGACGCCTGCGGACACGTCGATCCAATCGACAGCCCAGCGGACGCCGACCTGCACGCGCTGCGACTCGTAGAACAGGCGGCGGTTGTCGCGGTCGTGCACCCAGAAGCCGTCGAAGCCCTGCTTGTATTCGCCGAACACGCTCAACTCGTCGGTCAGGTGGAGCGTGGCCTTAGCGCCGATGTTGAAAGGCACGAGGTAGCGCGCTTCCAAAGTGATGTTGTCGATCGGCTTCCACGTCACAGCGCTGGTCGGGATGCCGACCGCGTAGGCGAACTTGTCATCAACGCGGTGTTGGAAGGTGACGTAAGGCAGCGGGAGGTCAGGCCAAATGGAACGGTTGCCGTCGTAGCTGAGGCCGACGTGCCACGCGGCGTTGGGGCTGACCTGCTTGGTCGCGTTGATGGTGCCGATGCCGTAAATCGCGTCGCCGTTGGAGAAGTGGTTGTCGTTGGCCGTGCCGAGCCCGCCGATGAGACTGAGCTGCCAACCGTCGAACGCCTCGCCGAGTTTGAGCGCAGCCGCGACAGCCAGGTCGGTCGCACCGCCGGGCAGGTCGGGGTGATTGCCGCCGATCTCCATCGTCAGAACGCGGTAGCCGATCGAGAAGTCGGGGTTCGCATCGTCCTGGTCGAGTTTTACACGGCCATAACTGTCGTAATAGAACGTTTTGATGCTGTGGTCGTCGCCCTTGGTGTGGCCGCCGGTGACGAGCATGAGGTCGTCGAACGTCTCGGCGTAATGCGCGTCGGGCGACCAGGGTTTGATGACCAGGCCAGGCGCGGTCTGGGCTTGCGTCGATGCGGTGAGCAGCAGGAGGGAGAGGCCCGCGAGGAACCGTTGGCATCGTCGGGCGTTTGTGAGCGGAGCGCTAAGCCGCGAGCGGCGGGGGAACGGGGTCATCATGGGCGTCTCTTGGGTAGGTGGGACCCTGGGTGGTGCGGACTTGCAGGACATTGCAGAGCGTACACGGCGTGGGCTGGCGGCACAAAGAAGGTCAAGGGGCGAAAGGGTACGGGGCGGCATTCGACGACCTTTGCAGGAAACTGGCTGGACGCTCGCCAAACACACATCGAGCCGCGGATAGCGTTGGTTCGATCGCCCGATTCCGTCGGTTCCCTGCAGGTGATGTCACCACGGGCGAGCGTCGTTCCAAAAAGGGTCGCTGCCATGGTTGCCGAAGCCACCGCGTCGCCGTTCCAATTGCGTGCGTGTCCCGACAAGCCGTTGCCCACGCGCTTGGCGATGGGCGTCGCGGCCGCGGCGCTCGAACGGGTGATGACGTTCCCGAAGCTCGACCGGATCTACCGGCTCGCCCAGCGTGGTCAGACGCCCGAATCTTTCGTCGACCGTTCGCTGCGTGCCCTGGGCGTGCGAGTGACGTGTGCCGACGAAGAATTCGCGCACGTGCCGGCTGAGGGCCCGACCGTCGTTGTGGCAAATCACCCGTTTGGCGGGGTCGAGGGGATGATCCTTGCCCGCCTGCTGTGCACCCGTCGGCCGGACGTGAAGATCATGGCCAACCGGTTGCTGTCGCGGATCGAGCCGTTGCGTGACCTGTTCGTGTTTGTCGACCCGTTCGGCGGCGACGACGCGACGCGTGCCAGCGTGCCGGGCATCCGCGCGGCGTTACGTCACCTGCGCGAGGGCGGGCTGCTGGTAATCTTCCCGTCCGGCACGGTCTCGCACCTGGACCTCAAACGCCAGTGCATCACCGACCCCGCTTGGCATGACATCGCCGCGCGGCTGATCCGCAAGTCGAAGGCGTCGGCCGTGCCGGTTTTTTTCGAGGGCCACAACCGGGCGTTGTTCCAACTCGCGGGGCTCATGCACCCGCGGCTGCGCACGGTCATGCTCCCGAGCGAGCTGACACACCGACGCGAAGAGCCGATCAACCTGCGCATCGGCCAAGCGACGCCGTTCGACAAATTGCCCGACGTCGAGAACGACGCCGATCTGACGCACTACCTGCGCTTGCGTACGTACATGCTCGGCGAGTCGCACGCGGGCAAGCGACACGCGCGGCCGTTGGCGCGACGCCGATTGAAGCCGGCTGATACAAGCCTGTCGCAGGACAATCCGAATCACGCACCGATCGCCGACGCCCTCCCGGCCGACCTGTTGCAACGGGACATCGACGCCCTACCGACCAACAGCCTGCTGGTCGAAAGCGGCGACCTGTCGGTTTACATCGCGCCGTCCCGTCGCCTGCCGAACGTCCTGCCGCAGATCGGGCGTGAGCGCGAGATCACCTTCCGGCTGGTCGACGAGGGCACGGGCAAACCGCGCGACCTCGACCGGTTCGACCGGCATTACCGGCACCTGTTCATCTGGCACCGCGAAGCGCAAGAGATTGTCGGCGCGTACCGCGTCGGCCAAACCGACCTGATCCTGCGCAAGTTCGGCAAGCGCGGGCTGTACACGAGCACGCTGTTCAAGCTGCGCACGGCGTTGCTGCGACAGGTCTCGCCCGCGTTGGAACTTGGCAGGTCGTTTGTGACGCCGAGTTACCAGAAGTCGTACGCGCCGCTGATGCTCTTGTGGAAAGGCATCGGTCAATACCTCGTGCGTCACCCGCGCTACCGCTACCTGTTCGGCCCGGCGAGCATCAATGACGGCTACCGCGACCTGTCGCAGTGGATGATCAAGGCGTTTCTTGAAGAGCACTGCGCGGCCAGCGGGTTGGCGGGGATGGTCAAGCCGAAAAACCCGCCGCGCCTCCGCCCGCCGCGCGACATCGACCTGTCCGCGACCAGCCGGGTCGTCGGCGACATCAACGACGTGTCAAACCTGATCACGCAGATCGAGGCTGACCACAAGGGCGTGCCGATCCTCGTCAAGCAGTACCTGAAAATGAACGCCAAACTGCTGGCGTTCAACGTCGACCCGGAGTTCGGCAACACGCTGGACGGCCTGATGCTCTGCGACCTGATGGAAACGGACCCGCGGACGCTCGGGCATTACCTGACCCGCGAGGGTGTGAAGTCGTTCCGCGCGTACCACGAACGACGCGCGGTACAGGTCGAGAAGAAGTGACACGGCCGACACGGCCGTGACCGAAAACCAGGGGTCGGTTCGGAGCGTGCGTGGCATGACCCGACCGACGGGACAACCTGCTTTGGCCTGCCGTCGCCCGCGGTCTATCGTTTGGGCCATGCCCGCCCAACCGCCGCGCCGCGGCCAAGCCAGTTTTGACGCCCCGTTTCGATCGCCCCGCCATCGCGTTTGGCGTGCGGGGATCGCGTGCTGCGTCGCGTTGTGTTTGGCCTCGACGATCGCGGCCCAGCACCTACCGGCCGGCGGCAGCGCAGAGCATCTCTGGGTCGTTCAGGCCGAGTCGGCCAAGGCGGGGAAGCAGCCCACATACAACATCCTGCACCGCCACCGCGACGACGCGCCGGGCAGCGTGCGACATGTATACGCCCAGTCTCGCGAGGGCAAGGTCGTTCGGCAGGGCGTGGCCGCCGCGGGCGATCGGCTTTGGCTGGTGTTCGACGGCGGCGACGTGTGGTCGGTGCGGGCCGACCTCGGGCCGGCCGACATATGGCAGTTCAAGGGCAGTTACCACTTGGCGTTGCCCGGCCCGCGCCCGCCGAAGCGATCCTCTGCCGCCAAGAAAACCACCACACGCAAAGCGATGCCCCGCCCGCAGGTGCGGTCGCTGGTCGCGGGCGACGACGTCTTGTGGGCACTGGTGCGCATCGAAGACGCCAGTACGCTCGAGGTTGTCGACGCGCTGCCGTCGTTTCCCAAATCGGCCGGCGATGAGCAGGACGACAAACCCGCTGAAAAGCCGACCGCTCAATCGCCGAGTGACGACGACAAGCCCCAACCGAACGACGACACAAACAACGCCAGCGACGACAACGACGACAAAAAGGACAGCCCGGACGATCAGCCGACCCCCATCGACGAACCCAAGCCCACCAAGCGTCCGAGCGGGCCGACGCGCGTCGATCGGCTGCTTCGACTCGACCGGTTCGGCTGGTCGCGTGTGGCGTTGCCGGACGATTGGTCGAACGCGGACGCCGAGCGCGACCCGAAGTCGGCGTGGCTTCTGCTGGCTGACCCGGACTCAGCCGACGACGGCGCGCTGCCGATGCTGCTCACGCCGTCGCCGACCGACCCGGCTGCGATTCGACTCTGTCGACTGACCCTGACCGACGATCAACCGACCTGGACGTGCAACGACGTGCCGCTCCCGACGACCAAATCGACCGACGACGCAACGCCCGCAGCGGTAGCGATGCCGGTCGTGGTCGATCGGCAGATCGTCGTGGCGCAGCGCGTCGGCGGCGCGGAAAAAGTCGAGGTCGACCTGGCGCTGGTTCGGCCGGACCGTGTGCTGAAGCTGGGTCGGCTGTCATTGGACGGCCCGACGGAGCATTGGACGCTGACGCCGGCTGGGCGCGAGGTCGCCTTGGTCGGGTCGAGCGACAAGGGCGCGTTGCAATGGTCGCGGATCGACCTGCTGGGCGAGGTGACGCTGAAGTCGCAACCGTTGAAGCGCGAGGTGTCGCCCATTTTCACGCGCGGGCTGGACATGCTCGTGCTGATCATCCTGCTGGCGTTGTTGTCGCCGATCCTCATCATGCTCTGGCGGCGCGACCCGAACCGCACGACGCCGAAGCTGCCCGAGGGCATCGCGATTGGCGAGTTGGGCGCACGCATCGCGGCGTTCGCGATCGACCTCGTGCCGAGCCTGCTGCTGATGGTCGTTGTGTTCAAGATCAAGCCGGGCGAGATCCCAAAATATTGGCCCGCATGGATCGGCCGATCACCCAATTGGATCGAGATGCTGCCCGGCGTTTACGCGATCGGGCTGTTCGTGCTGCACACCGGCGTGATGGAGACGTTCACCGGCGCGTCGGTCGGCAAGCGGATGCTCAAGCTGCGCGTGGTCGACCTGGACGGGAAGCCGCCGAACGTCTGGCAGGTCTTGTCACGCGGCGTGTTCAAGGCGATCGAACTCGCGTTGCCATTCACGCTCGTGCTGCCGTTGCTCAGCGCGTCGCGCCAACGGCTGGGCGACGCGGTCGCGCGGACGGTGGTGGTGACGGGACAAGCTGTAGCGAGCGAGAAGGACGAGGCGGACGACGCGGACGGTGACGGCGACTAATCACATGGCACGACCAGCCGTCATCCTGCGTAGGGTGCGCTTTAGCGCACCAAGGACGCGGGGAAACGGTCCGCTCATCGTGGTGCGCTGAAGCGCACCCTACTTGCCGGACAGAGCCTGATCGCATGACACGACCAGCCGTCATCCTGCTCAGCGGCGGGCTCGACAGCGCGACGGTGTTGGCCGTGGCGAGAGAGGACGGGTTCGCGTGTCACGCGTTGACGTTCGACTATGGCCAGCGGCATCGCGTCGAACTCGAAGCCGCGCGGCAGGTCGCGGCGCAGCAGGACGTCGCCTCGCATCGCACGGCCGTGATCGACACCGCCACGTTCGGCGGGTTCGCGGGCTCGGCGTTGACCGACGCGGTCGATGTGCCCAAAGACCGCGACGAATCGCAGATGGCGGGGGACATCCCGGTGACGTACGTGCCGGCCCGCAACACGGTGTTTCTCGCGTATGCGTTGGCGTTGGCGGAAACACTCGAAGCCAGCGACATCTTCATCGGTGTGAACGCGGTGGATTACTCGGGCTACCCCGACTGTCGGCCTGCGTTCATCGAGGCGTTCGAGGCGATGGCCAACCTCGCGACGAAGGCGGGCGTCGAAGGGCGACGACTGAACATCCAGACGCCGCTGATCGACCTGCCGAAGGTGAAGATCATCGAACTGGGGCTGGGCCTGGGCGTCGATTACGGCGTGACGCATAGCTGTTACGACCCGATTGCTGACGAGTCGCACCGGCTTGGTGCTCGGCCTTGCGGGCGGTGCGACTCGTGCGTGCTGCGTACGGCGGCGTTTGGGGAGTTGGGCATGGCCGACCCGGCGGCCGGTTAGGGCCGGGTCGGTTTCGACTAAAATGCAGTCCACCGGTCAACGGGGCCGACGACAAGTTCAGGTGGGTAACCGATCGGCCACGACTCAGGCGAACCCGTGTCACAGGAAGACGGAGCCAAACCGGCCAACCCGCGCCGCGACGAACGTCCGCGCGTCCGCAAGCGTCGCCGACGCCGCTTGGCGTTGGTCGTGCTGTTGCTGCTCGTGCTCGGCCTGTTCAGCGTCTATCGCTATTACACGCAGCCGCACAAGGTCGCCCAGTTCGCGGCCAACTCGCTTTCGCGCGTGCTCGGGGCGGACGTGACGGTCAGCGACGCGCGGTTCGAGTTGGCAGGCCGCGTCACGCTGCGCGGCCTGTCGATGCGCGTGCCGGAGGTCGAGGGCGACGCGGGCAAGCTCGCGCACATCGTTCAAGCCGACATCGCCTTCGACCCGTGGGCGTTGCTGCTCGGCGAATTCCATATCGAGGAAGTGTCGCTGGACAACCCGACGCTGTATGTCTGCGAAGACGTCGCCAACGACCGGTTCAATTTCGAGCTGTTGCAAAAGCAACACCAGGAAGACCCGCAAGCGCCGCGCACGCCCGAGTTGCCGCAGGTCTTCGTCGAGAAGGGCGCGGTCGTATTCGGTGAGGTCGGCGAACTGCCTTACGAGCCGATCGGCCGACTCCTGTTCGCGGGCAAGCTGACGGAATACGCCAACGAGCCGGGCACGTACTTCTTCATGCTGCGTCAACTGTCAGAGCAGGCCGGCCCAACGCCGACGCTCAGCGGCAAGCTCAACCTGGAACACCTGGGCGTCGAAGCGCAGGTCGATGGGTTCGCGCTGGATGGGCCGCAGCGCAACATGTTGCCGCGCGACTTCCGGCGGCAGTGGGACGCCCTTTCGCCGTCCGGCCGAATGCCCTCGCTGCTGTTCAACTACGACGCGGAAGAGGGCTTCAGCGCCGAGGTCTCCGTGCGCGACGTCGCGCTGACGCTGCCGTTCGCGAAAGCCAGGAGCCGCCTTGAAAACGTGTCCGGCCGATTCAAGTTCGCACGGCGACCCGGCGGCGACCTGTCCGTGATGTGGGACGATGTACGCGGGCGTCTGTCCGACCCCTCCGGCCAAGCGGCGTATGTCATCAACGGCACGGCGAGCGGCTCGGACCTGAATGGCCCGTTCGAGGCCGACATCGAAGTGACCGGCAACATGCAGCACGCGCCGAGTGTGTTGGCGGCGTTGCCGAAAGACGTTCAGGATCAGTTCTGGCAATACGCGCCGCACGGCCGATTCGAGGTTCGGGTCCAACTCATCCGCGCGCAAGCGGGCGGCGAGATCAAGTACTCGGGCAAGGTCGACCTGCACGATGCGACGATTCTTTACACCGGCTTCCCGTATCAACTCCTGGATGCGCGGGCCGAGTTTCGCTTCGACGAGACGCTGGTCGAGGTTGTACGCATCGACGCGGTCGGGCCGAACGGCGGCAAGATTCGTGTCACGGGAGAGATCCACGATCCGGGCAAACGGGGCTCTGAAGTCAAGATGCACATCACGGCGACCGACGCGCCGATCGATCGCAACCTGTTCAACGCCGTCACACCCACCCAACGCAAGGTGTTGGCCATGTTCTTCGACGAGCCGGCCTACCGGCGGCTCGTGCGCGACGGCCTCATCCCGGACGAGCCTGGCACGCGGCTCGGCGGGCGCGGCAGTCTCGACATCCGTGTGCACCGCCTGCCCGGGCCGGAGCGCATCTGGCGGACGACCGTCGTCGCCACCGCGGCGTCGCCGATCAACATGCTTTTCAAGCATTGGCCTTACCCCTTCACCGCGACGACGGGTCGGCTAATCATCAGCGACACCGAGGTCCGTGCCGAGAACGTCGTGCTGCAAGGCCCGCACGGCGGCAAGGCGACGTTGACCGGCCGATACTTCAAAGATGTCGAGAACGACGGCGTCTGGCGACCTGACCTGAAGCTCGAGGCGGTCGGCCTGCCGATGGACGAGTTGCTGCTGTCGACCGTCAAGCCGCCGCAGGACCAGTGGCTGCGGCGGATGCAGATCACGGGCAAACTCAACGCGACAGCGCGCGTGTTCGATGACGGTGTTGACCGGCATGCTTACCACGTCGACGTGACGATGGAGGACGGCCGATCGCGGCCGCACGGCGGTGACTACGTGCTGGAGGGACTGAAGGCGAAGGTCGCGCTCAGGGCCGGTCGGGCGACCATCGAACGCCTCACCGCGCAACACGGCGATACGACCTTGAGCATCACCGGCAACGTGGGGTGGGTCGGCGGCAAGTCAGATGTTGCGCTGAACATTGAAGGGCGGGACGTCCGGTTCGAAGACCCGATCGTTCAACTCATCCCCAACGAAGAGTCGATCCGCGAGCAACTCGCCGAGGTATTCGATCGGTTCAAGCCGACGGGCGGTTTCGACTTCGACCTGGCGTTGAAGCAGGGCTCGACGAACGACTACACGCTGCGCGTCGCGCCGCGGACGCTCGCGTTCGACCTGAACCAGCAGCGGCTTGAATTGAAGGACATGTCGGGTTCGGTCACGCTCACCGCCGGCCGAATCGTGTTTGACAACTTGATGGCGTCGTGGCCCGACGGACGGGGCGCGGTGACGGGCACCGTGAACACATCGGGCGACACCCCGATCGTTGACGTGAAGATCGACGCGGACGTTACAAAGTTCGGCAAGACGCTGCGCACCGTGCTGCCGACCGGCGTGACCGGCACGATCGAAAAACTGCAACTGGGCGGTCGATACGCGTTCGACGACGCGCACCTGACTTACAAGCCGAACGCAGAGGGCAAGGCCGAGTTCGGTTTCACCGGTGACATGCTGCTAACCGACGCCAAGGCCAACGCGGGCGTGACGCTGACCGAGATCAACGGCGTACTGTCGGTGACCGCAACGCACACTGAGGGCAACGATTGGCCGCGCATCGACCTGTCGCTCAAGGCCGACCGCCTGCGTGTCATCGATCGCATGGTTGCGCCGCTTTCGATGACGCTGTCGAACAAGGCAAAACGGGATCGTTTGGTCTGCGACGACCTGCGCGGGGCGGTGTATGGCGGCGTGATCGTCGGCGACGGGATGCTCTGGTTCGACGACGACCCGGGCTACCGCATCAACGTCGTGCTGCAGGACGCGGCGCTTGCGCCGATGCTCGATCCGTTGAAACAGCCTGCCGATGACGTGAAGCAGGAAACGACCAAGGCGCCGCAGGGCAAGACGGCGACGCTGTCGGCCAGCCTGTCGCTGCAAGGCCCGGTGGACGACCCGGCCGGACGTGTTGGCCGCGGCGAGGCGCGCGTGAAACACGCCGACCTGTACCGCACACCGTTGTCGCTCGCGCTGTTGCAGGTGATCAACCTGACCTGGCCGAGCGCCAAGTCGTTCGACCGCGCAGCCGCGAGTTACATCATCGATGGCGACAACATCCGGTTCGACACCGTGCGCTTCGACAGCCCGAGCGTGGAGGTCATCGGCAAGGGCACGATGAAGTACAGCACGCAGGCGCTCGACCTGCGGCTGGTGTCGCGCAACCCGAACACCGACTGGGGCGCGGTCGGCGACCTGCTCAACCTGTTCAAGGATCAGATCATCAGCATCCGCGTGACAGGGACGCTGGGCAACCCGAAGACCGAGGCGGAAAGCCTCGAAGGGTTCAAGAAAACGATCCGCGACATCTTCGGCACACCGAAGCCGGACGACGCTCAGCCGCGCCGCCGACCCAACCCCGCGCCCGTATCGGGCACGCCGACGAGGTCGGGCCAATAGCTCATACCGACGGCGTCGATGATCGCGTAGGGCATGACGCCCTTGTGGACTTTCACCTGATTAGGCTCACACCGCGGCACGGTCGCGAGCACGGGCACGCGGGTCATTTTCGCAAGCCACTGACGGTTCGTCGCCACCGACTCATCGCTCTGCGTCGAAGGGTCGGCCGGGTAGCCGTTGACAACCAAGCCGGCGACCTTGCAGCCCGCCTCGCGCAGCAGGCGGACGGTCATGGCGGTGTGGTTGAGTGTGCCAAGGTTCGCACGCGTGACGACGACGACGGGATAGCCAAGCGCCACGATCAGGTCGAGCACCGTGCGCTGCGCGTCGGCCGGGTCGATCGGCACGAGCAGGCCGCCGATGCCCTCGATGAGCATCGCGTCGCTGGCGGCGTCGAGGCGTTCGAGACGGTCGGCCAGCAGCGACCAGTCGGGGGCCTCGCCCGTCAACTCCGCCGCGACAGCCGGCGCGAGCGGCGCGACATAACGCAGCGGGTGGATCACGTCGAGCGGTTGGCGGCAGTCAGCGAAGTGGGCCAACGCCTCGGCGTCTTCGCTGACTAGGCCCTCGCGGTCGCGGCGACACCCGCTGGCCAACGGCTTGCTGACGCCGACGGTCAATCCCGCGCGACGCAGCAGCGCGGCGATGGCGCACGTGATGACCGTCTTGCCGACCTCCGTATCGGTGGCGGTGACGAACAGGCCGGGCTTGGTGAGGTTGGGTGGGCGGTCGAACACGGGGCAAAGCGTAGGCGGGGTGCGGAGCAAGGGAGAAAGGGAGAAGGGGAGATGGGGTTTGGGTGGCTGTGAATAAGCGAAGCGTTTCAAGGCGGTGAGCGCACGTTGCCGTGAAACGCTGCGCCTATTCACAGGCACCCCGCGCCGTGCGGGCCGACGGCGACTCGTCATGTCGCGGCTGCGCGTTCGTAGACCTCGAATGTCATGTCGTGCTCATTGCGCTCATCGCTCGCGTGGGACGTGCTTTCGGTCAACCGCCACCGCGTCAGGTCGATCGGGCCGAAGCGCACATCGCCGTCGACCGAGGCGTGCACGCGTGTGAGGTACAGCCGATCGGCCCGCGGGAGTGCTTCGTCGAACAGCGCGCGACCGCCGATGACAAAGACCTCGTCTTCGCCGGCCAGCGCGACGGCGTCGTCAAGACTGTGCGCGACGTCCGCGCCTTGGGCGACGTAGTCCGACTGCCGTGTGACCACGATCGAACGACGCTCCGGCAACGGCCGACCGAGCGACTCCCACGTGCGTCGGCCCATGATGATTGTGTGGCCCGTCGTCAGGGCCTTGAAGCGTTTAAGGTCGGCCGACAGCCGCCACGGCAGGTCGTTGTCCTTGCCGATGACGCCGTTGTCCGCGATGGCGAGGATGACGCAGAGCATGGGAACTGATGCAGAATGGAGAGTGACGAATTGCGAGTGGCGAAGTCGGAGTTGTTGACCGGGAGGGCGAGGCTCCGTCCGAGCCGTGGTTCAGTCTGCGCGACCGTCTTGCCACGCGGCTCGGACGGAGCCTCGCCCTCCCGACTCACACCGCCACGACCGCGCGGATGTGCGGGTGCGGGTTGTAGTTGGTCAGCTTGAAGTCGTCGAACGCGAACGTGTCGATCGTTTGGCCGCGCGGCTTGATCGTCATCGTCGGCAACGGGCGCGGGTCGCGGGTGAGTTGCTCGCGGGCCTGGTCGAAATGGTTGGTGTACAGGTGCGCGTCGCCGAGCGTGTGGACGAAGTCGCCGGCTTCGAGGCCGGTCACCTGCGCGACCATCATCGTTAGCAGCGCGTACGACGCGATGTTGAACGGCACGCCAAGGAACACGTCGGCGCTGCGCTGGTAGAGCTGACACGACAACCGGCCCGGCGCATCGCCAATGCCCGGTGCAACGTAAAACTGAAACAAAAGGTGACACGGCGGCAAGGTCATGCGATCGATCTCGCCGACGTTCCACGCGCTGACGATCAGTCGGCGGGAGTCGGGGTTGTGCCGGATGTCGTCAACGACCTGCGCGATCTGGTCGATCGTCTGCCCGTCGGGCGTCGCCCACGACCGCCACTGCTTGCCATACACCGGGCCGAGGTCGCCGGTGTCCGGGTCGGCCCACTCGTCCCAAATGCTCACGCCGTGATCGTTCAGGTACGCGACGTTCGTGTCGCCGCGTAAAAACCAGAGCAGTTCGTGGATGATCGACCGCAGGTGCAGCTTCTTGGTCGTCAGCAGCGGGAAGCCGCGCGACAGGTCGAACCGCATCTGGTGGCCGAACACGCTGCGCGTGCCCGTGCCGGTGCGGTCAGCCTTGTCCACGCCGTGGTCGAGGATGTGTTGCAGCAGGTCGAGGTAGGGGCTCATCGGCGACCTCCGTGTCAGGCGGGCATCATACCACCGACGGCGGGCGTCGGAATAGCGGCAGAGGAGTGACCACGGATGACACGGATGGGCACGGACCAAGAGGGATCAAGAGACGGGTCGGATGATCGAACGATTGCGTCGCCACAGGAAGCAGCTAGGCCCGATCCAATTCTGCTCCTTCTTGACCCCATCCGTGCCCATCCGTGTCATCCGTGGTCAAATACCGTGGCAGACGAATGTCGTGCCAATTCGGAGCGACCGCGGGTTACGCGGATCGCGCGGATAGGGATGGCGACGGACGCGACCGAGCGATCCGAAAAGGCTACTTGCATTCGACCCCCGCCGCCCGACTCCCGATCCCCTCTCTTATCCGCGCTATCCGCGAAATCCGCGGCCAAACCCGGCTAAGCTTGCACGCGTATCACGCGGTGTTCCCCGGAGGCTAGTCATGTACGAGTTTCTCAATTGGCTGCTGCACCCGACGATGCTGCTGTCGCTGCTCACGCTGTTGGCTGTGCTCAACCTTTGGCGGCGTCGGCAGGAGTCGAAGCGTCGGCTGCTTCTGGTCACCATACCGCTCTTGCTGTTGATCGTCTGGTCGATGCCGGTTGTTTCGACGGCGATGAAGGTCGCATTGGAGTCGCCGTACCCACCGCTGACCGATCGGCCGACCGACGCGCAGGCGATCGTCGTGCTCGGCGGGTGGGTGTCGGGGCGGGACGCGAACCACCCCGAGCCGACGCTCGGCCGCGACAGCGTTTACCGCTGCTTGCACGCGGCCAATCTGTATCACAAGGGCAACCCGATCCCCGTGCTGGTGACCGGCAAGACGGCCGACGCCAAACTGGACGACCCGAGCTTGGCGCGGGTGATGGCCGACCTGCTGATCGACCTGGGCGTGCGCGAAAGCCACATCATCATCGAGCAGGAGTCGGGCAACACGTTCGAGAACGCCGAACGCTCTGCGCCACTGCTCAAACAACGCGACATCCATCACATCGTGCTGGTCACCGACGCCGCACACCTCTCCCGCGCGATCCCGTGCTTCGAGCAGCATGGACTTGAAGTGACGCCCGCGGGCTGCCGGTACGGTCGGCCGACCGTCGACCTCAGCCCCGGGGCATTTTTCCCCCGCGAGGATGCGGCCCTCGGGTCGCAGGTCGCCCTGCACGAGATGCTCGGCTGGCTGTGGTACCGCATGAAGGGGCGGATCTGAAAACGGGTGAGACGGGTTGATTACAAGATCGGGTGCCACGGTCAAGCGCAGCACAAGCCGTGTTTTCTGGGCGTCCACACCCGTCGGCTGATTGGCCCGTACAACAAACGAATACAGCCCTTGTGCTAAACTCTTGTTTCGTCAGGGGCGCGTATCCGCGCGCCGCCAACCCTCGCTCGTCTCGTCAGGATGATGCCATGCAACGAATGACCCAATGTCTCGTCGTCACGATCCTTTCGACGCTCGCCGCCCCGCTGCTCGCGGCGGATCGGCCGAACATCATCTTCTTCCTCTCCGACGACCACCGGGCCGACGTGATGGGCTGCGCGGGGCACCCGGTGGCCAAGACGCCGACGCTCGACAAACTCGCGTCGCGGGGCGTGCGGTTCAGCAACATGTTCGTGACGACGTCGATCTGCGCCGCCAGCCGGGCGACGATCCTGACCGGGCTGGTCGAGCGGACGCACGGCTTCACGTTCGGCAAGCCGCCGGTCTCCGAACACCACGCGAGTCACTCGTACGCCGCGCTGCTGCGAAAAGCGGGCTACCGCACGGGCTTCACCGGCAAGTACGGCGTGAACATGCGCGTCAAGCAGCAGGATCTGTTCGATGTGTTCCAACCGGTCGGCCGCAACCCGTTCTTCCGTCAGACCGAAAACAGCATGCGTCACGAGGCCGACGCCAACGCCGACAACGCGATCGCCTTCATCAAGAGCAATCCGAAAGACAAGCCGTTCTGCCTGTCGGTCAGCTTCAACTCGACGCACGCCGAGGACGGCGACAAGACCGACCACTACCCTTGGCCGCAATCCGCCGCGGGCCTCTACCTGCGCAAGAAGATGCCTCGGCCGAAGCTTGACGGCGGTGCGTCGTTTGATTCGTTACCC
This sequence comes from Phycisphaeraceae bacterium, assembly GCA_028284155.1. Taxonomy (GTDB): domain Bacteria; phylum Planctomycetota; class Phycisphaerae; order Phycisphaerales; family Phycisphaeraceae; genus JANQSF01. The sequence goes on from JANQSF010000137.1 coordinate 41,003, forward strand.
GAGTTTCTGCGTAAGTCGATGAACCGCGACCGCTACCACTGGCGGTGGGACACCGAGCACAAATATCAGGTCAACATGCGGGCGTACTTCCGCATGCTTTACGGCATGGACCACGCGATCGGCCGCGTGCTCAAGGCGCTCGAAGAGCAAGGCCTAGCGGACAATACGGTGATCATGTTCACCGGCGACAACGGCTACTACATGGCCGAACGTGGCTTCGCGGGCAAGTGGTCACACTTCGAGCAGTCGCTACGCGTGCCGCTGATCATCTACGACCCGCGCGTTCCGCAAGCCAAGCGCGGCCGGGTTGACGAACACATGGCGCTCAATCTCGACATCGCGCCGACGATCCTGAGCTACGCGGGCATCGACCTGCCCAAGCACTACCAGGGCCGAGCGCTTTCACCGCTTGTCGCGGGGAACACGCCCGTCGAGTGGCGGAACGACTTCTTCTGCGAACACCTCATGGAACGCCACGACATCCCCAAGTGGGAAGGCGTGCGCGGGCAGCGCTACGTCTACGCCCGCTACCTCGACCACGACTACGAGTTCCTGCACGACCTCGAAACCGACCCGGACCAACTCAAGAACCTGGCGAAAGACCCGAAGCACAAAACGACACTTGAGATGATGCGCAAACGCAGCAACGAACTGCGCGACGCGTACGGCGGGCCGTATGTGAGTCGGAAGCGGCGGCGCTGACACGTGGAGACACATACCGCCGAATGAACGGATTCATTGGGTGCCTGTGAACAAGCGAAGCGTTTCACGGTATTTGGTATCCAACTCCGTGAAACGCTTCGCTTGTTCACAGGCACCCTCGCAAACGGGCGCAACGTGGTGGGCCGAGCAATGCCTTGACCCACTCTACGAAGACCGCATGTTCAACCCATGTGCTTCACCACCGCCTGCCCGAACTCACTGCACTTGAGCAGCGTCGCCCCTTCCATCAAACGCTCGAAGTCATACGTCACCGTCTTCGCCGCGATCGCGCCGTCGACGCCCTTGATGATCAGGTCGGCCGCTTCCGTCCAACCCAGGTGACGCAGCATCATCTCGCCCGAGAGGATCACCGAGCCGGGATTGACCTTGTCCTGGTTGGCGTACTTGGGCGCCGTGCCGTGTGTGGCCTCGAAGATGGCGTGGCCGGTGTCGTAGTTGATGTTGCCGCCCGGCGCGATGCCGATGCCGCCGACGCACGCGGCCAGCGCGTCGCTGATGTAGTCACCGTTCAGGTTCAGCGTCGCGATGACGCTGTACTCAGCCGGCCGCGTCAGGATCTGCTGCAACATCGCGTCGGCGATGACGTCTTTGACCGTGATTGTGTTGCCGTTCTTCGGCGACTTGAATGTACACCACGGCCCGCCATCCAACTCGGTCGCGCCGAACTCGTTCTTAGCGACCTCGTAACCCCAGTCGCGGAACGCGCCCTCGGTGAACTTCATGATGTTGCCCTTGTGCACAAGGGTCACGCTGTCGCGGCCGTTGTCGATCGCGTACTGGATCGACGCGCGCACGAGGCGGGCCGTGCCTTCCTGCGATACCGGCTTGATGCCGATGCCGACCGTGTCTGGGAAACGCACCTTCTGCCAGCGATCAGGGAATGTTTGGCTGAAGCCGGCTTTAAACTTTGCAAGGTCTTCCGTGCCCGCCTGGAACTCGATGCCCGCGTAAATGTCTTCGCTGTTCTCGCGGAAGATGACCATGTCGGTCAGGTCGGGTCGCTTGACCGGCGACGGCACGCCCTCGAACCAGCGGACGGGTCGTAGGCATGTATACAGGTCAAGAATCTGCCGCAGCGCGACGTTCAGCGAACGGATCCCGCCGCCAACCGGCGTCGTCAGCGGACCCTTGATGCCGACTAGGTATTCACGGAACGCGTCGAGCGTCTCGTCGGGCAGCCAATTGTTCGTCGCGTTGAACGCCTTCTCGCCGGCCAACACCTCTTTCCAGGCGATGCGTCGGTCGCCGCCGTACGCCTTCTCGACTGCCGCGTCGAAAACGAGCTGCGACGCCCGCCAGATGTCCGGCCCTGTACCGTCACCCTCGATGAACGGGATGATCGGCGTGTTCGGGACGGTCAGCTTGCCGTCGGTGCAGGTGATGGGTTGGCCGGCAATCGTGTCGGGCATCGTGCGAGTCTCCAGAGGTCGGCCCGCACGACGGAGGCGCGCGGGCTGGAACCGGGTCGAACAAGGGGGTCGCACATTATGCGGGTTGGGGCGAGTCGTACAAGTGCGAACAGCTAATCGCCCGGATCGCCCTGTTTTCGTGCCACGGCCGTGTCGGCCGTGCGGTCAACGGCCGACACGGCCGTGGCACGAGACAGACGCCTGCGGGTGTCGTGATCACGACAGGTCGAAAAGCACGACTTCGGCCTCCCCCGCGGCTAGGACGGGCAGCGCGGCAGGGCCGTCGAAAGTCAACGCGTCGCCCGGGCCAAATGCCTGACCGTCGACCTCGACCCGACCGAAAGCGACGTGCAGATACCCGTGTCGCTCAGCGGCAACTTCGGCAACGACCTGCGCCCCGTCGTCGAGCGTCGCGACGCGTAGGTCGGCGTCCTGCTCGATCGGCATCGCGCCTTCGACGCCTCGGCCGGAGACGAGCGTCTGCCACCGGTTGCGCCGCCCGCCCTCGTCGAACGCGCGCTGGTCGTAGCGCGGCGTGATGTCGCGCTTGGCGGGCTCGATCCAGATCTGCAACAAGTGGGCCGACTCGTTGTCCGACGCGTTGAACTCGCTGTGCCGGATGCCCGAGCCGGCCGACATGACCTGCACCTCGCCGCGGCTGAGCGTGCGCATGTTGCCGAGGCTGTCGCCGTGCTTCAACGCCCCGTCGATCATCCATGAGATGATCTCCATGTTGTCGTGCCCGTGCTCACCGAACCCGCCACCCGGCGCGATGACGTCGTCATTGATCACGCGCAGCGAGCGATACCCGACGTTGTCCGGGTCGAAGTGTCGCCCAAACGAGAACGAGTGCCAACTGTCAAGCCAACTGATCTGCGTGTGAAACCGGTCGGCCGCGCGACGGATGTTGAGAGTCGTTGTCATGGCGAACACTCCAAGTGAGGGACGACACACACTTGGATGCCGAATTCGCCGCGAGGTGTCACGCCGATTGTGGTGACGACCTGGCGCTCAGCCGATCGCCTACAGCGCTCATCCACCCATCGCCCGGCATCGTGTACGGCCGGAACCGTTCGACCACGCCCTGCTCCTCGCTGAAGAACAGCGCCCGGTGCAGGCCGAGCTTGCCCGCGGCGGGCGAGTCGATCAAGTGCGTCGAGTCGGTCGCGCTCATCTGGAAGAGGACGCGTGCATCGAACTCACGCAGGGCTGCGCGGTCGAGCATGCGCATCAACACGCCGGCTGAGTCACACCACAAGATCGTGTGCACACCCAGCGGCGGCCCGTCGCGTAACAGGTCGGCGAACTGCTTGTCGGGCTTCGGCTTCGCGTCGGTGGGGTCGTCCGACATCGAGAAACTGAAGTCGTCCTCGCTCTTGGCCAAGGCGCGGTACCGCTGCAAGCCGAACAGCAGGATGAACTCAGCCGGCGCGGTCTCGTCGTCCTCGTCCTGCCGCCGCTGCAACTCAGTGCGCAGGTCGTTGATCGCGTCGGCCGACTGCCGCCAGGGGACGACGCGCGTCGTGTGCGGCAGCGACTCGGCCAGCGATGCGAGTCGGCCGTGCAGTGGCGAGTCGGCCGGGCTGCCGTCGAAGATCGTGAACCGCGCGTCGTTCGGGCCGAGCTGTGACGCCAGGCTTGCCAGCGACGTGACCATCATCGCCATCGCCGCGTCGTCGCGCTGGCCGACGATCAGCGCGTTGGCCGCCGCCTGCCGGCGAATCGTCGCGCCGGTCGGGGCCTTGATCGCGATCGGGTCGCCGAGCCACGCCGTCGCCACAGGCGGCGCGCCCGCTTGCGTCGTCGGCCAAACGTCGGCCTCAAGCAGGTCGTTCAACGGTGTGTTGCCTTCGACCTCGGCCGGCGCGTTGCCCTCGAAAACGATCGGCGCGGACGTCGTCACACCCCGGTCGCGCGCAAGCTGCGCGACCTGCGCCAGCTTGGCCTCGCGTTGCTTCTCGTTCAGCCAGGCGATCTGGAACGGGCTGTTGCCCTCGAGCAGGCCGCCTGCGTCGTTGTAGATCGCCTCGCCCGGGCGAGCGAGCAGGCGGGCGGCGCTGTTGTTGTCGGCCAGGATCAACTGTGCGTCGGCCTCGGAGCATTGCAGCGCGACACGCACCGCCATCTGCCCGATCGTGCTGCGCGCCAGGCCGTATGCGCCGGCCAGCGTTTGCGTGCCGAGGACGACGTGAATCCCAAACGCCCGGCCCTGCCGAACGAGCCGATCCAGCAGCAGCGCCGCGTCCTGCGCGATCTTGTCGTCGTCGGAAAAGAACTCCTGGAACTCGTCGATGATCAGCAACGTCCGCGGCATCGCGTCGTCCGGTTTGGCCTGCCGGTAGCCCGCCAAATCCTGCACGTTGCACGCGCGGAACAGGTCGCCGCGGCGGCGCAGCTCGGCGTCCATCCGTTGCAAGACGCTCAAACCGAACTCGCGGTCACTCTCGATCGCCACGGCCCGCGCGTGCGGCAGGTCGTGCGTTGCGTACGTCTTGAACTCAACGCCCTTCTTGAAGTCGATCAAGTAAAACTCGACCTCATCCGGGCTGTACCACAAGGCGAGATTCGTCACCATGACATGCAGCAGCGTGGACTTACCCGAGCCGGTTTTGCCGGCCAACAACGCGTGCTGCGCGACGCCGCGACCCAGGGTCATGTGTTGCAACCGCGTCGCACCGCATCGGCCGATCGGCACGGTCAAGACCTCGGCCGAGTCCGACGGCCACAGCCCATCACCGCCAGGCGTGATTGAGTCGAAGGCGACTTCGACGCGCGTGAAGTCCTGCGCGGCCTCGCCGACCCTCCGCAACAAGCCCTGCAATCGCTCGGGCGACGGCGCGGCGTCCGTCTCCAGGTCGAACTGCGCGAGGACGTCGTCTTTGACAACGAACACACCTTCGCGCCGCTCGATCGTGACGCTGTGCGCTACCAGGTCGTCACGTGACAGGCCGGGAGGCAGTTCGGCCTCCGCGTCGAGCATGACCAGCGTGTACACACCGCACCGCGCGCCGCTGTTGACGATGCTCTTGAACCGCGCAGCCGCCTCCTCATTGAACCCCGCGGGAAAGTCGGCCACGACCAGGAAGCGGTACGGCTCAGCCAACTCACCGGCCTGCGCGTTGTACGCGTCGATCGTGTCGTACTCGTCGCGCAAATACTTCTGAATGACGTTCTCCATGTGCTCGGTCAGATCGGCCAAGCGTTCATGGATGTGCTCGCGTTCCGTCCAGATGCGTTTCCCGACCAGCTTTTCGTCGTGGTCAGCCAGGTGCATGAAGCCCGCGAAACTCTCGCCCCGCCCGACGGCGTCGATGATGGTGAACCGCGCACGACCCGGCGGCAGCGCTGTCAACAAACGCAGCATGACCGACTGCAACACGCCCGTCGCGGCGGCCCGCCCTTCGCGGTCGGTTGCGATCAGCAACGACCCGTCGTGCGGCAGTTCGAGCATGACCGGCGCCTGACGTGCCGGCGTGTCGTAGGCGTTGTGATCGACCGCCAGGCCGCGACCGATGTCGGCGATGTCGACGTTGAGCCGACCAAAGCGGATGAGCGGCGTGCCTTCGTGCGGCGGCTTGAATTCGTCCCACGCCGCGCTTGTCCAGTCGTGCGTTGTCTGCGCGTCGAGCGCGGCCGCGTGTTCGATCGCGCGTTCAGCCTGCTCGACGCCCTCACGCCATAGTGACTCCAAATCACGCCCGTGCGCAGCGCGGCGGGACTCGTTGGCCTCAATCTCCGCGTCGTAGGCGGCCTGCACATCAACAGTCGCCGCGTCGCGGGCCGCGTCGATTCTCGTGAGCTTGCTGGTCAACCAATTCGCCACGACGCCGCGGTCGTGGTCGCGCTTCTGCGCGATGTGTTCGACATACGCGTGGTACTTCTCATCGACCTGCTTGAGCACGACCTCCCGCCGGCGGGCCAACTCGGCCCGGACGGGTTCGATCTTCTGCCGTGCGGCTTTGACGTTGGTGGCGCGCTGTTGTTCCAACTCGGCCTGCTTCACTTCGGCCTTCCGCACCGCGCGGCGGTAGCCCACGTCCGCCAGCGTCGGGGCCATACGGCAAACACTGACGAGCGGCTCGAACGCCTCGGCTGCGCGACGCCTGCGCACCTGAGCGCGCTGCCAGATCACAACGACCAACGCGATCGCAATAACGCCTGTCCCGATCCCCGCGACCCAGTACGCGACGTGCTGCCACATCACGGCCGCACCAACGCCGCACAACGCGACGAGAAACAACAGGCCGACCAGATACCAGCGTGTGCGCTTCCACCAAACCGGCGTGCGTAGCTTTCGCAATGTCGAAACGGCCTCTTCCACGGACGCACAGCCGTCGGCCAATGCCCGCCCAACGTCCTTCACCTCGCCGTCATCGACTTGCGATGCGTCGATCGGCGACCAGTCTTCCGGCACGGGCAGCTCGAAGCCGCGCATCAGCTCGACACCGCGTTCGCGCAGCTCGACCAACGACTCCAGCCGATCCTCGGCCGATTGCTTGAGTTCCGCGACCTTCTTGTTCAGGTCGTTGATCGCGCCCTCGCAGACGCTCTCTGCTAGCCAGACCTTCTGATTCAATGTTTCGAGCGCGGCCTGCTCGTTCTTGTCCGCCTCGTCGGCCAACTTGGCTCGTGTCTTCTCGTACTCGGCGTCGGCCGCGGCGCGGTCGTTCGTAAACGCGGACTCGATCTGCGCCAGTTTCGCATCGTGCTGCGCCCGCGCGGCCGCGGTCTCGTCGGCGTGTTGCTGCTCAGCGTCGGCCGACGCCTCGTCGCGCGATCGGCGGGCGGCTGACATCGCCGCGGTGTGCTCCTGCTCGATCTCCTGCTGCGTGAGCACGCGGCGGGACGACAAATCCAGCAGCGCTCCGAGCGCCGCTCGCTGCCGCGACATGCACCGGCCGTTGTCCATCAGATTATTATGCCGGTTCGGGTGAATCTTCGCACTGGCGTCGCGGGCGCGACGCTTTCTGCCAAGTCAGCGGGGCTTGGCACACGTCATGATAGGATGGTGAAGTCAGCGATTCGACACACGGAGACACGCCATGGGCCAATCAACTCGCCGTGACTTCATCAAGACGACTGCCACCGGCCTGGCCGGCGCGGCGACACTTGCCGGCACGTCGAACGTGCTCGGCGCGAACGAGCGGTTTAACGTCGCCGTCATCGGCTGCGGCGGGCAGGGGCGAACGCATATCAATTCACTCCAATCGCTGGACAATGTCAAGATCACGGGCGTCTGCGACCCCGATGAGAAGCGGTTGGCTGACGCGCTCAAACGTGCAAACGGCGCGCGTGGCGTGAAAGACCTGCGGCAGATTATCAATGACCAGTCGATCGACGCCGTGACGATCGCGACGCCCGACCATTGGCACGGGCCGGCCGCCATCATGGCGATGGACGCGGGCAAGCATGTGTACGTCGAGAAACCCTGCTCGCACAACCTGCGTGAAGGCCGACTCATGGTCGACGGCGCCCGGCGGAACAAGGTCGTCTGCCAGCACGGCACTCAGTCGCGCAGCGCGCCGATGATCCGCAGCGCCGTCGAGGCGTTGCACAACGGCGTGATCGGCGACGTGTTGGTCGCTCGTGTCTGGAACGTGCAGTTTCGTGGCAACATCGGCCGCGCGCAGCCCGGCAACCCGCCAGGTGGTTTCGATTACCCGCTGTGGCTCGGTCCCGCGCCGCAAATCGCCTGGCAGAGCAACCGGCACCACTACACGTGGCATTGGTGGCATCACTTCGGCACGGGCGACATGGGCAACGACGGCGTGCACGACATCGACTACGCCCGCTGGGGCCTGGGCGTTGACGAGCACCCCAACGTCATCGCCGCGTCGGGCGGCAAGTACTTCCACGACGACGACCAGCAATTCCCCGACACGCAGGTCGTGACCTTTGAGTGGGACGGCGTCGCGGGCACGCCGCTAGGCAAGAAGCAACTCGTCTACGAGATGCGGCTTTGGTCGACGAGCTACCCGTACGACGTGGACAGCGGCGTCGAGTTTCACGGCACGAAGGGCAGAATGTTCCTGTCTAAACGCGGCAAGGTCGAAGTGGTCGGCCACCGCAATCGGCCGAGGAACGACGTGAAAGTCGCAAGCGGCGGGCTGAGTATTCCCAATCACATGCGCAACTTCTTCGACTGCATCAATAACGGCACGACGCCGAACGCGGATATCGAGATCGGCTTCAAGTCGTCGGCCCTCGTCCACCTGGGCAACCTCGCGACGCGCGTGGGCCGCACGCTGCACTTCGACGTGGCGACCGAAACGGTCGTGGGCGATGACGACGCGAACAAGCTGTTGCGGCGCGAATACGAGCCGAACCACTGGGCGATCCCCGCGGGTGTCGCGCAGACCTATCGCAAGCCGAAGTCGAAACCCGGGCAGGTCACCATGGCCAAGCGCGGGCAGGCCGTGGTCGCGCAAGTCTCCGGCAAGCCAGTTGGCCGCTTCATGCCCGGCGACGATCGCTGCACACGGCCTTACCTGGCCGACGTGCGCGCCCCCAACGGCGTGCAGGTCACGCGGAATTATCCGCCCAAGTCCGGCGACGCGCAGGACCACGGGCATATGCACCCGGGCATCCACATGGCGTTCGGCGACATCGGCGGGGCCGACGTCTGGCGGCTCAAGGCCCGCGTCGAGCACGTACGTTTCGCAAACGAGCCGACCGGTTCCGGCTCGTCCGGCGGTTTCACGGTTGAGCAGCGCTACGTCGATAGGAAGCGTGTCGTGTGTCACGAGACGTGCAACATCTCGCTGCGCGTCACGCCGTTCGGCCATCTCTGGCTGTACGACTCGACCTTCAAGAACGACGCGGCTGACTTCCACTTCGGCGACCAGGAAGAGATGGGCCTGGCGATCCGCGTCGCGACGCCGATCGCCGTGTCGGGAGGCGGGCGCATCCTCGACAGCGAGGGCCGCAAGAACGGTAAGGAAGTGTGGGGCCAGTCGGCTGCGTGGTGCGACTACAGCGGCAAGGTCGCCGGCACGCGCGTCGGCATGCTGCTCATGCCCGACCCGGTCAACTTCAGGCCAAGCTGGTACCACGCCCGCGACTACGGCCTGCTCGTGGCCAACCCGTTCGGCCGAGCGGCGATGAAGCAGGGCAAACCCAGCCGGGTCGACGTCAAGCGGGGCGAGTCGCTGCGACTGCGGTTCGGCGTGCTGGCTTACAGCGGCGAGATCGACTTGAACGGGGCGTATGAGGTGTTCAAGGGGATCGCGGCTCAGACCTAAGCAGACAGATGGAGTAGTGAGTCAGACGGCCTCGATCCGGGCCTTCGGAAAGGCCCGGCTTCGCTTGCCCCAAACGCTTCCGGATGCCGCCCGCACCGCACGACTTGCATAACCTTGGACGCTTGACGGACAATCTCCGTACCACCCCGTGACTCAAAAGCTCTCACCCCGACTTGAGAAAGGAACCCGCTTATGTCTCGATTCTTCATCGCCTTCGTCGCCGCCGCGCTGCTGAGCGTTGGCTCAGCCCACGCCGCGTCGGTCACCGCCAAGGTCAAGCACGGCGACGGCAAGCGGACGGTCACCGTCCAGGGCTACAACGACGCGAAGGTGCCCGGGACCGACTGGTTCGTGCACGACCCGAATCGGCCGCAGCCCAAGGTTGTGACGCCCAAGACGCCGCAGCCCACGCTGGGCAAGAAGCCGCCGAAGGGCGCGATCGTGCTGTTCGACGGCAAGGACCTTTCCAAGTGGACCGGCCGCGGCGACAAGGCGAGTTGGAAGATCGAAGACGGCTACGCCGAGGTCAACGGCAAGGGCTCGATCCGCACGCGCGACGGCCTGGGCACCGGCTATTACCACCTCGAGTGGGCGACGCCTAAGCAAGTGAAGGGCAACGGCCAAGGCCGCGGCAACAGCGGCGTGATCATCATGGGCAAGTACGAGGTGCAGGTGCTCGACAGCTACGACAACGTCACCTACCCGGACGGCCAGGCCGCGTCGTTGTACGGCCAATACCCGCCGGACGTGAACGCGTCGCTTGGCCCGGGCGTTTGGCAGACCTACGACATCTGGTTCGAAGCGCCCAAGTTCGACGACAACGGTAAGGTGGTGAAGCCCGCGTACGTGACCGTGATCCACAACGGCGTGAAGGTTCACGACCGGCGTGAAATCCTGGGTGCCGTATCACACCGTCGCGCGTGCAAGTACGGCAAGCATGCCGACAAGCTGCCGCTAAACCTGCAAGACCACGGCAACCCCGTGCGGTACCGCAACATCTGGTTCGTGCCGGGTGCGACGGCGCCGAAGAAGTAAACCGATTCACCTGAAGTAATCAACCGCAGAGAGCGCAGAGACACGCAGAGGAAAGAGCCTTGATTGGCTTTGCCTCAGTGTCCTCTGCGATGTCTGCGGTTTTTCATTTGTTGGAAGCTTGGATATTACTTCGCTTCGATCCTCACAAACGAATCACGCACGTTGCCTCCCGTGGGCACGGTCCAGTTCGTCGACGACGCGCCGGCTGGGATCGATTGCGTGTGCGTCTTGTCCTTGCCGCCTTCTTTCCAGCCATACGTGACCTTGGCCGACGAGGGCGTGTATGTCTCGTGCAGGCCAAACGCCTCGAAGTCGATCAGGCCGGTCTGATACCCGCCCGCGTAGAGGTTCACGCGCACCAGCGCGGACTTGACCTTCGCCGCGCTGACGTCGGCCTTGCCGTAAACCCAGCCGCTGGAATACTCGTTGTCCGGTGCGTTGTGCGCCTTGGCCATACGCTGCCAGGTCTTGCCGCCGTCGGTCGAGAGGTCGAGGTGAAAGTCGCAGCCCTTGGGCTGGGGGACACGCACGCGGTAGCGCGCGGCGGCGCGGACTTCGACCAACCTGAACGCGTCCTTGATATGCGGTTGCGGAGCATCGACCTTGAACACGACCTGCCCCGGTTTGTTGTTCGTCGTCGTGTACGCGGTGCGCTGCTTGGCTGAACGCGGCGTGTACCGCAGGTTGTCCGAGCGCATCGACCTGACCTCGAACGCACCGACGGCTTTCTCATCCAACCCGAAGTTCGGCTGAACGGGCACGACACCGCGAGACCCGGCACGGTAACTTACACGCGACCCGCTCGACGTCAGTCGCGGGTACATCGCGACGTTCATCTGGCAAGTCGTGACAAAACGCAGGTCAGTCAGCGTCCCATCAGCGGTGATCGTGAAACGGACCCACCAGCCGTAACGCCCCTTGACATGTTCGGTCAGGTCCAGTTTGAAGGTCGGCTTGAGTTTGCCGGTGCTCGTCCACGACTGCCCCCCGTCGACGGACACCTCGATCTTGACCTGGCCGGACGTCTTGCCCGTTACGACCAGACCATCCGTCGCCTTGCCTGTCATCGGATCCTTGTCGTCGACCGGGTCGCCACAGATGACATAAGGGGCGAAGTGATTGAAGACGACCGTCGCCAGTTCGCCGTCCCGGCTGCGCAGCGCGGGCATGAACGACTCGAGGCTGAACACATTCTGCGATGCTTCGACGACCCCTTCCTCCCACCCACCACTGGCTGTCAGGTCGGGCTTGTAGTCGAACACGGCGTTCGCGTACGTCGCATTCCCCCGGCTGTTCGAATTCGCCCCGTCGTGCTTCGGCTCGCCGTTGTCAAAGAACGTCCAGTTGCGGTGTGGACCACCCTCCTGCACGTGCCAGAAGCGTCGCTTGCTCGGCCCGCCGAACACGTCGCGGTCGTAGTAGCGTGTAAACGTCTCGCCGCGGCGCAGCCGGACGACGCCGGGCATCGCGACATACCCGCTGTTGTAGAGCGCATACCACTTACCGCCTTTGGCGATCTCGTTCCAACCCTTCTTCATGCCGTTGAAGTCGTTTGGCCAGGCGAACGGGTAGCACGGCACGCCGTTGGCGTTCGGCTTGACGATCGACGGGTCGCGCTTGACATCGTCGTAACCGGCCACGACGCCGTCGGGTCGGAAGACGAGGCCGGCCATGTCGGTGTCGAACGCGTGCCAACTATCTTTGTAATAGACCTCGCTGTTGACATGACCGGGGAACGCGCGGCGGCGGGCCTGCATGCCCAGCGCCCGCCAGTACGGCTCGTTCCAGCTATGCACCGTGCCGCACAGGCCGTAGCCGTAGGAGAACCGCCCGCGGTTGGCGTCCATCACGACCATGTCGTAGTCGTTGGCGTTCGCGCCGGGCGTCTTGCCGGGCACCCGCCACTCCTGCGGCGAGTTCAAATGCCACTGGTGTGTGAGAAACCAGTTAAACAGGGCGATCGCCCGCCCCTGCGGGTCGCGGTGTTTGGCCGTCGCAAAGGTCACGCAGTCTTCGACCGTCTGAAACGCGCCCTCGCCGGGGTAGTGCGTGTGATCGGTGCGCAGCGTCGGGTCGCCGACGTCAGCCAAGGACGGCGCGGCGCACGCCATGAGTGCGAGCACGCACACGCATCCCGTTGTTTGGGCATGAGTCATGGCCGGGCTCCTGCGGATGGTGATTAGGGCCAACAGTATCGTAACCGGTGTGTATCTGTTACGAACCCGACGGGGCCGCCGCCGATACTGCAGATGAGGAACAACCGCGGATGTCGCGGATAGCACGGATGAAGCGAGGCGTCGGGGCGCGTCTGGATTGATCTAGACGCAATACCGCTCATGAGCCTCAAGCCTTCAATGCACGTATGGCTGACGACGAAGTCCAACTTCTACCGCTCATCCCATCCGTGCTATCCGTGTCATCCGCGGTCAAACCCAATCACCCCATGGCCCCATCGAGCGAGGACGCCTCGCGCACAAGATCAACCGAAATGACACGATCGTCATACGCGACCTGTATAATCTGACTCATTCTGGCACGAGTGAATCCCATGATCTCATTCCGAACGAAACGTTTCACCACGGTCGTGGTCGCCGTGATTGGAGCCTGGCTTGGAGCGGCGGTTTGGCCGACGCCCGCGTGGGCCGATTGGCCAACGTACGCCGGCAACGACGCGCGTCACAACGCGTCGGCCCAGTCGCCCACGATGCCGCTCGTCGAAGCGTGGACGTGGCGGTCACGGCATCGGCCCAAGCCCGCGTGGGGCGGGCCCGCCAAGGCGGACAAGTACAACAAGCCCGGCGTCCTAGCGGCGCGCGTCGCGTTCGACACCGCCTTCCACGTCGTCGCGGCCGACGGGCTTGTCTTCTTCGGGTCGTCGGTGGACGACAAGGTCTACTGCCTCGACGCAACGTCCGGCGAAAAGACCTGGCAGTTTTACACCGAGGGCCCCGTGCGCTGCGCGCCGACGATCGCCAACGGCCGCGTCTACTTCGGCTCCGACGACGGCGTGCTCTATTGCCTCGACGCATACAGCGGCAAGGTCGTTTGGCAGAAGCGTGTCGGACCGAGCGACCGCCGCGTGCCGGGCAACGGGCGGGTCATCAGCGTTTGGCCCGTGCGGACGGGCGTCGTCGTTCGCGACGGGTTGGTCTACGCCGGCGCCGGTGTGTTCCCGTCCGAAGGTGTGCATCTCAAGGCGTTCGACGCCAACGACGGCACGGTCAAGTGGCACACGACGATCAACGACCTGCCGATCCAGGGCTACCTGTTGGCCTCGCCAACTCGCCTGTACGCACCGACGGGGCGCGACAACCCGATCGTGTTCGACCGCAAGACGGGGCAGAGGCTGCTGACCATCACCAAGAGCCAAGGCGGCACGTATTGCCTGCTCACGCCGGACCACCATCTCGTGTTCGGCCCGGGCAAGACAGGACGACTCGACCTCGTGGAGCAAGACCACAAAGACAAGCTGGCAACGTTCGCGGGCAACCACATGATCGTCGCGGCGGGCATGTCGTACCTGCACACGGACACGCAGTTGAGCGCACTCGACCGCGCGACATACCTGGCTGAGTTGAACGCGCGTCGGCCGCTCGAAGCCAAACGCGCGGCGTTGGGCAAGCAACTCAAGGCCGTCGCGAAAGACAAGGCGAAGGCCGACCCACTGCGGGCGCAGATCGCGGCGTTGACGAAACAGATCGACACACACGCGAAAAACATGGCCGCCTGCCTCAAGTGGCGGAACCGGTGCGGCGAGCCGCATGCGCTGATCCTGGCCGGCGACGTGCTGTTCGCCGGCGGCGACGGCAACGTCGCGGCCTACCGCGCGGCCGACGGGCAACGCGTCTGGTCCGCGAAGGTCGAGGGTCAGGCGCACGGCATGGCGTTTTCCAATGGGCAACTGTGGGTGAGCACCGACGCCGGGACGATCCACTGTTTCACGACAAGCAAGGCGAGCGAATAAACGATGCACCACCTCACCAAGACCGTCTGCTTGCTCTGCGTTGCGTTCGCGATGTCCGTCGTGACGGACGTTTTACACGCCGCCGAACCGCAGCCCATTGGCCACTGGCTGTTCCAGCCGCCGTACGCGACCGCGCAGCGCGTCATGAATCGCGTGACGCGCCAGCGCACCGACGTCGTCGGCACGGCCGCGCTGTGGCAGCATGGCAAGACGGCTGCGCTTATCCTTGACGGGCAAACCAACGAAATCCCGCTGGCCACCGACATCACCAAGGCCGCGCTTCCCAAGGCCGCGTTCACCGTCGAGGCGTGGGTTCGGCTCGACACCGCGCCGGAATGGGGCGGCATCGTCAGTGTCATCCAGGACAACGGCAACTACGAGAAAGGTTGGCTGCTCGGCTCGCGCAAAGAGACGTTCGCGTTCGCCCTCTCGACCACCGGCGCGAATGACGGCGACGGCGTGCTCACCTACCTCACCTCGAAAACGACGTTCAAGAAGAAGCACTGGTACCACGTCGTTGGCACTTATGACGGCAAGACGCAGCGGATCTACATCAACGGCAAACTCGACAATACGTCGACCGTGCAGTCCGGCGACATCTACTACCCGCCCAAAACGACGTTCACGCTCGGCGCGTACCGCGACGACAACGAGCACTACCGCATCAACGGCATGCTGCACGAGGTCGTGATCCTCGACGGCGCACTGCCCCCGGAAGTGATCGCGAAGCGATATGCGGCGAAGCAAGCCCTGTTCCCCGAACCGCCCAAGCCGTACCGCGTGGCCGTCGGGCCTTACGTCACGTTCGTGAATGACGAGGTCGTCAAGATCACGTGGGAGACCGGCCGACCGGGCGTGTCGGTCATCGAATACGGCGTCGCCCCCGCCCCCGGAAGCAACGCCATGACCGAGAAGCGTGAAGCGCACACCGACGGCACCACGCACACAGTCACCCTCCACGCGATCAAGCGCGACACCGAATACAGCTTCCGCATCCGGGCCAAGGGGAGCGACGGCGCCGACCTGGTAAGCCCCGTGTTCCGCTTCGACTCAACATTCAACTACCTGCCACGCGACGCCGGCGCTCGGGCGCTCATCGCGTTTGGCAATGGCGGATTGGCGGACAAGATCGTCGAACAAACCGGCATCAAGCAGGGCTACGGCCTGCTGCTGGGCGTGACCGAGCAGAACGTCCGACTCGCCTACGACCTGGCACACAGCACGGACATGCAACTGGTCATCGTCGAGCCAGACACGGACAAGGTCGCGTGGGCGCGGAGCGAACTCGACGGGCGCGGTGTGTACGGCGTCCGCGTGAGCGTGCACCGCGGGTCGCTCGACGCGCTGCCGTATGGCCCGTACTTCGCCAACCTCATCGTCGCGCAGCGTGGCACGGACGCGCCGCCACTGCCCAAGGACGCGTCAAAACTAAAACGCCTGCTCCGCCCGCTCGGCGGCGTGTTGTACGTCACCGGCACGTCGGCCGACGACGCTAATCAATTGAAGCCCTGGCTCGACGCCGGCGGCTTTGACGCCAAACACCGCAAGATTGTCAAGTCATCGCGCGGCCACGCCCTGCTTTACATACGGCCCAAACTCGCCGGGTCCGGCGACTGGTCGCACCAGTACGGCACGTCGGCCAACACCGCGTGCAGCGAAGACGACCTGGTCACCGGCGACCTGACTGTCGCCTGGTGGGGTCGGCCCGGGCCGCGGCCGATGCCCGACCGCGGGGCGCGCAACCCCGCGCCGCTGGCGGCGGGCGGCCGACTCTACATCCAGGGCGACCGCATCCTGTTCAGCCTCGACCAGTACAACGGCACGATCCTCTGGTCGATGATGACGCCCAGCCTGCGTCGCACCAACATGCCGCGCGACGGGTCGAACATGGCCGCTGCCGACGACTACCTCTACATCGTCTCGGGCCAATACTGCGAAGGGATCGACGGGCAGACGGGGCGGCGCAAGCTCAAGTTCCGCGTCCCGGAAATCCCGGGCACGCCATCTAATCATGCGTATGACTGGGGCCGACTCGTCGTGCACGGCGACCTGCTGATCGGCACGGCTGTCCAGTCCGGCGCCGCGTACCAGGGCGACAACGGCGAGTGGTACGACCACATCAAGCCGAACGAGTACGCCCGCGTCGTCGGCCGATACGTCTTCGCCCTCGACCGCCACACCGGCCGAGTCAAGTGGATCCGCAAAGGCGGCGTGCTGATCGACTCGACGCTGACGGTCACCGACACGCACGTCTACTACATCGAGTCGCGCGACGACGCGGCGATCGGCAGCGACAAGGCCCGCATGACAACCGAACTGAATAAAGCCCAGCACCTGGTCGCGCTCGACCTGTCGACCGGCCGGACGATGTGGGACAAGGCGCACGACTTCGCACCGGCGACGGTGATGACCTACCTAACTTTTGCCAATGACACGCTGATGGTGACCGGCAGCGACACGAAGCGCATCTACCACCAGTGGGCGTTCGACGCCAAGGCGGGCAGCACGCTCTGGTCACGCCAGGTCAAAGACAAGAAAGGCCACCACGGCGGCCAGTTGCAGCACCCCGTCGTCATCGGCGACCGCGTCTTTGTCAACAAACAGGTCGTCGGCCTGCGCAACGGCAGGCTGCTGCAGGACAACGTGGCTGAACGCCGCGGCTGCGGCACCATGGCCGCGTCGAAACACGCCCTGTTCTTCCGCCACTATTACCACGGCATCTGGGACCTGAAGACCAACGAACGCAAACAGTTCCTGGGCATCCGCGGCGGCTGCTGGCTGGGACAGATCCCCGCGGGCGGGTTGTTGCTCGCGCCGGAGACGAGCAGCGGGTGTTCGTGCACGCACGCGCTGCAGACTTCGGTGGGGTTTGTGCCGCGGGTAAGAGCCAAATAGGTTGCCGTGATCCTGTGCGCACGACGTCAAGGCAATTGACCGCGGATGTCACGGATAGCGCGGATGAGGTGCGCGTCGAGCGCAATCGGTTTTCGGCGACGCTGGACTCATCCGACTGCACAGTTCGCTTTCTCATTCAAGACTCTGATCCGCGCTCTCCGCGTCATCCGCGGTTGATTACTTCTCGGTGTCGTTGCATGAGTGACGCCACGCGGCGACACGCCCACGTCAATGACGCACGCACGCGACGGCGCGACCCAATCGTCAAAACCATTGCAATCGGGCGACGTACGCAAGCGTTGCCGCGACAAGCATTTGCGTACCAGCGCCAAGCGGCGGCACGCCCCGGCCGGCCGGTTGCTCCCTTATTCGGCGACGTGTGGGTGAACACGTCGGACACGATCAAGGGGACCGATCATGCAAGCCATCGCCGCAACGACCGCCGCAACGCCGACCGCTCAGTCCGCGATGCCGAGCGCGGCCGCCGCTTCCGGTGGCTCTGGCAGTGCCGGGGGCGCGATGGCGACCTTGGCGGGGCAGCAGGTCGATGGGTTGTCACAAGGTGGGGCCGGGGCGACGCAGGGGCTTTGCGGGCAGGACGCGGCCAAGCTGATGACCGCCCTCTGGATGCTTGAACTGCTCACCCGCGACGACGACGAAAAGAAGGACGACTCGAACATTTCCATGGCTATGCTCGGCCTGCTGGCGACGCAAAACGCGTCCGGTACGAACTGCGCTTGCAGCGCGGCGCCTGTGCACGCGGCGCAGGCTTACGGCGCGACGCCGGCTCACAACGTTGCGGGCACGCAGGTGAATGTGGTGGCGTGATCAAGAGCCCTGAGCGAAGAGTGAACAGCCACAAGCGACGAGGGGGATGGGAAGCCGCGACGGGTCTTGTCGCGGCCGCGGGCGAGTCTAATGCCGTAAAGACATTGCGGTGTGACGGCAATGGCGTGACCAACATCCAAGCTCAGGTGAACTTGAATCGACGCAGATGATTCATCGCGGCGATCGCGGCATTTGCGTAGCCCTTAGTCAATTCTCGCTCATCGCGTCCGCCCCTCGTGGCTCGTGGCTCGTCGCTCCTCGCTAGTCGCTTCTGGGCCTCGTCGCTAGTCGCTGCTTCCCCCCGCTTCCCCTACAATCGCCGCCCATGCCAAACAACCCAGAAAAAATCGTCATCATCGGCTCCGGCCCAGCCGGCTGGACGGCCGCGATTTACGCGGCGCGGGCCAACCTCGACCCGCTGGTATTCCCCGGCCGAGCGGTCAGCAAAGACCTCGTACCCGGCGGGCAGTTGATGCTCACGACCGACGTCGAGAACTACCCCGGTTTCCCCGAGGGCGTCATGGGCCCGCAGATGATGGAGCTGTTTTTCAAGCAGGCCATGCGGTTCGGCACGCGCGTCGTGACCGACGACGGGATCAAGTCGAACGACGACGTGCAGCACGGGTTGTTCACACCGTTCCAGAACGTCGCGAGCGTCGACCTGTCGAAGCGGCCGTTCCACGTCGTGGGTGACAACGGTTTCGAGGTCGATGCGCACGCGGTGGTGATCGCGACGGGCGCGAAAGCCAACTGGCTCGGGCTTGAGAACGAGACACGCTTGGCCCAGTCCGGCGGCGGTGTCAGCGCGTGCGCCGTGTGCGACGGGGCGCTGCCGATGTTCCGCGACAAAGTGTTGGCCGTGGTTGGCGGCGGCGACTCGGCGGTCGAGGAAGCAAACTACCTGACCAAGTTCGCCGGCAAGGTCTACATGATCCACCGTCGCGACGAATTGCGGGCCAGCAAGATCATGCAGGACCGCGCGCTGAACAACGAAAAGATCGAGATTCTCTGGAACAAAACGGTGATCGACGTGCTCGGCGACGACGTGATCACGGGCGTCAAACTCCAAGACACACAGACCAACGAAGAAAGCGAGCTTGAAGTCGGCGGCCTGTTCATGGCCATCGGCCACACACCGATCACCGGCTTCCTCGACGGCCAACTCGAAACGGACGACGCGGGCTACGTCAAACTGAAAGACCCGTACCGATCGACGACGGAGATCGAAGGCGTATTCGTGGCCGGCGACGTGGCGGATCATGTGTATCGACAAGCCATCACGGCCGCGGGCATGGGGTGCAAGGCCGCGATCGACGCGGAGCGGTGGTTGGCGGAGCAAGGGGTGGAGTGATTCTGAGAGAGTAGCTTTGGATTGTTAAGCAAAGCCCGCCGACGGCCGTCGGCGGGCTTTATTGAATCACTCTCACCCACCCGCCTTGATCTGATACACCCGCGCGACCAACGCCTGCACGTCGTCCGGTGCGTCGTCGGCGCGGAGGGCGGTGTCGATCCACGTGACGACCTGCGCGCGGTTTTCGCCCAGTTGAATGAGGACTTCCATTGCCTCGCGTGCGAGGCTCGTCGCGGGCGGCGCGGCTGCGCCGTCGGCGGCGGTCGCCGTGTCACCTGCACCGCCGCGGTACGCGTCGGCCGACACGAACGCATCGATCTTACCGTGCAACGTCGCGACGATCGTCTCGGCTGTGCGTTTGCCGATCTCGGGCAGGCTTTTCAGCAGCGCGACGTCGCGGTCGGCGATGGCCGTGGCGATCTGCGCGGTCGAGAGCGTCATCGCACGTAACGCCTTGCGGTGGCCGATGCCTTTACAAGTCGTGAACAGCTCGAAGAACCGGCGGTCGTCGATGGTCAGGAAGCCGGCCAAACGTGGGAACATCGACGCGCCCTGCGCGCTGCCCTCAAACCAGTTGAGCGTGTGCAGCGTGACGGGCTGATCGATCGAACCGCCCAGCCGCGCGGCCGTGTACCCCGTGAGCAGGACTTCATAGGTCAGGCCACCGACCGTACCCTCTTCGGCCAAGTCGATCAGGGCCGAGCCGTTCTCGACGTGAGCGAGTCGGCCTCGGATGCTGGCGATCATGGGCGGGTCGCGCGGAGGTGAGGTGAATGATCGAATGTCGCGTTAGCCCCGCCGACGGCGGTCGGCGGGCTCTTGGCGATCGTCGGTTCTTGAGAATGCGGGCGAGAGGATTCGAACCTCCACGGGGTTTTATCCCCACCAGGCCCTCAACCTGGCGCGTCTGCCAATTCCGCCACGCCCGCGTGGCTGTGCGATCGGCCGAGCGCGGGGGCTTGGCCGAGCAGCCAAGAGTATAGCCGTGCTGGGCGGGTTGTCGAGGGTGTACACACGTCACGAGCCGAGCCAGCAACTCAGGCGCGCACGGCCCAACGACGGCCGCGCACAGAATCACGTGAGCGCGCATGGTGCGGACTAAGTTCGATCAATCGCTGCGACGCCGACGCGGCCGTGTCAGGCCGATAAGCGCCAAGAGAGGGAAACCCAAGCCAGCGGCGGCAGGAGTAGGTATTGGCTCACTTTGCGGAGTGATTGAAGGGGAGTGCTCGCAGTAGTTGAACCGTACGTCCTGAAGGTTGATCTGATCGGCGACGAATTGCGTGCAGCCCTGGCCGTTATTCACGTGAATCACACCGCCCACATCGCTCAAACTCCAGAAAGCGACGCCGTTGACGATCATGTTGTTGAACTTGAAGTGCGTGTCGTTTTCGTCCTGATCGGTATAAAACATCACGCTGCCCAGTTCGATACCGCCGTCGCCTAGCAGGATGTTGGAGTTCTCGACGAGCATATTCGCGTTGCCGGGGAGCCGGAAAATCGCGCTCGAACCGGCCGGTCCGTCAATTACGAAGTTGATGTTGTTCAGCAGGAAGTCCTTCCCGCTCGGCAGGACAATATCAATGATATTGACACCCTCTGAGAGCATGACTGTATGGGTAACGGCGGGATCGACGTCATCAGCCCCGATCTCGCCGTCGCTACCC
This sequence comes from Phycisphaeraceae bacterium, assembly GCA_028284155.1. Classification (GTDB taxonomy): domain Bacteria; phylum Planctomycetota; class Phycisphaerae; order Phycisphaerales; family Phycisphaeraceae; genus JANQSF01. Next base: position 62,116 of record JANQSF010000137.1, read on the forward strand.
GTCATCAGTGTACTGGTGGCATCCAAGCTGTTGATAACGCTACGCGCCTCCTGCAATTCCAACAGCAGACTCGTATGATCAAAGCCAAAGGTGATACCCGCATTGCCCGGAGACCCGTCTGCATCGATACGGGTAGACTGGTCCGCGACCAGTTTGTCTGGCCCCGGGTCGCCATCGGCATTAACTTTCGTACCCGTCTGTGTGTTGGGGTCGTATGTGTTTGGAAACTGATTCGGGTCATTGAAGAAAGAATTGCTGCTCTTATTCAGGTCTTCTTCCTTGACGTTGTTGCCATCTGGTTGACCGGCAATACGGATTCCGATGTCCGGGTCAGCGTAAACACCAACATTGGACGCATCAAACGTCCCATCTTCTGCGGTGATCGCAACGTTGGCCTTCCCACCAATGCCGGTCTCAATCGGGATCGTGTTACTGGGAATCGCGGGTTGACTGCTGTCCAGCGAGGGCCCTCCGCTGCCCGGATCGTCGCCGGGCTTGTCGCGAACAAACTCGTCAGTCGAAGGAACCGGCGCTTTGATGGCCCCGATCTCGAAGTTGCTCACTTGGGTGTCGGCGTTGTTGCTGTTGACCGGTTCTCCGATCTGCAACCCGTTGTTGGCGATGATGAAGTACTGGTTCGCTTCGTTCACATCGAATATGCCGACAGGCGCGGCGACAGCAAGCCGGCCGAACAGGCAGAAAGACGTGACGAACAAGAGTAAGGCAATTCGAAGTAACACTCGACTCACCAATAACCGTACGTCAGTCCAAACCGACGTCAAACGACACTCTCAACCAGCCTGTGGAAAGAACGACAGGCAACGGTTATTCCGCACAATAAAGGATAGTCTCTGGCATCGGTATGTCGCCCCCCGATTGTGGGGCGTCCCCGTTCGGGAAAACCCTGCTTGAAACACCGAAAAACCATCCACTTAAGAAAATGACCGCGTCCGACAGACCGGTGTTACCATGCCGAGCATGATCACACGCTTAGCAGCAGTCCTGATTCTGACGACCGCCGGCACCGCTCCGGCCGCCGCTGACCGCCCCAACATCGTCATCCTGTTGGCCGACGACCTGGGCTACCGCGATGTGTCGTTCAACGGCGGCGACATCGCGACGCCGAACATCGATCGGATCGCGAAGCAAGGTGTGACGCTCAGGGCGTTTTACGCGTGCTCGATGTGTTCGCCGACGCGAGCGGGGCTGATGACGGGTCGGTGGCCGATCCGCATGGGATTGGCCAAAGCGGTCATTCCGCCGTGGCGGGACTACGGCCTGCCCGTCGCGGAGAAGACGTTGGCTGACCTGACGGGCGAAGCGGGCTACAAGCACCGCGCGTGCATCGGCAAGTGGCACCTCGGTCACCATCAGCGCAAGTGGCTGCCGACACGCCGCGGGTTCACGCACTTCTATGGTCACTACAACGGCGCGATCGACTACTTCACGCACGAGCGCGAGGGCGAGGTCGATTGGCACCGCGGCGACAAGACGATCCATGAAGAGGGTTATGCGACCACGCTGCTGGGGGCGGAGGCGGCGCGCTTCATCGCGGGCGTACCGGAGGACGAGCCGTATCTTCTATATGTCCCTTTCAACGCGCCGCACTCGCCGTTCCAGGCCAAGCCCGACGACCTGGCAAAACACAACGACAAGACAGGTCGACGCCGCACGCTGGCGGCCATGATCGACTCGATGGATCAGGCTGTCGGTGTGATCCTCGAAGCCATCGACAAGCGCGGCGACGCGGACAACACGTTCGTCCTGTTCTTTTCGGACAACGGCGGCGTCGGGCGGGTCGGCGACAACAAGCCGTTCCGCGGGTCGAAACTGACGCCATACGAGGGCGGCATCCGCGTGGCGGCGTGTGTGCGCTGGCCGGCCGGCGGGCTGCGCGCTGGTAAATCGTGCGATGCACACATCGGCTACATCGACGTCTACCCAACGGTCAAGCGCATGGTCGGCCTGGCAGACGCGTCGGACAAGCACCCGCTCGATGGCGTCGATGTGCTGGACGTGATGCGCGGCGAGGCTGAGCCGCCGAAGCGTGATTGGTTCACGTGGGAAGCGCAAGGCCCGCGCGGCGATAAGCTCGCGCTGCACTCCGGGCCGTGGAAGCTCGTGCTCATGGGCACGTCCGTCCTGAACGACGACGCGGCCGACAACGCGCAGCTCTACCGCTTGGCGAACGACATCGACGAGTCGGACGACATCGCGGCCGAGCACGCCGACGTGGTCAAGCGGCTGATCGCCAAAGCACGAATGTTCCGTAAGCTCCGTCCTAAGAACGGGGTGTCTGCGTACGGCGTAGGACGACAGGGATTCACGGCCCCCAAAGATTGGGTGATCACACGGTGAGCCGTTCGGGGATTCTGGCCCCACGCCGACAATCGACGTGATACGATGCCGTGCTACGAACCGCATGGCCAAACTCACTCAACCAACCACGGCAAGCTCACCGGCGTCGGTCCACCGCCCGCGCTTCAGTTGGCCGATGCGCCTGTTCCTGGCGTACTTCCTGTTCGACATGTTTTCGCGCAGCCTGATCATGCTCACGCCCGCGGAAGACGACTGGATCGACGAGCTTGGGATGAAAACCAAGCCGATGGCTTTACCCAGTCGGGAGGAGTTGAAGCAGATTGACGAAGGCTCACACCCCGACTCCTACACGTCTCGGGCTGACCGTTGGCGGGCCAGCGGCAAGTCGGCCGCCCGCTACTTTCTGCCATACCCCACCGACAACACGCTCGACAAGATGCGCGCGGCGGACGGCCTCGAACGCGTCGGCATGGTCGGCAAGTACGCGATGGTTTGGCTCAGCTCGCGGATGGGCTTCGTTGGGCGGATGGTCGGTGTCGATCAGGATTGGCCGATGTTCTCGCCAAACGTCGGCCGAGACGACACCGTCGCCCGGCTCAAACTGATCTACGACGACGGCAGCGAGGTTGAACACCGCCTGGTCTGCGATCCTGTTGACCTGACTGCGTACTCGCACTGGTTCGAGGAGAAACGTTTGCAGACCGCGTGCAAAGTGCATCGCGACTACGACACGCGCTTAGGCTACTGCCACATGGTCGCGCATCACTACGCGCGCCATGAGAACGGCGCGAAATTGGTGCGCATCCTCGTCTTCAAGTGCACGTACAACTACCCATCGGCCAATGACGACGAGCAAGAGTGGCTGGCTGAACAGACCGGCCCGCCGCCGTCGCAGATCGACCCGCCGTTCTGGGAATACGACGTCGCGACACGGACTGGCAGGCGGTTGAGGTAGAACATCACCCTGGACAAATGAATCGGGGTGGCTGTGAATGAGCAAAGCGTTTCACAGTTCAAACCACCCGAGCCGTGAAACGCTTCGCTCATTCACAGCCACCCAATCCGGCCGCAAGCGCGAACAGCCCGTGAATCAATCCCCCCCACTCAATCTGAACACCGACACCTGGTCCTGGTGGGCCAGGTTTTGGCACGCGCCCGTCCGCGCGGAACGCCTGGCACTCGTGCGCGTCATGTTCGCCTTCGCCCTGCTGACCGACCAGCTTTTTCAGTACTTGCCCAACCTCGAGTACTTTTTCGGGTCGACAGGCGTCGCGCCGGCCGGCGTCAACGACGGCTACCTGTTGCGGAGTTGGCGTTGGCCGATCCTGATCTTTTACACCGACAACATGACGGTCATCGGCGGCACGTTCGCCGCATGGGTCGCGGCAACCGTCATGATGCTCCTGGGTTGGCGCACCCGCTTGGCCGTATTCCTGGTCTGGTTCGGCACGATGTGTTTCACGACGCGCAACCCGAACCTCAAGAACGGCGGCGACGACACGCTCCAACTCGCGCTGTTCCTCCTGCTGATCAGCCCCTGCGGCGCCGCCCTGTCGCTCGACTACCTGCGGCGCAAGCGTAAAGCGTTGCGTGGCCTGACTCATACCACCGGCGTCCGGCCGCTGCCCGATTCGCTCGCTCGGCCGACCATCATGCCATGGGCCGTGCGCCTCTTCCAACTCCAACTCTGCGTCATCTACTGCTCGACCGGCATCGCCAAGCTGCGCGGCCACACCTGGTGGTACGGCACGAGCGTGCACAACGTGCTCAACGACGTGACCATGTCCCGTTGGTCGTACGCGCAGGTGCCCCTGCCCTTCTGGGTCACCGCGCCGCTCACCTACGCGACGCTCTTCTTCGAGGTCTTCTTCCCCCTGCTCGTCCTGTTCCGTGTGACGCGCAAGTGGGCGTTGTGGGGCGGCATCCTTTTCCACCTCGGCATCTACGCGACGATCGAGGTCGGCTGGTTCAGCTTCTATTCGATCGCCATGTACGGCGTGTGGATGTCTGACGAATGGTGGGATCGATTCACGAGTCGACGACAACCCACAGCGAAGACTCAGCAGGTGACAAAACCCGCGGTGTAGGACGGGCGACACCCGGCGCATCCCGCACGGCGGCCCGCTCACATACGAAGTCTTGACCATGTCTGGCCGCGTACAGGTCAACGACCAACTCGACATCACCGCCGGCATCGACAACTCGCTCGACCGAATCTATTGCATTTTACGACTCCGGCTCGAACCAATCGGGCGAGGATTAGTGACCGGGATGGAGCATGAGTTTTAGGCAAATGCGCCTCAGATCTGAGTGTCATGAATATTGGACACCATACTGAGTTAAGAGGGTGTCAACCCAAGAGTTTCCATCAACAGGTCACGATTGCCCAAGAATCGGTGAAATGGATGATTGACACCTTGGATTATCAAATAGTGGTCGTCATCGAATAGTTGCCGATCGATACGATCCTCATTAACTTGATCACTGATTAGAATCAGGAACAGGGCCATCAAGAATCGCTTCGTCAGGGTGAAGCGCCCACCATGTGTGCCAAACACGTTGTCGTCTCCCCACCGAATGACTTGGTCTACCTCATCCGGGTCATGATATGAGCAACAGCGAATATCATAAAGAACATCACCCAAAGAGACCTGCTCGCCATGGCGATTTGCGATCGTGCAGTTCAACAGAACCAGCGCACCACCAGTTGCAATTCGGCACAGATCTGTAGTTACAGCTTTGATGTAGTTTGTGAATCGTCGCCGCGACGATCGCTCGTCCGGATAGTGCCGTTTCGAAGTCGCATCCACAACCGCTGCGAATTGAAAGAGTGCATCTTCCAATTGCGGTGGATCAGCACGAAAGTCACTCAAAGCCATAAACAAGCGCTTGCTTACTCCTGACATGGTGCGGATTGTTTCCTCTGGCCTTGACATATTGTTAAACCTCCAGCCCGTAGCTCAGGCCATATGACCTGACACCACATTCCAACGAAGCCATTGCCAGTTCGCAGACTTGGCCTACCTGTTGGGAGATTTAGGATCATCTCATCTCGAACACCACGACCTGCTCCGTCCCCTCGCCCCACGGCTCGCCTTCGTAATCGCCCCACTTTTCGATCACCTCAAATCCGTTCGACCCAATCAAGTCGAGTAACTCATCGCCGTACCACACGCGCATGACGATGTCGAGCGCGGCCTCGTCGACCTGATTGCCCTGCGCGTCGAAGCGGCGGTAGGACAGGATGGGGTAGACGCGGAGTGGGTTGTCGGCGTAGCGGGTGCAGTGTTCGAACAACTCGACCCGCCCATCGCTTTCCGAGATCGTGCGTGTCGGCTCCTTGCCGGTGCGTGAGTCCCACAACGCCTTGACGCCGGCGGGGTCGGTGCGCGGGCGGAAGGTATTGAGAACAGCCCGGCCACCCGGCGCGAGGTGTCGGACGATGCAGCGCATGAGGCCCGCCACCTGCTCGTCGGTTTCGACGTTCTGCATGACGCGAAACGGCGCGGTAATCAGGTCAAACTTCGCCATTCGGCCCGTCAGGTCGAAATCCGTGATGTCGGCCAATTCGACGGACGCGCGGTCGGCCGGTACGTTCGCGGCGTCAAGTTTGGCTTGGCAGATTTCGAGCATGCCCGGCGACAGGTCCAGGCCGTGGACGTACGAGCAGTGTTCGATCAACGGCACGAGCACGCGGCCGGTCCCGCAGCCGAGTTCGAGGACGCGGGCGTTCGGCTTGGGAATCCGCGCGCGGTAAAACGCCACGTCACCCGGTGGCGGGGCGCAGTACTTGTCGTAGTATCGCGCTGCGTCGTGGCGGTAGTCGTTGGTCACGGGGCGTCCTCGCGTACTCGACAGCGAATCATGGCACGACGCACGCGCGTCGCCATCGACCATGCTATCGACATGGAAGGACGTCAAACCGCCAGAACCTCCAGCGATTGGTGCGTCTTGACCGGGTAACCATGACGTCTGAGAGGGGAACGCGCTAAGCCGCAAGCGGCCGAGACAGGAACGGGCGACCAGGAACAGACGTGGTCAAGGTTTGAGGACCATGATCTCGACCTTACGGAAGTCGCAGGGGTGGCTTTCGGACTGGAGGCTGATCGTGCCGGACGACAGCATCAGGTCGCCGTCCTTGGCCAGGGTCTTGGCGTGCGCGTGGCGGGGGTCGAGTTGCGGCTTGTCATATTGCAGCACGACCTGGCCGTCGATGATGTGTTTGATGACCTTGTTGCCGCGCACCTCGATCTCACAGGTGACCCACTGGTCGCCGTGATAGGTCTTCGACTTGCTGTTGGTGCAGTGCGGCGTGAAGAGCTTGCCGTTCATAACGACGTTCGTGCCAGGCGTACAGAGGTTCGCCGTCGTCCGCTTGCCTTTGCCGTTGGGGTTGCCGCCGAGCAGTTGCACCTCGATCGAGACGGGGAAGTCCTGGTCCTTGGTCATGGTCTTGGGTGACTCGCCGTGCAGCATGAGCCCCGAGTTGCGGTACGCCCATCCTTCGCCGTCGGGTAGTTGATTGCCAACAAAGCGGTACTCGACGCGCAAGCGGTAGTGGCTGAACGGCTTGTTGTAGAACAGGTGGCCGAACCGCGCTCCGAACTTGCCGCCGTAGCCGTCGTAGCGAACTTTGATCAGGCCGTCTTCGACACGGAACGTATTGGCGAAGTTCACGCCGGCCTTGTGGTGACGGATCTTCGGCGTCCAGCCGTCCAGGTTCTTGCCGTTGAACAGTTGAACCCACTTGCCGTCTTTGGCTGACGACTCGGTCTTGTCGTCGGCTGCGCGGACGACGGTTTGGCCAAGAGCGATCAACAGGACGAGTACGAGCGTACGGAACATGGTCATCCTCGAATCCCTAATCAAGTGTTGATACTGAAGGTCGGCGGGCCTGTCACCCTCCTGTTCGGCCCGGGCTGTTGAAGAACCGGCCCGGTCGGGCGAGCAATTCAGCCTGGTAGTCTTCCCAGGAAATCCGTTCGGGGTGGCCGCCGGCCGTGCCGATGATCAGGTCGCCGGCGTGCCGGCGGGTGATCAATTCGTTCGGGCTGCTGCTCCCGTCGTTGTAGTAGTTCGGCGTGGCCGTCTCATCGACCTCCCAGTAGAACAGGTCGGTCGCTTCGAACGATTCCAAGCGGTGGACGGGCAGTTTGCTGCCGTATCCGCTGATCGATCCGTTGATCATGTAGCTCGTGATCGCGTTGGTCGGCCCGGTGTCGCGCTCGACGTCGAGCGGGCAGAAGTACATCGTCTCCTCGCCGATGTAAGGCCAAAGCGAGCCGGACTCGCGGTGCTCGGGCAGCCAATCGCCGGGGTAGCCGCTGTCGGGATACCGGTAAAGCCATCCGGCCCCGCCCTGGTCCCGCCAGGAAACGTCCTGGCTGAGCCAGTTTGTAAACGGCAGCATCTGATTGTGGTCGCTGGCGTAGTTGATGACACCCACCAGCAACTCGCGGTGGTGCGTCATGCACAGGATGGTCTTGGTCTCCCGCCGCGTCTGGTTCAACGCGGGCAGGAGCATCGCAATCAAAAGGATGATGATCGAGATGACGACGAGCAGTTCGATGATGGTAAAACCACCGACGAATCGTCGGCTGCCAGCCGTCCGCGCGTGGCTGGGAAGTCTTTGACTTTGGCGGGCTTTCACCGCCCCAAGTATACCATTGGGCGGACGGAGCGTGAATCCTCGGCGGGCCTAATTCATGAACAAACCGCAGCCACACCCCGACTCGCCAACGACCGCCGCCGGCGAGTGGGCCGGCTTCCTGGCGTTCGTCGGACCACTGGTCGCCATCGGCGGCGCGCTGGCCATGATCCGGCTCTGGCGGTTCGATTGGTTCTTTGCGGCGATGATCCCAATCGGGATCGCGCTCGCCATCTACGGAAACAAACGACGCACCACGACGCCGGATCAGCCGCCAGAATAGACACGCCGCACAAGTGCACGTAGGCAACGGCGAGCCGACTCTCAAGGGTCGCCGCAGCCCCACGCCACCGTTACTTCGACGTCAAGGTTTTCGCGTCCTTCACAAAGCCCCGCTCGCGCACGCCGGCGCCCTTGCGATTGACTGCGTCGTCACCGAGGTCGGCCCGCGCGCGTTCGACGTGGGCCATGAGGCGTTTGACGACCTGCGGGTGTTCGGCCGCGACGTTCTTCGACTCGCCGATGTCGGATTCGAGGTCGTACAACTGGGCCGGCACGTCGCGGAACTTGCCGCGTTGCCTGCGGATCGGGTCGCGCCGCGCGATGTGCAGTTTCCACTGGCCGCTGCGCACGGCCTGGAGTCGGCCGCGGTAGTAGTAGAAGAACGCCTCGTGCGGCGAGGCAGCACCCTCGTCACCCAGCAGCAGCGGGCGGATGTCCTTGCCGTCGATGATGCGGTCGGTCGGCGCGGACGTGCCGGCCAGTTTGGCGAACGTCGGCAGCAGGTCCATACTTGTCGCCATCGCGTCAACCGAACGGCCCGCGGGGACCTTGCCGGGCCAACGCACGATCATGGGCACACGCTGCCCGCCTTCCCACGTCGACCCCTTCGCGCCACGCAGCGGCGCGTTCGACGCGCCGTGACGCGTCGCGCCGCCGTTGTCGCTCATGAACACGACCACGGTGTTGCCGTCGACGCCCGCGTCCTTGAGCGACTTGAGAATCTGACCGGTCGACCAGTCGATCTCTTCGACCGTGTCACCCCACTTGCCGTTCTTGCTCTTGCCCGCGAACTGCTCGGACGCGTACTGCGGCCAATGCGGCATGGTGTGCGGAAGATAAAGAAAGAAGGGCCTATTGCTTGCGGCGCTCTTGTTGATGAACTTGATCGCCTCCTGCGTGTACCGCTTGGTCAGGTAACGCTGATCGGGCTCCTGCTCGATCACCTTTTCGTCGCGCATCAGCGGCAGTGGCGGGTAGCGATACGGCTTGGGCCGATCGGTCTGACCCATGTCGTTACTGAACGGCACGCCGAAGTACGAGTCAAAGCCCTGCCGGGTCGGCAGAAACGCCGGCTGATCGCCCAAGTGCCACTTGCCAACGATCGCCGTCGCATAACCTTTAGCTTTGAGTACCTCGGCAATCGTCACTTCCTTCGGACTCAGGCCGGTCTTGTTGCCCGGAAACAACACCCACCCGCCGACCTCGTTCTGGTGCAGGCCGACACGCTTGGGGTAGCAACCGGTCATCAACGACGAACGCGACGGCGAACACACGCCACTGGTCACATAGAACGACGTGAACTTCGTGCCCTGCTTGGCCATCGCGTCGAGGTTCGGCGTGCGGTGTTTCGTCGAGCCGAAGCAGCCGACATCGGCATAGCCGAGATCGTCGCAGAAGATGATGACCAAGTTGGGTGGTGGGTCGGCGGCGAGAGTCGGCAATACCGATGCACACAAGACAACGGAGGCGATGGCCAATTGAAGATGTCGTCCGAATGCAGCAAACATGCCAATAGCTCCGGGTTGAGTGAATCCATCTCTCATCAAAGACAACATGCGAATACTCGATCACAATTGCCCCGCCCGCCGCGCGCCCGTACCGGTCATCTTCTTGGCTGAATCGCCAAGGTCCTTGCGCATCTCGTCAGCCAAAGCCTGCATGCGCTTGACGATCTCGGCGTACTTGTCCTTTACGTCGGTCGTCTCGCCGATGTCGGATTCGAGGTCGAACAGGGCAAGGTCGATCTTCGCCTGCTGGTAGCCGTTCGGCTTGCCGCCCGTGCCGCCGGGCCGGCCGGCCATGGTGCGGTAGCCGTGCGGGAAGTGCAGCTTCCACTTGCCCATCCGCATGGCCTGCAACTGTCGGCCGTAGTAAAAGAAGTACGCCTCGTGCGGGCTCTTGGCGTCCTTTTCGCCCGCGATGATCGGCCAAATGTTCTTGCCGTCGATCTTGTGCTTCGGCAGGTCAGCGCCGATCAGGTGCGCGACGGTCGGGAGGATGTCGATCGTCATCGCGGGCGTCGCGGTCTTCGTGCCGGCCGGCACCTTGCCCGGCCACCACATGACGCACGACTCGCGGCAGCCGCCGTCGAACATCGTGCCCTTGCCCTCGCGCAGCGGCTCGGCCGAACCCGCGTGGTCGCCGTAGCTCAGCCACGGGCCGTTGTCGCTGGTAAAGATGACCAGCGTGTTGTCGTCGAGCTGGTGCTTGCGCAGCGTGTCGAGGATTCGGCCAACAGACCAGTCGACCTCCATCATCACGTCGCCGAACAGCCCGCGCTTGCTCTTGCCTTTGAACTTGTCCGACACGTACAGCGGGACATGCACCATCGAGTGCGGCAGGTAGACGAAGAACGGGCGGTCTTTGTTCTTCTCGATGAACTGCACAGCCCGTTCGGTGTACTGCGTCGTCAGTTGCTCCTGGTCTTTGCCCGAGACCTTCGGGTTGACGACCTTGTTGCCGTCGACCAGCGGCAGGTGCGGCCAACGCTTGAGCCGTTGCTCCATCGGCAGGTGCATGACGTTCGGATGGTACGGCCACATGTCATTGGAATAGGGCAGGCCGAAGTAGTCGTCGAACCCGTGCTGCATGGGCAGGAACTTTTCGTGGTGACCCAGATGCCACTTGCCGTAACACGCCGTCGCGTAGCCCTTCTGCTTGCAGATCTCGGCGATCGTGACTTCGTCCGGGTTGATGCCGTAGCGAGCCTTCGGCCCAAGCGCCCCAAAGATGCCGACGCGCACGTTGTAGCACCCGGTCAGCAACCCCGCGCGACTCGCGCTGCAAACGGCCTGCGTGACGTAGAAGTCGGTGAAGACTCGGCCCTCTTTGGCCATGCGGTCCAGGTGCGGCGTCGTGTAGCCCGGCAGGCCGCCCTTGGGCGCGAACGGGCCGATGTCGGCGTAGCCCATGTCGTCCATGAAGATGACGACGATGTTGGGCGGACGGTCCGCGGCGGCGGCGACGTCTACAAACGCGGACGCCGAAAGATGCACGATCGCGGCAAAGACAAAGCAGAGCAACATGCTGACAGGTTGGCGGTGATGTGTGTTCATCTTCGTGACTCTCGGCAGGACAGGGTGCAAGGAAGCCCGGTTGGGGCAAGAAGGCGAGACCACACGGTACAGATCCATGAGCGACGCCCGAGTGGACCGCGGACCACCATCATACAATTCCCCGAACGATGGAGGCTTCGGCATGCCCGAGTGTCATCGCACAGGCCAATGTATCGAACTGCCGGTCGGCGTTGAGTTGCGTTGGCCGAAACGTTGTGTGGTTTGCCATGAACCCTGCGACGAGTTTGACACCACGATCCCGCCCGACAACGACCTCGACATCAGACGCCCGTGGCGGCGTTGCCCCGAACCGCCACAGGCGATCCGCATCCACAGTGCGTGCGTGCGGCCCCTGCAGGATGCAAGGACGCAGGAACAAGCGCACACGATCGTGGCTCTGATTCCTGCGTTCCTGATCGGGTTTGTCGCCTGCATCAGGCTGGCAGACACCTTTTGGCAGTGGTTCCTAGCAGACATGGTCGCTCTGGTCGTTTGTATACTGATCTTTGGACTGCTACGCCTCTTCGCGCGTCGCCGATTCATCTACAACTACGACGCCCGTCAGCAAACGTGGACGTTCTACTTCCTCGACGCAGAGTATGCCCGCGAGATGGAGGCACTCAATCGCGACGACGCGTCGCCCGATGTCGACTTTGGGCCGCTGGAATTGCGAAGCCGCGTCGATTCGCCAGACGCGGCAGGGGCCACCGTTCCCGGCATTCGTACCGTCCGTGCCCGGCCACCCCGCTCCCGCGCTTGACTCTCCCACCACTACCGCCTATTCTGTAACGACAGAAATAACCGTAAAGGCGGCCGACATGGAACACCTCACACCCGTCCAGCAGAAGTTCGTCCTCCACTGGGGCGAGATGGGCACGCGCTGGGGCGTCAACCGGACGGTCGCGCAGATCCACGCCCTGCTCTACATCTGGCCGGACCCGCTCAACGCCGAGCAGATCTGCGAGTTGCTCAGCGTCGCGCGGTCGAACGTGTCGACCAGCCTGCGCGAGCTGCAGAACTGGGGCATTGTCCGCGTCGTCCACGTCATGGGCGATCGGCGGGACCACTTCGAGTCGATGAAGGACGTCTGGGAGATGTTCCAGGTCGTCATGGACGAGCGCAAACGGCGGGAGATCGACCCGACGATCGCCCTGCTGCGCGAGTGCGTCGACGAGGCCGGCCGAGCCAAGCGCGACGCGGAGTCTCACAAACGGCTGAAGAACCTGCTCGACTTTTTCGAGTCGATGAACGACTGGTACGCGCAGATGCGCGCCCTGCCCAGCGGGGCCGTCGCCCGGTTCGTGAAGATGGGCAGCAAGGTGCGCCGGATGCTGGGTCTGGCGTCGTGACGGTGAGCGCGGCGCGCGTGCGCCACGCAACGAACGCTCTCTTTTTTTGGGACCTTATTTCGGAGATTCCAGAAATGACCGACACAGCCGACAGAACGGAGGCCGCCGACACGGCCGGGACGACGCCGCGACGCGTCGCCATCACCGGCGGCACGGGGTTCGTCGGCGGCCACCTGGCGCGGCGACTCGTGGCCGAGGGGCATCACGTCGTCCTGATCGCGCGCGGCGTCGACCGGCGTGACACGGCGATCCGTGATCTGCCGGGTGTGACGTTTGTGGCTTGTCAGTTGAACGACAACCAGGAGCTGGCACGCGCGTTCGCCGGCTGCGACGCGGTCGCGCACTGTGCGGGGATCAACCGCGAAGTCGGCGGTGTGACATACGAACAGGTGCACGTCGAGGGCACGCGTCACGTGGTCGACGCGGCCGAACAAGCGGGCGTTCGTCGGCTGGCGCTGGTCAGTTTCCTACGTGCCCGCCCCGGCATGACCGCCCCCGCCCCCGGATCGGGCTACTTCGAGTCGAAGTGGCGGGCTGAGCAGATCGTGCGCGCGTCGGGCCTGGACTACACCGTCCTCAAGTGCGGCGTGATCTACGGCCGAGGCGACCACATGCTCGACCACCTGAGCCACGCGTTTCATTCGTTTCCCGTGTTCGGCTTCGTCGGTTACCGCGATCAACACATCGCGCCTGCCGCCGTCACCGACGTGGTGCGCGTGCTCCGGGCGGCGTTGATCGAAGAGCGGTTGACGCGCAAGACCGTGCCGGTCGTCGGCCCGGACAGCTTGACACTGCGCGACGCCGTCCGGCAAGTCGCGCGCGTCGTCGGACGCAAGCCCATCTACATGCGGCTGCCGGTCTGGAGCCTTTACGCGATGGGCTGGGTGCTGGAACGCATGATGAAGACGCCGATGGTTTCGACGGCCCAAGTTCGGATGCTCAGCGAGGGCATCACGCGCACGGACGACCTGCCGATCGCGTTGGACGCGTTGCCCGACGACCTTCAGCCCAGCACGCTGTTTACCGACAGCGCGATCCGCGCAGGACTGCCCGAGCCGGGGCGATTCGGCCTGCGCGATTGCCGTTGCGTCGACCGGTGTCTGGGTCGGTTCGGACGGGTCGAGAGTGCGGGGACGTAGCGACAGTACAACCGGTCGGACAGGGGTACGGCGATGACGGCCACAGCTCACATGACTGGACGGATCAGCGACACGGCACGGGCGCGCCTGCTGCGCGACGAACGCGGCCCGATGCTGGTCAACGACTGGCTCGAAGCCGTTTTCATTCACCTCGAATGCGACGCGGACGCCTTGCAACCGCACGTGCCCTACCCGCTCGACCTACACCAGGGGCGGGCGTTTGTGAGTCTGGTCGCGTTTACGATGCGCCGGCTGCGCCTGGCGCGCGGCGGCCGACTGGTACGCTGGGCGACCGCGCCGTTTGACAACCACGGCTTTCTCAACGTCCGCGCGTATGTCAAACACAACGACGAGCCCGGCATCTACTTCCTGGCTGAGTGGCTACCCAACGCGCTGAGTGTGCTCGTCGGCCCGCGCATGTTCGGCCTGCCCTACCGATTCGGGCGTTTAGATTACGAGCACGACGGTAACGCGCGCACATTCGACGGCGAAGTCGCGGCTCGTGGCGGCGCGGGCCGGCTGCACTACACCGCACGTGGCAACGCGGCAGACACCTTGCAACCTTGCGATGAGCCGTCGCTGACCTCGTTCTTGCTCGAACGCTACACCTGCTTCACCGAGCGGCGCGGCGTGCGCCGTCGCTTCCGCGTGTGGCATGAGCCTTGGCCACAGGTTCCGATCGACGCCACGTTGCACGACCGGTCGCTGTGCGACCTGACCGGTGACTGGGCGCTCGACGCGCACGTCGTTTCGGCGCACTACTCGCCAGGTGTCGAGGACGTCTGGATCGGCAGACCGCTGTGCATCGAAGGCCCGGCTTGCGCGACGACCTGGCAGGCACCGGACCCCCGCCCCCGGAAGGATCCCCGCCTCCCCCGAACTGACCCCGGCCCGCAGAATGGCGATACCGTGTGATGCAACACGCGCTGAGCCATCATGCAGCAATGAACGACCCGCAACGACGGCGTGCGCGATGGCTGCGGCGAGTGCCGCCGATCGTCGCGTGGCTGCCGCTGGCCATCCTGCCTGCGGCCGTTGGAGTCATCGGCTGGTCGTGGACGGGATGGGTTTACATGTGGGCGTTGTGCGGGGCGCTCTACGTCGGTTGCAAGTGGCTGACGCTGACCGACGCGTTGCGAACCGGTGTGACGACAAACACCCGGCGCACATTGGGCTACCTGTTGGCGTACCCGGGCATGAACGCCGAGCGATTCCTCGAAACACGCCGCGGCGCCAGCGTGCCTCTTCCGCGCGTCAGCGACTGGTTGGCCGCGCTAATCAAGATTACAGCCGGCGCCGCAATGCTCTGGGGTGTCGCGCCGCGCATCCAAACAGACTCACTCGTCCTGATCGGCTGGATCGGCATGGTCGGCATCATCCTGATGCTGCACTTCGGCCTGTTCGACCTGATCGTTTTCGCGTGGCGAAGCGCGGGCATCGACGCGCAGCGTGTCATGCTCGAACCGGCGCGGTCCACATCGCTAGGCGAGTTCTGGGGGCGACGCTGGAACACGGCGTTCCGCGACCTGGCGCACCGCTACGCGTTCCGCCCACTGGTGCGCAAGATCGGGCTGCGCGGCGCGGTGTTCGCAGGTTTCGTGGCTTCGGCCGTCGTGCACGACCTGTCGATCTCCCTGCCCGCGCACGCGGCGTTCGGCCTGCCCTCAGCCTACTTCCTACTACAAGGAGCAGCCGTCCTGTTCGAGCGCACGGCAGTTGCCAAACGACTTGGGCTCGGTCGTGGCTTTCGAGGTTGGCTGTTCGTCGCCGTCGTCACGCTTGGCCCCGCCTTCTGGCTGTTCCACCCGCCGTTCGTCGAACGTGTCATCGTCCCGTTAATGCGCGCGGTCGGCGCGTTGTGATGCCAAAGGAGGTGTGCGATGCAAACCCTTGACCTGCTCATCTTCGTCGGCGGCGTGATCCACCTGGGCATCCTCATCGCCAGCGGCTTGCTGCCCAAGGTGCTCGACTGGCGGAGCGAATTGGCCAAACTCAGTGCGCTGTCGCGACACGTCATCTGGGTGCACGGCGCGTACGTGACGTTGACGATCATCGCGTTCGGCCTGGCGTCGCTGCTGCTCACCGGCGAGTTGACCGGCGGCAGCCCGTTAGCCCGAGCGTTGTGCGGTTTCATCGCCGTGTTCTGGGGCATCCGCCTCGTCATCCAGTTCGGCCTGTTCGATGCTCGGCCGTACCTGACCAAGCCGTACCTCAAACTCGGCTACCACGGGCTGACCGTCTGTTTCGCGTACTTCACGGGCGTGTACGGATGGGCGGCGGTCGCGTGACGACACGCCATGAACGCCAACTGACATCACAAGGAAACTCATCATGACGGCCTTGCAACAAACACTCCTCATCGGGCTGATCGCCTTTGCCGTCGTGCAACTCGCGATCGCAACGACCAACCTGTTCCTGGTGCGCATTCTTGGCTGGCGCGAGGACATGAGGCGAATGCCGCCGCTGCTCAAAGAAGTCTTTCAGGTCCACAAGATCTTTATCTCCGTGACCGTTGTGACATTCGGCGTCCTGACACTTCGATTCGCGCGCGATATGGTCGAGCAGACGAACGACCTGGCGGTCTGGTTGGCGGCGGCGATCGGAATGTTCTGGCTCATTCGATGTGTGATGCAGGCGACGTACTACAGTCCGAATCACTGGCGGGGCCAACTCGATCGCACGATTGTCCACATCGCGATGCTGGTCACGTTCGGACTGGGAGCAGCCGTGTACCTGGTGGCCGCCTTCGCAGTGTGACCGCATTCGATGCGGGCTGAACGACCAAGCACCAACCAGACCACGTCATGACCGAACCACGACGCATTGTCATCGCAGGCGGGTCCGGCTTCATTGGACGAGCGCTGACCCGAGCGTTCGCCGACGCCGGGCGAGAGGTGGTCGTGCTCACCCGTGACCCTTCGCACTGCGCGGGCCCTGCGCGGTTTGTGGCGTGGGACGGGCGAACGGCCGGCGACTGGGCAAAGGAACTCGACGGTGCAGAGGCGGTAATCAACCTGACCGGCAAGAATGTCGACTGCCGGTACACGCGTCGCGCTTTACTTGAGATCGATCGGTCGCGCGTCGAATCGGTTCACGCGATTGCCGAGGCCATCGAGCGGTGCGAGTGTCGGCCGAAGACCTGGGTACAGGCGTCGACCACGGCAATCTATGGCGACCGTGGTGAGGAATGGTGCGACGAGCGCAGCCCGATCGGCGACGGCGTGCCGACGAACACGGCCGCCCAGTGGGAGACGGCGTTTCATGCCGTGCCGATCGACGGCGTGCGGCGCGTGTTGCTGCGCATCAGCTTCGCGCTTGGGCGTGACGGCGGGGCGCTGGGCAAGCTCGCGAAACTGACGCGCGCCTACCTCGGCGGGACGGTCGGCAACGGGCGGCAATTCATCAGTTGGATCCATATCGACGACCTGGTTCGGCTGTTCGTTCGCGCGGTCGACGACGCGACGATGCAAGGGCAATACATCGCCGCTACGGCCAACCCCGTGACCAACGCCGACTTCATGGCAGCGTTGCGGCGTGTGCTCGGTCGGCCGTGGTCGCCACCGACGCCGGCGTGGGCGGTGCGCATCGGCGCGTTCTTCTTACGGACCGAACCCGTGCTCGCGCTGACCGGCCGACGGTGTGTGCCGAAGCGGTTGCAGGAAGCGGGCTTCGTGTTCGAGTTCGACGAACTGAACGACGCGCTGCTTGACGTGTACGGTGCAGTCGAATCGGAAAGTGACAGGTCGCAGTAGGGATGTCGAGCACGTCGACAAGGGCGCGGCACAAGTTTGGCTATACTTCCCTGTCCGGCCTCTCCCCCATTCAGGATCGATGACATGCTCCATCGCTGCGCTGTTGTTCTGTTGCTTGTTTCTTGTGTGACGACGGCAGCGCGGGCTGACCTGAAGACGTACGTCGAGAAGCCCGACGCGTCATTCAGCTACCGGCTGGTCGCCGCGGAAGCCATCGGCGAGGATGCGACCGGCTACGTCCTGCGCATGACGTCGCAGACCTGGCGAGGTGTCCGCTGGGAACATTGGGTCTCATTGATCGTGCCGAAGGTCGTCAAACACCCGGACAAAGCGATCCTCGCGATCACGGGCGGGAGCAGCCAGTCCAGACAGCCGGACGGCAAGTCAGGCGTCGCACTCATGCTTGGAAGACTCGCGCAGCAGACCGGCGCGATCCTCATCGTCGTGCAGCAAGTCCCTAATCAGCCGTTGTTCGGCCGACTGTACGAAGACGACCTGATCTCGTACACGTTCGACAAGTATCTGACCACTGGCGAGCGGGATTGGCCGCTGTTGTTTCCGATGGTCAAGAGTGCGACGGCCGCGATGACAGCCGCACAGCGCGTCGTCAAGCAACGTTTCGGTCACGACCTGAAAGGCTTTATCGTCACCGGCGCGTCGAAACGCGGGTGGACGACCTGGCTGACGGCCGCGATCGACCAGCGTGTCGTCGCCATCGCGCCGATGGTGATCGACATGCTCAACACCGGCCCGCAACTCAACCGGCAGCTCGCGTCGTACGGGCGGTTCAGCCGGATGATCGAGCCTTACGTCGCGCGCAAGATCCCGCAACGGTTTGACACGCCGCGCGGGAAGCAACTGACCGACATGGTCGACCCCTACGTATACCGCGACCGCGTCAACGTGCCGAAGCTCGTTCTGCTGGGCACGAACGACCCGTACTGGACGGTCGACGCGGCGAACCTCTACTTCGGCGGGCTGAAGGGCGTCAAGCATCTTTACTACGAGCCGAACGCCGGACACGGGCTGGGTCAGGGCATCTTTCCGACACTTGGCGAGTTCTTTGCCGCGTCGCTGCAAGGCAAGACGCTGCCGGCGATGAGTTGGAAGCGCGACGCGCCCAACAAGTTGACGGTGAAGTGGGACAACGCCGATACGCCCGGTCAACCGACGGTGACGATGTGGCAGGCGACATCGGACAACCGCGACTTCCGCAACGCGCGGTGGACGCCCACCCTGCTGCAGGGAGATGGCCAAATCACCGTGCAGGCCGATGTGCCGAAGGCCGGTTGGACGGCGTTTTACGTGACCGTCAACTTCCCCGGCCGATTCGGCGCGCCGTTTGGTCTGACAACGCGGATGGTCGTGCTGCCCGAGACGTTTCCGCACGACCCGGCGCAGATTCGCAGGCGGTGAGGTCATGACTGGTAACGACGAGCAAGTCCATGTCGGCTGGTTTGTTGCTGTCAGCGTTCCCCTTCTCGGTGGGTGTATCGCCAGCGTCGCGGCGTGTGCATCGGCGCTCGACCCGATCGAGTATCCGATTGCATATCTTGATGTCGCGGTGTCATTCTTTCTGACCGTTCTCTGCGGGTTTTCGTCACTCGTGTTGTCGTACAACGCAGTCCGCTATCAGAACCATTGGCTTTTTCGTAGAGCCTTCTACTTGTCGTTCGGCGTCATGCTGTCACCGATGCTGCACGGGCTGCTGTTTGTGAAGACGCTGCTCATGACATAACCGCCGTGCTGCGTCGTATTCATTTTCGCACTAAACTTCCCGCATGCCTCGGATACGCTCCGCAGAATCGCCGCGCAAGCCCGATCACCCGCCGACGTGGCGGGACGTGTGCTACGAGATCATCTTCGAGGCGGACACGCCGGCCGGCAAGGCGTTCGACGTCGCCCTGCTATTCGCGATCTTGGCCAGTGTGCTCGTCGTGATGCTGGAAAGCGTCGCGTCGATCGAGGCACGCATCGGGCAGACACTGCGCATCGCTGAATGGGTCTTTACCATTCTGTTCACGCTCGAGTATATATTGCGATTGATCTGCGTGCGTCGGCCGTGGAAGTACGCGCTCAGTTTCTACGGGATCGTCGACCTGCTGGCGATCCTCCCCACGTACATCGCGCCGTTCCTGCCCGGACAGGCGCATCGCCTAACCGTCATCCGAGCGTTGCGTCTGCTGCGAGCATTCCGGATCTTCAAGCTCGCGCAAATGCTCACCGAGGCAAGCGCCCTGCGGCATGCGATCTGGGCAAGCCGCGCGAAGGTGACTGTGTTCCTCTCGGTCGTCGTGATCTCGGTGGTCATCATGGGTTCGGCCATGCACCTGATCGAGGGCCCGGACAACGGATTCACGTCGATCCCGCAGAGCATGTATTGGGCGATCGTGACGATGACGACCGTCGGCTACGGCGACATCGCGCCACAGACCGAGGTCGGCAAAGCGCTGGCGGCGATCATGATGATTATGGGGTACAGCATGATCATCGTGCCAACGGGGATCGTCTCAGCCGAGTTGGCGCAGGCGGCGCGCAAACCGCTGACGACGCAGGTCTGTCCAAACTGCGTGCGCGAAGGGCACGATATCGACGCGAAGCATTGCAAATTCTGTGGGGCGGAGTTGTGACCCGCGGGGCGCTTGGAGTCACTTCGGCACTTTGTTCAGGTGCTCCTCGACGGTCGCTTTGATGCGGGCGCCGCGCAGGCCCTTGGCGACAACTTTGCCATCGGGGCCGATGAGCCAGATCGACGGGATGCCGCGGACGCCGTACTGCTTCGTGACTTTGTCCTCGCCCCAATTGCCGAGGAAGCCGTTGACCCAATGCAGGTCGTTCTTCTTGGCGTAGTCGATCGGGGCCTGCGTCTCGCGGTCGAGGCTGAGGCCGATCATCGCGAACGACGGGTTCGACTTGAACGTGTCGTACGTCGACTTGAGGTTCGGCGTCTCGCCGCGGCAGGGGCCGCACCAAACCGCCCAGAAGTCGACGAGCACGTACTTGCCGCGGAAGTCGCTGAGCTTGACCGGCTTGCCGTCGACCGTCTTGACGGCGAACTCGGGCGCGACGTCCCCGACGTTGACGACCTTGCGGATGGTCACGTCGATCTTGCCCAGATCGACGGCCGCGTCGGCGACGGTGATGCCGCGCTTGCTCCCGTCGGCAATCGGAGACGACCCGGGCTTGGCCGCGTCGCCCTTGTAAAAGGCCACACTGAGCGTGTAGCTGCCCTTGCCCACGTTCTCGACCTTGAACGCGCCGTTCTTGTCGAGCTTGATCGAGTAGGCCTTGCGATTCGCGTACGCCTCCCGCATCTTGGCAAAGTAAGCCTTGCCCTCGTCCGACGTCTGGAATTCGCGATACCAGGCCTGCTTTTCAGCGGTCGTCATCTTCGCGAAGTTGTCAGGGAACTTGATCGGCGCGCGCTTGATGTTCTGCAGCAGCGTAACCCGCGCCTTGGTCGGGTCGAGTTTCACATCTTTGTCAGCCGGGATGTTGACGATGCCGGTCACCGTCTGGCCGGTCGCGTCGTCGGCCCGGACGGCGGGCGTGAGGAGAGCGATGACTAAGAGTAACGTGGCGAGGATGCGGGTCGTCATGTGTGTGCTCCGGGTTGGTCTTAGAGTGGATGCGAATCGAATCCGTTTTCATATTAGGCGAAGGCGCAATCTTCTTTGGCTTGTTGAGGGAAACATGGCATGCCTTATCGAGTCGGCCGGGCGTCTCTCGTAGATCTCTTTCCGGATTCAGCCCGCCCTGCGGTTCAGCCATCCAGGTTCACCGTCACCGTCTTTATCTCGGTGTAGTTGCGCAGGCCGTACTCACCGAGTTCTCGGCCTTGGCCGGACTTCTTGAACCCGCCGAACGGCGCGGCGGCGTCGAAGACGTCGTAGCAGTTGACCCAGACCGTGCCGGCCCGAAGTTCCGCCGCGAGGCGGTGGGCTTTGCCGATGTCGCGTGACCAGACGGCCGCGGCCAGGCCGTAGAACGTGTCGTTGCCGCGGCGGATGACTTCGTCAGTGTCTTTAAACTTGAGGATGCTCATCACCGGGCCGAAGATCTCGTCCCGCGCGATCGACATGTCGTCGTCGACGCCGTCGAAGATGGTCGGCTGCACGAAGTAGCCCGAATCGTCGCCCGCGTCGCCGCCGGCAAGCAGTTGCGCGCCTTCATCTTTGCCCTTGGTGATGTAGCTGAGGATCTTGTCGTACTGCGCCTCGTCGACCTGCGGGCCCTGCTCGGTTTCGGGGTCGAACGGGTCGCCGACCTTTCTGTCCTTGGCCTTGGCGGTAAGTTTCTCGACAAACTCATCGTGCGCCGCTTCTTCGACAAACAGGCGCGAGCCGGCGCAGCAACATTGGCCTTGGTTGAAGAACAGGCCGAAATACGCGCCTTCCACGGCCGCGTCGAGGTCGGCATCAGCGAACACGACGTTCGGGCTTTTACCGCCCAACTCGAAGGTGAGGCGTTTCAGTGTCTCAGCCGCCTCGCGCATGATGATTTGGGCGGTGCGGTGCTCGCCGGTGAACGCGATCTTGTCGACGCCGCCGTGGCGGACGAGCGGCGCACCTGCCGACTCACCAAAACCGGGCACGATGTTGATCACGCCGTCGGGGAAGCCCGCTTCCTGCGCCAACTCGCCCAATCGGAGGCAGGTCAGCGGCGTCTGCTCGGCCGGCTTCATCACGACGGTGCAACCGGTCGCCAACGCAGGCGCCCACTTCCACGCGGCCATGAGCAGCGGGAAGTTCCATGGGATGATCTGCCCCGCGACGCCGACCGGCTCATGACGGGTGTAACAGAAGTTGTTGCCGCGGATCGGGATCGTCTTGCCGTGGTCTTTGTCCGCCCAGCCCGCGTAGTAGCGGAAGCAGTCGATCACCAGCGGCAGGTCGGCCGCCATCGCGTCGCGGATCGGCTTGCCGTTGTCCAGCGTCTCAAGCGCTGCCAGCTCTTCGATATTCTCCTCGACCAGGTCGGCGAGCCGTGTCAACAGTCGGCCGCGGTCGCGCGCGTCCATCCGCCGCCAGGGTGACTTCGTCTCGAACGCCTTGCGCGCCGCTTTGACCGCGAGGTCGATGTCCTTTTCGTCGCCTTCCGCGACCTCGGCAATGACCTGCTTGGTGGCGGGGTTGATCGTTTCAAACGTCTTGCCGCTGACGCTGTCGCGCCACTGCCCGTCGATGAGCATCTTCGTCTGGCGGACCTGCGGCGCAGCCGTGGGCAGCGTGGTTTCGGCGAGTGTCATGGCTCGGCTCCCTGTTCGATGTGGACTCGTTCAGCCCGGACACGAGACCGGGCGGCGCGGAATCACGCCATCGTCATTGTACCGGCGGTGTCTCGTCCTCGCCGTCGATCGGCGCCGGTGAAGCCGCGTCATAGGCTGACTGGGCCAACGCAAGCTGCGCATGCGCGTCGTGGATGAGCGACAGCAGTTGGCTTGGCGGCGAGTCGGGTGACCAGGCCGACCGGACCCGCTCGGTGTGTTTCTCAATCAGGATGGCCCCCCTGTCCAAACCCAGCGCCTGTTCGTCCCGCGGCAGGCCGTCCAGCCGTCCCAACGCGAACCAGCAGGCCTGCAACATGATGATGTCGGGCACGACAGAGCGGAGGCGGTGACCATGCGAATCGTCTGGCAAAACTAACGCCGCACGCGCGAAATCGACCCATCGGCCGAGCATGGCAGACCAGGTCAGCGCATCCACATCCAACCCGCCGGACAGCGTGGAAGATGCGTCCCCAAGGGGCTCTTGTGGTTCTGAGTTAGCCATGTTGAATCGACGTGGATTAATGTGGAAAAAATGACAGGCGCAGGCCACAGCGTTCTGATCATATCTCAAATCATTTTGAAACAATAGTTTATGCCAAGTACGCCAAATCGCAACATCCAGGATTTCATTTCCAAATCATGCCAATTGCCACTTTTTTTCTCCGATCACCGGCATGGGCATTGCGTCCGTCTTGTGTCCGTGTATCATTCCCTTGTGGCAGGGGTTACCCTACCTTTGCGACACCCAATTTTGCCCCCGGAAGGGCTCGGCTTGGCTTAGGCTAGGCCGGGCCTTTTTTTCTTGCAAAACCGGGCCTGCCCCCACCCGAGCCACCGTGCATCTCGTGCACCGGCGACCGAACCTGCGGCGCTGCTGGTATCCTTTCACGAGGAGGGAACCGCACAAAGGAACACCGCCACATGCAACGCAAAGTCTCTTCCTTCTTGACCTGCTGTTTCATGCTGGGCTGCCTGTGGATGTCGGCGGCGACGGCCCACGGGCAAGATCAGCCGCGGGCCGGCCAACCGTTGCCGCACATCACCATCGACCCGAAGACGCGCACCATCGATTTGGATGTGCGGGTCGTGCTGCGCGACGGGGACTGGATCGAATTGCTCGGCTGCGCGCAGGGCACACGCGAGCATGAGTCGATCTTCGTTATCCCCGCGAAGCCGAGCCACGTGCACACCGCCCTGCTCCTGCTCAAATACAAGCCCGGCTCGTGTGTCCGCTGGCATTGGGAAAAGGAAGTCCCACACATGATCCCGCCGCACGGCGACCGCGTGGCCGTGTCCATCGTCACCCGCAAGAACGGCAAGGACATCGAGACCCCCGCGAACAAATGGATCATGAACAAGGAGACGAAACAGTCGCTGCGTGACAACGTCTGGCTGTTCACCGGGTCGAGCATCCTCGAACTGGAAGACCCAGGCGACCCGAAACGCAAGGTCAAGCGGTACCGCGGCGACATCGAGGGCAACACGATCTCGGTCGTGAACTTCGGCGACGAGGTGCTCGGCCTGCCGACACAGGTGACGGACAAGACCGACAAAGGCATGCTCGGCGTCAACACCAAGGCCGTCCCAGCCGTGGGCACCAAGCTGAAGCTACGCCTCCGCCCAGCCAAGCCGGTGAAGCCCGACGCCACGCTGGTCATCCGCAAAGATGGCACTTACCGGCTGAACGGCAAGCCGGTGGACGCCAAGGGCCTGACCGCCGGCCTCAAGTCGGCGTTGGCCAAGGCCAAGACCGATCGGCTGGTCAAGGTCGAAGCCACAGCCGACACACCGCCGACCGCCTACAAACCCGTGCTCGAAGCGCTGGACGCCACGCAGGCGGAGTTCTGGCACGTCGTGAACGCGCCGAAACGGTAGAAACCACAGATGAACACAGATTGACACGGATGGGGGAAGGGATGGGGCGTGGACGTCTGAGCGCCAGTGTTGCGCTCTGAATGACCTATCACCGACAACTGCACGGCTGACGTCATCCGAGTTGGCCAGCGGGAATGGGCCATTGGTCGCGATAGGCTTCGTCCGACAAGTAGAGTGGGCCGGTGATATATCGGAAAAACCGAATCACAACAGGCCCGTTCGACTCACCCCAAGTCCTCGGCCATAATCTCTCCCATCTGTGTTCATCTGTGGTTCTAAACCCGAGTCACCCAATGCCGGAAACCGAATCGGACAACAACTACGCCATCCGCGTCAAGAACCTGGTCAAGCGTTTCGGCGACCTGACCGTGCTCAACGGGATCAACCTCAACATCGAGCGCGGCGAGATCATGGTCATCATGGGCGGGTCCGGCTCGGGCAAGAGCACGCTACTGCGCAACATCATCGGCTCGCTCAAGCCGGAAGAAGGCAGCGTCGAAGTGCTCGGTCAGGACATCACTCAACTCGACGAGTGGGGCTTGAATGAGGTGCGCAAGAAGTTCGGCATCCTCTTTCAGTCGGGCGCACTGTTCAACTCGATGACGCTGCGCGAGAATATCTCGCTAATCCTGCAGGAACACACGATGCTCGATCAGGCGACGATCGACATCATGGTCAAGATCAAGCTCGAATTGGTCGGCCTGCGCGAGCACGCCGACAAGTACCCGTCGCAGATCTCCGGCGGCATGAAAAAACGCGCGGGCCTGGCACGGGCGATGGCGCTCGACCCGCAGATTCTCTTTTACGACGAACCGTCGGCCGGCCTCGACCCCGTCACCAGCGCCGAGATCGACCAACTCATCATCCAACTGACCAAGCAACTGGGCGTAACCAGCGTCGTCGTCACGCACGAGATGGACTCGGCCTTCACCATTGCCGACCGCATGGCCATGCTCGACAAGGGGCGCATGCTCATCGTCGAGAAACGCGAGTGGTTCGACCGCGTCCGCGCGGACGACTACGACAACCCCGACATGACAGCCGACCAGGCGCTGATGCGACAATTCCTGCGTGGCGACGCCGAGGGGCCGATCACCGAACGCAAGCAATCGAGCAACTACACCGAAGACCTGATCGGCGTGTTACCGGACGACGTCGAACAGACACCGTCGTTGATGCCGACGCGGAAGGTGAAGTGAGCGATGCCCGTGTTTTGATAAGATACGACGTTCTACAAACCCCATTCGGCGAGCCTCCCCATGCCTGCCCACCGCGACAATGTTAAAGCCGGCCTGTTCGTCATCCTCGGCGTGGCCGCCGTCCTCGTCGTCGTATTCACGCTGACCGACTTCAACCGCTTCTTCCAGGAGACGCAGCAGGTCCGTGTCTACTACCCGTTGTCGATCGGCCTGCAAGGATTGAAAGAAGGGTCTGATGTGACGATCGGCAACTCGACCATCGGCAAGGTCGTCGCGATCGAGAATTGGCCTGAGGAAGGTCGCGTGCAAGGGCACGTCATCGTTTTCGAGGTGCCCGAATCGGAACAGTACAAGTTTGGATGGGATGCCCGGTTCGAGTTGTCCACACAACTGATCGGCTCGGAGGCATCACTCAATATCCGAAGCGTCGGCGACGGCGAGCCGTATGACCCGTCCGGCACGATCCCGCACGACGCGCTGATGCGTCCGCATGTCCCGAAGGGGACCGACCCTGCACAGATGCCGTGGCACAAAGACCTGTTCGGCCAACGCGACCCCAACAACCCGCCGACCGACGTGCGCATCGTCGAGGTTCCGCCGAACGCCATCCCCGGCGCGATCCCGGTCAACAACCTGTTCCGCAGCCTCGGCGTCGAGGACGAACAGCGCAACCAGATTCAAAACATCATCGCCGATGTCGAGACGCTTGCCGCGACGCTGCGGGCCGATATCCCCGAGGTGACGACGCGTGTCAAGACGCTGCTTGAAGACGCCAAGCCCGTTATCGCCAAGGCCGACGAGACGATGACGAACATCCGCGACGCCAGCGTCGACGCCAAGGCGACTGTCGCCGACCTGCGCGGCCGAAGCAAGGGGTGGTTCGATCAGGTCGACACGATCGGCACCAAGGCCAACACCTTGTTAGACACCGGACAGGCCGCGATGGCGTCCGGCCAACGGTCGCTCGAAAAAGTCGAGACCGTGTTGAAGGACAAGGAGCCGCAGATCAGGCAGGCGATCGACGACGTCGCAGCGATCACCAAGCGCGCCCGCGAGGAGACGATGGAGCAGGTCGCGTCGGCGCTCAAGAAGGCCGACACGGCACTGGGCAACCTCGAATCGGCCAGCGCGGAGATCAAGACGTTCGCCGTCGGTCAACGACCCGTGCTCGAACGCGCGATGGCCAACCTGCAGATTACGGCCGCGCAGCTCAAACTCGCGTCGATCGAGGTCCGCCGATCGCCCTGGCGGCTGATTTATCAGCCGACCGACGAAGAACTCGAGTACGACAACCTGTATGACGCCGCCCGCTCGTTCGCCCTGGCGGCCGAGGCGCTCAGCGCGGCGTCCGAGTCGCTCCGCGCCGTCAGCATCAACAACACGGCCAGCCCGCAGCAGGTCAACAAGATGGTCGATCACCTCGAAGAGCTGTTCGGCAAGTTCAAGGAAACCGAGGGCCGGTTCTGGCAGGAGTTGAACGGCAAGGGCGCGCCGGCCGGCAACAGTCCTTGACCGCGGGCGGCCCCGCCCAAAGCCCACGCCTCCGGCGTGGGATCAGTCAACCCTGCACACCCGTCGCGCATGTGGGGCAACTTATGCAGGCAACGCTGGCGCGGACGATCCCACCCCAGAGGGGTGGGCTTTGGCGGGCGTCTTCTCACTTGCGTATCACGATCCCCTCTCGTTGCGACGTCTCTTTGTGCTGTCTTTCGACACGCCCTTCCCGCGCCAGATGCTCTCCATCAGCGCGTAGGTCGTCGGGTCGCTCTGCTTCAACTCGCCGCGCACGAATGGGTAGAAGTCGTTCGTGCCGAAATACGACTCGCTCATCTCGGCGAAGTACTCTTTGTGATTGCTCAGCGCGTAGTGCTTCGTTTTATGACCGTTGATGTGCAAGACCGACTCGTACCGCTTCGACTTGACCGCCGCGTTGTACGCCTCGATGACTTGCTTGTTGTCGAAGCTCAGGAACTGGTCGTGATACGCGTGCGCCAACTCGTGCAGCATGACCCACGGTTGGCTGTTGCTCTTAACGAGCCGAACCAGACGGTCAGCCCGCGGGATATGCACGCACTTGACCAGCCGAGCGTCGTACTTGAACCGCCGGAGCCAATCGGCGCCGGGGTGATACTGCAACGACGTGAGCGGGTGTTCGGCGTCCATCCAGATCGTGACCGTGCGCAGGTCGGCGACGCGGTCGGCCGGCACGGTCATGGCGATCTCATAGAGCTTGTTGGCAAGGACGCGCAACGCCTGCTTGCCGAGTTCCTGACTGTCGCCCTCGGTTAACCGTTTGTCGACGATCACACGCCAACCTTCGATCATCTGGATCGAGTGTGTGTCGGGATGCTCCGACTGAGTTGCGGGCTTCTTCGTCGGTTTCTGGTCGGCCTTCTTCTCGGCAGCGGCCGCGTCAAGACACGGCAGTACGAGCGAGAGAGCTACACAAGCGGTTAACGTCGCGATGGATCTGTTCACAATTCACCTTGAGTTGGGTTGTTCTCGGGGAACTTCATGCACACCTGCTACGGCGTGCGGTACGGCTGGTAAGCATAGTACTTCGGGCTGTCGTCCAGCCGAACGTGCAGCCAGGCGACGCCCGCGCCGGCCGTGCTCAACCACACCGGCCGAGCACCGATCCGTGCCCGCATGGCCTGCGCGACCGCCCGCCACAGCACGTCGCACTGCGACGCCGGCGCGGCACGGACAAACGCGGCTAGGTGGCCATACGCCTCGTCCGGCCCTTGTGGGCAAGGAACGACGAGCACGGCGTTTCGCCCGAGATTGGGGAACGTCACAACGCCTGTGTCATTTTCCTTGTCGAAGTGTTCAGCGAAAGCCGATCGATCCGACCGTCGTGCCAGGCTCGGGCTGTCGATCAGCACGAACTCGAACGGCCGATCGACCGTCGCAGCGGTGACAGCCGGCGTCTCCCAACGAAACGCGCTGAACGGCGACTCGGCCAACCGGGCATTGAAGAAGGACCGGAACGCTACATCCTGTTCCCACAGGTCGAGCACACTCGAGTAAGTCAACACATCGGCGCCGTGACGCACGACATACCTCGTCCGACCTTCACGACCGACCTGTTCGCTTTCGACGTTCCACATCAAACTATCCCCACGGCTCCTTCTTCTCCTGCTCAGCAGGCCGATGGGTTTGCATCTCGACCATGTGGCGGTACGGGCCAAGATTCTCCAGCAGGTCGTCGTGCTTGCCCTGCTCCATGATTCGGCCTTCATCGATCACGACGATGCGGTCGGCGTGGGCGATCGTCGAAAGGCGATGCGCGATGACGAAGCTGGTGCGACCCTGCATCAGTGTTTGCAGACTCGTCTGGATCATGCGTTCGCTGTCGGTGTCGAGGTTGCTCGTCGCCTCATCGAGGATGAGGATGCGCGGGTCGGCCAGGATCGCGCGGGCGATCGCGATGCGCTGCCGCTGCCCGCCCGACAGCTTGACGCCGCGTTCGCCGATCCACGTGTCGTAACCGTCGGCGAACTGCGCGACGAAGGTGTGGGCGTTGGCCTGCTCGGCCGCGTCGCGGATCTGCTCCAACGTCGCGCCGCGTCGGCCGTACGCGATGTTCTGCGCGACCGTGCCGTCGAACAGAAAGATGTCCTGCTCGACGATGCCCAGGAGCGAACGGTAACTGTCGACCTCGATGTCCCGCAGGTCGCGGCCGTCCAACTCGATGACGCCGTGTGTCGGGTCGAAGAAGCGTGCAATGAGGTTGGACAGGGTTGTTTTGCCCGCGCCGCTTGGCCCGACGAAAGCGACCATTTCACCGGCCGCAACGTCAAGGTTGATGTCGTGCAGCACGGGTTTGTCGGTGTTGGGGTAGGTGAACGACACGTCGCGGACGGTGATTCGGCCCCGCACCGTGTCGGGCGACACGCGCACGGCGTTGTCGTGCACGGTCAATTCGCGGCGCTCACCCATCAGGTCGAGCACGCGGTCGAGGCCGGCCAGGCCGTTCTGGAATCCCGTCGCGCTCGACGCCAGCAGGGCGAGCGGGCCGAGCAGCCAACCCAGGTATGCCAAAAACATGACCAGGTCGCCGGTGGTGAACGCCTGCGCGGCGTTCATGCTGCCGGCATCGACGGCTGCGCGGTGGTCGAGGATGAACAGGCCGCCGACGAGCAGCAGCGCAGCGGAGGCGGAGGGAATGAGGATCGAGAACGCGATGTCGATCGCGCGGTTCCACCACCAGACGTGCAGTTCCTGCCTCGCCATGAAGTGGTTGTTGCGTGTGAAGCGCTGCGCCTCGCTGTCCTGCCTGCCGAAGCCGCGGACGACACGGATGCCGCCGAACGCTTCGGTCGCGTGACCGTCGATGTGCGACCGCGTCGCGCGGATGTCGCGGAACATCGGCCGAATCCGACGCACCCAGAGCCTGACACTTGTATAGACGATCGGCAGCACGAGCACACTACCCAGCAACAGACGCCAATCGGTGAACGCGAGGATGATCAGACTGCCACCGAGTTGGATGATCGCCCGCCAGGGGTTGTAGAGCATCGCGAACACGAGGTCGCCGACCGACCCGGCGTCCTCGCGCAGGGTGCTGGCCACGCCGCCCGACTTGATCTCGTAGACGCGGTGCAGCGGCAAGCGCACGGCGTGCTTGAACAGCCGACGTCGCACGTCCATCTGCACGCGTTTGGTGATGCGCGTCGCGTGCCACCGGCTCCACATGTGTAGCGCCAGCGATATAAGCGCGAAGCCGACCATGACCACGCACACAGCGATGAGCAAGTCGCGTTGGCTGTCGACGTTCGGCAGCCACTTGTCAAAGCCGGCCGGCCATGGCTGATCGCCCAGTACGTAGTCGAACACGACCTTCGTGCCGTAAAGCGGAACGAGGCCAAGCAGCGTCGCGACGGCCGAGGCGGTCAGCGACAGCGCGAGCATGCGGTTGTGGCCGCGCGTTTGACTGAGAAACGCCATGAACAGAGTGAAAAAGGAACGCTGACGACGCGTCGATTGCCCGTCGGCCATCGGCACGGCGTGCGCATGAAGGCTGTGCCCGCCGCCGTGCTGGCCGCCGCCCCCCGAACGACCGTGCGGGCTGCGCGATTGGGCTTCCTCACCCTCCGTCGACCGACCGCCATCGCGCTGCCTTTCGCGGAAGCGTTTGAGGTAGTCGCGGTATCGCCGTCGGCTGGAGGATTGCGGGGCGGGCATGGCGTGCGGGATGATACGCACGGGCCATGCGAGCGCGCTAAACAAGTCGGCCGCGCTTGCCGTAGGGTGGGCTGTGGCTCGGCGAAGCCCACCAATTCGCGTTCACCCATATGACAAGCGTCGGGTTTGCATTCGGACATGAAACGGTGGGCCGCGCCAAGCCTCAGCCCACCCTACGACGACGGCTCGGACGGAGCCTCGCCCTCCCAACCTAACTACAACAGCTCAATCAATTCGCCTGAGTCTGCGGCTTGAACGCCACAATCGTCCGACCAATCTGCGGGTACACATCGACCTGCCGGCCCGCTTTCAGCGCTGCTTGCAACGTCGTGGCCTGCCCGTCCAACCGGACTGGTGCTTCGGGGTCGATCTCGATCTTGCGCGACTCGGTCGCACCGCCCCGACCCGTCGCAATCCGTAGCGTAATCGAATCGCTGTCAACCGATTCGATCACGCCTGTAGTCCGATCGTCGCGCGACCGTACGAACACCTTGTGCGGGCGCGTTTCGCGACGGTAGTGGCCCAACACGACTTGTCGCCGTGGGCTGATCGCGATGTTGATCGGCGCGAGCTTGCCGTCGAGGATAAACGACACCTTGCGCGCGTCGATCGTCGCGTCTTCCAACTCGCCGCTCGGCCCGCCAAGCCGACGCTGCACGTCGAGCTTGACCGACTGATCGATCACACCCGTCGGGGTCTTGGTCTCCCAACGTCGGATCACTGCCGGCGCCGTCAGGTCGTTTGCGAAGCCGCGTTTGCCCTCCGCGTGGGGCAACCATTCCCTGGGGTCGTAAGCAGACGCTTCACTCCACACGTGGATCATCTGCGTCCGCGGGTTGCGAACCTGCACCCATTGGCCAACCTTCAACGCCTCGGCCGCGTTCGACCTGGCGTCCTCGGTCCGAAACGCCGTCTTGCCGTCATACCCCACCGCGATGTCTCGCGGCGGGTTCGTCTCCAGGTGATATTCCTTGTGCGTGTCGTGCACACGCAGCTTGAACTGCTTCTTCGCCGCGTCATGCGCGACGACCTGGCCCCACTGGAAGTTCGGCGTCGTGCGCAGGTCGAGCCACGTGTCCTCGTAGAAGTAACCCCACATGCCCGGTTTGATCGCGGCGGCGAACGCTTTGGCGTTGACCAGGTTCCCGTCGATCATGCAGACCGTACCCACCTTCTTGACCTGCCGTGTGATCGTCTCACCTACCTTCGAGTGTCGGCCGAACTTGCCCCAACTGATGTAGTCGAAGTGATCGATCCGCACGGTGAAGCGGACAAGGCAGTCCTTGTGATTCGACGGGCAGTGCTCGACCTTGACGACCTTGCCGCCGAACGCGGCGGTGCTGGCGCGCGCCGTCGACGTGCCGATTCCCAACAACAAAGCGATAAGGACGACCACGATGCGAGCTTGCATGGCATTCACCTGTTGGTCTTGATTCTTACAGCAACACTGGTAAGGACCGAACGGCGCTTTGCTTTAACCGCGGATGACGCGGACAGCGCGGATGGGAGGGGACGGTCGGTGGCCGACGCGACGGCTGTCTCATCAGGCTGCTCTCTGATCCGTGCTGTCCGCGTCATCCGCGGTCTATAACAGAATCAAAACGAAACGCCGCAGCCTATTCTGGCCGTCGATTACTCGTTGAGGTTAGGTTGGTGTCGGTGCGGCCCGGGTTACATCCCGCCCATCGCCTGCCGCATCGCATTCTGCTGTTCGGCCTGATGCTGCGCGGTGAGTTGCGCGACGTACTGCCGCCAGGCCATGAGCTGCTGCTCGACATGATGGCCCCACACCCGTGCCTCGACCATGTGCAACGGCGTGGCCATGAGTTGCTGGCGGACGGTCGTCAACTGGCGATCAAGGCCGGCCGCCTCGTGCATGAGCGTCATGAACTGTTTGTCAGCCGGCGTCATCATCAGGTCGCTCTGGACCTGCTGCACCATCGACACGGCCGACGCGTCGAGCAACTCGAAAGGGACGTGGAAGTGGTATTGCGGTTGCGGTGGTGGCGCGGATGCGGGCGACGCCTGTTGCGGTGCGTACTCGAAAGGCCCCTGCCCGCTCGACGACGTCTCGGGCTCCGTCGGCCCCGGCCCCGGAGGCGGCGGCGCCCCCACCGCCCACGACGCCCGGCTCATCTGCCCTTTGCGGACGGCGTCGATCAGTGTGTGACTCGTTTCCATGTTGCGCCGGTGCGTGTAACGCATCTGATCCCGGCGACGCTCATAGAATCGATGGTCGTCCATGGCGACATTGTAACAAGGTGTCACACGGTACGCGAGCTTCGCCTTGCAGGTTGTTCCCCTAAAGTCGGCCATGGCTCGCGGCAAACACACCAGCGCCGGGAAAGACCTGGACCGCTCGCTCCGCTGGCTCGAAGCGCAGCCGGGCGTGAAGAAGGTCGTGCTCGGCTTCACCGAGGCCTGCCGGCACCGCTACCCGCCCGGCCACCTGCGCCACCAGCGCGACGCCGACGGTGGCTTCCACATGATGGGGTACTCGGGCAACGGCGTGGTGAACCTGTTCGTCGTGACCGACGCCGATCACAAAGACGACGTCCGCAACAACCTGGAGACGCGTTTCAGGCCGATTATGTGAACCGGGTGCTCTGAATAACCCCCTCTCCCTCTGGGAGAGGGTTGGGGTGAGGGCTCTGCGCAGTGAACGACCCACTATCAACTGTGGCCCGGCCGCGCCGAACCCTCACCCGGCGGCAAAGCCGCCGACCTCTCCCAATGGGAGAGGTTGTTTAGAGGTCTCACCCGACTCTCCCGCACTCGATCAAAATCACACCGGGTCGGGGATCGGGTACGCCGCACGCGGCTTGCGGTGGACGAGCGCATTCGCAGCCTTGGCGTGCTCCCCCGTGAACCGCTCGTTTTCGCCGTCGAACGTCAGCTTCTTGTTGCCCACGCGGTAGGCGATGTTGGCCAGGTGACTCAGCACGGCGCTGCGGTGCCCGTGCTCGATGTCGGCGTTGGCGCGCTTGCGCGACTTGATGCAGTCGAGGAAGTTCGCGTGGTGCGCCGGTGTCGGGCGTCGGCCGAACTCCTGCGCCTCGACCTTGCCCGCCCCGCCGCGGCCATCGGAAAAGACCTGCCAGCCGCCGCCGTGTCGCCCGAGCACCAGCATCCGCTTCGACCCGTACACCTCGATGCGCGTCGCGCACTGCAACCAGTGCGGGAACTTGTCCTGCTCGCGGACCGCTCCCGGGATCTTGCTCATGAACTGCGGGTAGCCGGTCAGCTCGAAGTTGACGACCAGCTTCTTGTCCGGGTATTCGAACTGACACATCTGCGTGTCGGGCACCTCGCGCCCGTCGTCAAAGGCAAACCGCCCGCCCGCGCACGACACGGTCGCGGGATGACCCGGGTCGCCGAACATCATGCGGAAAATGTCGAGCTGGTGCGACGAGTCGTTGCCCGCGTCGCCGCCGCAGTAATCCCAGTACTGGTACCAACCGCCGTGGAAACGGCGCGCGTTGAACGGCCGCTTCGGCGCGGGGCCTAACCACTTGTCGTAGTCGACGTGTGGCGGCGCTTCGGAATCGGGCACGGTCGAGTGACGCCCACCCGACTTGAGGTTGCAGACGCGAACGAAATGGATCGTCCCGAGTTGGCCCGACTTGATGTAGTCCACAGCCGACTTGACGTACGCGGCGCTGCGGTTCTGCGTGCCGACCTGCACGACGCGTTTGTACTTGCGGGCCGCATCGACCATCAGCCGACCCTCGCGGATCGAGTAGCTGGCCGGTTTCTCGACGTAAACATCCTTGCCCGCCTGGCAGGCCAGGATCGTCGCCAGCGCATGCCAATGATCGGGCGTCGACACGACCACCGCGTCCAGGTCTTTGCGCTCGAGCATGTGGCGCATGTCGGTGAATGTGGCCGGCTGACGGTTGCCCTGGTCACGCGCGACGTACTTGGCGATGTTGCTCAGCCGATTGGCATCCACATCGCACACGTAGCCGACCTCGCTGCCTTCGTTCGCCGCCAACGCCCGCAGGTGCGCCGTCCCCCGCCCGCCCGTGCCGATGCCGCCGACGATCACCCGCTCGTTGGCGCCCAACACCTTGGCGTGCGGCGACAGCAACGCCGCCGTCGCGGCGACGCCCGGCAGCGCGGTGGAAGCGGTGGCCAGAAAGCGACGGCGAGAAACATGGGGCATGGTTCGGCTCCGGCGTGTGTGAATGCCGATCATGGTAACGTGCGAACGATCCACGCGGTCGGAATGCAACCCCTGCACCGCTATACGTCCGTGCTATCCTTACACTTGAGCCAATCCATGGATCAATCGACGTCCCCCACCGCACCCCCGGAAGTCACTGCCCCGGACACGCAATCCGGCGACGACGCCGCGCTGCTGTCACAGGTCGCGCAGCGTTACGACGAACTGCGCGCCGCCATCGGCAAGGTGATCATCGGGCAGGACGACACCGTCCGCGCCCTGCTCGCCGCCATCTTCGCGCAGGGGCACGTGCTGGTCATCGGCGTGCCTGGGCTGGCCAAGACGCTGCTCGTCAAGACACTCGCCCGGGCGCTCGGCTGGTCGTTCAAACGCGTCCAGTTCACACCCGACATGATGCCGGCCGACATCGTCGGCATGGAACTGCTGCACGAGCACGACGGCCAGCGCGAGATGCGCTTCGTGCCCGGCCCGATCTTCGCCAACCTCATCCTGGCTGACGAGATCAACCGCACGCCACCCAAGACCCAGGCCGCCCTGCTCGAAGCGATGCAGGAGCACACCGTCACCAGTCTCGGCAAACCGCACACGCTCGAACAACCGTTCGTCGTCGTCGCGACTCAGAACCCGATCGAACAGGAAGGCACGTACCCGCTGCCCGAAGCGCAGCTCGACCGTTTCATGTTCAGCCTGTGGATCGACTACCCCAGCGTCGCCGAGGAAGAACAGATCGTGGCCGAGACGACCGCGCCCCGACCGACCGACGTCACCCCCGTCTTCAGCAAAGACGACATGCTCGAATACCAGGCGCTGGTTAAGCGCATCCCCGTGTCGAAGCACGTCGTCAGCTACGCCGTCGCATTGGCGCGGGCAACACGACCGAATGACGCCGCGGCTGATGACTACGTCAAGCGCTACGTCGAGTGGGGCGCCGGCCCGCGCGCCGGGCAGTACCTCATCCTCGGCGCCAAGGCGATGGCCGCCCTGGCCGGCGAACCGACGGTCACGGCCGAGCACGTCCGCCAGGTCGCACCGCACGTCCTCCGCCACCGCGTCCTGCCCAACTACAACGCGACGGGCGAAGGCATCAACGCGCAACAGGTCGTCGAGCATGTGCTGACGAGCACTGCCGAGCCCACTTACCAGTAATGTCGACAACCGCTCCCATCACCCACCGCCACCTGCACGTGCAGGACCTGCGCCGCCTGCGCCACCTGTGCTTTTCCAGCCGGCGCGTCGTTGAAGGCCAATACGCCGGTCGACACCTCTCGCCGCAGCGCGGACACAGCGTCGAATTCAAAGACTACCGCGAGTACACGCCCGGCGACGAAATCGGCGACATCGACTGGAAAGTGTTCGGCCGAAGCGACCGCCTGTACGTCAAGCTGTTCGAGCACCAGTCGGACATGACCGTCAACCTGCTCGTCGACGCTTCGGCGTCGATGGCTTACCCGCGCGTCTACGACGGCTCGAAACACGACGACGAGACCGACAGCAAGTTCGATCACGCCTGTCGGCTCGCCGCCGCCATCGCGTTCCTGACGACGCAGCAACAGGACCGCGCGTCGTTCGCGATCGCGCAGGACGGCCTACGTGATTACCAGCGACCCGGCGCAGCCCACGCGCAAGTCGAATCCATCCTGCATGTCATGGACCGCGCCACACCGCAGGGCGAGGCCCGGTTGCCAGACGCGCTGCACGCCCTGGCCCGCCTTGCGCCGCGACGTGGCGTGCTCGTCCTCCTGACCGACCTGCTCGACGACCTCGAACCGACGCTCGAAGCACTCGGCGCGTGGACACACCGCGGCAGCGACGCCATCCTCTTCCACGTCATGCACGCCCACGAACTCGACCTGCCAAACGACCTGGCCGAGGCGACCTTTGTCGATAGCGAGTCGGCCGCGCAGGTCAAACTGAACGTGTCCGACATCCGCAGCGCGTACAAGACCAACCTGCGACAGTTTCTCGACCGCTGCGCGACGCAATGCCGCGCACGTCGCATCGACTACAACCTCGTCACCACCGCCCAGCCCTACCACAAAGCGCTCGAACACTACCTGTTCACCCGAGCCGCCCTGACCTGACCCCCCACCGGCCGCTTGCGGCTTTGCGCTCCCCCCGTTTCCCCGCTCACACCCCACCCCATGCCCAGCATCGGCCCATTCACCTTCACCGCCCCGACGCTGTTCTGGATCGGCGTCGTCGGGGCCGTGCTGCCGGTGCTCGCCCACCTGCTCTACCGCAAAGCCCGCCAGCGCGTCGTGTTCCCCAGCGTCCGCCTGCTCGCCACAGCCGCCGCGAGTCAGTCCGGCCTGTTCAAACTACGCC
Organism: Phycisphaeraceae bacterium; assembly: GCA_028284155.1. Lineage (GTDB taxonomy): Bacteria > Planctomycetota > Phycisphaerae > Phycisphaerales > Phycisphaeraceae > JANQSF01. Next base: position 99,701 of record JANQSF010000137.1, read on the forward strand.
GCCTGCTGCTGCTGATCGCGCGCGTCAACATCGTCCTGCTTCTTGCTGCGGCCTTCACACGTCCGCTCTGGTCGACTGACGACACCGACCCGATCGACGCGCAGTCCGGCGCGAAGGTCGTGATCGTGTTCGACAACAGTGCGTCGTCCGCCATGCGCGTCGACGGCGTGCAGGTCATCGAGTCGCTCCGTGCCGAAGCTGAACGTTTACTTGATGGCCTGGAGTCCGGGCGCGACCGTGTCAACGTTGTCTTCGCTGAAGCCCGGCCGCGGACGATGTTCCCACAGATGTCGCTGAACCCGCAGGCCGCCCGCGACGAGCTGCGCAACGTCGAACCAACGCACGAACGCGCCGACCTGTCCGCCGCGATCGCCGAGGCCGGCCGAATGCTGATCGGCTTCCGCCAGCCACGCCGCATCGTGGTCATCACCGATGCGCAGGCGAGTAACTGGTCGGCCCTCACACAGCCCGGCGCACTGGAAGCGATCATGCCGGCCGGGCACTCGATCGGATTGACATTACTGCCCGTTGACGACGGACAGGCAGACAACCTCGCCGTCACGCAGCCGCGCTTCGACCCGCCGCAGCCGATCGTCGGCCAACCGTTTTCATCACGCGTGCGTGTCACGAACCACGACGACGCGACGCGCACCGCGACCGTGACTCAAAGCATCAACGGCCAACCAGGCCCGGGCCAATCAGTCACACTCGACCCGCGCCAGTCACGCGAACTGCGCTTCGAGGCCGCCGTGCGACGTGGCGGTATCCACGAGGCCGTGTTTACGTTGACACCCCGCGACACGTTCGACGCGGACAACACGGTCTACGCCGTGTTTGAGTCGGCTGTGCGCGTGCCCGTGATCGTCATCAGCGACGACGACCCGGACCGCGTCGGGTCGGACAGCTACTACCTCATGCGCGCGCTCGCCCCACTGGGAGAGGGCCTGGACGACCTGGCGCCGCGTCACGCACACCCGGCCGCGCTCGACGCGGCCGCGTTGCGCGGCGCGGGCATTGTCATGGTCGCCAACGCGTCGCAACTTTCGCCGACCGCCGCGCGTGCGCTGGTCGAACACGTCAACCGCGGCGCGGGACTGGTCTGGTGGTCCGACGACGGGCCGACGGCCGCGAACTTCGTCGCGCTCGACAATGTGGCGGCGGCGTTGCGCGAAGGCGAGTCGTTCATGCCGGCCACGCCGATCACCTTGCAACAGCGCGACGACGACGAGCCGCTGCGCATCACGGCCGGCGCGTGGGGGTCAAAGTTGCTTTCTGACTTCGACGCCGCAGGTCGGAATGCCCTGGCGCAGGTCGCTGTACGTCGTGCGTGGTCGTTCGCCGAGCCACGCCAGGGCACGGGCACGCTGCTCGCATTCGATGACGGCTCACCCGCGTTCACCACACGGCCATTCGGCGCGGGGCGAGTTGTCGTCGGCGCGTTCGGTGTCGGCCGACCGTTCACCGACCTGACGCGGCGCGCGACCTTTGTCGCGCTTGTCCAGACGCTCGCCCGCTACGTGCGTCCCGCCGCCGTCGATCGCGACGAGCCGAAGGTCGGCCGACCGCATACCTGGATGCTCGACGCCGCCGCGCTCCGCGCCGCACAACAAGACGACGCCGATCCGAACATCCGAGTCATCGGCCCCGGCGGCGACGCCCTCGACCCGCAGGTCATTGCGTTAGACGGCTTGGTCTCCGTCACGCTCGCGCGTCCGCTACTGCCGGGTCACTACCGGGTGACACATCAGGACAAGACGCTGGCCGTCGCCGGCGTCAACCTCGACGCGCGTGAGAGCGACACGCAACGCGCCGACCTACGACAACTCGCCAAATCGGCCGGCCGAACGCGGTTGACCGTGCGCGACGCCGGCGACCTCGACCCGCTGGACGACCAGCGCGGGACCGACACCTGGCCGTGGTGGGTCGTCGCCGCGGCGCTGTTCATGGCCATCGAACTTGTCATCCTTGTGGTGTGGAAACGGTGACACTGCCCGACTGGCACAACCTGACGTTCCAACCCGCCCTGCCCATCCCGCAGGTCGTCGGCATCGGCGTCGTCCTTGCGGCGCTGGCGTGCGCCGCGTACTGGCGGCTCGGTCGATCAAAGCGACGCGCGGCGATGGCGTTGCTGGCGATGCGGCTGGTCGTCATCGCGGCGATCTGCCTGTTGCTGCTTGGCCCAAGCGAAGCGCCGCCCGACCTGAACGAGAACACACGCCCCACCCTGACCATCCTGATTGATACCTCGCGCTCGATGCTTACCGACGACATCGACGGCGAACAACGAATCGACGTGCTTCTGCGCGACTGGCTCGGCGAAGACAACCTGGCCACGCTGCGCAAGCGGTACGACGTACGGTTGGTGACATTTGACGTCGAGTCGCGCAGTGTCGGCGGATCGTCACTGTCGCGCGACGGCCAAACGCTGGCGCGCGGCGATCAATCGCACATCGTTGAAGCGCTGCATCGGACCGTGCTGAGCGGACCGGCTAGGGCCATCGGCGAAGCGAACAGTGACGGCAACCACCTCGTCCTGTTGCTGAGCGACGGCCACGACAGCGGCGCGCAACCGCTGACCGCGGCCGCGCCGCTGGCCAAGGCGCGCGGCGTCGCGATCCACACAGCCACGTTCGGCGGCGACACGGAACGGCGTGACCTGATCGTAGAGGCCGTGTTGCAACAGCCGTACCTCATCGCCGAGGAGCCGGGCACACTGACCGTGCGCGTGCATCAGGCCGGCCTGCCCGACGCGCGGACGACGCTGCGCGTGCGGGCCGTGTCCGACAACGATGAGCAGGTGACTCGCCGCATCGCGATGGACGGCCGACCGTCCGTCGCCTTCGACCTGCCGATCAAGCGGGACGAGCCGGGGCTGTACGAGTACCGCGTGTCGCTCGAACCGGCCGAGGGCGAGACCGAGCTGCGTAACAACGAGCAGATCGTTTTCGTGCGGGTGACCGACAAGCGGATGCGCGTGCTGATCGTGGAGGGTGAGCCTTACTGGGACACCAAGTTCCTCGCGCAGGCGTTGCGCAAAGATGCGTCGCTGGAAGTGAGTCAGGTCACGCAGGTGTCGCCGACCAAGCGTGAACTGATCGTGACGCGCGCGGGCGAGACGGGCAGCTTTGAGTTGCCGCAAACGCTCGACGCGCTGAGCGCGTACGACGTGATCGTCCTCGGCCGACGTGTCGAACGGCTGATCGATTCAGCGACGGCCGACATGCTGCGGCAGTTCGTCTTGGAACGCGGCGGCCACGTCGTTTACGCGCGCGGTCGGCCGTACGGCACGTCGGCCGCGGGACGTGCGCTCGCCGAGGAACTCGCGCCCATCGAGCCGGTCAAGTTCGGGTCCGGCCGAGTGCGCGACCTGTCGTTGCGGCTTGCGCCGGACGGTCGCACGGCTCCGATGCTGCGCTTCGAGGCGTTGGGCACGCCGTTGGACGACGCGTTGAATCGCCTACCCGGATTAACGTCGATGTCGCGCGTGACGGAGGTCAAGCCATTGGCGGCAACGTTGCTCGAAGCAACGACCCGACCGCCGGCCGCGCCGCAGACGGTGCCGGCAGTGGTCTACATGCGCGCGGGTCGCGGCAGTGTGTTGGCTGTGCTCGGCGACGGCCTGCACCGCTGGAGTTTTCTTGCGCCCGAGTTGAGCGCGATGGACGGCCTGTACGACGCGCTGTGGTCGAACGCCGTGCGCTGGCTGGTGCTAGGTGGCGCGTTCCAACCCGGTCAGCAGGTCACGCTCGACGTCGCGCCGGCCAGCACGCGGCTGGGTCAACAGGTGCACATCGACGTCGTCGCGCGGTTCTCACCGCCGGTCGGGTTCAACCCAAGCGTGCGCGTCACGCCGCCGGGCGCGACGGGCGAAATCACACCGCAGACGCTGACGCTTTCGCCCGTGCCCGGTGCGCCGCTCCGCTTGCGTGCGACGTACGAGCCGACGGTGTCGGGCGTGCACCGGGTCGATGTCGATGCCGCACCGCTGCAACCCGCGAAACTGACCGGCCGATTCAGCGTGTCGGACATTGACGTCGAGCGGCTGGACGCGTCGGCCCGCCCCGACCAGATGCGGGCGCTGGCCGAGGCGACCGGCGGCCTCGCACTCGACGCCTCACAGGCTGGGTCGTTGGCTGACGACCTGCAACGGTTGCGTGCGTCGCAACGTGTGCCGAGCCGGGCTGATTACATCTGGGACCAGTGGTGGGTGTTGGCCGGGGTGCTGCTCTGGGCGGGCGTAGAATGGATCATGCGACGGGCGGCAGGTCTGCTATGAACACGACGCCCCATCTCGACAGCGCGCTGCGCGCGACGGCCGGCCGACTCCGGCTGCACGCCGTGCTGCGCGCGGCGTTGCTCGGCGCGACCGTGGTCGTCGCGACGCTGTTGCTCGCCGTCGCTCTCGACGCGGTGATCGCCCTGCCGGCCAACGCGCGCGTGCTCGTTGACGCGCTGCTGATCGCGTGCGCCGCCGGCGCGGTTGCGATCGTCATCACACAGTTCGCCCGTCACCAATACGACGCGCGACGCACCGCCCGGCTGGTCGAGCAACGGCTTGGCGTGGCGGACAACCGTTTCATCAACAGCGTTGACCTGGCAGAGCGCGATGCTCGCGCGCGTGGCAGCGACGAATTGGCGGGCCTGGCTGTCACGCGCGGCGAGCGCGTGGCCGGCGAGATCGAACCGGGCGCGGTGGCCGACGCGAAACCCGTCTGGCGTGCGTTGCAGTGGGCGTGTGTCGCGGCGGTCGCGGTCGTGCTGCTTGGCCTGGTCCCCGGTCTGTATCGAGCTGTGCTGCCGCGACTGGTCGAGCCGTTCGCCGATCACCCGCCGTTCACCCTCGTCACGTTCGACGTGATAGTCGAGCCGGAGCCAGTGTTTCACGGCAAGCCCGCGTCGATCGCCGCGACGCTGGGCGGGCCGCAGGTTCCGCCGACGGCCGACGTCGTATTCATTGCCGAAGATGAAACGACACGACGCGTGCCGATGCTGCGTCGCGATGAGTCGAAGTTCGTCCTGCCGATCGACCGGGCGGAATCGTCGAGCGAGTTCTACATCGACACGCCGCAGGGTCGCAGCAAACGGCATGTCTTGAACGTGCGACAAACGCCGCTGATCGAGCGTGTGACCGTGCGTTACGAGCCGCCCGCGTATACGGGTCGCCCGGCCGGTCAGGTCGAGCTTGGTCCTGACGGTGTGCGCGGGTTGCGGGGGACGACGGTGACGATGACGATTCAAAGCAACGTGCCGTTGCTCACCGCGAAGGTGCTGCCCATCGTTGGCGGAGTGGGCGAGCCGACGAGCGAAGGCGTGAAGCGTCACGCCGACGATGAAAAGCGCGTGTCGTGGACGTTCAACCTGGATTTCGTAGGCCAACGTCCGTTCGCGGTGGCGCTGGTCGGGCTGGACGGCACGATCGCCGAGAAGCCGTTGGCCGGCGGGATCACGTCCGTGCCCGACGCCGCGCCGCGTGTGCGTTTCGACGAGCCGGGCGAGCCGGTGGTTGCTGTCGAGGGTTGGCCGGTGCGCGTGCGCGTCTTTGTGGATGACGATGTCGGCGTGTCGTCCGTTGAATTGCAACACGCATTGGGCGAGGACGAGATGGCAGCGACGCACACGTGGGCCGATCTCAACTCACCATTGCAGATGACACCCGAGCACACGTTCGACCTGAAGGCGATGAACGTCAAGTCCGGCGATGTGGTTCGCTACCGCGCTATCGCGACCGACAATCGACCGGCCGCGTTCGGCGGGCCGCAGACGGCGGTCAGCAAGACGTTTACGATCGAGGTGATCACGCTTGAGGAGTATCGGTCGCTCAAGCGTGGGCAGTATGGGCCGGACGACATGCGCGCCGAGGCGGAGCAGATCCAACGCTTGTTGGACGACCTGTCGCGACGACGTGCCCAGTTGGCGCAGGTGTCGGCCGAGATGCTCAAGCGCATCGAAGCACAAAGCGGGACAATGACCGACGCGGACAAGCAGGCCCGCGCGGGTTTGCTCGACGCGGTCAAACGATATGAAGACGCGGCGCGTCGGCTTGGCCAACGCGCGGGCGACCGGGCCGATCAGCCGACGCTGTATGACTTTGAAGCCGATTACGCGCGACAGCTCAAACAGTTGGCGGAGCAGTTGAACGCCCAGGCGGACGGCGTCGGTGATGCCCGCGACTCATTCGAACGCGACCTGGAAGATCAGCCGCGACAGGGCGACGCGCGTACCGCGCAGTTCCTGAAGGACCTGAACGACCTGCTGCAATCGGGCGGGCAGCAGATGCAGGATCGGTCGGCTGACCTGGGCAATGTCTCGGACGACCTGTCGAAACTGGGTCAGGCCGACGCGTTGATGCGTGAGGCGCAGACGATCGTGCGCATCGCGGATCGACAGGCGTTGATGGCGGAGCGGTTCAAGACAATCAAGGCGTTCGAGCAAGCGGATCAGTTGGCTGTCGATGCCGAAGAACTGTCCGCTCGGCAGGACAGCATCCGGCGGTCGCTCGACGAGGCGCTGCAACGGCTCGAAGGGTTGGCCAACGAATCGCGGGAGGCGACGCCCAAGATGGCGGCGTCGGCTGATGACATCGTGCGGGCGATCCGCGAGGCGAAGGTTGAGCTGGATCAGGCAAGCGCGGCCAAGGCGGCGGGCGAGCGGCAGTGGGAAGCCGCGCACAGCGCGGCCGCGGCGGCGGCGCGCAAGTTGAACGAGATGATTCAGGATGCGCCCGAAGGTTTGCAGGACGACGCGTCGGCTGACCTCGACCAATCGCTGAAGCTGTTGCGGTCGAACCCAAACCAGGGCGCACAGCAACTCTCGCAGCGACACCAGCCGCCGCAACTGAGCAACCAGACGAACAACAATCAACAGGACCCAACCGGCGCGGCGGCGGCGGCGCGCAGCCGAGCGAAACTCGTCGGCCCGCACGCGCCGCAGGGGTCGGACGACGCGCACCCGGTCGGCCGATCGGGCACGGGCGACACGACCGCCGCGGCCGGGAACGACCTGTCGCATGGGTTCGAGTCGCTCGACCCGGACAGCGCGGCGTTCCGCGCGGGCGTCAAGGCCGCGCTGACGGGCGTGCCGCTGCGCGACCGGGCGAAGGCGGAGGCGTACTTGCGGCGTGTCGCGCGGGAGAGTCAGTAAAGACGGCGGTGCGGCTTGGGACGATGCACCGGGAGGGCGAGGGAGACGTAGGGCTGAGCAACTGCTTCGTGCCACGGCCGTGTCGGCCGTGCGGAACACCCTTGAGCAACCGCACGGCCGACACGGCCGTGGCACCAATTCGGTGCGGCAAAGCAAAGCACAGCCGCCCTCCCAACAATCCGCTTCGCGCTCACGCATATGATTACTTGGTGACATGACCATGATGAACATCTTGCTCCGCTCATCTCGCACACTCGCCTTTGTCTTCGCGCTGTTTACGGTCGCCGCGCAGACCGCTGTCGCCCAAGACGCAAACGACGCCGACGACACCAGCATCGTCCACTGCGCGAACCTGACCTATGCCGACGGCAAGACGGCCAAGTGTTTCGCCAACGCGTTTCTGACCGAGATCGGCAAGCGGACGCACATCAAAGCGGCGCCCGAGTTTTCCGACGTGCATCTGGAGTCGGCAGACCTCTTTGAACACCCGTTCGCGGTCATGAGCGGCGCGGGGTCGTTTACGTTGACCAAGGCGCAGCGCAAGAACATGCGCGACTACCTGACGCGCGGCGGTTTCCTGGTCGCATCGCCGGGTTGCAGCGACCGCGCTTGGGGACAGTCGTTCAAACGCGAGATCGGCCAGGTCTTTCCCAGTGTCAAGCTGCGCACGCTCGACATGAAACACCCCGTCTTCCAGACCGTGTTCAAGATCACGAAGCTGGTCGGCAAGCGGGCCGGCAGCACGCCGACGCTGCAAGGCCTGGAACTGGACGGCCGAATCGTGCTGGTTTACACCGACGACGGGCTGAACGACACCGCCAACGCGGGCGGCAAGTGCTGCTGCTGCGGCGGCAACGAGATCCGCAACGCCAAGCAGGTGAATGTGAATCTGTTGGCGTATGCGTTGACGCACTGAGCACGCGATACAGACGTCGTACGCATCTTCACACAGCACGTCATTCGAGACGCGCGTCGCTTTCGCGCCGATCGTGTATGCTTGAATAGAAGCCCGACGTCGCAACGACGCCGACGTGCGCCGCAAGCGACGCGGTAAAATGAGGGCGGGTTGCATTGATGAATCACCTTTATTCGAGTTGTGTCGCGGGGTCATTTCTCCTGCTCGTCGTCTGCGCACCGTGCGCCTCTGAACTGCGAGTCACGAGCGATTTCGAAGGCGGCAACGGCGTCGTCGAACAGATCGATCAGGAGAAGGGGCTGATCCGCATCAAGCCGCGCACGCATGCTGGGCGCGGCTGGGTGTGCTGGTGGTACGTCAAGGTGACGGGTATCACGCCAGGCCAAACGCTGACGCTCGACGTCGGTGGCGGGCGGGGCGTGTGGGTATTGCCCAAACACGCGGCCTTCAGCACCGACGGCCGGACGTGGCGACAGACGGCCGCGGGCAAGCGCAACGGCAAGCGGCAGGTCTATCAGCAGAAGATCGACGGGACGGAGGCGTTGTTCGCGTGGGGCCCGCCGTTTACGCCAAAGGACTCAGCCGAACTGGTCGAGCGCATCGGGCGTGACAAGCCGTTTGCGCGGGCGTTCGAGTTGTGCAAGACGCGCGGCGGCCGATTCGTGCCGGCGCTGCATATCCGCGAAGGCGATCGGCCAAACGCACAGCGGCGTGGCGTGTGGATCAACGCCCGGCAGCACGCGTGGGAGTCTGGCTCGAGCTGGGTCTGCCGCGGCCTGGTCGAGTGGCTGGTCAGCGACGACCCGCGTGCGGCCGAGTTGCGGGCGTCGGCTGACATCTACGTCGTGCCGATCATGGACATCGACAACACCGCCGTCGGTGCGGGCGGCAAAGAGCAATCGCCGCACGACCACAACCGCGACTGGCAGGACGATGCGCATTTTCCAGCCGTGCGCGCGGCGATCAAACACATCAACATGATGAACGAACAGGACCGATTCCACCTGTACCTCGACCTGCACAACCCGGGACCGGGCGACCTGCGGCCGTTCTACTTCGTCGCGCCCGGCGACCTGCTCAGCGAGCGGGGGAAGCGAAACCTCAAGTGGTTCGTGGCCGACGCCGCGGCCGAGATCACCGGCCCGCTCAAACTGGCCGACCGCACGCGCACCAGCGGCGCGGGTTATGACAAGCTGTGGAAGCGCATCAGCAAGAACTGGGTCGTGGCCAACACGGCCGACCATGTCGTCGCCGTCACGCTCGAGACGTCGTGGAACACGCCGCACAGCACGGTCGAAGGCTATATGACCGTCGGCCGACAGCAGGGGCAGGCGATCGCGCGATATCTGCGACGCGGTGCGCCGGAAGCCGAGGCGGAGTAATGAGCAGAGTTTCTGAACAACCTCTCCCTATGGGAGAGGTCGGCGGCATTGCCGCCGGCTGAGGGTTCAGCGCAGCGATGCGATACGTTCAAGTGGTGGCTCCATCGCGCAGAGCCCTCACCCCAGCCCTCTCCCGGGGGGAGAGGGCGTCAATCACCAGAAATACGCCGCGCTGTTGTGCACGGCCTGCTCGATCACGTCGCTGCCTTCGACCCACTCGACGCGGCCGTCGACGTGGCCCTGATGCGTGCCCGTTGGCAACAGCGTCGCGTCGTCGAGGTGTGTGATGCCCATGCGGTTCGCCGAGATGAACACGCCCGGCGGGAACTGCCTGTTCAGGTCGACCCACAGCAACGTCGAGTAGCTGTCCGCCCCGACTCGCCGCGCGAAGACGGCCCTGCTGTCCCCGGCCGGCGGCTGGTCGATCAGCGACGCCGTGAACGTCGGGTTCGCCGCAAGCGACGAGCCGAAATAGAAGTTGCCGAACACGCTGTGCGTGTTGTTCGGCCAGGTCCAAAAGTCGTCGCTGTTCCAAAGCGGGTTGCTCGGCGAGTAGAACATCGGCCGCGACATACCGTAGTTCTCGACCAACTCGTCCCGCCACTCGATATACGACCAATACAGAAATCCGACGCCCTGAGACGGGTTGGTCGGGTTCTGCGACAGGTCGGGGTACTTGCGGTCGTTGTCCTCGGCGTAGTTGGTGAAGCTGTTGATGGCCTGGCGTGAGTCGCTCGCGCACGCCGCCTGCCGGGCCATGTTGCGGGCCGAGCCGAGCGCCGGCAGCAGCATCGCGATCAGCAGGACGATCAATGACACGACGACGAGCAACTCGATCAACGTGAAGGCGCGCACAAATCGCCGTTCACGCCGCTTCCCCCCGCCGCGCGCCGATTTCGATGGGTCAACAGAATCCATCAATCCTGTGTTTTCCACAATCCAAATTCTCACATGCCGCCCGCGCGACTGCCAGCAGCCCGTAAGGTGCGCTTTAGCGCACCAAGGCTGCGGGGAAACCGTCCGTTCATCGTGGTGCGCTGAAGCGCACCCTACTTCTCGGACGAAGCCTAAAACCCAAGCAACCGCGCGACGTCGAAGTACGTCACGGTCAGGAACACGCAGCCGATCAACGCCAGGCCGAGGATGTTGGCCGCGGTCAAGACACGCGGTCCGACCGGGCTGCCCTTGATCTTCTCGATCAACAAGAACACCATCAACCCGCCGTCCACAATCGGGATCGGCAGGAAGTTGATCACAACCAGGTTCACGCTGATAATGCCCAGGAAGAACAGCAGGTAAGCCCAACCCATCTTCGCGATCCGCGTGCCCTCGTGCACGATGCCGATCGGCCCGCGCATGCCCGAGATCGGCACGCTGCCCTGCGTCAGCCGGAGGATCGTCACGTACGTTTGCAACATGAATTGGTGCGTCTTCTCGACGCCGATCGCCGCGGCGTCCATCACGTTGTCGCGCGACACGCGCTGCCGAAGTGACTTGAACCCCATGATCGGAAGCTGCCAACCCGCGTCCGCGAACGCGACAGACGTCGCCTTGTCGTACGCCACCACGCCTTCGCCGGCCGGCTGATCTTTCACGTTCGCGATGTACGCGATCGTCACCTCGCCGCCCTCGGGGTTGGCCTTCGCGTGCGCGATCAACTCCCGCTGCAGGTCGCTGATCGACTCGATCTTTACCCCGTTCACGCCGGTGATCGTCGAGCCGCGCGGCAGGCGCAACTCCGCGGCCGGCGAGTTCGGCACGGTGTGACTGATCCGGTTGGGCGCGTGGGCCAGGCTGATGCCGACCGCGCCGTCCTTCGCCTTCACGTCGTCCAACGACGTGACCTTCCCGTCGCGAAGCACCTTCAAAGCCAACGGCTTCCCGTCCGACTCCCTGATCGTGCTAACGAGTTGCCGACTGCTCGGCCAATCAATCCCACCGATGTGCGCGATCACGTCGCGCGGCTTGATGCCCGCCTTCTCAGCAGGCGATTTCTCAAACACGCCCGTCACTTCCACGGCCGGCACGAGCCCCAGCAACTGGCGGTCGTCCTTGTTTGGATCAGCGCCGGGCAGCAGCGTCGCCTCGGGCAACAGCTTCAACGCCGCCTCGCCGCCGTCCGCCTTCGCCACGGTCAAGTCGATCGGCCGACCGTTCGAGGCGTCCACCACGTCGAACAGTTGGTGCGCGCGGTCAACTTCTTTGTCGTTCGCGCGGTTGATCGTCATGCCCGAAGCGATGCCCGCCTCAGCCAACTTGTAGTTGAGGATCTTCGACTTCTCCGGGATGTGCGTCGTGCCCGGCGGCTCGACACCGATCGTCAGCAGCTTCTCGCTCCCGCCCGGCTCGGGGATGATCATGAACGTCAACGTCTCGGTCTTACCGTCGCCGATCGGCCGTTCGACCGTCAGCTTCAACGGTTCGCCCTTCTCCGCCAACGCGACCTTGACAGCCAATTCGGTGAAGTCGTCCGTCGGCTCGTCGTCGATGTGCGTGACACGGTCGCCCGGCTTTAGGCCTCTGTACTTTTCTTCACCCTCATGTCCTTCGGCGTAGGCCTTCGCCGCCGGCCCGTTCGCCGCGACCGCGCCGATCTCGTTCGGTGGCAACTCGACGCCCGCTTTGAACGCGATCGTCAGGAAGATCAGCGCGAAGATCAGGTTCATCACCACGCCCGCGCTGATCACGCACGCCCGCGCCCACACCGGCTTGCGGTTGAACGCCCGCGGGTTCTGACTCGCGGCCGTCGGGTCCATGTCTTCCTGACCCAACATCTTCACGTAACCGCCCAGCGGCATCCAGTTCAACCGGTACTCCGTCTCGCCCAGGCCAAGTTGAGCGCCGGCCTCGTCGAACATCGCCTCCAACTCGGCCTCGGTGTATGCCTTCTGTTCACCCGATTCCGACGGCTCGTCCGCGTCGTCTTCGTTCGATCCTTCCTTGTCATTCGCCTCGGCGTCGGTGTCCGGCACGACCACGCCCTTCGTGGCCAAGTGCTCGCGGATGCGTTTGCGGTACTCCGGCTCCGTCGTGCCCACCCGGATGCCCAAACCCTTGCGGTAGGTCAATAGCGATTGGCCGAACCCGATGGCGAACTGCGTGCACTTGATGCCGACCGACTTGGCGACCAGGAAGTGACCCAACTCGTGAACGAAGATGACAAACCCGAACCCGATGACGAGTTGAGCAATGCCGTAAAGCGTGTCAAGTTCAAAAAAGCTCATCGTGTTCCCGTCGTTGGGGCGTCGTGTCCGACCGCCTGTTCGACAAACGCCCGCGCTTCGCCGTCCGCCGCCAGCACGTCGTCCAACGACGCGACCGGCTGCGGGCCGATGGCCGATAACGCCTCAGCCACCAGGTCGAATATACGGCCGAAGGGTATGCGTCGGTTCAGGAACGCATCCACCGCCGCCTCATTGGCCGCGTTGAACACCGCCCCAGCCGACCCGCCGGCCTCGATCACCTCGAATCCCATCCGCAACGACGGGAACTTGTCGAAGTCAGGCCGCTCAAACGTCAACTGACTTAATGTCGTCCAATCCAAAGCATCGCTGCAACCGGCCGGCCGATCGGGGTACGTCAGGGCGTACTGGATCGGCGTCCGCATGTCCGGCGGCCCGAGCTGCGCCAGCACCGAGTTGTCTTCGAACTCGACAAAGCTGTGGATGATCGACTGCGGGTGCACGATCACGTCGATCTGCTCCGCCGGCAGGTCGAACAGCCAATGGGCTTCGACGATCTCCAACGCCTTGTTCATCATCGAAGCCGAATCGATCGTGATCTTCGCACCCATGTCCCAAGTCGGATGATTGAGCGCCTGCTCAACGGAAGCCGCGTGCATCGTCGCTTTGTCGGTCGTGCGGAACGGGCCTCCGGAAGCGGTGAGGACAATACGTTTGGGGGCGGATGCGACCGAGGGACCAAGCGACCGAGCCACCGAGGGGCTCGCGTCCGTCCCTCTCTTGGTGGCTTGATGGCTTGGTCCCTTGATCCCTTGCTTCCCGCCTTCTAAACACTGAAAAATCGCCGAATGCTCGCTGTCCACCGGAATCAACGTCGCGCCGTGCTGCCGAACCATTGGCGTGACCAGCGCGCCGGCCGCGACGAGCGTTTCCTTGTTCGCCAAACTGATACGCATGCCCTTGCGGATCGCCGCGATCGTCGCGGGCAAGCCGGCCGAACCCACGATCGCCGCCGCCAGATCCGTCGCGTCGTTCACCTCGACTAATTCCAACGCAGCATTCGGCCCGACATGCACAGTCGCGCCGGGCAGCGCCGACTTGACCGCCTCGACCTGCGAAGCGTCGGCAATCGCGACTTGCTTCACATTGAAACGACGCGCCTGTTCGATCAACGTGTCCGCACGCCGACCCGCCGCCAACCCGACGACCTCGAACCGCAACCCGTCGCCGTTGCACGTCTCAGCCAACGCGTTGAGGTGCGCGATCACGTCAAGCGTGTTGACACCGATGCTCCCCGTCGAACCGAGGACGATCACGCGCCGGGTTGTATTCGTGTCAGCCATAAATCAACACTTCGTCGTACCACTCATCATTTAGCCGCGTCGCTCGCGACGCGCTCCACCCGCCGCAATCGACGGGGGCACAGGCACCCCTCGCACTACCCCCCATCGCGACCCACCACCCGGTTACTGTAACCCCGGCTGACCGTCGTTGCCGACGACGCGTCCTGCTTCGTGGTCGATTGACTCGTCCGTTTCTTACGCGATCGTTTCTTGCTCGATGAACCCGAGGACGACCCACCCCCACTGTCCGACGCCGATTTCGACGTCGACTTGCTGCGTTTTTTACGCGACGACTTCTTGCGGCCGCTGGACTTCGGCTTGTCGTCGTCCGACGTGTTGCCCTCGTCCGAAGCCGCATCGGCTTCCTGCGAGTCCGCCGTGTCGCTTGTGTCACCGGCCGCTTCGGCGTTCTCGGCGTCACCCTTCTTCTTACGCCGACCCCGCCCGCCACGCGACCCGCGTCGGCGTCGTTTCTTGCGCGGCGCGCCGTCTTCGTCCTCCAAGGGCGCCTCAGCCGCCGTGTCGTCAGCCACGTCCGCGGCTTCGACCTCGACCTCGGCTTCGGTCGATTCCGCGACGTCGTCGTCTTCAACCTCGTCCAACTTCGCGGCGACCTCAGCCGGCTTCCGCGCGGTGACCTGTTCCAACTTCGGCTCACCGCTCGGCACGCGCGACTCGGCCTCGACCAGCCCGCCGCGGTTGTCGAAACACGTCAACGCCACGTAGTCGCTGCGCACGCTCGTCAACACCTTGACCTCGACCGGCGTCTCGTACCGACGCTCGATCTGAACCAATTGCGTCCGCCGACGGTTGAGCAGCACCGACGCGATGTCGGCACTGACCGCCAACTCGATCCGCGTCACGTCCTTGCGGTGCGCGACCAGCGACAGCCGGCGCATCACGTCGAGCACAACCGACTCGTTCGTCTTGACGAACCCGTCGCCCTTGCAGCTTGGGCACTCCTTGTAAACACTCTTTTTGAGCGACGGCCGCATCCGCTGGCGGGTCATTTCGAGGATGCCGAACTGGCTGATCGCCAACGTCTTCGTCCGCGCCCGGTCGTTCTTCAGGTTGTCGCGGAACCGCTGCTCGATCTCGCGGCGGTGCTTGGCGAACCGCATGTCGATCAGGTCGCACACGACCACGCCGCCCAGGTCGCGCAGCCTTAACTGCCGGCAGATCTCGTCCGTCGCCTCGATGTTCGTCTTGAACGCGGTCTGCTCGGCGTCGGACTTGTCGCGCATCTTGCCCGAGTTCACGTCGATCGCGACCAGCGCCTCGGTCGAATCGATCACCAATGAACCACCCGACTTCAGCGGCACCTCGCGGTGGTGCGTCGATTCGATCTGCTGCTCGACACCGAACCGGTTGAAGATCGGCGTCGGCTCGTCGTAGTGGTAAACGCTCTTGGCCCCGGTGCGCGGGCTGGCGACGGCCAGGAAGTCGGCCGCGCGTCGCGCTGCCTCGGCGTTGTCGACGATGACTCGGTCAATATCCGTCGAATACACATCACGCAACGTCCTGATCTGCAGGTCGCTCTCGGCGTACAACTCGCCGGGCCGTTTGAGCTTCTTGCGACGCGTCTCCATCGCCTTCCACAACCGCTGCAGGTACGCCAGGTCGCGCTTCAACTCGGTCTTCGTTCGGCCGATGCCGGCCGTGCGGACGATGAAGCCGAACTCTTTCGGCGGGTCGAGTTCGCGCAACTGCTCGCGCGCAGCGCGGCGGGCTTCGTCGTCTTCGCTCTTGCGCGAGACGCCCATCTTTTCCATATCGGGCATCATCACGATGAATCGGCCGGGGATCGACAGGTAGCTCGTGAGCGTCGGCCCCTTCGTGCCGATGCCTTCCTTGATGACTTGGACGAGCACCTCGTCGCCGCGCTTGAGGCACTTCTGGATGGGCGGGCGGGAACGGCGGGGCGTCTTCAGGCCGACACGCTCCGTCTCTTCCTTCGACTTGCCGGGGAAGTATTTGGGGTGCAGGTCGGTGATGTGCAGGAAGCCGTGGCGTTCCAGGCCGAAGTCGATGAACGCGGCCTGAATCCCCGACTCGACGTTCGTAACCTTGCCTTTGTAGATGTTGCCGACGTGCGAGGCTTCGCTGGCGCGTTCCTGATAGATCTCTTCGAGTCGGCCGTCTTCGAGGATGGCAATCCGGCACTCTTCGCCGGGCACATAGTTGATGAGCATGTCGCGTTTGGGCATGTGTCTGCTTGAGCGATGAAGAGGCTGGGCGTTGTCTGCGAGGTGCGATCGCGCATCGCGTCATCCGCGCGGCGCGGTCGGGTTCGCCCCATCCTGCATCTTCAATCGCCGATCCGTGTTGAGGCCGCGCGTCGCGGCGCCGTTCCGTGGCGCGCGCCGGCGTGGCCGGTGGTTTGAGTCGCCCCCACGCGGGGACGCTGGTGTCTCGTTTCGCGGGCGACGGTTCGCCGCCCGGCCGGCCCTTCAACGGTCTGGGCGCCGGTCGCGTCAATCGAACGCCTCCGGCAGCACCTTGCGGACCTCTTCCCGCGCGAAGTTCGTCACCTCGCGGTCGGTGTCGAATGATAGCGCCTTGCGGGCCAACCGTTGGCACTGCTGCAGGCTCACCGACCGGATGATCTTCTTGACCTCCGGAATCGCCGGCGGCGTGGCCGATAGGCTGCGTAAACCCAGCCCCAGCAGCAACATCACGAACTCCGGCTCGCCCGCCATCTCCCCGCAAAGCCCGACCTCGATCTTCGCTTTCGTCCCCGCCTGCACCACGTTCTTGATCAACGCCAGCACAGCCGGGTGAGCGCCCGAATAGAGGTTCGCCACGCGTTCGTTACCACGATCGACCGCAACGGTGTACTGGATCAGGTCGTTCGTCCCGATCGAGAAGAAATCGACCTCTTTGGCGAAGATCGACGCCTGGATCGCCACCGACGGCACCTCGACCATGATCCCCATCGGGATGTCGTTCCCATAAGCGATGCCCGCGTCGGTCAGGTCTTCTCGGACGTCGTTGAAGATCATCTTCGCCTGACGCAACTCCAGGATGTTGCTGATCAGCGGGAACATGATCCGCACCGGCCCGTCGGCGCTGGCCCGCAGGATCGCCCGCACCTGCGTCTTGAACAGGTCGAGGTGTTGCAGGCAGTAACGGATCGATCGGCAACCCAGGAACGGGTTCTGCTCTTCCCAGTCCGGCGCGTGCATCATCTTGTCCGCGCCCAGGTCGAGCGTGCGGATGGTCAACACCTTCCCGCCCAGCGCGTTGATCGCCTTGCGATAAGCTTCGACCTGCTGCTCCTCCGTCGGCGGCTCATCCGTCGCGAGGAACAAGAACTCCGTGCGGTACAGGCCGATCCCCTGCGCGCCCTTTTCCAACGCCGTCGGGATCTCGTTCGGAAACTCGATGTTCGCGTACAAGGCGATATCCGTACCGTCGGTCGTGACCGCCGGCTCCGACGCCAGCTCGCGCAGGCTCGTCGTGAACGCCTCCTGCCTCTGCCGCTCCTGCCGGTAGCGGAACTGCTGCGCCGCGTCCGGGTCGATAATGACCTGACCCTGCTTGCCGTCGACAATCACCAGTTCGCCCGTCCG
>JANQSF010000145.1 GCA_028284155.1 Phycisphaeraceae bacterium
AGTAGAGCATCCGCCCGCCCTTGTGAACACGGACCCAAGTGACGGGGTGACGTCCTTCCTTCTTCGACGGGCCGATATCGCCATACTGCAAAACGGTCACGTCCTTCGCCAACTCGCCGGCCTTATAGAGCTTCTTTGATGTAAACGGTCCGACGCCCGCAAGCACGGGGTGCTTCCTGGCGGCATCCGTATTGTCGGCCGTCACCTTGACCGGCTCGTTGCCGAAGTGCCCCTTGTAGTTACCGCCCATCACCACGCGGTCGAATGTCTCGTTGTCAGCCTTCTGAAAAGCGTGGCTCGCGGTGCGCAGGCCGATGATCGGTTTGCCGGCTTCCCAATGCGCGCGGATGATCTTCATCTGCTCTTCGCCCAACTTCATCCGCCGGGCGAAGATCAGCATCAGGTCGGCACTCTTGAGCTTGTCGAGATTATCCAATTCCTTGACGCCGTCGCGTCCCCATGAGGCCGACACGCGCACGTTGAATCGCTTCTCGAGATAAACCTGGAACATCTTCAACGAAGGCTCGGACTTGTATTCCTTCGACCCGGAGATCATGTGAATGGAGAGCGGCTTGTCAGCCGCGTTCGCCGTCGCAGCGACACCAATGAACACCCATCCAACGAGGATCGACAGGAATCGGAAATGTCGCATTGCACTACTCCTTGGTTCGCAGTGGAAAAGCCGGGCATCATTAGTCAGATTGCCCTGTCAAGTCGACCGTGCGATGGCCCGGTCGGCCGGTGTCAAAGTTTGACAATTGTGACGGACCGGTAACCTCAATTCCGGGCGTCCATTGCCGGCGGGGCGGTTCAGACC
Source organism: Phycisphaeraceae bacterium (assembly GCA_028284155.1). GTDB lineage: Bacteria > Planctomycetota > Phycisphaerae > Phycisphaerales > Phycisphaeraceae > JANQSF01. The sequence goes on from JANQSF010000145.1 coordinate 818, forward strand.
TCAATCCAAGGGCCGGGCGACCGATCAAGCCAAGGCGGCAGCGGGCGTTGTCCGTATGCCTTCGTCGAGGGCGGTTGGACCGTCCGCGCGGTCCGGCTTTGAGGTGGCGAGAAATGGAAATCAACCGGCAGAAGCTGGAACGGGCTGGAACGATCCACTGGTTCCACTGGTGCATCGTCGGGCTATCGCTCTGCCTGACGCTCTTTGCGTGGTACTACTCGAATGAGCAACTCAACGCCCGTGTGCAGGCTCAGTTCGATCGTGAGGCCGACCAGGCCGTGGAACTCGTTCTCGAACGCATGCAGAAGTACGAGGACGCGCTCTGGGCCGGCGTCGCGTATGTCGAAACCGTTGATGGCGATGTCGCGTTCGAGCAGTGGCGAGACTACGCGCAGAGCATTCAGATCGAGCACAAGTACCCCGGCACAAACGGCATGGGCGTGGTACACGCCATTCCGGAGGCTGACTTGGAGAACTATCTGAAACGGCAGCAGCAGGGCAGGCCGAATTACGGCGTTCATCCACCACACGAGCAAGGTGAATACCTGCCCATCTCCTACATCATCCCGGTCAAGGGCAACGAGCAGGCCGTCGGGCTCGACATGGCCCACGAAAACAACCGTTACACGGCCGCGCTAAAGTGCCGTGACAGCGGCGACGCACAAGTGACCGGCCCGATCACCCTGGTGCAGGACGCCGCCAAGACGCCGGGCTTCCTCTTCTACGCGCCGATCTATCACTCCGGCGACGGCGACGTGAACTCGGTACAGGATCGTCGTGATCGTTTCCACGGCATGGTCTACGCCCCCGTGGTCGTGCGCAAGCTCATGGCTGGCACGCTCCGCAAAGAGTCCCGTCATGTTGGGATCGCGATCTTGGATGGTGACCAAGTCCTGTACGACGAACACGTCGAGTCCGAGGAAGACTTCGACCCAAACCCGCTTTTCAAAAAGACCGTCGACGTCCCGCTGTACGGCCGGGTATGGCATTTCGATATCTGGAGCGCCAAGTCATTCCGCGCGGCGGCCTCGAGCAAGCAGCCGTTGACCATTCTGCTGGGCGGGCTGACGATCGACGTCATGCTGATCGCGTTGTTCTACTTGATCTCACGCGCGTCCCGCCGCGCGCTGAACTACGCCGACGCCATGAACTAGAAGGCTGTCGCCCGCAGCGATGAGCTCGAACAACTCAACACGGAACTCACCAGTAAGACACACGAGATGGAACAGTTCGTGTACACCGTCTCGCACGACCTGAAATCGCCGATCGTCACGACGCTCGGCTTCATCGGTTGCATCCGTGAAGACCTGGCGACGGGTGACACTAAGGAAGTCGGCGTCTCGCTGGATCGTCTGGAGAGCTCAGCCAACCGGATGCGCGAGTCGGTGGACGACTTGCTGCAACTCTCGCGAGTCGGGCGTGTTCGGCAGGAGCCGCGGCAGATCGCCGTCAAGTCGCTGCTCGATGGCATCGTATCGGAGCTTCAGCCGCGCATCGACGCAGCCGGCGTTGAGCTGCAAGTCGATGTCACCGACTGCCCGCTGGTCTGGGCCGACCCGGTCTGGCTGCGCGAGCTGTTCGAGAACCTGCTGACGAACGCGCTCAAGTACGGCAGCGGGAACGCGTCGCCAAGGATCGAGATCGGGGCCGTCGCCGACCCGGCCGGCCCGCGGTACTACGTGCGGGACAACGGCGTCGGGATCGACCCCCGGTACCACGACAAGGTTTTCGAGCTGTTCCAGCGGCTGGAATCCCGCGAGGAGCAGGAAGGCACGGGCGTCGGCCTGGCGACCGTCAAGCGGATCATGGAAAACCACGGCGGCCGGGTCTGGATCGAATCTCAGCCCGAGCAGGGGGCGACGTTCTGGCTGGCGTTCCCGCCGGCCGACGCCCAACAGCCGCCCGCCCAGGCCGCCTGATCGGCCGAGGGGCGGTTGTGCAAACCATCAGGATGATCCGATATAATCATCCAGACACCTCACAGGCCGGAGGATCCATGCTTCCCGTCTTAGCCATCTCGCCCTGGATTCTGTACCCGCTGATCTTCATCGTCGCCGGCGTCTGCCTCTGGTGGGCCTACAAGCTCAACCAGCAGTACCAGGCCAAGCGTCAAAAGCGCAAGCGCCACATCAAACGCAGCGATGACAAGTGGCTCAAGAAGCAGCAAGAGCACCTGGACCGCCAGCGCCGCGGCGGCTGACCCAGATCGCCGCTGACGAGCCGGAATCGGCGTTAGACCGCCCTGCCGGGCCGCCGATAATGCACGCATAGTGGTATTACCACTGCGGAAGCTTCAAGTCCCCGCCGTGTTGTAGCACGACGGGGGAGGCCAGCGGTTGTAGCCGCTGGTCGGGCTCGCGGGATTCGCAGTCCCCAGCCCACTCAACCCGTGAAGCAGACACGGAGCTGAGCGTGCACATCATAGACCAATTGAGTCACGATTGCCGCGTTGCCGCCGATCTGCCCACGGGCTTAGGGACTTCTCCCTGGGCCGTGTTGGCTTGGGGTCGCCGTCGGCCGATTCGCCGACGATAAGCAGGGGCAATCGCCATGCAAGGTCATTTCGTAGTACCGGGAACGGTTAAGAACGTCGAAGAGCTGAAGAGCAAGGGCCGGACGTTCGCCTACACGGTGAACGTGTTGGGCATGGGGGGCATCTTTCAACTCGAAGTGCCGTCGGCGGCCGCGATGCGGCAGTACGAGGCCGGGCAAACGGGCATCTTCAAAGGCCCGATGTGCATTGGTTGGAACGGCCCGCGTCTGGACCTCGAAGACTTCAAGAAGATCGACGGCGGGAAGCTGGACGACCCGTCTGCCCGCTTTGAGATGTGGGGTGAAGTGGCGGGCCACGACGTGCGGGAGTACCGCGACGACAACGGCATCGTGACGAGTGGGACTTACGCCGTGTTGTTCGACGCGATCGGCGGCCGCTTCTCATTGCACCGCACGACGATGAAGGAATTGGAAGAGTACGTTCAAGGTGAGAGCGGCGAGGTATCCGGGCGTCTGTACATGCACAAGAATCGGCTGCGACTTGAGCCCCGCGAATTCAAGAAGCGTAGCGCCAAGCAAGCGAGCAAAACGGCGGCGGCCACGGCGGCCTGATTCCCCCTGCGGGGGCGGCGGTCAGTCCAGACCGGCCGTCGTCCCCCTCTTTCATGTGCATAGACGGTTCTTCACTCGGAACGGATTCCGAACATGTCAGAAGTCTTCATCCGTAAGGCGCATTGCTGGTCACACCTCGATCCGTTGGCGGGTCCAAAGATGGCGCGATGCATCGGCCAGCGATTGCATCGACGGCTCGCGTTGGCGCGAATGAACGGGGACGCGTGGGTCATGCTGACGTTGACCTACGACCGTGAACCGTATGAGCCTGACGATCCGGACGCTCCCGAACATCTCTACGATGAGGCCGCCCGGCTTCAACACGTCAATAAGTTCATGAAGCGACTCGGGGACGCGTTGGGCACGAAGTTCACGGGCAAGTGGATTGCGAAGGTCGAGTTTCAGAAGGGCGGTTGGCTCCACTATCACCTCATTCTCATCGGGCCAAGTTTCATCCCGCACAACACATTGTTAGAGACGTGGGGCCATGGGGCGTGCTACGTGTCAGCGGGCACGGGGCGGCATGCCTACTACGTGTCGAAGGCGGCAAGGTACGCGACTAAGGCCGAGGAGGGTTACCCGGAATGGCTGTACGAGCGGACTCCAAAGGCGGTCAAGCTGTACCGGACAAGCCCGGGCTTCTGGACACCGCTCATTGAGTACGAGCAAGCAAAGGACGCCGAACGTAGAGCGACGTTGGACGATGACGACGAAGCGACGGACACGCCCACATGGCGCAAGCGACGACAGACGATCGCGGAACGTGACGCGGACATCGACGCGGCGTATGGGGCCGAAACAACAATCAGACAACGCATCGAAGACGCGCAAAAGTGCGTCCGTGTGCGCGTGCCCGGAGAAGGGGAGTTCATAGTCGAGTGCGACGAATTCTTGCTACGCAAGACACTGGACGCATTGTGCGGTGAGCAAGAGCGAGACTGGTACGGGTGGAGGGTGTACAAAGGGAACGCGTTAGACGTGCGACACGCGGCGAGGATGGCAAACGCACAACTAAAGCGATGGGCGGCCGACCGGATTGCGGAGCAACCGGCGGCCGCCAGCCCTGACGATGCATCTTCTTTTACTTGTAATCGACATAAAAACTCAACAGATCAGCCGAGCATCCTAGACCTCGCATGGGGTGAGCCTGATCTGTTCGAAGGGGTAGCAGCATGAAGCGCATTGATCTAATCATGCGATGGTTGGCTGTTGTCATCATTTCGCTAACGGTGGTGGTTGTTGTGTTGGGCGTTGGTGGCGCATTGATCGCGTCGACTCCTCCGCCGACGCTGTGGGTAATCGCGGGCATCGTGTGTGCCGAGCTCGTTCTCGGTCACGTGGTGTTTAGTCGCTGGCTTGTGAGGTCGTCATGATTTCGATGTCGATCATGATCGGGTTTGTTCTGGGCTTCTCGATGCACATGACCGTTTGGGTCGTGTGGCGACCGTTAACCCGTTTCCTGAGGTTGTTCAGTGGTTCACTCTAATCAACCGTCAATTTCAAGGCGGGGCTGCGTCGGCCTTGCCGTTCAATCTCTGTCCCGTCAGGACGACGGGGCGGAGGGGAGTACGTGCCATGCTTGGACGCATGCGCAATGTGATCGCACCGTTGACGGCCGTCGCGGTGGTAACGATCTTCTCGGCGGCCGATGTCTTCGCTCAGGTCACGGAGCCGGACCCGCTCGAAGTGACGGCGTTTATGCAGGTCGTCGACTGGGACACGCTGCGGATTGCGGCGTTCACCCTCGGCGGTGCTGGCCTGATCGCGGCGTTCACGATCGGCGGCGGTTTCACGATCGCCAAGAAGATCTACCGGAGCATCGTCCGCAAGGCGGGCTGACCCGGTGGCTCATGATCCTCGTCGCTCTGACAGGGGCGGCGGGGGTTTCAAGTGAAGCGGTGGGCACGACGGCGGGGGTGTCGCTCGAAGTTCGGCTGTATCACGACGATCGGCTGGTCGGTGGGGGACTGACCTGGCTTACGTCAGGCACGGCGAGCGGGACGGTGGAGGGTATTCCTTACACCATTACAGCCACGTCCGGTAATCCTGACTCTGTTCAACTCGACGGCGATTTCACGCCAGCCGGTGGCTCGCTGCAGAGTATCACTCGGCCGTGGACGGGGCGGGGCATGTGCAGCGAAGTCTCGTATCAGGGCTGGCGGCTCGAGCTGGGCGAGTCGGGTTACCAGCGGCCCGGCCGGTCCCGGCAGTATTGGCGGGAGGCGGTCATCGTGTTGGGCCTGATCGGTGGGCTACTGCTCTGGCAGGTCTTCTATTCAAGTGCGAGGTCTAGCAATGACGTCACGTAAGTACATCACAACGGCGGCGGTTTTGTTCATGTGTGGGGCTGCGCAAGGGCAGAGCATCAAGGTGAGTCTGCTTCAAGAGCAGTACCCGCACCAGCCGTATCAGACGGGCGTCAACGATCCGTACCTTGGCGGTGAGCATCCCCGTTACTGGCAGATGAACACCGACGGCTCGGTGGTGCATTTATCGGGAACGCAACTCACGTTCGACCTCGGGCCGGGCTATCAGACGGCGTCGATGTGGGTGGGCGTTGACACCGATGGCACGAACACTAGCGGTCCTGAGGGCATCGACTTCTACGGGTTCGTGTCGATCTTCGTTGACCCTCAGAACATCGCGATTCCACCGATCCCATCGCCGACGGTTGCGGATTGGGTGTCGGTGTACGTCCAGTGGCCGCCGGGCACGTTCACGGTTGGCTACGTGCGGTGGGCACAGGGAGGCGGCTCCAATTACGGCTGGTTGTCGAAAGACGCATACGGCACGTTCGAGGCGTTGCTACAAGGGACAGTGACGGACCCGAACCCGTTCGAGTTGTTCGAAGATGACGAGCCGGGGGCACACCTACGGGCGTGGATCAGCGGGGACTGGCCGGGCTGGATTGGTCACATCGACCACCTCGGGGGAAGCAGCGGGGGGCTGACGGAAGGGAGCTATAGCGAGGTCCCGATTGTGTTCGACCCGGGCGACCCTGACGAGTTCGAAGAGCCTGATTGGACGGCGGACCCTGAGGCGGTGGTGTTTACGTTTGACCTGGCTACGCTGGACCTTGACTCCAATCCGCTCATCAACCTCGCACCGTTGTCTCAAGAGGTGACGATTGATCTGTCGTGGTACATGACCAGCATCATTAAGCAGTTGGTCGACGCCTTCGTACTGGGCTCGGCAAGTCTGGCCGCAGGGTTCATCGTCTTTAACGAGCTGCGCAAGCAATAAGGGGACGTCATGGGTTCTATCTTGGTCTTAGGTGGTCTGGTAGACGCATTTTTCGAAGCGATCGCGGAGTGGGTCATTGATTTCACATTCTGGGCGAGGGAGAAGTTCGAAGACCTCGCCGGAATCGACGTGTTTGAGATGGCGGGGACAGTCGGACCCGCGTTCAACTTTGCTAAGGACCTGATGGAGAAGTGGGATCAGGTGGTCCCGTTTCTCAGTGCGTTGAACATCGTGTTCGGGGCGTTCGGCGCCAAGGTGGTGATACGGGTCGCCCGCTGGATCCTCGGGCTTCTTCCGTTCATTGAGGGCTAGACGTGGCCAAGCAGCGGCGACTACCTAAGACGGGGATAGAGATTGTCGAGGGCCTGCCGGGTAGCGGGAAGACGTATCACGCGGTCAAGACGTTGTGTGAGAATGTGCTGTGGGAACGTCGGCCGGTGTACACGAATTTGCCGTTGAGGTTGAGGGTCGTTCGTCGGTATCTCCGAATAAAGGGCGACGATCCAATCTTGGCGAGGTACGTGCAGCCATTGACAGAGGATCACTTGAAACGGTTCTTTGAGCGGAACGCCGCGATGGCCAAGTTCCGAATGGCGCATAAAAGCCATTGGGGAGAGCCGCGAATCCGAGCGGAGTTCTGTAAGGAACACGGGCCGCATGTCATCGACTATGACGGCGACGGGGAGCCGAATTGGTTCCCGCCCGGCGCCATGATCGTGATCGACGAAGCGCACCTCTGGTTCGACTACCGGCAGCAGCAACGCGAAGCGCCCGAGATTCTCCTGTACACGTCGATGCATCGGCATCACATGCATCGAATTATCTTGATCACTCAGGACAAACAACAGGTGTCGATCAGTTGGCGACGTAACGCCGTGGAAGTTCTTCACGCTGCGGACAAACGCCGCATCCCGTTCCTGTTCGGCCTGCGCGTTCCGCTCATGGGATTCAGTTACGAGGTGTATCCGGCGGAGATGGGCGACATGAAGGACGCCCGCGTCAAGCCAGTGCGTGAGTGGGTGACTTGGCCGCGTTGGGGCGGGATGTGGGTGTTTCGTTTGTATGACAGTCACACCCACATGGGCAGTCGTCGCCATCTGCACAAGGGGTTAGACGATGTTCGTGCAAGCATTGAAGGCGGCGAACGTAGCCGCGAAGAAGAGACCGAAACTCAAACCGAGGCAAGCGACATGGGAAAGCGAACAGCGATCAAGTTCTGGCCAGCGTTGTTAGTCGTGGTGTTGTTGGCGTGCATCGTGACGGGCTGCCTGTGGGGTGGCGGTGACGACGAGCCGGACGTGCCGTCCGAGCCGGTGAAGGGCACGACGCGTGACAAGCCGACGGGTCGGCCGGACTACACGCCACCCGGTTTCCCAGACTTCGGCCCGGGCGTCATTGGTGACGGATACGTGGTGATTGACGGGCAGGTGTACGAGCACGGATCGAACGTACGAGGTTTCACTCTGGAAAGGACGGACAATGCAAAGGGTCTCAGTTTTTGGCGTGGTGGTGACGGCAAGTTGTTTGCTCTTCCTGCTGGGATGCGCAAGGCCGATCCCACCTCAGCGGTGGATCGAAGCGAGTCGGCCTTTGAGCGTTTCAAGCGACTTAGGGACGCCACTCAAAACCCCCGCAGTCCCTGACCGGGAGTTGTCGGCCGACGGCGTTGAGTTGGCCACATCGGAGCCCGACCCTGACCCGAAACGGCAGGGCAAAGTCACGATGACGGTGGCGGGGCGGTTGCGTGACCTCGCGGCCGCGTTGGGGCGTGAAGGCGTGTCAACGACCGTGCCTAACGACAAGTTAGAGCAGCCGGTACAAGGCACGTTCCGCGACGTGTCGATCGACGTCGTGTTGGAGTTCATGGCGACGACGATCGGGGAAGGCGCATCCGTGTTCCAACGCACGGGCCACGTCTACGTGGGTCCACCTCTGGACACGGACACCGTTAGCCGAGCTTACTTCGTGTCGCACGGCGACGCGTCGGAGTGGTCCGACATCTATCGCAAGGGCGTTAACAGTACTGCGGAGATTGCAACGATCCGGGACATGGTCGTGATTCGTGACACGATGGACGGGATAGCCCGGGCGGACGCATTCCATCGTCTGGTCAGTGGGACGCGACGTCAGTACGTGGTGGACGTCGTGTTTGCCGAGTTGAGCGAACAAGCTGTTCGGGACGTTGGAGTAACCGTCACACTCGATGGTCTCGCTTCGATGGGCGTCGTGTCGGGGCAGTTGGCCAGCGGGCTCATCCCTGACGGTGCGAACCTCGAAGCTGCGGTCAGTGCGTTGCTGCGTGGATCTTCAAATTCAGGCTACACGGGCAGCGTGCAGGCGGCACGGTTGATGGTCGGGGAAGGCGACACGGCCGAGCTGCAAGTCGGCGATACGGTGAACGTGCGTCGTCGTGTGACAAGCGACGCGGGGACGGTGAGCGACGTCGGCTTCGATGCGTTCGAAACGGGAACGCTACTCAGGCTGACGGCTCGAACGATCGCCAGCGGCATGACGCGTGTGGAGATTGAACCGGAAGTGTCGAGCGTTGTTGAGTTGGTGTCAGGCGTGCCGACGATCTCGACGCGTCGGCTGAAGTCGACGGCGTACGTGGGTGACGGTGCGGTGTTGGTTTTGGGGGGTTTGTCACTTGACAGTCAGAGTAGATCGGCCGATCTACTACCACTGACCGAGTTAACAACCGGGCTCCGGGGTGACGACCGCAAGGGTCGTCTGTATGTATTCGTCCGGCTCACGGCAATCCCCGGTCCCCGCGGGACGCCCCCCGCTGGGGACGGCGGCGGCGCCGCCGCAGGGGTGAGGGAGAAGAAGCTAGCCGGGGGTCCCGGGGGCGGCAATGAGCGCCCCGGGTCGGTCGAGCCTGACGTGTTGGGAGGTAGTGATGCGCAATCGAGACCGAAACACGGAGCCGCGACTGATCACGACGTTAACCGTGAAGGTGAGCGGGGATATGGACAGCAAGCTCCGGGTGGCGGCTGCGCACTTGGGGTTGAGTTTGAGCGAAGCACAACGACTCGGCTACCAGTTGGTAATACAGGCTGCTTCGTCGTTGCCCGAAGGACGCGTACCGCATGTTGGGGACGGCGAGGGCTAACCCTTGACATGTCGTGGCAGGTCGGCTATTTTCTTGAAACCCCCTTCCGTTGCGTGCCGATAATGCACGTTATGTATAACTTGACATTCGGCGCAACGACTGCCAACATACACCGTTTATCCGAGGCTCCACGAGTTCTAAACAGACAGATCACTGCCTCCACAATACCACTCTTTCGTATAGACAAGCCTCACGTAATACGCATCCCGATTAATTCTCGTGCGCGTTCGGCGCTTGTTCGGTTGCGCTGGGGTGTCTTTCTTGGGATGATGTCGGTTCCTCCAGGAGCACCGACATGGATGTCA
>JANQSF010000157.1 GCA_028284155.1 Phycisphaeraceae bacterium
CCGCACGGCCGACACGCCCGTGGCACGAGACAGGCGCTCGGCTTATGACGAAGCACTGCCCAACTCTGCGGCCGGTTGAACGGTTCGGCCGATGGATGCTCGGTGGCGGAAGACACAAACAGCGCGTTGAAGGTCATGGTGTTGGCCGGCGGGCCGGACCGTGAACGGCCGGTGAGCCTGGAGTCCGGCGCGGCGGTCGCGGCGGCGTTGCGGCAGGCCGGCCACCTGGTGTTGCATACCGACCCTTCGCCGGTCGACGGTTCCTATCTCGACGCGTTCCTGGCGTGGGGGGGTGACGTTGTTTTTCCCGCGTTGCACGGCGCTTGGGGCGAGGGTGGGGCGGTGCAGCGGTTGATGGACGAACGGGGTGTGCGTTACGTGGGCTGCGGCGCGGCCGCGGCTGCATTGTGCATGGACAAAGTTGAGACGAAGCGAGTACTCGAAGCGAATGACGTGCCGACGCCGGCATGGGAGTTGTGCCGCGAAATGCCGCCGACGCGTGTGGCCGCGCCGCTGGTACTCAAGCCGGTGCGTGAGGGCAGCAGCGTCGACCTGCGGATCTGCAAGACGCGGGCGGACGTGGACGACGCATGGGCTGATCTTTGCAAACGACACGACTCGCTGTTGGCTGAGGCGTTCGTCAAAGGCAGGGAGATGACCGTCGGCGTCCTGGCCGGCGAGCCGCTGCCCCCGATCCAGATCGTGCCCGCGACGGAGTTTTACAGCTACGACGCGAAGTACGAACGCGACGACACGCAATACCTGGTCGGCCGATCCGCCATTGACCTGCCCGGCGAGTTATTGGACCGGTTGTCCGAATTGGCCAAGCGGGCGTACGACGTGCTGGGCTGTCGCCATCTGTCGCGTGTCGATTTCATCGTCGATGAGCAGAACAACCCGTGGGTGCTTGAAGTGAACACCATGCCGGGGTTTACGGGCCATTCGCTGCTGCCGATGGCCGCCGCGCACGCAGGGATTGAGTTGCCGGCCTTGTTGGACCGATTAGTACGAATGGGGCCAACCACAGGCTTGACGTAACCGGTGTTGAACCGGCTCGTGCGTCCGGCCGCGGAAGGCAGGTTCCTGCGTGCTCGTACTGGCCGAAATCTCGGACAAGATGGCCTCCCCTTTTGAGTCGCTGGCTTTAGGTGTCTGCGTGGCCTTGCTTGTTGTGCTGTTCGGCGGCCTGCGCTGGTGGTGCGCATTAACACTCGTGCCGCTGTTTGCTTGGGTCAATGGCATCCTCTTGCACGAACTGGTGTTGTCCGACTTCGGCTCGCTCGCGATGCACGAGATGGGGACGGGCTACGTCGTCAGCTTTCTCGCCGCGTTCAACCTGCCGATATTGATCGCCGCGGTGAGCCTTCGCTTCCCTGCCATGTCGTGGTTGTCAGTGACGCGTGCGTATCTGTGATGTGTGCGATCCGCCCTCCGCGCAACGCGTTCAATGCTCAATTCATCGACGGGTCTTTGGGGATGATCTTGGGGTTCAGCCCCTTGAGCGCCTCAGCCCGCGCGACCTGCTTGGTCAGGACGCCCCACGGGTCGTCGCCGGGGTCGAACAGGTGCGCGTCGCTGGCCGGGCAACTGAGCCATGAGCCGGACTCGATCTCTTCTTCGAGTTGGCCCGCGCCCCAGCCGGCGTAACCGACGTAAAACGCCATCGCCTCGTCGTCGCAACCGACCAGTTGCTCGACGTCGTCGCTGTCCACCGCCACGAAGACGCCGTCCAACGGCTCAGCGCCGCCGATGTCGCCGCGCTTGTGAACGACCATCAGCGGCCCCTCGCAAGGCCCGCCGTGGTGAAGCATCTGTTCGCTGGCGCACGGCACCTGGCTGACCTGCTCCCACGCGTCGGCCACGGGCGTGTCGGTCTGGCGGTTCAACACCAAACCCCAAGCGCCCTCGTCGTTGTGCTCGATGATGAGCACGACCGCCCGAACGAAGTTCGGGTCGACCAGGGTCGGCGCGGCGATCAGCAGTTGACCTTGAAGCGATTGCATAGACGTTGTGTCAGGGTAGAACGTACCGACCTGCGCGCGGGGAGGGGTGGACCAAACCCGCGGCAACGTCCATTCTACGCTTGGGGCGTCTATTTGAGGGGTTGTGGGGGCGGCGCGTGCGCCCGGCGGTTCGGCGTCAATACCACTGCACGTAGTCGTAACTCGACCCGCCCGTCAGCACGCCGGTGCGTGGCCCGGCGACGCCGGGTGGCCGCCACTCGGCGTGGCCATCGACGAAGGCCGTGCCAAGCCCGTTGAAGTCACCGCCGATCGTGCGATGTGACTTGACGATCGTCGTCGTTCCCGGGTTGGCGTACGGGTTGTCCCAGAAGACGAACGGACCATCGACCAGGGGCGTGAGCACGGAGGGGTTCAGCGTGTACGCCATGTCCGAACTCATCGGCACGGCCGCGCCGTCTTCGACCCGCGACACCCTTTGCGGCACGGTCGGCTGGCTCCACCCGAAGCCGGCCAACTCGGTGATGCCCTCGTCGGGTCCGAAGAAGAGCGTCACCAGTTCGCGATTGCTCTTGCGCACGAAGCCGGGGAACACGGAGTAGTCGATGTGGACGTAGAAGTTCGCGTCAACATCAACGGGGATCGCGCTCCAGCCCGCCAGTTTGTTCCAACCTTGCGCGCCCGCGTCGATCGTAAACGTGTCGAAGTTGTTGATGTTCGGGCAGGTCGTTGTGTCGCCGCCGGACGGGCAATAGAGCACAGCCGGGTCGGTCAAGTAAGGATTGAACCTCGGCCGAGCGTCGGCCCAACCGACCCAACCGCTGCGGCTGGTCATCGCGAACGGCGCGGCCGTCTCGTTCAGCGGGAACGCGCCGTCGTGGTCGTTGGTGTACGCCAGTGCGGCCGTGGTGATCTGCCCCTGGTTGGCCAGGCAGACCGCCTGCCGCGCTTTTTCGCGGGCGATTCCGATGCCCGGCAAAAGCAGGGCGATTAGCAGGATGATCAGACTGACAACGACCAGCAATTCGACGACGGTAAAACCAGAACGCGTGCGACGCATGGCCGAGGCCCCTGAATTGCCCTCCGTCACGGGAACGATTCTAGGCTTTGTCCGATTTGTCACTGGCCCAGCCGTAGGGTGCGCTTTAGCGCACCAAGTACGCGGGGAAACCGTCCGTTCATCGTGGTGCGCTGAAGCGCACCCTACTTTTCGGACGAAGCCTAACCTCCCGCGCGAGGTCTCATCCAAGGCCTGCGGCAAAACGCTCCACGGGCAGATCAGGCGCGTCGCCGGCGCCGGCCGAGCAAAGCGAACGCCCCGAAGCCCAGCAGGCCGAGCGTCGCCGGCTCGGGCACGGCGGCGGGCGGGGCCTGGCGGATCGAGAAGCCGGAAAGGGCGAAGTGGTCGCCGTCGCCCTGGTTGCCTCCGCGGATGAAGTCGATAACCACGGGTGACCCACCTGAGACCTGAATCTCAAACGTCGCGAGGCTCAGTTGGTCGCTGTTGTTGTCCGACATCGTTAGTCCCGTGAGGATCAACGCATCAGTGAACTTGGCGTCGGTCAGCTCAATATCAAACGGCGTTGCCGGCGGCCGCTCACTTGGGCCGAATTGTGTCGTGTGGTGGATGGTCGTGATCTCGTATCGGCCGTCCGCCAAGTCTCCCAGCGTGAGGGTAAGCGTACCCGGTGCGTTGAGCAGGGGTGAGTCGGACAACAGGTCGGACAATGGGGCGAATGACCCGGTGGCGGGCGCGTAGTCGCGATAGCAGCATTGGCCCGCAATGGTCACATCGACCATGCCGGCCGAGCCGAGCGGGTGGGCGAATGATTGCGTGGAAGGTCCATTGCCGTCGGCCTCAAACGCCAGGAAGCCGGCCTGTGTCGGGCCGGCGGCGTTGGATCGGCTGAAGTCGATATTCAGCGACGGAATCGGCGCGATGGGACTGATTTGATCGAGTTCGAAACCGTTCAGGTTGGCGTGCTCCGGGCCGGAGGTTACCGGTTGGCCGTCAAGGTAAAGCGTGACCGGGCTGCCCGCGGAAACGGAGAATTCCGTCGTGCGCGTTGTGAACGATGCGGGCGTCGTGCCGGCGGTGGTCGGCACGTTCTCGTGCACGCGCGTCAGGCCGCGGTCGGCGTCCGCCACGAGGATGTCGAGCCGCGACGCGCCGGTCGAGTTAACGAAGTTGGCGTGGTGATAGGTCGTCAGTTGATAAACGCCGTCAGCCAAGTCGTCGAACTGAAGGACGATCGCCTGATTGGTGTCGTTCATCAACGCCGAACCTGACAGCAGATCGTTAAATCCGGGCTGGCTGGTGACCTGCGGGTAACTGCCCGACGGCGTGCTTCGGTAGAACGGCGACGTGATCGAGACTTCGACCATGCCGGCGTTCGTGCCGAACGACGCGGCGTAGTTGTTCGTGACGGTCGCGCTGGTGTTGGCGGTGAACGCATCGAAGCCGGCCTCGGGGGTGACCGTGCCGCCCACGCTTTGGCCGATATCGACCCGCAGCGGGATGGCGTGAGCCGTGCTGACCAGCAGGAGGATCGCGACGGAAGCAACGACGATGTTGGATGCACGCATCATTCGACTCCTATTTCCAATGCCCGAAACAGAACGTTCCAGTAGAAGCCTCAGTGTACCGCGCCCCAAAGGCCCACACAAGAGAAAAGTCATGCGGAATCGAGCGAGGCGACGAAAGGCAATGAAGGCGGTTCAACGCTCGCCGAAACCCGCTTCCGAGCCCGGGAGGGCCACTTATCGGCGTGACGAACGCCCGGGAATCGTGTACCATCCGCCTAGAGACCCAGACCGGGCGTCACCCGGCCCGCACCACGGAGAATTGTCATGGCCTATGTCGTTGCCGAACCCTGCATTCAGTGCAAGTTCACCGACTGCGTCGCCGTCTGCCCGGTCGACGCCTTCCGCGAGGGCAAGAATTTCCTGGTCATCGACCCGGACACGTGCATCGACTGCGACCTGTGCGTGCCGGAATGCCCCGTCTCCGCCATCTATTCCGACACCGACCTGCCCGACAAGTGGTCGGAGTACGCCGAGTTGAACGAACGGCTCGCCCAGGATTGGCCGACCATCAGCGATCAGAAAGACCCACTGCCCTCAGCCGAGGAATACCGCGACAAGGAAGGCAAGCGCAGCGAACTCGACGAGTCGCCGGCCGAGTAGTCACAACTGGTTTAGCCGCGGAGCTTGCTCCGCGCTTCTCTGATCAACGCGCTAAGCCGCAAGCGGCTACGTCCGCGCGGTGTCTTCGTTTTCAACGAAGTGCAACTCGATGTACCGCGCGACGTAGTCGATCAGGCTCAGCGCTTCCGGGATGTCCGGGTTCGACGTGTGGCCCATCGGCTCGAAACGCATGCCCTTGAAACGCTGCACCGCCTCCTCCACCGGCAGGCCGTACTGCAATGCGAGGCTGAACGCCCGGCAATAGGCTTGCACGAGCCCGCTGAGCGTCGACCCTTCCTTCGCCATCTTGATGAAGATCTCGCCCGGTCGGCCGTCGTCGAACAGACCGATCGACAGGTAGCCCTCGTGCCCCATGATCTGGAACTTGTGGGTCAGTGACTCGCGGGTCGTCGGCAGCGATTGACGGTGGGTGACCATGGCGGGGTCGGCTTCGGCGGTGCTCATGAAACGCTCATTCACAGGGTAGTCGCTCCGGGGCGTCAGTCCAGTCGGCGACGAACGTCGCACAAGAGTTATCGGCAGGGCGGTCGGCCCTGGGCGAAAGAAACGACCTGCGCGGGCCGCAGGCCGCATGGCGCCGCTCATCCCGCACCGCCGATCATTCCGATAACAGACCAGACATGCCCTCGACCCCCACGACCCCCGCGCCACCGACGGCCTCGTATATCGAGGCCAACCTGGACTGCCTCCGCCGAACCGACCCCGGCCTGGCCGGCGAACTCGACTTCGCCGCGCCGACGCCGCTGGACGTACAGGTGTCCCGCGCCGGTCCAGTGACCGCCGCGGTCGAACACGCCGGCCGACGCGTGACCTTGGCCAGCAAGTACGACCCCGGCGCGGAGGCGGACAAGATCATCGCCGAGGTCGATCCAGCCAAGCACGCGGTCATCGTCGTGCTCGGTTTCGGCCTGGGGTATCACGTCGCGCGCATCGCCGAAAAGCTGGGCGACGAGTCGGCGTTGATCGTCTTCGAGCCGAACCCCTCGCTGCTCCGCGCAACGCTTGACGCGGTGGACCACTCCGACTGGATCGGCCGCCCCAACATCATGTTGGCTGACGGCCGGATGGACACCGGCCGACTGCTCGCGCGACTGGGGCCGAACGTCCCGCTGCTGACGCACGGCGTCGTCCTCGTGTCGCACCCGCCGACCCGCCTGATGCACGGCGAGGCCATCGCCGCGTTCAGCAAGGTCGTGACCGACGCCGTCTCGTACGCCCGCATGCACGTCGCCACCGCGCTGGTCAACTCGGCACGCACGGTGCGCAACGTCACGTCGGCCATCCCGTGGTACGCGGCCGGCCCCAACACCAACGACCTGCTCGGCGCGGCCAAGGGACTCCCGGCCGTGTGCGTCAGCGCCGGACCGAGCCTGGCGCGCAACGTCGATCAGTTGGCCGACCCGGCGGTTCGTAAACGCGTCGTCGTGATCTCGGCGCAGACGACGCTCAAGCCGCTGCTCGAACGCGGTGTTCGTCCCGACTTCGTCACCGCGCTCGACTACTCTCCGCTGTCCAAGCGTTTCTATGAGACGCTGCCTCCGCTCGATGACGGCCCGCCGGTGACCCTCATCGCCGAGCCCAAAGCGCACGAGACGGTGTTCGACGCGTTCGCCGAATGGGCCCGCACTTCGGGGCGTGGCGTGATCCGTGTGACGAACAACGGCTTCCTGTCACGCCTGCTCGGCGACGCCGGGCCGGACATCCATCCGATCAAAGACGGCGCGACCGTCGCGCACCTGTCGTTCTACCTCGCGCAACACCTGGGTTGCGCCCCGATCGTTTTTATTGGGCAGGACCTGGGCTTTTCCGACGGCCTGTACTACAGCCCGGGCACAGCTATTCATGACGTGTGGGCGCCGGAGCTTGGGCCTTTCAATACGTTAGAGATGATGGAGTGGCAGCGCGTCGTCCGCCACCGCTCGATGTTGCAGAAGTTCCAGGACGTTAACGGCCAACCGATCTACTCCGACGAGCAGATGGTGACATACCTCTCGCAGTTCGAGCGCGACTTCGACGACGCGCCGCAGCAGATCATCGATGCGACCGAGGGCGGGATGCCCAAACGTGGCGCGCAGCGGATGTCGTTGGCCGAGGCGTTGAACATCTTCGCGACACGCGACGTGCCGGCGTTGCCGCAGGCGTCACCCGGTTTTGACCTCGAACGATTGGACAAGGCGGTCGCCAAGCTCAAGTCGCGTATGGACGATGTGCGCCGATTGCGTGAGACGTCCCGTCAGACCATCCCGATCCTGCAACAGATGCTCGAACACCAACGCGACGAGCCGCGCATGGCTGATCTGTTCAAACGCATCACCCCGTTGCAGGCCGAGGCTGAACGGCTGGACGACACGCTGAGCTTGGTCAATGAGCTGAACACGATCGGCACCTACCGGCGCAGCCGGGCCGACCGCGACATCCACCACATCGCCGACGGCGAGCGCGACTCGGCCTTCGACCGACAACGCCGACAGATCGATCGCGACATCGACAACATCGGCTGGATCGAACAGGCCTGCGACGAGGCGATGAAGATCTTCGAAGACGCGCTGCAACGCGCGCAAGACGTCACGGCCTGACGCCGTGTTGACGATCTCATCTGACCAAGATTGTGAATAAACGCCGTTTAGCGGCGAGCCCGCAGGGCCGCCTTCCCCTGACTTCGACGTTCTAATCCCAAACCCCATGCCCAATACACTCGCACTCATCCCCATCGACCTCGAACACACCGCCCTGGGCTTCAAGTCGCTCGTCGCGCAGCAGGTGCAGGGTCGATCCGTGTTGTCGCACGTCGTTGCGCGTGCGGCGCGGGTCAGCGCGGTCGACGAGATCGTGCTCGTACACCCGCCGGGTTACGACCCGACGCTGTTGATAGGCGACGCGGTGTTCGCCAAGCCCGTGTCGTGCGAAGTGGTGGAACCGTCAAGCGCCGATCGTTTTCACGACATGCGTGTCATCGCGCGCAAGTGGGCGCAGACGGCTTGGCGTGGCGGGCTGGGCGGCGCGACGTGTTTTGACGAGTTGCTGCCGGCCGGGCCTTTGGTCAAAGCGATGGCAGCCCGCGACGCCGAGTCGGCGTTGCTGGTCGGCAGCGACTGGTTGTGTGTCGATCCGTCAATCTGTTCAGCCGTGCTCGACTTGCACCTGTCGGACCCCAAGGCCTACGCGATGACGTTCACGCAAGCGCCGCCCGGGTTAGGCGGCGCGGCGGTGAGCCGGTCGATGCTCGAAGACCTGGCTGAGCACGACGTGACGTTCGGCCAAATGCTCGGCTACAACCCGACACACGCGCAGGCCGACCCGATCGGCCGGGACGTGTGCGTGCCGATCGACGCGGCGGTACGTTCGTGCGCTGAACGGTTCATTTACGACACGCCGCGCGCCGCCGCGATGTTCGACGCGATCGCCGAACGACTCGGCGACGACCTGCACGAAGCGGGCGCGGCGTCGATCGTCGCGGCGACGCCTGCGGATCGTTCGGCGTTGACGTCGTTACCGCGGCAGGTCACGGTTGAGTTGACACCACGCCGCGGGGTCAGTGGGCCGATCACCCCGCAGCATCATGTCGCATTTGAGCGGGCTGACATGCCGCTTGACCTGGCGTTACGCCTGGTCGAACAGATCGCCGAATCGCCCGACACGGTGGTGACGCTCGGCGGTCTGGGCGACGCCCTGTTGCACGAGGATTGGCGTGCGGTTGTCGAGGCCGCGCGTGACGCGGGCGTGTGCGGCGTGGCGATCGAGACCGACCTGTTGGTTGATAGCGACGTCGTCGATGCGCTGCTCGACGCGCCTGTGGATGTGGTCAGCCCGCGCGTCAACGCCGACTCGGCTGAAACGTACCGGCAGGTCATGGGCCACGATATGTTCTCGCAGGTCGCGGCCAACATGGAACGGCTGATCAACGGTCGGAACAAGCGGAACAACGATGCCAGTGCGCAGCGCGGCGTGCCCTGGATCGTGCCTCGGCTGGTCAAGACGCGGCAGACGCTGGGCGATATGGAATCGTTCTTTGATCGGTGGACGCATTACCTCGGTCACGCGGTGATCGAGCCGGCGGCGTGCGGGCGGGGCGACGGTGTTGACCTGTCGCCGGCTGCAAGCCCGGTGTGCATGGCCCCGCCGCGTCGTTCAGCCTGCCGACAGGTCGAGCGGCGGATGACCGTGCTCAGTGACGGCGTCGTGGCGCGGTGCGATCAGGATTGGGTTGGCGTCGGTTGCGCGGGCGACGCGAAGGTTGCGACGCTGGCTGAGATCTGGTCATCGATGAACGCGTTGCGTGACACGCATCGGCAGGGGCAGTGGGGCGATGACGCGGTGTGCGGGGGGTGTGTTGAATGGCATCGGCCTTGAAGTTTGCTTTCTATTCGTCTGTCTGCAATCAATGTTAAGAGCGCTAAGCCGCAAGTGGCTGGGGTCAGTGCGTTTCTCGGTATTGGCTGGGGCTTTGGCCGACCACACGGTGGAACGTGCTGGTGAAGTGGCCGTGGCTGGAGAAGCCGGTCGATGTGGCGATGTCACCGATCGGTTGACGTGTGCTGCGCAGGAGCCAGCGAGCGACCTGGAGTTGTTTGCGCTGCGCGTATTGTTTCGGGCTGACGCCGACCTGTTTGCTGAACAGGCGGTGGAAGTGGAACGGGCTCATGTGCGCGTGCTTGGCTGTCGCGGCGAGGCTGGGCGACTTGGCGTAGTTCTCATGCAGGAACGCAATGGCTGAGGCGATGCGTTCGTCCTCCACTTCGCCCACCACGGCCAATTCGTCCTTTTCCAACGGCCGCGTTTCAACGTGCCACCAAGCCGCCTTGGGGTCGTTGGTCGCCCGGCTGCGGTGCAACCGAACCCAGGTCGGCTTGCCAGCCAGGAGGATCGCCACGTCGTGGACGTCGTTGTCTTTCAGCATCGGCCAACGCTGTTCCAGCGGGGGTCGTACGGCCTCCAGCAGTTCGCGCGTCAGCGCGGGGCGTTGCATCAGTTGGCCCTGCGTCACCATGTCCGCGCCGAGTAATTGGTCGTTCTGGCCGACAAGGAAGCGTTGCATGTCCGGTTCGTCGGGTCTGTCGAAACGGTTCTGCCAGCCGCGCAGGACGAGGTAGGCGTGCGCCGCCTCGGCCTCGGTAAACGGTTCGGTCTTTCGGCAGGCGACGATGAACCACCACCTTTTGGTGGGCAGGCAGTCAGCGAACGCGACGGCCACCGCGTAGCCTTCGCGCGTCAACGCGTCCGCGGGCTTCTCACGCGACGTACGGAAAGTACAGCCGTCCCGTTGTGCGCCTCGGAGCAGTCGCCGATTAGTCTGTGGGCCTTCGCACCACTGCTTGATCGTGGCGTCGCCGTATCCGCGGACAGCCAGAAACTGATCGAGCGCCGGCTGCTTGTCGTCGAGCAGGCCCACCGCAATCGCTTTGGCATTGAGCTTACGGCGGACAGCGGCGACCTCGTCATTGCCACGCGTATCCCAAGGCCCAGCGACGACGCGGGCCACTCCCTGACGTTTTTGCTTTCGCATTGCCTGCCCTTCTTCCCGGAAGGGTTAGGCCCAAGTTGAATGGGGGTCGCGGCCGACCCTGACGCCAACTACATATTAGTGAGTTTGAGGTCGTTCGACGAGAGGGCGGACGTCAAACCGGCGGGGCGTCGCCGGGTTGCTGGACGGTTGCGACGAGTTCGTCGGCCGTGCAGTCAATGTGAACCATGAAGAATTTGCCGCGATACCGCCAGAACATCGGCCAGATCACTTCACGGTCGGTCTGCGGCAGGGGCAGGCCGTCCAGGTCAGACCGGTCGTGCCACTCAAGCCGGCCTTCGTCAAACTCCATGCGATCGATCGAGACGGGGTGTGTCACCTCGTACAGAAACATGAGCCAATGTGTTTCGTTTTGATAAGCGGTTTCACTTACAATGCCGGTCAAGTGCAGATCGGACATCGGGACTTCCAGGCCGGTCTCCTCGCGGATCTCCCGGGCAGCGCAGGTCGTCGGGCTTTCACCATTGGCTTGTTCGAGCTTGCCGCCGATGGGTGAGTAAAGCGACTGGTTCGGCGGCTTGCTGCGGTGCAGCAGCAGGACGCGGCCATCGTCGTCAAAGAGGTAGCACAGCGCGGCGATTTGGTAGGGGAGCGGCATGGGTCAGTGTGGAATTAGGAATGCCAAGTGCACATCGCGGAATGGGTTGTTGCACGATAGTGAGCAATGTCAACAACGGTCGAGTTTGACTCGACCGTTCGTTGTGGTGGCGAATGACTAATGGGGACTGCGAACAACCTCCCCTTTGGGAGGGGTCGGCGGCTTTGCCGCCGGGTGAGGGTTCGGCGCGGCCGTGCCTCAGCTTAAAGCGGGGTGTTCACTGCGAAGAGCCCTCACCCCGGCGCTCTCCCAAAGGGAGAGGGAGTTTGTCACGCGGCCTCGCCGCCTTTGGCGTCGAGGTAGGGGTCGGCGCCTTCGCCGAACGCCGGTGCGTTGGGCGATTCGGTCCAGTCTTCGGCGTTGGGCAGGTTCAAAGTCATCGCCGTGGTCTTGCGGTAACCGAGTTTGCGGATGATTTCGAGCACTTCGGTCCACGATGGGAAGGGCGTCTGGTTGACGCGCTTGTACGCGTCGATGGCCATGACGAACAGGAACTGCTCCTTGCTCATCTCGCCCTCTTCGGCGTTCTTCATGAAGTCGGTGCGTCGTCGGCCGGGGCCACGTCGCCGCTCCAGGCCGGTCGTGTAACGCCGGTCGACGACGGACTGTCGGCGGTCGCACTTGGCTTCGCGGCGTTCGGGGCCGTCATAGGGTGTGTCGGTTGAGTCGGACATGGGGCCCTTCTCCTGGTTCAGCGGCGACGGGTCGTCCGCCGAACCGGCGAACGGTCACATGTCGTCGTCCTCGTCATCGAAGAAATCGTCGTCATCTTCGTCGTCGTCGTCGTCATACTCGAGGTCGTCGTCATCGTCATCGTCGTCGAAGAAGTCGTCGTCCTCATCGTCTTCGTCGTCGTCAAACGGATCGTCGTCGTCCTCGTCGTCTTCATCGTCGAAATAATCGTCGTCCTCCAGTCGGAAGTCGTCGGTGGCCCAGGGCTTGGTGTCGGGTTCGAGCCAGGGCCGATCTTCGACGGCCGAGTCGAGGACGGGCTGCCAGGTCGCTGCCATTTGACGCGTCTCCAAGGGTAATGCGGGGCTTGCGGGTTCGTCGGTCGGCGGCATCCAGTAGCCTCGCCGCCGATGAGCCGATAAGCTATCGACCGATCGCCGTTTGTCAATCGTTTCTTTCGCCCCCAGCAGGGCGAGCGGGTGAAACGGCTGTTCGGCCGATCCCATTGGCCGATCCCCGCCGAAGGTCACACGCCCTGATCAGGCTGACAAGCTCAACCCATGGCCCAGACCACCACACAGCCAACGACGACAGAGAAGGCTACTCAGCCGAACTGGCAACCGCACGCGGCCCTGTCGGCCTGGCTGCTGCCCGGTCTGGGCCACATCGTCCTCGGACAGCGGAGGCGGGGCATCATTCTGGGCGTCACGATCCTGACGCTCTGGGGCGTTGGGCTCCTGATTGGTGGCGTTTCCGCCATCGACCACAAGCAACACCAGTTCTGGTTCTTCGGCCAGGTCATGATCGGCCCGTCGTTGGCCGTCGACACCGTCAACCAGCGGATCAAGCCGCCGCCCTCGGTGTACGGGCCGGAAGCCAGCCCGAACTATGAGCCGAGTTACGGCAAGGTCAACGAACAGGGGCTGCTCTATACGGCGTTGGCCGGTTTGCTCAACCTGTTGGCAATCATGGATGTCGTGTATTGCGACCCTGCCTATCGCCGCCATCTTGATCAGCAGCCGACCAAGGCGAAGCCCGCCCCGCCCGCCAAGGAGGCCGCGACATGACCAGTCTCCTGACGGGTATCTTCAACGTGATCGCGTACGTGCCGTTCCGCGACCCGTTGCACATCGACGCGTATTGGATGTGGATGATGATTCCGCTGGTGATCGCGGTTTCGGTTGTCTACAAGACGATCAAGATCGACAACCTCTCGCAACTGCCGTTGCAAGCCGCGTTTCTCGCGTTGCAGATCGTGGCGTTCATGGTCGTCGCCGCGGCTGTGCTCTGGGGGCTGACGGAAATCGCCTAACCCGCGACGACCTTGCTGATGGTGAAGATCGGCATGAGCAGGGCGACGGCCACGAAGCCGACCACGCCGCCCATGAAGCAGATCATGATCGGTTCGAGCATCTGCGTGACGGTCTTGACCGTCTGGTCGAACTCAGCCTCGGTGAACTCGGCGATCTTGACGGTCACGTCGCCGATTCGGCCTGACTTTTCGCCCGAGCGGATCATCTGCACGACCGGGCGTGGGATCAGCGACGACTTGAACAGCGGCTCGGACAGTTGCAGGCCCTGGCGTAGTGCGTCGTCCACGTCGTCCCACAGGTCTTCGTAGTACTTGTTTCGTGTGACCTGCCGGACGATCTCGATCGTGTCCAGCAGCGACACGCCGGCGGAGGTCATCGTGCCGAGCGTTCGGCATCCGCGCGTCAGGTAGAGCTGCGTGAACAAAAACCGCACGAGCGGGATGTGCAGCTTAAGCCAATCCAGGGCGCGCTTGCCCGTATCTGTGCGTAGACCGACCACAGTACCAATTACCCCGACGGCAAACAAGGTACACCACGCCGGCCAATAGGTTGTCGCGACTTCACTGGCACCGAGCAGGAAGCGCGTCGGCCAAGGCAGCGTCGCGCCGCGGTCGGCGTAGATTGTGGCGAACTTGGGCAGGATCACAGTCAGCAGGAAGACGACCACGGCGATCGCCATGACGAACATGAACGTCGGATACATCAGCGCGCCGCGCGCCTGACGGAAGATCTTCGCCTCTTTGGAAAGGTATTCACTCACGCGCGTGAGCATCGTGCCCATCGTGCCGCTGAATTCGCCGGCACGGATGAGACTGATCATGATTGGCGGGAACACCTTCGGGTGTCGCTCGAGCGCAGCCGAAAACTCGTTGCCGCTCTGGACGTGCTGCATCACGTCTTTGAGAACGACGCGGAAGTGACGGCTCCCCGTCTGCTCGGTCATGCTTTCCAGGCCTTCGACGATCGGCACGCCGGTGTCGATCATGATCGACATCTGGTGCGCGAAAAAGATGACTTCCGAGCGGCGCACACGTCGGGCATGCTGCGCGATCGACATGGTCGAGTCGTTGTCCTGGCCTTCCTCGCCGACCTCGTTGAGCTTGATGACAAACTTGCCCTCGCCACGCAGGATCTTGCTGGCTTCCTCCATGGTCGATGCGGCAACCACACCGGAACCCAGTTCGCCTTGCGTATCCCTCACCTGGTATGAGAATCGAGGCATTGTCAAGTCTTCGGTTGGATCGTGTAACGGAATGAGTCGTTGTGCGTCGTGAACGCGTGTCGCGCATGCGCTATCGGACTTGCGTGGCCGGCAGACCCCCAGCCTGCGGACGACCCTGGAGAGGGGCGGTAGATGTGTCTCGGTCCCCTGTCACCTGCCTAGTGACTACATGGTCGTGGCCTTGAAGACCTCCTCGACGGTCGTCAGCCCGGCGCGCACCTTTTCCAGTCCGTCTTGCCGCAGCGTCTTGCAGCCCGACTCAAAAGCCATGCGACGCAGGTCCTGCAGGCCCACGCCCTTGCTCACCGCGTCGAGCGTGTCGCCGGTCGGTTCGAACAACTGGTAGATGCCCAGTCGGCCGGCGTACCCGGTGTTGCGGCACCTGGAGCAGCCGCGCCCCGTGTGGAACGTCTCAATCGGGCTGGTGCCGTCGGGCAGGTTCTCCAACGACTTGCGCAGCGCGTCGTCGAGCGTCTTTTCTTCCTTGCAGTTCTCGCAGATCCTTCGGATCAGCCGTTGCGCCAGCACGCCGCGCAAGGCCGCGGCGACGAGGTAGGGCTCGACACCGATATTGAACAAGCGGGTCACGGCGCTGGGTGCGTCGTTGGTGTGCAAAGTCGAGAGGACGAGGTGCCCGGTCAACGCCGCCTGCGTGGCGATCTTGGCGGTCTCCTGGTCGCGGATCTCGCCCACCATGACGATGTCCGGGTCTTGGCGTAACAGGGCGCGCAACGCGGACGCGAACGTAAAACCAGCCCGGTCGTTTGTCTGGAACTGATTGATGCCCGCCAGGTTGTACTCGACCGGGTCTTCAACGGTGCAGATGTTCACGCCGTCGTCGTTGATCTCGGCCAGGCCGGCGTACAGCGTGGTCGACTTACCCGAGCCGGTTGGGCCCGTCACCAGCACGACGCCGTTCGGATGCGCGACAAGCGAGCGGAAGTGTTCGAGCATTTCCGGGGTGAAGCCGAGTTCGTCGAGGCTGGTCTTGGCCTTCGAGTTGTCCACGATCCGCATGACGACCTTTTCGCCCCACTTGCCCGGCATCGTGCTCACACGCAGATCGATCGCGTTCTTGTTGAGCAGCACGGTGATTCCGCCGTCCTGTGGGATGCGGCGTTCGGAGATATCCATGCCGGCCATGATCTTGATTCGGCTGGCGATGGCGGGCGTCAACGCGTGCGGCGGGTGCATCTTCTCGAACAGCCGACCGTCCACGCGGTAGCGCACGCGCAGGTCGTGATCGCCCGGTTCGATGTGGATGTCGCTGGCGCCGTCCTGCACGGCCGCGAAGATGATGTAGTTAACCAGCTTGATGACCGGCGACTCGTCGCCGCCAGCCTGTTCGATGTTGGTCAGGTCGGTGACGGGTTTGTCAACGAGCGTGACCTCGTCCTCGTCGATGTTGTCGACGAGTTGGTCGATCACGAAGATGTTGGCGTCCGGCAGCGCGGACTCGATCATCTCGCGGATATCGCCGGCGGTTGCGGCCACGATCTGGACCTGGCAGCCCGCTTCCTGGCCAACCTCGTCAACGAGGAAGACATTGTTCGGTTCGGCGACGGCGATCGTGAGCGTGTCGCGCACTTTGAACAGCGGCAGAACCATGTTCTGCTCGATGAACTCGCGTGACAACACTTCAATCACCCGCGTATCGACCATGTTCGGCGACAGGCGGGCAAACGGCACGTCGGCCGCCTCGGCCAGCACGGCCAGCACCTGCTCCTCGGTCACGAAGCCGAGTTCGACCAGCACCTCGCCCAGCAGCTTGTTGTGGCCGTTATTCTTCTGTTCCGCCAATGCCTGTTCGAGTTGCTGCTCCGTGATATGCCCGTCGAGCACCAACAGATCGCCGACCCGAACCGGCTTGCCAGCCGGCGGGCGCGACGCTACTGCGGATGCCGAAGACAGATCAGACATGGCTCAGACTTTCAGGCTCTCCATGGCGGCGGGGATATCGGGAAGACACGTGAACGTTGAGTCCAGCCGGGTGATGTTCAGCACTGTTTGCAACTCGCGATTCAGCCCGACAAGGCGCAGTTGGCCCAGCATCTCGCCGGTGCGAGCCTCGATCTCCAGCAGGACCTCCAAACCGTCGGAGTCAACCCGTTCCACCTCGGTCATGTCGATCACGACGTCCGGCTCGTGGCTGGTCAAGCGTTCCTGGATCAAGTGATCCAGTTCGTTGCGCGACTGGTAGTCCAACTCGCCCGCGAGAGTGACGACGGTCGCCTGATCTTGCGTGGTGTGACCGATCTTCATGCGGCTGCCCCCGGGAAAGTGTGATTGACCTGGTGGGTTCGCAGCATGTTGTAGAAGGCGTCAAAGCTCAGGTTGACAAACAAGGGCGTCAACTCGGGGTCGAATTGCGAGCCGGTGTTCTCGACGATCTCGTTGATCGTCTGCGTATGCGACATCGCCGCGCGGTACGTCCGGTCGGAGCGCATCGCGTCGAAGGAGTCGGCCAGGCAGATCAGCCGACCGTACAGCGGGATCGCGTCGCCGGACAACCCTTCGGGGTAGCCTCGGCCGTCCCAGCGTTCGTGGTGGTACAACACACCCGGAATCAGGTCGTTCATCTTGCGGATGTCGGCGATGATGTGCGCGCCGATGGTCGGGTGCCGCTTGATCTGTTCAAACTCGGCGTTGGTCAGCTTGCCCGGCTTGCACAGCACCGATTCGGGCACGCCGATCTTGCCTACGTCGTGTAGCAGGCCGGACAGGTAGACGCGTTCAGCCGCGGCGGGGTCGAGGCCGGCCGCCTCCGCCAACTGGCGAGCCAACAGGGCGACACGTTCGGAGTGACCGCGCGTGTAGCGATCTTTCGCGTCGATCGAAGCGGACAACGCTTGAAGCGTGCCGACGAACATCGCCTGCAGGTCGGCGTAGAGCGTCGTGTTTTCGAGATAGATTGCGAGGCTGCCCGCCATCGAGTGGAACAACTTTGCTTCAACGCTACTGAGCGCCTCGCCGTCGGTCTTGTCCGCCGCGACCAGCACGCCCAGCAGTGCGCCCTCACGGGCAACCGGGACGACCAACAGGGATTGCCCGAGCGGCGTCAGTGATGGCTGACCAAGCCCGGCGACGTCTTCAACGATCTGGGCGTCGAGCGTTGTGCTAATCAACTCGAACAGCGCGGCTCGTGCACCGTTGATGACTTTGACGCCGTCGGGTAACTGGCCGGTGATGATGGTTCGCCCTGAGATTTCATTTGGTTCGTCGCTATCGGTGACGAGCAAGGCCGTCCACGTCAACTCCGTAACTTCGCGCAGTTCGTCGCAGGCCGTCGACAGGAATTGGTCGGCCGAGCCGGCGACGGTCATCTGGTTGGAGAGCGTATAGAGCAGGTGCAACTCTTCGTAGGTCGCGCCGAGTTGACGGGTCAGGGAATCGATTTCACCCGCCTGCCGGGCCGTCGTTTGTGAGTTCTCGCACAGCCAGTTTGCGATCGACGCGATCCGCGCAACATCGTCGCGGTCAATGACTCGCAGGCCTTTCTGTTGGTCAACCCGGTCGTCCACCAGCAGCAAGACGTGACGCTGTTGCCCCGTTTCGTCCTGGTCGTCCGGCAGGCAGGTCGGCGCAAGCCAAATCCCCGTCGCGACCTGCACGGGTGGTTGACCCGACTTCAACTCACGCCACGCGGTCGCCGCCGCTCCTAGCGCAGCCGGCGCGGTCAACGCCGACGGCAGGATGGAGCACTCGCCGTGGGACGTGCGGAGCGTCCCGTCGGGGCGCAGCGACACCAGGTTCGCGCCAAGAGTCCAGACGCGGCTCGCCAACTGGTCAAAGTCAGCCGGTGTCTCGGGTTGTGTGCTGTTTGCTGGCACGGCTCCTTCTTTCCCCGGTTTATTGTGACCGCCCCTTTTTGGTGTCGCGCTCGGGTACGCGCGCCCCTACATCATCCGGCTTGCTTTCTCTCCTGCTCGATCAATCGTTGCACCACGCCAAGGACTTGTCGTGGGCTGAACGGCTTGGAGAATAATTCCACGATGTTGGTATTCGCTAGCTCGTCGTCACCGATGCGAAAGCCGCGCGCGGTCAACATGACCACGGGTATTTCGGCCGTCCGCGCATCGGCCCGCAGTTGTTCAGCCATCTCCAGGCCGGACATCACCGGCATCTGGTAGTCAGTCACGATGGCGGCGGGCAGATGCTCGATCGCCAACGCCAGTCCAGCCTGCCCGTCGTCAGCGGCGACGACGTGGAAACCAGCCCCGGTCAGCTTCATCTCGACGACCCGGCGCACGTGTGCCTCGTCGTCAACAATCAGCACGGTGGTGTCAGACTTCACAGCCGACCTCCCCGCCCCCGGCGCGCAACGCTCGCCGGACGGCGAACGGAATGCGTGCTTGCTTCGTGTTTGGTCGGTTCTGCCTCACTGCCGACTGCCTCCAACTCACTGTGCCCCGGTTCGCGTCGCAGGTGACGCGTCATGCCGCCGCTTGCGGCTACTGCGTGACCCCGGCGAGCAGACGCTGCACGCGGGTGTCCGAAGGCTCGCGGCGAAGGGCGTCGGTATACGCGTCGCGTGCGGCGTCCTTCTGGCCGGCCCGCTGGTACATGATGCCCTGCAACACGCGCGGCCGCGCATCCTTCGGCGCGTTTTCCGCGGCGAGGTCGAACATCTCGGCCGCCTCGGCCAACTGTTGACGCTTCTGGAACACCAGCCCGGCCAACATGTACGCCTCGGCCAAGCCGGGGTCGTTCTTGATCGCGTGCCGCGCGGCCGTCAGCGCACCCAGGTCGTCCTGCAATGCCACCGATGCCTCACCCAGACGGAGCCACGCCTGCGCGTCGCTCTTGTCCTGCCGGGTGAGCTTGACGAACAGGTCGCGCGCTTCGTGCGGGCGGTCGGTCTTGAGATACGTTTCGCCCAACAGGCGCTGGATGTCGGCCCGTTTGGCCGTCTCCGGGTCGCGAGCCAGTTTTTCGAGGATACGCACGGCCTCGCCGTGTTGCTTGTTCTGGATAAACGCGCGGGCCAGGTCTTCCTGAATGGCGACTTCGTCCGGCCGAAGCAGCGCCGCCCGGCGGAAGTACTTGACCGCTTCGGCGGACTCGCCGCGCAGCATGTGCAATTGACCGAGCGCGACGCGGATCCCCGCGTTCTGGTCGAAGTAGGCCTGCTTGTCCTTCAGCAACTCCATGGCCAGATCGATCTGATCCTTCTGGATCATGATCTCGGCGAAGGCCAACAGGTACGCCGGGTTGTCCGGCGCCAGACCCATCGCCTTGCGGTAGGCGTCGAGCGCCTTGTCCCATTCCTGCCAGCGCTGCAGGACAACGCCCTGGTAGTAGTGGCCGTCAGCCAGGTTGGGGTCAAGCCGCGTAGCGATGGTCAGCCACTTGTGGCTGCGCTCCAGTCGGCCGCGCTCCAGTTCGATTCGGCCGTTCAGCACGTAAAGCCGCGGATTGTCGCGGTCGATCGCCATCGCCTGCTGGATCGACGACTGCGCCTGATCCAGGTCGCCGGTGTCGAACTGCTGCTGCGCCATCTTGAGCATCATGTGCGAGCGGACGGCCATCCAGCGTTTCTCAGCCGCCTTCTTGCTCACCTCGTGCCCGGTCGGCTGCGTGCTCGAACAACCGACGACGCCGAGCACAACCGCGCCGGCGATCAGCACACTCAACGATTTGTGGATGCGGTCAATCATGGTGGTGCGTCTCTGGTTTGTCTTCCCTGTCGGTCGACACACGGTCGAACGTCGCCGTGCGTGCGTCTTCGGCCCTAATCAAACGATGGCCGGGGTTCTCACCCCGGCCATCGGATCGGTTCGTGTCTCAAAGTCAGTCGATCTCGATCGGTTCGGGGTCCGTCTCGACGGAGGCCGATGAAGCATCCTCCGGCGAGTCGCCCTCGGCTTGTTGCGTGTCCTCGGGGCTGTCGCCCAAGTCGTCGGTCGGTTCGCCGCCGGCCGGATCATCGCGATTGACGGCCTGGATGACGTCGGCTTCGTTACCGGCCTCGGCCTCTGGCTGCGGCTCGGCGTCGGCGGTGGTCGCGTCGTCGGCCGGCGTATCGGCGCCCTTGGCCGCGGCGTCGTCCTGCTGCTCCGGGGCGTTCTTACTGGCACTGCCGGCCTGCTCGGCGATCAAGGCGTCGATCGCGTTTTCCAGGATGCTCTCGCGACCCATGTTCATCATCGCGTCACCCGTGATCTGATCCTTCAGTCGGCGGGCTTCGACCAGCGTGGGGTTCAAGCGAAGCGCCATGTCGACTGAGAACAGGGCCTTCTCTTTGTTGCCGTTCTGAAGGTGCGTGTGCGCGTCGCGGATGTGGCTTGCCGTCATCTTTTCACGCGACCACGGCAACAGGCCTTCGCGGGCGCCGAGCTGCGCGTATTCAGCGCTCATCTTGGCGTGTTCGCCTGCGGCATACAACGCTTTGTCACGCACGACGGTCGGCTTGACCATGAAGATCACTTCGCTGCGATCGACCTGGTCGTCGTGACCTTTGAACGCGGCGCCGAGGATCGGCACGTCGCCGACGAACGGCACCTGGCGACGGGTCACGGTTGTGTCTTCCTTGAACAAGCCACCCAGCACGATCGTTTGGCCGCTGCCCACGATCACGTTGGTGACTAGTTCCTGCGTACGCTGGTTCGGGATCACCAGGCCGTTGCTGAGCACGGTCTCGCCGTCCGACACCGACGGACGCAGCTCGAGGCGGATCGAGTCGTCGTCGCTGACGAACGGACGCACGGTCAACTGCACACCGATGTCCAGGAATTCAACGGTCTGCGTGGTCGACGTTTCAGTGGCGTTGGTGCTCAGGTAACCGAGCCGTTCACCAACGAGCAGGTCGGACTTCTGTCGGTTGAGCACGAGCAGTTTCGGGTTGGCCAACACGGTCGTGTCCGTCACCTTGTCCAACGCCTCGATGAAGACGGCGAAGTTCTCGTCCATGATGCCAAGCTGGAACGTCGAATCGCCGACGCCGACCTGGCCCGGGCTGGAGCGGAACGTCTGGCCGTTGCCCTTGGGCGAGCCGTTGACCAGTTGGTCAACGATCGAGCCGGGGTTGGCGAACTCGGCGAAGTCGAAGTTGGCGAGAATGCTGATATCGACGCCGAACTTGTTGTTTTCGGTCAGGCGGGCCTGGAGCACGGTGGCTTCGATGAGCACCTGCTTGGGCTTGGTGTCCAGAACCTTCAACGCCTCCATCATCTCTTCGATGTTTTCGGGGTAGTCACGGATGAGCAGCGTCGCGGCGTGCGCGAAGCTGTCCTCGCCACCCTCGTTGATCGTCGGCTGGAAACCTTGTTCCGTCTCGCCATTAATCGCGACCGCGCCGGCTTCGCTCAACAACGGGCGGAGGAACGTCGACGCGTCGGCGGCATTCATGTAATTCAATCGAACGATCTTCGTTACGACCTTGCGCTCGGCCTGTTCGATCTGGCGGAGTTCCTCGGCCGTGTAGACGAAGATGAACTGCCCACGCTCCTTGTAGCCGAAGCCGTTCGGCTCGAGGATCGCGTCGAGCGCCTGGTAGAAGTCGACGCCGTAGAGGTCGGCCGACACACTGCCGGAGACGTTTCGGCTGGCGACGATGTTGCGCTGGCTCTGGATGCTCAGCAGTTGGAGCACCTTGGTCAGGTCCAGGTCCTTGACGTGCAGGTCGATTTGGCCGAACGTGCCGACCTTGACCTTTTGGTCACCCTTGTTCTCCTGCGTCGACTCATCGGCAAACAACGCTTTGGCTTTGCGATCAGGCTGATCGGCATCGGCGACCGGGGCCGCCTGGTCTTGCGCTGTTGCCGACGCGCTACAGATCCACCCAATCAGGCAAAAAAAAAGGACCGTGCTGACGAGAGTTCGCTTCCGATGCATGTTCTTGCTCCCTTGAGTTCGCGCGTGGCGCCGCTGGCGGCCGGTGCGGGTGGTCACTGTTTCTCATCCAGTGAAAGTGTGCTTTCGATACCCAGCGCTTCGAGCACGACGCTGCGCTGCTCGATTTTGGTGACCTTGAATCCGCGGACGGTGTCGCCGATCTTTCGGATCTTGCCGTTGATCATGGCCCGTGGCTCACCGTTGAAAAACACCGTCGTTTGAAGCTGTAACTCGCCCAGTCGTTGGCGCAGTTCCGCTTCCAGTTGGTGTCTATCGGGCGACGGATCGACGGTCTTTGGTTGCGTTTGGGTATTCGTCTGATCTTCCACTTTTATCGGGCGAAAAAGCGTCGGTTCGAACACGAACAGATCGCGTGTCGGCGCCGCTGGTGGCTCAATCTCGATCTCGATTCGCTCCAGGGGCGGCTCAACGGGGGTTTCGGCCTCGTCCGTCGCGTTCGGTTGTCCCGGCTTTGTCGGTTGCTCGGCTTTGGCGGATTGCGCGGGCGGGTCGGCGACGGCGGTGCGTGGAACCTTCTGCAACATGAGGCGGCCCCATAACAACAGGCCAAGCGCCGCCAGGCTGCAGAGCACATAAAACTGCCTGCGATCGGCTGTCAGTCTCTTCCAGAATTTGCGGGCTTGGTCGCTCATGGTTGTTTGCCCTCCGGTTGGCCGATGTGGAACGCGTGCAGGTCGATGAAGACCTCAAGCGTGTTCGGGCTTGCTTCTGTCTTGTTTCTCTTGCGATCGCGCGAGCCGCTGCCGACGCGCTCCATCTCAACCGACGCGACCGTGACCAGTCGCGACATCGATTCGACCTTGCGGAGGATCGCGTGGGCGTCGGCGAACGTGCCGTTGAATCGGAGCGAAACGGGCGCCCGCTTGAACCCTTCGTAATGTGCCACCAGCCGGGTCTCGATCGACTTGTCGTGGATGTCTCGCCGCGCCAACTCGGCGCTGAGTTCGCGCACCATCTCGGCGATCTCACTTTCGGCGGGGATCACACGCCGGTGCCGTGCGGCCCGTGCCTCCAGGCTTGCGACTTCGACGGCCAGGTTTTTGACTCCGAGCGTCTTTTGCGCGTTCTCTTGCGCGCGCTGCTCGGCGTCGGCCAAACGCTGCCCTAGGTCGGCCTGCTCTGCGGTCGTGGGTCGCCAGACGCCGAATGCGAACAGTGCCAGTAAGCCCGCAACGATTGCAAGCGTGACCATATGGTCGCGTTCAATCCGCATGCGCCACCTCCTGGCTCGTCGGATGCGGGTGCTTCCGCTTGTAGTCGCGGTCGAGCGGCACGCTCAGGTCCAGCCGGAACTCGCGCACGGCGTAGCCGGCCACCTCACCGGCCCGGCTGTGTCGGATCTTCACGCCCTCAAACGCGGGATGCCGTTCGAGTTTGGCGACGAAGTCCACGATCTGGTCGTCGCTGGGAGCGACGGCGTCGAGTTCGATCGACAACGCGACCCAGCCGGTCTCAGGCTCTTTCGGGCTGCCTATGGGCGTGGGCTTGCCGGAGGGGCGGTACTCCTTGGACCGCATGCGCATCGAGTTGAGCGTGATGCCCGGCGGGGCCAGCTCGGCAATCGACGCGAGGACGTCGGCGGTATCAATGGGCAGCGCGGTCATGCGATAGACGTGCAGTTGCTTGGCCAACGCCCTTCGGCTGTTGGTCAGGCGGTCGCGTTCCCTGGCCTGTGTCTCGTTGTGCTTGGCGTCGCCTTCAGCCGACTCGACGGCGTCGCGCAGGATTGCGGACCGCGCGTGCATCGTGACGGTCGCCAGGACCAGTACGATGGCGACCGCGGCGCAGAGCGTGAATTCCCAGACGGCTCGGTCCTGCCGCGCACGACGCTTGTGAAAGCGGCTGGGTAGAAAGTCAATCTGGTTCATGCTGCCCCCCGCTTCCGATTGGCCGCTGCCTGGCGTCGAGACAGGCTCGCAGCCAGCGCCCACTGACACGACGCGATACCGGGGCCGATGGCGTCCGCCACGTCGGCGCGGTTGATGTCTGCCAACGCGTCGAACGGCGTGCAGGTCAGCCCCGAGCCGGTCGTCAATGCATCGGGCAGCCAGCATTGCCGCGCCTCGCCGCCGATCAGCATGACCTGCTTCGGGCGGGCGCCCCTGAATGTGACGCTGTAGTAGCGCAAGCACAGGCCGATCTCCCGACCGAGGTGGTCGATCGGTTGGGCCATGGCCTCCACGGCCGTTGTCAGGTCGGGGTCGGCCGGTTGCGACCCGTCGTCCTGGGTCACCCATTGACGGCGCTTTTCCGCGGCGTCGTCGGGGGTCATGTGCATCGCCTTAGCCAATGCCACATCGAACTGCCTGCCGCCGATGTCGATCTGCTTGTAAAACTGCACGTGCCCGTGCCGTGTGATCAACACCTTCGACGTGCGGTAGCCGATGTCGACGATGATGTCGGACATCTCGTCGTTGCGTTCCCGTGCATTGTCGAGCATCATCGGGCAGCGCGCCATCGCTGTCGGCGTCGAGTCGATCGCAACCGGGTCCAGGCCGGAGGCGGCAAGCACGCCGGTATATTCATCGATGACCTGCTCCGGCACGGCCATGACGAGCACTTCCTGCTTGACGTCCTGACCTTGGCGGACCTCACCCGTGCTCACATGCTGAATGGCCGTGTCCTTGCCACCTAGATTGAGTCGGTCGCCGGCCTCGTATTCCACCGCCTGCGCCAGCTCGTCCGGCGGCATGGGTGGGAGGCGAAGGCTCTTGCTGTTCATGAATTCGGCCGGCAACAGCAACACCGCGTCCCGCCCGCTGAACGAGCCGGCGTCGAGCGCCTTGCCCAGTGTTTCGGTCAGCGCCTGCGTGTGACCTTCGCCCTGATTGGGCATGTCTTCGGGCCAGGTCTGTTCGGCCGCGGCGCGGACCGACCATCGGCCGTGGTTGTGGTTGAGCTGCACGGCCTTGAGGCTGTGCGCGCCAAAGTCGAGGCCGATCGGCGGACGTCCCCTGTGGAGCCAGCGATCAAACACAATCGGCAAGGGAGTCAGGTTGTACAAGCGTGAAAACACGCCTTGCCTCCAGCGTCGTCTCTTAGATGCGTCTCAATACGTGTTGCACTACTCGGCGGCGAATACCTCTTGGATGGTCACCCGACCCGTGATCGCGGCGACTGTCACGCGGTAAGCCGTGTCCTCGGCTTCAAGATCAATCGTGCCGCCCGTGCTCGGCGCGCCCAGCGCGTCGAATTCGATCGTGTTGCTGCCGCCGAAGTCGACCGCGCTGATCGTCACGCCGTTGAACCGTCGGTCGTTCGCGAAGTCCACGATGTAGTTCGGGCCTTCGCTGCCGCCCTTCCACGCGACGCTGAGAATCAGGCCGGTCTCGTCCGTGAGGTAGTACTGGTTCTTGTCCAGGTCGATGACGAAGCGCCGGCTGCTCTGCGCGGCGATCGCGTCGTTCTGCGCGTAGAGCATGTCGGTCAGCACCATTCGCCCGGCGGCCTGCACACCCATCTCACCCTGATCCAGCATGACTGGCACGACAAACGCGCTGGCGATGCCCACGATCGTCACGACCACCAACACCTCGACAAGTGTGAAGGCGCGTGGACGAACGGCGGATCGTGATGTCGTGTGCGTTTTTGTCATATGCCGTCATACCCGGGGGTGAATGGATATCGCGCGGCGTCGATCAGTCGATCGACTTGCCGCCTTCGACGCGGACGCGCGCCTGACCGCTCTTGAACATCGCGGTCAGACCGGCCACGCTGCGGTTGACAGCCTGCATCTCGCGG
Source organism: Phycisphaeraceae bacterium (assembly GCA_028284155.1). Lineage (GTDB taxonomy): Bacteria > Planctomycetota > Phycisphaerae > Phycisphaerales > Phycisphaeraceae > JANQSF01. The sequence goes on from JANQSF010000157.1 coordinate 26,090, forward strand.
ATCATTTCCTTGCGCTGCGCGGCGGCGTTCGGGATGCCGGCCGGCGCGGCTTGCGCGTCTTGCGCCAGGTCAACCGCCGGGCCGCCGGTCGGCACGCCGGCCGTCCAGATCGTCCACAGGTTGAGCGTGAGCAGGACGGCGATGACCGTGAGCACGCCGTTGAGGTACTTGATGGATCGCATAGGTTGGCCCTTACAGGATGCAGGCCGCGCACGGCCGACCCGGGGTGGGGCGGGCGTCGAAGCCATTGGGTTGCTCATCGGCGCATTCATGGAGTGACTTGGGTCGGGGCTTGGACCGGGTCGGAGAATCCCAGCCGGTGACGCGGGCCGACGCGGTCGCCGGCCGACACGGTTGCCTCCCGTTGCCCTGGGTCAGTAGTCGATGAACGCGGTGCCGGCGCTGTCGTTGCCGTCGTTGTTCGGCGCGAACTTGCCGGTTGCGGCCTGGTACACCCAGCCGGTCGAGTCGTCGCCCATGTTGGGGAACGCCGCGCCGTTGGCCAGCGTCGTGATCGTGTCCAGACCGCTGATCGGGTTATCGGGCATCCGCCGCAGGTATGGCCCAAGCGGGTAGCTCGACGAAGCGGTGGCGTTCGTCGCGCCGTACGGGTTGCTGAAAGTCAACATCTGCGACAGGAAGACTGCCTCGGTCGGCACGGCGCTGCGATTGCCGCCCGGGTAGCCCGGCGCGGTGCCGATGTGATCGACCTGGTACGCCACGATCTGGCTGCGCATGAAGCGCACGTCTTCTTTGAGCGTGTTCTCGCGGGCCATCGTGGTCGCGTTGGTCAATGACGGCACGACCAACGCCGCCAGGATGCCGAGCACGACCACGACGATCATGATCTCGACCAGCGTGAAGGCGGTTCGGCGATGTGGGGGTCGGCGTCTGGGCATGAGCGATTGGCGGCCTGGGAAGTTGACTGACATCACGAGGCGGCGCAAGAAAAGGACCAGCCGACCGTCAAGTCGGCTGGCCCGTATTGGCTTAGCTACGGATTACGGCAGTTGCACGTAGTCGGTCGCGTCCAGACCCAACGCGGTCGGGTCAGCCGTGTTCGGCAGGACCAACAGGATTTCGCCCGTGGTTTGGTTATACTGCCAACCCACACCGGCGGCCGCCGCGGCGGCGACGTTGTCCGTGCCCATGAACGGGTTCGTCGGCGCCTTCTGGAGGTATTCGCCGAACGAGCCGGAGGCATTGAGCGTGCCGTCGTTGTCCGTCTTCTGGGTGAGCTGATCCCAACTCGTGACGAGGTCGGGATATGTCTGCATGTGCTGCACCTTGTAAAGTTCAAGCTGCGAGCGGATGGTCTGCAACTGCGAGACCGTGCTGGACGCACGGGCCGCGTCGCTGGCGGTCGAGAACTGCGGGATGACGATCGCGGCGAGGATGCCGAGGATCACCACCACGATCAGAATCTCGACCAGGGTGAAGCCTTGATTGCGTTTGCGTGCCGACATTGACAATTCTCCTCTAAGTGTGACCTTTGAAACGGACCAAACCCTTCGTTCGTGGCGCGGCCCAACGTGAGCCGGCCGTACGTTGCACTACTGTCTTGCCTTGCACGGCCCGCGACCGCCCCCATTCCGTGACGACTTCCGTGTCCAGGTGGCCGCTGCCGCGAACGTTTCAGGCATTGCATCGTCATCGCGTTATTCCGACTTGACGGCTTAGGCCGACGAATCGTCAACGACACGACCGGTAATCGTTACAGACGGAACCGGCCCATCGCTGCGTCGCGATGACAACCGCAAGCAGACGATTCGCCACTCCAATTGACAAGCCTTGGGGTCGGAACAACCCCACACGTCATCCGGAAGCGCCCCGTCAAATGGAAAGCATGAACTAATCGATACAGAACTGTCGAAGTGAGTGGGCCATGCACGAGCCGAATGGATGTGGTCTGTTCGCAGATGAGGCCTTGCGAGCGACGCGTGCGGGTCGCGTGTTAACCGGTCGTATTCTCATTCGCGCGTCGGTGCTTTCTCCCGACCGCCCCGTCCAGAATCGTCGTCGGATTATCAGACGCAGCGACGTGCGAATCCGCACCAGGACAGTCGGATTGGGGGTAAACCCTCATTCAGCCACGTGGGGTCAGCGGCCGGTCGGGAACGTGCGATACCGTATCTGTTGTTGTACTCGTGAGAGTTGGACCGCGACATCGATGCGCGCGCAAAAGCCCAACCCGATTCAGCGGCCCAAGGTTGCGGTCGCCTTTACGCTCATCGAGCTGCTGGTGGTCATTGCGCTGGTGTCGATCCTGATTGGCCTAATCCTCTTTGCGCTCGGCCGAGTACGCGACACCGCCCGCGAAACGGCTTGCGCGTCAAACCTGCACCAGATCGGCAACGGCGTGACGGACTACGCATTGGATAACTACGGCAACCTGCCGACGCGATACAACGCGCCCGGTCTTGCCTTCGACTCATTCTGGATGCGCGCACCCGACGAGCAGTTCGTCAACCTCGGCCTGCTGATGGACCGCGGCGGCGCGGCCGAGATGTTCTATTGCCCGACACAGACAGCCGACACGTCGCCCGCCATCGCGCACGACTCGCCGCAGAACCCCTGGCGGGTCCACGGCATGGGCGCGAACGAGGCTCGAAGGGTCGCGCCCGTCGGCCTTAACGCGTCGTTCACCACGCGTGCCCGGGCCGGCGCACGCTGGTCGTTGCGCAACTTCAACAACAAGGTGCTCTACACCGACTTCATCGGCGTCCGCCGGTGGGACGATTCGAATCGATTCCCCGGTGGCCTGCGGCAGCCGCATAAAGGCGAAGGCTTCAATCGTTTGTATGGAGACGGCTCGAACCACTGGCTCAGTTTTGACACGATCGACCAGGCCCAGGCCGTCACCAACGCCGCACCCAATGAAATGGACATGAGGGAGTACTTCAATCAGATGGATGTCCTGCGCTAATGAGCTGGGCCGTGTCGGCCCGAAACAAGCCCGCGGATGGCCTGCTCGGAGGCTTTCCGCGGGATAGCGTATGCAATAATTAACTGATTAGACCCACCGTGCCCGACACACCCGACAACCCGCTGTCACGCCTGACCCACCAGACGTGGTTCGGCCCCGCGTTATTGGCCGGGCTGTTCGTCGTGTTGCTCGGCGGTTTGCTCTGGTTGATGCGCGACCAGGCCATGGACAGCCAGCGCGCCGACCTTGATCATAACGGCCGGGCGGCGCAGGACGCCGTGCGTCGTCGGCTGCTGGCCAATCAGCACTACCTCAACCTGCTCGCGCAGGACATGGCCCGAGACGCGCTTACCGAAAAGCTCTTTGAGCGGCGAGTGTCCAGCTACCTGCTCGACCACCCGGAACTCGTGTCGATCGCGTTCGTGAATCCCGACGGGCAGGTCATCTGGGCGGCGCCACGCGACGTGCCGGGACAGGACGACCTGGTCGGTCTGCGCGTCACAGCGCCCGAGCCGCTAGAGGCATTGCACGGGGCGAGGCTGACCGGGCAGGCCGTCTACTCCGCGCCGTTCGATACCGTGCGCGGCGACACGGCGTTTGAGCTGCACGTCCCTGTCTACCGAGGCGACACGTTTGTCGGCACAGTGGCCGGCGCCTGCTCGCTCGAACGACTCCTGCGACACGCGATAACGCGTGAGACGTTCGCAAAGCACCGCGTCAGCGTGGTCGACGGCGCGGGCGACGCGGTCGTCACTTTCACGCTGGCCGACCCGGTCGACGATCGGCTGAGCATGACGGCCGAGCTTTCTCCGCCCGGCGACGGTCTAGCGCTGCGGCTCGACCGCTACGGCGGAGGCTTCTGGGGCTGGGGCGTGACGCTGCTGACCGTCCTGTGTGTGAGCCTGGTGTCCGGTATGGCTTGGGGCATGTGGGCGTTGAATCGACACATCGCCCGCCGCGCCGAAGCCGAGACCGAGTTGCGCAAGGCCCGCGACGAGCTGGAAGACCGCGTCCGCGAGCGCACCGTAGACCTCGAAACCGAGATGCACGAACGCCAAAGCGCCGAACAGCGTTTGCGTCAACATCAGGAACAACTCACGCACGTCGCGCGCGTCAGCACGATGGGCGAGATGGCGGCGGGCCTCGCACATGAACTGCACCAACCGCTTGGCGCGATCACGAGTTTCGCCGAAGGCGGCCTCATGATGATCGAAGGCGGCCTGAAAGACGCCAACGAATTGGCTGAGCCATTAAACGAGGTGTCCGAGCAGGCCCGCCGTGCGGGTCGCATCTTGCACCGCCTGCGCGAATTCGTCAGTGAGCAGCCTCAGGAGAAGTCGGTCGCGTCGATCGGCGAGTTGACGGACGAGGTCGGCCAATTGATCGACGCCGACGCCCGCCACAGCCAGATCGACCTCGACATCGACCTGCCGGGGTCACTGCCGCCGGTGCTGGTCGATCGTATCCAGGTCCAGCAGGTCCTGCTCAACCTGATGCGTAATGCGATCGAAGCGATGCAGGACACCCCGGCCGACGCCCGCAGACTGAGCGTGTCCGCCAAGCCCAACGGTGGCGAGACGGTCGAGGTCACCGTGGCCGACACCGGGCCGGGCTGCCCGCCGGACGAGATGGGCCGGGTCTTCGACGCCTTTTACACGACCAAGCCCACCGGCATGGGGATGGGCCTGTCGATCAGCCGAACCATTGTCGAGTCGCACGGCGGCCGGCTTTGGGTCGATAGTAAGAACGGTCAAGACGGTTTCACCGTCCACTTCACCCTGCCGACCGCCGAAGCGAGGGCCGACCATGAGTAACAACGGGAACAACGGAACGCCGCAGACGCTCGATACGGCCAAGCCCGTCGTGTTCATCGTTGATGACGACGACGGCATGCGACGCGGCCTGGAGTTCCTGCTCAAACAGGCGGGGCATCAGGTCTGCGCACTCGACTCAGCCCAGGCGTTTCTCGACACATACCAGCCGCAGATGCGCGGCTGTGTCCTGCTTGACGTGCGCATGCCGGGGATGAGCGGACTCGAGTTGCAGGAACACCTCGCGGCCGAACGCGTCAAGGTGCCGGTCATCATCCTCACCGCGTACGCCGACGTGCCGATGGCCGTGCGCGCCATGCACGCCGGCGTGTTCGACTTCTTCGAAAAGCCGTTCGACCGCCACCGCCTGATCGACCGCGTCCGCCAGGCGATAGACAAAGACACGCGCTCCCATTACGAAGACGAAAAACTCGAGTCGATCGAGACGTGTATCCAACGGCTCTCACCGCGCGAGCGCGAGGTGATGGAGTTGGTCGTCACCGGCGCGCTCAACAAAGAGATCGCCGACATGCTCGGCATCAGCATCAAGACCGTCGAGAATCATCGTGCACGCGTCATGCAGAAGATGGAGGCCGAGTACGTCGCCGACCTGGTGCGCATGGCGATGATGGTGGGGATAAATTGAATGCAAATTGCAAAATGCAAAACTCAAAATGCGGAGAAGGGTTGAAGCGTTATTCGACGTTTGGTCCCCCCGTTTAGCGGCGTGCCCGCAGGGCCGCCTTCCGCACGGTGCCCTTCAAAACTCGCGCCCCCACGTCCAACTCCGAATTTGCATTTTGCATTGATTGTCACCCTCTAGGGTGACAATCCGCAATCACCTTCTTCAACCGACTTGAATCGACGTGCGTGTAGATCTGCGTCGTCTTGATATTCGAGTGGCCCAGCAGTTCCTGCACGACGCGCAGGTCGGCGCCGCCGGCCAGCAAGTGCGTCGCGAACGAGTGGCGGAGGATGTGCGGGTGGACGTGGCCGAGCCCCGCACGCTTGGCGTACTTCGTCACGACCTGCCAGACGACGATCCGTGTGATCGGCGAGCCGGTACGCGACAGCAGCAGTCGATTCGTTTTCTTGTCCTCGCGGCAGAGCCTCGGCCGAAGCTCGTCGAGATACACGCGCGCCGCGTCGAGCGCCGGTCGGCCGATCGGCACGATGCGCTCCTTGTTGCCCTTGCCGATGACGCGCGCCACGCCCAGGTCGAAGTGCAGCCGGTCGCAGTCCAGCTCAGCCAACTCGCTGGCGCGCAGCCCGCCGGCGTAAAGCAGTTCGAGCAGGGCGCGGTCGCGCTCAAACAGTTTGTCACTGGGCGCCGGCGTCTCGACCAGCTTGCGCATCTGGTTCGGGCCCAGCACGTGCGGCAAGGTCTGCCACGCGTGCGGCTGCGTCAGCAGTTCTGCTGGGTTGCTCTCAAGGTGACCGACCGACGTCGCAAACCGCCCGAATACGCGGAACGTCGCGACGTGCCGCGCGATCGTGCTCACGGCGTAGTTCTGCGCATCCATGTCGCGCAGGTATTCGGCGATCAGATCGATCGTCAGGTCCCGCCAGCTTGTGAATCGTTTGTACTGAAGCCAGACCCAAAGGTCGCGCAGGTCGCCCGCGTACGCCGCGATCGTGGCCGAGGCGAAGCCGCATTCCACCTTGCAGTAGGTCAGGAAGTCACGTACCGGTGCGTCGAAGCCGGTCGGGCTCGGCTTGGCCGGCTGAGTCGGCGTGGGCCGAGGCTGCGACGCCGGGGGCGCCCCCGGGGGCGGGGGCGACGGGTTGGCCGAAGAGGGTGAGTCGGATCTGGGCTCGCTGTTCCGCCTGGATGCTGTAGTACGTCGCACAGCACGCGTGGTTTTCGAGACAGGTGCCGATGGCTTCGTGCATCCGTCCGAGCGAGAAATGTGACGCGCATCTTGGGTCATCGAGGTCGATAAACGGGCACGGCTGAGGGTCGTCCTGACGACGCGTGCGGGCCATGATTGCATCCTTGCAAGGGCGACACGAACCATTAACCATCATCGGCCAACCACGCGGCAGAGCGTGAAAGAGCGCCACGCGTGGCGGAATCCCACATTGATTCTTGGCTGATGGGCCTGCGTTACGGGAATCCCACTTTGAAATGCGCGCAGAACTGGGCCAGTTCCCTTTCCCCGTCCGGTTCACTTGCGACCTCCAAAATTGAACGATTCTTGAGTGCTGGTATACGCACTTTGACCCACTCACTCAAGTTGGGCTGGCCGGTCTGACGTAACCAGACTTTGACTTGGTTCGGTAGTTCATCGAATGCGGCATAAGTCATGGCTACATCAAAACTGGTCTTGTCGGGATTATCGCTCAGCGGGGAACCACATCATCCGCCTTGAACTGAATCTGCCCCCGCAAATGCCCCTGCTTGTCGCGCCAGAATTGCACGCTGAACGAGTGCGTCGTTTCGATCGCCTCGGCCACCTGGCGGAGCGGGCGTTCGACCTCTTCGATCCGTTTCTCAGCCTTGGGGTCGTCCGGGGCCGTGCCCGCCCCGATGTCACGCCAGTACTCCGCGATGCCGGCCAACAGGTCGGACAGCGGCGCGGCCCGGGAGACGCCCGAGGCCAACAGCCCGTCACGCTGTTGCATCGGTATGGCCGTAAAGACCGACGTGCTCGTGAGCCGTCTTTGCGCGTTCTGGTGGGCTGCCACGCAGTCCTCGAAAAACGCCTCTTGCGAGCACACGACATACCAATCGCCGATTCGGCCGAATGACAGTTGTGTGAGTCCCGCGGAGGTCGGCAGCTCCGCCCAGCGTTTGAGGCGGTCGTCGTCGATCTGCTTGACCAGCGCGTTGCCAAAGTCGGCCACGCGGAAAGGCGGTGGCCCCGGCACGAGGCGGGCTGACTCGAAGAAGCTCGACGCCAGGTCGAGTTCGCTGAGGTTGGCGATGAACCGCAGGCTCATCACCAGCCGATCGAGGTCGGCTGAGACGCTCGGGTCTTTCAGTCGAACGGCCACGCCGATGGCCGGCACATCGAAACCGGGGTCGGGCTTGACCCGTTCGCCGGCGACCTTGCCGAGGAAGACGACCACGGGCGTCGACAGCTTGGGCAGCACGTGCGTCTGTAACGAGCGCGGGAACAACAGCAGGTTGAAGAACTGGATGTGCTCCGGCGTCTTCTTCATCAGGTTGATCGACGCCGCGCTGATGGTCGAGTCGGGCAGGATGCCGAAGTCGACGCCCTGGCCGACGTAAAACTGCTTGGCCAATTCATCAAAGGTCGGCATGATCGCCGCGTAGTGAACCTTCACGTCGTTTTCGCCGCGCACGATCGCGACCGCGTGTTGCTCGGTGTGTTCGGCGTTGCGGGCGTACAGCTTGGCATGGTGTTGCGCGGGCAGCTTGTCGAACAGCTTCTGCCTCGGCGGCTCATTCAGCAGCGAATCGGTGGTGGGCGGCGGCTCGGCCGCGTAAATGAGCGGGCGATCGGGGTCGAGCGCCAGCCCAACATGATCGACCACGCGGTGCAGCCAGGGCGCGTCCTTCGACTTGCCGAAGATCAGCAGGCGTCGGCTTGCCGCAAACGTGAAAGGCGACTCGCCCTTTTGCTTGGGCGAATGAAAGATCGCAAACCGGCCCTGGTGCGTCGGCGGCGCGGTTTGACGGTGACTCAAAGCCGACGCGAAGCGTTCGAGGTCGCCGGGCTCCACGCGCGTGACGAATACGGTTGATGTCCGCCCCTCGACCTTGCCGCGCATGACCGCCAGCGATTGACCGAAGTACGTGTCGATCATCGCGCCGTTGTCCAGCCCCAGGTCGGCGGTGATCTGTTGCCAGAGCGGCGATTTGTACACGTCACCCATCTGTTGGAAGACGAACGACCCGAGCGGGTCGCCGTCCGCGCGGCCGCGCAGTTTGATCAGGTCGTCCACCTGTGCGTAGAGACGGCAGTCGGTCGGCGCCAGGCGGAGCATGTTGACGGTCGGCTCGTCATCGCCCGCCGTCATGGGCGCGCCGGGTTGCAGCAGGATGGGCGCGGGGCCGGCATCCCGCGCGACCGGTGCCTGGCATCCAATCAAGACGACGACGGGGAGCAGACACGCCGCGAAGCGGACGAACAGGGACTGTGCGGCATGTCGGCGTGGGGCATTGGGCATTCGGCGGTGATCCACGAGTTGGCAGGATTATAACGGTCTGCGTTGACCTTCGGGCGCATAAAAAACCCCTCGGCCGAGGCCGAGGGGTGTTTGTTCTAAATGGGTCGTGGCTCAGCTACCCTTCTTCGACTCTTTCTTCTGAGCCGGTTTCACCTTGGCGAGCACCTTCTTCGGGTTCTCGGTGGCCTTCTTGAAGCAGCCGCCGCAGCAGACGCCGTAGACGACCTCGTCGCTGACGCTTGCATCTCGGCCGGAGAACAGGCACTTGCCGTCCTCAGCCTTGGCCAGTTTGGCGATGTTGCCGGCGACGTCGTCGAGGAACTTCTTCTGGCAGCGCTTGCAGCAATATTCCGACTTGACGGTGATCAACTTGCTCGCGTTGATCTTCTTGCCGGTCAGCGGGCAGACGTCGTTGATCGGCTTTGGTTTCTTCTTCTCAGCCTCGGACTTGTCCTTCGCCGCGACGGCAATGGAGGCGACCAGCGTAAGGGCCAAGAGGGCAGTCAACAGGGTACGGGCTTTCATGCGATGCTCCTGAAAGAATGAGGTCGGGTGTTGTATTCTCGGGTTGCAGTATAAGCAAACTTCGGCAAGTATCCAACCCGCCAACAGAAAAGTGACCAATTGGTCGGAGGGGTAACGATCGGGGCGCCGTTGATTATTCCAAGTCCGATCTGGATTAACGCTTCGAATCTGCCGTCGATCAGGCGTTAATCGTGTTATTTCAATACTTTACGCCCTATGAGCGGCTGGCGAAGTGGTATGGCCTGATCCGACAGACGACGTCCCCGGCCGATTCCAGCGTCGGAAACGGCCTACTCGTCAACCGGGCTGGATCAGGACCTTGCCGTAGAACTCGCTGCCGTCCCGCATCATCTTGAGAGCGTCGAACGACTCGGCCAACGGGACGCGGTGGGTGATCAGCGGCTTGAGGTCGAGCGTGCCGTCGGCCATCCCTCGCAGCACGTCGTGCCAATCGTCGTCGTTGCCCGCCGCCGAGTACTCGCTGTTCCATGTGCCGATCAGGTCGATCTCCCGACGCATGGCCTGGCTGATCAGGGCGGCCGGCAATGTCACGTCTCCGGCGGGGTTGCCCAGGATGACCATGCGACCGCACCGTCGTGTCGCAGCCACGGCCTGTGTGAAGGTGATCGACACGCCCGCGCTCTCGATGCAGACGTGCGCGCCTTGGCCGGCGGTCAGTTCGTTGACCTTCTCGACGGCGTCGATCGATCGGCTGTCATAAGCGTCGTCGAAGCCAAGCGACTTGGCCATCTCCAAGGCTTCGGGTCGGATGTCAAACACGATGACACGTGTCGCGCCAAGCGCCCGACACCACTGCGCGACCATGAGCCCGATGGGGCCCGCGCCGAACACAGCCGCCGTTTGACCGAGCGTGACGGCACCGCGACGGACGGCGTGCAACGCCACAGCCGCGGGTTCGGTCATTGCCGCCTCTTCAAGCGACACGCCGTCCGGCACGCGCATGAGGTTTTCACGCGGCGCCACGACATACTCCGCAAACGCGCCGTCGCTGCGCGACCCGAGGTAGTCGTAGTCGTGACACATCACGTAACGACCCTCCTCGCACGCCGCGCACTTGCCGCACCAGAGCAACGGGAACACCGCGACGTGGTCGCCCGCCGCAAAATCGGTCACGTCATCTGCCACGGCGTCAACGACGCCGGCAAACTCGTGGCCACACACCGTCGGGAACGAGTACGTGCCCTTGACGAACGTGCGCGGGATGTCACTGCCGCACACGCCGCAAAAGCCAATCCGCACCCGCGCCGTACCGGGCTGAAGCTGCGGGACGGGGATCGACTCGCAACGCGCGTCACCGACGGCGTGGAGGACGAGGGCGGACATGGTGGAGGAGGGTGAAGACATGGGAATTCAAAATGCAAAATACAAAATGCAAAATGCGGAGTTGGGCGGGACATCCAATGTAAGCTGGCGACCTGCGCGTCTTACCGCCCACTTTTCAGAAGACGCGTTGGTCTTGCTAATCAGCATTTTGCATTTTGCATTTTGCATTTTGAATTCGCCCCTATACCACCACCCCATCCGTCAACCCCGCCATGCGCATCGCATACCCGCGTGCAACCGCTTCGTTCACCCGGGCGACGTTTTCATCCAGCGTGCCCGACTTGCTGAACAGGCTGCTCGTGCCGGCGACGAGGATGTCGGCCCCGGCCGCGACCATCTGCGGGATGTGGTCGAAACTGACGTTGCCGTCGACCTCAATCGGCACGTTGCAATCATTCGCGTCGAGGAATGCACGCGTGTCGGCGATCTTCTGAATGCCCGACGGCACCAGTTTTTGACCGGCGTATCCCGGGTTGACGGTCATCACCTCGACGAAATCGATCCGATCGAGGACGTATTTGATCGCGTCGACCGGCGTGTGTGGGTTGATGGCGACGCCGGCCTTGACGCCGCGGTCGCGGATCAAGGTGAGCGTCCGGTCCAGGTGCGTACACGACTCGACATGCACGGCAATCTGCCCCGCACCTTTGCAGTATGGCGCGACGAGTTCGACGAACAGGTCGTTGTCTTCGACCATCAGGTGCACGTCGAACGGGACGTTGGTCTGTCCCGACGCGTGGAACTGTTCGAGTTGCGGCAAGCCCATCGAGACGTTGGGCGCGAAGTGGCCGTCCATGATGTCCATGTGCCACAGGTGGACGCCGGCCGACTCCAGGTCGCGTGCATGGTCGCCGAAGCGTAACTGGTCGGCGCACATCATCGACGGGCTGACGCGGATCGGGTCGGTGTGCAGTTGTTCAGGCATGATGAGTCAGTGTTTGATCTATTGACTTGCGTTCATCGAAGCCGGGTCTTTCTGAATACCCGGATCGGCTCGGCGTGGTGATCCGGGCCTTCGGAAAGACCCGGCCTATTCTTGGGAACAGTGCGGCCGTTCATTACACCGCCTGCGCCGACGGCAAAAACGCCTCACGCAGGTAGTCCAACGACTCGCGCAGTTGGCCTGCCAACTGACCGTCGGAGTAGTCCCGCCCCAGTTTCGGGCCGCCGATTTCGAGGTAGCAGACGAGCGTGTCGACGGGGATCGTCGCCGCGTTGTCAAGCAGCAGGTCGCGGATTTGAGCGACGTCGATGATGCCGCGTTCGCGCTCGGCCTGGCCGAACCCGAACGTCGAGTTGAACATCGCGTCGGTGTTCTTCAGGTGAAGCTCGTAGAGGTAGGGCAGCGTTGACTCTAACAACGCGATATTGTCGTGGACGACGTTGCTGTCCGCGTCGGCGTAGCCGTGCGCGATATCGACGCAGTGGCCGACGCGCGCGGTTGTGCCCGGGTTGGCGTCGTGGTGCGCGATCAGCACCTCGGCGAAGTCGCGGATCTCGTCAGGCAGTGTGGGCGGCTCGGCCAAACACGACATCGGCTCGATGGTCAGCCAATCGACGCCGTGCTTCGTCGCGTGCGCCATCAGCTCTTTCATATGGTCGAGATAAGTCGCCACACCCTGCGGTTTGGTCGCCATCTGGTCGCGCAACGTCGCGCCCGGGTTCGACCCGACACTTTGCGCGCCGAGGATGCCGCCGACTTCGATGAACCGCTCGAAGTTGCGCCGTGCGACCTCGACGAAGCCCGGTTCGTCGCGGAAAAACCCTCCCAGTTCGCGGTGGGCTGTGAAGAGGCTGCTGATGGCGATGCCGCGGTCGTCGGCCTGTTGGCGTAGCTGCTCGAAGAAGGTGTCGGGCAGTTGATACACCTCGAAAAACGACCCGAGTTGGACGTGGCGGATGTTCAAGTCCGCCAGCAGGTCGAACAGCCAGGGGAACGAGTAACGGTACTCGATGGGGTCGCTCTTAACGCCGAGTTGGAGGTCGAGATTGGCCATCACGGCAGAGCATAGCGGTAACCCAGCGGCCCGCCCAACGCGGCGGGGGTTGGCGGGTCGAATCGGCATATTGGCGGCCGTCGGCCCATCGGTTGCGGAGCCGGTCGCGGGCTGACATTGTCTCTTGCCGCCTTGATTTGATGATTGCCTCGCCGGTGGGGCGGCTTTACACTTTCTCCTATGAAAAGGCCCATTCCATATCTGGTGTTGACGGTGTGTGTTTTCCATGTGCTGGCCGCGATCGGCTGTGCCGGGTCGGACAAGCCCAAGCGTCGAGCCGTGCAGCCAACGGACTTCTCTTCGCCCACGGCGCAGGCCGCGCGGAAGGGCGTCCCCAAGTCAGAGCTGCGCCCCAGCGACGTCGTTGTCAGCGGGTCGAACAACGACACCGATTCGGCAACCGACGCCGCGTCGCAAGCCAACAACACGACCGGTTCTGACACGGCCGTCACGCCGTCCGTCCGGACGACGGACAAGCCGCCGGTTCCCAACGACACGCGGTTGACCGTCGATGCGATGATCGGCCAGGTCAACGGTCGCGCGCTTTACGCGAACAAGGTGCTCGAGCCGCTGGAGCCGGCGCTTTCGGAATTGGGCAAGACCGTGCCGCGCGTCGAGTTTGAGCGACAGGCCGGCCGACTGATCCACGGTCGACTTCAGGAGTTGGTCCACCAAGAATCGTTGCTGGGCGAGGCTGAACGCGACCTGGTGCCGCAGGAGCAGCTCGGGCTCAAGTTGCTCTTGCAGAAGAAGCGTGAGGAACTGATCAACGAGTACGGGCTGGGGTCGCCTGAGAGGGCGAAGGTCAATATCGAGCGCAAGACCGGCCGAACGCTTGAGCAGACGTTGGAATTCGAGCGGCAGAAACTGGTCGTTCAGAAGTTCTTGCGCAAGAAGTTCTTCCCCAAGATCAACGTGACGCGGAAGGACATTAAGCGGTATTACAAGGAACATTTTGACGAGTTCAACCCGCCGCCGACGCGCACGTTGCGTGTGGTCCGTGTCGTATCAGACAACGGCGTTGCGTCGGTCGAGAAGGCGTTGGCGGATGGAACACCGTTTGCCGAGGTGGCCAAGCTGCCCGCGAACCTGTACCGCCGCGCGACAGGCGGTCTGATGGCCGACGTCGAGGGCAACACGGTGTTCGGCGGCGCACTCGACGAGGCGATGCTCAAACTCGAACAGGGGCGGCATACCGGCAAGCTGGTGGTCAACGACGCGACTTGGTGGGTCTTCGTCGAAAAGCTTGAACGTGGCGAAGGCAAGCCGTTGATCGAGGTGCAGACGGAGATCGAAAACAAGCTGAGAACGCAGCGTTTCAGCACGTTGACCCGCCGGTTCCGTGAAGACCTGCTCGCCGAGCACGACCACCCGATCGACAAGATGCGCGACTCGTTGCTGGCCGTCGCCATGACGCGCTGGGCGGCGCAGCGTTGAGCCTGCCATGGCTGACGAGGCTCAAGCTGGCCATTAGGTCATTCGGCCCGAGCGGTGGATCAACCGGCGCACGTGGCGAACGTGTCGCCAAACGTTTCCTTCGCAAAGCAGGTTATCGCGTTCTGGCGACGAACCTGCGTAACCGATATGGCGAGGTCGATCTGGTCGTGCTCGCCCCGGACGGGCGGTCGATTGTCATCGTTGAAGTGAAAGCGCGGCAAGTCTCGGCTGACGAGTCGGCCGACATGAGCACGCGGCCTGAGGTCCATGTCAACGCGCAGAAGCAACGGAAACTCGTCGCGCTGGCGAGTCAGTTGGCGCGACAGCACGGTTGGACGGATCGTCCGATCCGATTCGACGTGGTAGGTGTCGATCTGGTCAGGGGAAGCAAGCCGATTGTGCGACACCATATCGCAGCGTTTGAGGCGAGCGTGTAGCGGCTGATTCGGCGCAAAGAACAAGGCGAGCCGATTGGCTCGCCTTGAGGAAAGTCATCCTCCACGTCGACCTGAGGCGGCGTGGTTCAAAGCTGATCAAGCCGATAAACACAACTTGACCAGGAATTCGATCAGCTGTCGGCCTTCTCGTCGGCCTTTTCGTCAGCCTTTTCGTCGGCCTTTTCGTCGGCCTTCTCGTCAGCCTTCTCGTCGGCCTTGGCGTCGTCCATCTTCTTCTCGTCGGTCTTGGTCGCCGGCTTCTTGTCGTCCGGGCAGCCGACCATACCGAGGCCGAACATGGCTACAAGGGCTAAAACGGTCAACAGTCGCATGCGTGAGTCTCCTATTTGCCTGACAGTCCCATGACGTAAAAGGGTACCGGTCTACACTCCGGCCCCGACAGATTGGGCGTATGGTAGCCAGTTTAACCCGAGGGTGGGCAATGTGCGCGTTTAATCCACAGTTTTTTCGACAATCAGGCTAATCCTGCTCTCAGTTAGGGTCCCATTATGGCCTTTTTCAACACACGCCACGAGAGGGCGGGGAACGTAAATCGGACTGTAAATCACTGTTGATCCGTAACTTATTATCAGACGCCGAAGCAAGGGCAGCACGGCTTAAGTTTTGTGAAATCAATTGGTTAGCGTAGTTGACTGGCGGCTTGGCATTCCTTCAAGGGGCGAAGGTCGCTCTGGCGATATTGTTAGTAGCAGTGCTGACCCGGCCGGCTGCGACCGTGTGAAGGTCAAGGTTTGGGCGCGGAGGTTGTTCCGCGCCAACTTCACAGGCCCGCCCCGGGAGGCTACCAGTGCGCCGACGACGCCCGTCGATCGGCAGGAGTGCCTCACCATGACCGACATCGCACCCATCGGATCGAGCCCGACGCAGCCCGTTCATCACGACGCTGCCTCTGTCCAGCGGGCTTCTGACGGCCAGGCTGCATCGCCGTCACGCGGCAGCGACCGTGCGGAGATTTCGCAAGTCGCACAATTGCTGAGCCGGCTGGATGAACTGCCCGACGTCCGCCAGGACCTGATCGAGCGGATCCGGGGTGAGATCGACCGCGGCGGGTACGATTCGTCGGACAAGATCGACGCGGCCATTGACGCGCTGGCGGACGACCTGAAGTGACGTGATCAAACCATCCCAAATCGCTCCCTCGAGCCGCCGACCCCGCGTCGGCGGCTCTTTTCTTTTCTGGGGCGTCTCGCGAACTGTTACGATGACGGGCCGTGTTGAATCAAGATGAAGGAGTTCGTCATGGACAGAACGCATTGGGCGGTTATGTGGGGCGCGGTTATTTGCTACGCGATGGTCGGATGGACGGCCTCGTCACACGCCGAGGCTGCGGATGCGCCTCGGCCGAACATCATCATCATGATGGCCGACGACATGGGTTGGTCGGACATCGGCTGCTACGGCGGTGAGATCAAGACACCCACGCTCGATCAACTCGCGGCCAAGGGCGTGCGATTTACCCAGTTCTACAACACAGGTCGTTGCTGCCCGACGCGCGCGGCGTTGCTCACCGGCCTGTACCCGCACCAGGCGGGCATCGGCTGGATGATGAGCGACCAGAAACTGCCCGGCTACCAGGGCGACTTGAAACGGAATTGTCGAACGATCGCCGAGGTGCTCCGACCCGCCGGCTACCGCACGTACATGTCCGGCAAGTGGCATGTCACGAAGAAGGTGCGTCCGAACGAGCCGGCTGACAAACACAATTGGCCGTTGCAGCGCGGCTTCGACCGGTTCTTCGGCACGATCCACGGCGCGGGCAGCTTCTATGACCCGAACTCGCTGACGCGCGACAACAAGCTGATCGTGCCCGACTCGAAAGACTTCTTCTACACCGACGCGACGGCCGACAACGCGGCGATGTTCATCAAAGATCACAAGCGCGACCACGCCGACAAGCCGTTCTTTCTTTACGTGTCGTTCACCGCGCCGCATTGGCCCATGCACGCCAGGCCGCACAACATCGCCAAGTACAAGGGCAAGTACGACTCGGGCTGGGACGCCATGCGTACGGCGCGCTACAAGCGACAACTCGACATGGGCCTGATCGACCCGGCTTGGAAGCTGGCGCCCCGCGACCCGCGCGCCGCAGCGTGGGACGACTCGAAGAACGACGCCGACCGCGCATGGCACCTGCGCAATATGGAGGTCTACGCGGCCATGGTCGACTGCATGGACCAGGGCATCGGCCGGATCGTCGCGTCGTTGAAGGAAACAGGGCAACTCGACAACACGCTCATTCTTTTCCTGGCCGACAACGGCGGCTGCGCCGAAGGCATGGGCGGCAACCCGGGCATCCGCTACCGCGACAACAACGGTCGCGACGACCTGAAGCCGATGGGCAAGGACGAACTGCAGTACGACATGATCCCGAAGCGCACACGCACCGGCGTCGTGCTCAAGCAGGGCCGGGGCGTGCTGTCCGGCCCGGCCGACACGTACAACGGCTACGGCGTCTGGTGGGCCAACGCGTCCAACACGCCGTTCCGCGAGTACAAGCACTGGGTCCACGAAGGCGGCATCAGCTCGCCGCTCGTCGCGCATTGGCCCAAAGGCATCGACGCGTCGCGGCACGGCCAACTCGAATCGCAGCCCGGCCACCTGATCGACCTGATGGCGACCTGCGTCGATCTGGCCGGCGCGACGTACCCGAAGCAGGTCGACGGTCGGGCGGTCACACCGATGCAGGGTGTTTCACTCCGACCCGCGCTAAGCGGCAAGCCGCTGGGGCGCAAGTCGCCGATCTTCTGGGAGCATGAGGGCAACCGCGCGATGCGAGACGGCAAGTGGAAGCTCGTCGCCAAGGGAGCGAACGGCCCGTGGGAGTTGTATGACATCGACGCCGACCGGACGGAGTTGAACAACCTGGCTGAGAAGGAACCCGAACGTCTCAAGCAGATGGCCGACGCATGGGAGGCGTGGGCTGTCGAGGCGCTGGTCAAGCCTTGGCCGTGGAACAACCGTGGACGCCGCAACAGGAATGCCGCGGCTGAATCATTCAGTAAGGAGACGCAATTTACGCTGAAAGCGGGCGACGCATTGCCGCGCGAGAAAGCGCCGATGGTTGCGAACCGCGCGTGGGCCGTTAACGCGTCGATCGAAAACGCGACGGACGGTGTCGTCGTCGCGCAGGGTGGGTCGTCTCTCGGATGGTCGCTCTACATCGCCAACGGCAAGCCGGCGGTCGCCGTGAGATCGAACGGCCGACTCACGGTTGCCGTGTCGAAAGACAAGCTGCCGGAAGGCAAGGTCTCGCTCACCGCGAGCCTGTCCAAGCGGGGAAAACTCACCTTGACGGTCAATGGGAAGACGGCCGCCAAGGTCGATGCGGGCGGCCCGATCCCTTCGATGCCACTCGACGGATTGGACGTCGGTACAGACACGGCCGGTCTGGTGGGCGAATACACACAGACCGACTTCAAAGGCAAGATCATCGCGGCGGCGGTGGCGGTTGGGAAGTGATCGCGCTGATCGTTAGCCAATCGTCCCCAGATCATCCGTCAGCAACTTCCGCTCGTCCGCGTCCTCAATCTGTTCCGCCAAGTGCGCCGCCTTGGCCTTGTGACGGTCGCGCGCCGACGCGTCGCCAGCGACGTCCGCGGCTCGCGCCACTGCCTCGTGCGCGTAGCCGGTGGTGAACGCGTCCAGACCCTGTGATTCAGACAGGTCGAGTGAACGCTGCCCGTACCGCGTCGCCTCGTCCGCGCGACCCGCCAACGCATACACGCGCGACAACTGCCACGCGCCGACGGCCAGGTGCTTCGGCTCGCAGTCGTCGCGTTGCGTCCAGTGGTGGTAAGACGCGTGCGCGAGGTGGATCATCCGCGTGACCTTCGGCTCATCGCGCTCGGGCAGGTCGATGTAGCCCCATGTTTCGTTGAAGCAGTTGGCGGCAAACCAACGGTGGGCTTGTTGTAGATCGAATGAAGGGGAGTTGTCGGGCATGCGTTGTACTCCGGAGCGAGTCGCGGGAAGGGGGCAAAGCAGGGGAGAAAGGGAGGCGGGGAGAAGGGGAGTACGGGGCAATGACGACGATGGGCCGGTTACGCCGAGCACGGGCGCCAACGCCGCATTTGTCATTGGTCATTCGTCATTAGTCAACTGTCATTGAGTCGTGCTCCTGGGCTCCACCTCTCCCATTCTCCCTTTCTCCCCTTCTCCCCGCCTCCTCCGCTCATCGCTGATACGCCGGCAGGTAGTGCAGGTACACCTCGAGTGTCATCGCGCCCATCGCGGTGGAGAAACAGTTGGTCGAGCCGTTGTACTTCGCGTCGCCGTAGCCGGGCCAACTGCCGTCCTCGTTCTGCGTGCCGAGCATGAGCGTGCGGACCTTCGGGTGCCAGTTGGCCCAGCGGTCGCCGCCTGCCTGGTAGTTGGCCTGCATCGCGTAGTAGCTGAAGTACCAGTAGTGCTCCATCGTCGGCGCGTACTTCTGTTTGTCGAGGTACTTGAACGCGGCCTCGACGGCCGGGTGGTCGAACTCGCCCAGCAGTTGCATGCTCAAAATGCCGGCCGTCGTCCGCGCGGGGCCGGCCGCGCCGTAGGGCTGATATGCGAAGCCGCCTTCCTCCGCGATGCACGCCTTGACGTAACCGAGCGCGCGCTTGATCGTCTCCTGCGGCACAGTCAGCCGCGCGTTCGTCGCGGCGCGCAGGGCGACCAGTTGCATGACGGTCACGCTCAGGTCGGCGTCGCCGGGGTAGGGCTGATACCGCCAGCCGCCGTTGCGGCTTTGCGCTTTGACGATCAGGTCGATGGCGCGCTGGCAGTTCTTGCGCATGAACAGGCTGGGCAGGTAGCCGTACGCCTCGACCATCGCCAAGGTGGCGTACGCGTGCTCGTACATCGGCCCGTGCGTCGGGTTCGGCGAGCGGTACATGCCCATCTCGTCCTGCGTCGCCGCGATGAACGCGACCGCCCGCTCGACCGTCGCGCGGTAAGGCCCGCGACCCGGCACGTGGCCGCGCCCGAGCATCGCCAACAGGCACACGCCGTTGATCCCATTGTTCTTGCCCAGCCCGCTGGGCCAGGAACCGTCGGCGTGCTGGTGACGCGCCAGGTATTCGACGGCGCGATCGACCGCCGCCTCGACACGACGCGTCTGCTGCGCGTCGGGGAGCAGGTCGGGCGCGGCGTCGGTTTGCGCGATCACATGATCGCTGGCGCCGCTCAACGCAATGCAGATCGCACCACAAAGCGCGGCGTGGCGAACGAGAGTATGTCGAAGCAATCGACGCATCACATCGACCCCGTCATCCGACGAATCCCGACATCGACGCAGTATAAACCGACGATCAGCACGAGTGTCAGCCAGTGGTCCCAGACCGCCCGCTCGATCGTGCGGGTGTCGCGCGTCACCTCGCCTTCGATGCGGTCGGCCAACGTCGCGAGTTGGTCGAGTTCGATCAGCCCGCCGCCCGTCGCGTCGCCGATTGCGCCGAGCGTGTCCCGATCGACGATCGGCCGACGCAGTTCGCGACCCGACCCGGCGATGCGCACGGACGCATTGGATCGACTAACACCGTCATAGGTCAACGCGAATCGGCCTGAAGATTCCGCACGCCAGACGGCGCGGTAACGCCCCGGGCCGGTGCGCTTGAGTGTCAACGACTCGCCATCGCCCGCCGCGCCGTCGCGCGTGACCTTGACCTTGACCATTTCAGCGTCGATCGGCTCGCCGCCCGCATCGACCGCGTACAACTCGACAGCCACCGGCTCGCCCGGCTCCGCCCGTTGCGGCGTGACCTCGATCCGGCTTTGCTTGGCGTCCTTGTCCTGCGGCCGAGCGACGCGTCGGATCGCCTGCCCCCAGAACCGCTCGAACACGTGCTCGCCGATGTTCCGCCGCCAGCGGAACGTCGCGTCGTATCCGACGTAAAACACGCGACCCTTGCCGGCCGGCTGCTCAGCGATCAGCGGCGTCTCGTCGCGCGCCGCGACCCGGCGTGCCAGCACGGTCGCGCCAGGTCGCGCTTCCACGACGTCGCTCGACCAGAAAAACGTGGGCATCAGGTCCCAAACCGCCCGGTTCTTCGGCCCGCTGTCATAAAGCTGAAAGGCCGGGTGCAGCGCGCCCTCGCCCGAGAGCTTGAGTCGAAACGGCGCGTAGGCCGGCGCTTCGACCCCACCGGGGGCGCCGCGCGCGTCGGACGTGCGTCGCACGTTGACCGGTAGCAGGTCGTTCAGCGGGCCTGCCGCGAAGGCATGCGGCATGGCGGTCGGGCCGGCCTGCACGATCAGGCCAACGGCGCGCCGGCGCACCGCCTCGACCAGGCTCTTCTGCGCAGCCGAGGTCAGCAGCGCGGGCGAGACATCGCCGAGGATCACGACGTGGTAGTCAGACCATCCGTCCACGTCGCGCGGCAGTTTGGCCGCGGCCGGCAGGTCGTCTGGCTCGACGCCGGCGGCGCGCAACTGCGACGACATGACCAGCGTCGCGTCCGTCCCGCCGTCGCGCCGCAGCGCGTGGTCGAGGAAACGGAAGTCCCATCGCGGCACACTTTCGAGATAGAGCACCTTGAACCGGTCGTCGCTCGTCTCGACCTCGATCGTCTGCGCGTTGTTCTGCTTGACCTGCTCTTCGGGCTGCGGGCTGACGCGCACGGTCAGCGCGTGTCGGCCCGGCGTCGCGGCGCGGTAGTCGAGTTGCACCTGGCGGCGTTCAGCGTCCTGCAACGTGATCGACGAGCTGTCGATCACATCGTCGCCGCGCACCAGGTCGACTTGTACCTTGCGGTCGCTGAGGCCGGTCGAGCCGACGGTGGCGATGACCGCGGCCGTGTCGCCTTGCGTGACTCGTCCCGGCGATAGCACGTCGAGCAGTACGGCGTCCGGCGCGGTCACGTCCGAGCCGACGGGCACAGCCCAGATCGGCCTGCCTTGATCGCCGTCACGGGCAGCCCACCCGCGCACGACCTGCCGCGGGTCGCTGCCGAATGTCGATCGCCCGTCGCTGACCAGAATGACCGCCGCGACCGTTCTGCCGGCCGCGTCGTCCACGACCCGCCGCAACGCGTCGCCGATGGCCGTTTCGTCGTCCGCGAATGACGTGGCGTCCGTGTCGCCGGTGATCGATACGATGTCGACTTCCCGTATCGTCTTTCGACCGAGCCGATAGGCTCGCAACTCGAAACGCTGCGACAGGTCGTCGATCAGGTCGTCTTGCAAACCCAGCGCGGCGCGCGCCAGGTCGAGCCGGCTGCGCGTGTTCAGGTCGTCCAACGACTTGACGCGGGTTGCGGCGATGAGCGGTTCGGCGGCGTCCGCGTCGTCGTAGACGCCGGCCGGCAGTTTCATGCTGGCCGACTCGTCCACAATGAGGGCGACGACGGGTTTGTGTTCGACAGTCGAGGTGAGCCGAACGTGCGGGTCCGCCAGGACGAGTACGAGTAGCGCGAGCACGCCGACGCGGCAGACGCTTAACATTGTGCGCGAACGTACGCTCAAGTGCGGCAGCGCGCGGGCATGTCTTTGAACGATCCACCACGCAATCGGAATCAGCAACAGCCCGCCGACGATCGCGACCCACGGGCGCGTAAAGAACCAGTCGATCGAGCTTGGCTCGGCGAACGACTCATCCACGCGAATCAGTTTCAGCCAGAGCCGGTTCACTTGTCCTGCTCGGCGAGTTGGCGAAAGTAGGCGTCGATCAGCGGCTGATAGGCGGCCGGCCCGCGCTCTTTCATTGCTTCCAGCAGCGGGCGGCGGAGTTCGGGCGGCAGGCGGTAGATCGCCGATCGGCTGCGCGGGTCGATGTCGTCCAGGTCCATGTGCTCGATCGTGCCGGCACGCGGTTGGCCGTCGTAGGTCGGCTTCGCCGTCGTGCGTTGTGTCTGGTCGCCCTGTTGCGAGCCCTGGTCGCCGTCCTGCTGCGAAGCCTGCGACTGCTGCATCGACGCGCGATGCGCCATCGCGAGCAACGCGCGGACCTGCGGCGACGACAGCGCATCGATCAGCGACCGCGTCGCGTCGTCGGCCTCGGGCGCGTCGGGCGCGACCTTTTGCGCTTCGTCCAACGCGCTGCCGACGGCGCCTTGCGACTGCGTGACCTGCTGCGTGGTTCGCCGACCCGCCGCGCCGTGTGATTCGAGTGACCGCGCCAGGTCGTCCTGATGCTTGGCCAACATGTCGCGCGGCGACGGGCTTTGCTTCGCTTCGGGATCGAGCGGTTGGTCCCACCAGTCGGGGTCGTCCAGTTGTTGTGCCGCGGCGAGTCGCTTGGCTAATTCGTCCGCCACCTCCTGCGGCGTGCGCTGCTGGCCGTCGGTCGCCAAGTCGACGTCGGGTTTGCGCATCGGCGGCGACCAACGCTGCGTTGGCCCCGCGGTCGCGTCGGTCGCGCGGTCGCGCAGCAATTGCTTGGCGCGCATCAGCGCGTCGAACGCCTGCGGGTCAAGCCCCTGCTGCAGGTCGCTCAGGTGCCGCAACGCCGAGCCGTCGGCACGCAGCGTCTTGTCACGCAGGCCGGTAGCCTCAGCCGCGAGGTGGCTCAGCTCCTGCCGTTGAATCTCCAGCCGACCGCCCAGCCCACCGAGTTGCCGCATGGCCTGCTGTGCACGCATCTTGGCCAGCAGTAACCGCATCATGCGCTCGACCTGCTGTGGGTCGTTCGCCAAGCCCTGGTGCGCGGCGAGCATCTGCATGAGCTGCTTGTGCAACGCGGCCAACTGCGCGGCATCGTCGCCCGCGGCATTGAGCTCTTGCATCTTCTGCAACGACGACTGCGCGCCTGCGTTCATTGCGGCGCGGTCCTGCGCGAGCTGTTGCAGACGCTGCGCGATCGATGACAAGACCTGCGACGACAACGGCGCGGCCGTGGGCGACTGCTTCGCGTCGGACGCGGCCTGGTCGAATCGGCCGGCTAACTCGCCCGCCTCCTGCTGTTGCTTCTTTAACAGCGCGTCAAGCTCGGCGGCCTGCTGGCGTTGCTCAGCCGCCAGCGCCTGGTCGAACTGCTCAAGGAACTTCTGCATGTCCTTCGGCGCGACGTCGGAACCGTCGGGGTTTTTCAAGCCGCCCTTGTTCTGGGCGAACGGCTTGACCCCGTCGGGCAGGTTGGCCATCAGCTCGGCCATCTTCTGATCAACAAGCTTCTGCGTGTCGGCCAATTGGTTCAGTCGATCGGCCAGCGCCTTGTAACGCGCTTCTTCGTCCGTCGCGTCGGCCAGTTGCGGATCGACGCCGAGCGCCACGCGCTGCGGGGCGGTTACGGTGATCTGGTCCTTGCGGTCGCGCGCGGCGACACGGTAATACAGCACGTCACCGCGCTGCATCGCCGACGTGTCGAGAATCAATGTCTGGTAATGACGTGTGACAACCTCGTCGAACGTCGTGGTCGTCGCGGCGCTGCGCCACTGTTGGCCGTCGATGCTCGTCTGCAAACGGATCGACGCCAGGGCGAAGTCGTCGTTGGCGCGGACCATGACGGGCACGGGCGCGGCCTTGCCGAGCGTCGCGACCTTGCCCGGCCGATCGATCGCGACCTGCGGCGGCGCGTCAGCCAACGCCGTGACCGCCAGCGGCCGCGTCGGCACGCTCGCGTGGCCGAGCCGATTGAAGAACACAGCCGACATTTGCGCGTCGCTTGTGACTTGGATGTCGGACGACCAGTCGTCACCGTTGCGCGTCATCTCGACCGTGCGCACGAGGTCTAGCTTGGTCGTCTTGATCTGCTGCGGCCGACGTGTGAGGTAGCCGAGCCGATCGAACCACACACGGCCCTGCCCGGCGGTGAACGTCGCGCCCGTCAGCTTTACGCCCGTCTTGGCGCTGTCGCCGAGCCGTTCCATTGGGACTTGGAGTCGCGACCACGCTTGGCCCGACGCGAGCGACGGCAACTCGCCGGCGTGGATGCGCACGGCTTTGTCGTTTGCCGTGTTCACATCTTCTTCCGGCTCGCCCCACGTGAGTCGGTACGACTGTTCGCCGCTGCGAACGATGAGCGTGACCTGTTGCGGCGGCTCTTCGGGGTCGAGGTGGACGTAGACGAACAACGACGCGCCGGCCGGCGCGTCGAGTGGCTGCAGGCGCGTGTCAAAGCCGTACGGCTGACCTTGCCAATCGAAGGTGTGCGACTGACGCCCACTGAAGGCCGTCTCGTTCGTCCACTTCCACTTGCCCACAAGCGCCGCGTCGGCCGGCACTTCGTCGTCGACCCAAACGATCTCGCGCGTGACCGTGCGCCCCGTCGGCCGAGTCGTCGCGCGGTAGACGCGCAGCTCGCCGCGTGTCGCGTCGTCGGTGACCTGCGCACGCAAGGCGAGTCGCGAGCCGATCACAGCCGACGCCTCGTCCGCGTCGTGCGGTATGACCTGAGCGGTGTCGTCGTTCAGATAGTCGGGTTGATGCACGGTCGCCTGCAACGATGTGACGATCGGCCGACGAGCCACGGCAATGCCGTACACGTCCGACCACGTGCCGCCGCCGACGAGTTGGTACTCGCAGTCGGCGTCGAGGCCGGTCAACTCGAGCGTGTAGCTGGTGTCGTCTTGCCGTCGCATGGCCAGGTCGCGCCACTCGCCGCCAACCGGTCGCATGCGGAAGGTCAGTTCTTCGATGGCTCGACCGTCGGTCGTTGCATCGATGGTCAACGGTTCGCCCTGAAGCGTGTTCAGGTCGCCGGGCGCGACGAGGCGTGTGCCGGTGGCCGGTGCGATCGACGCGGTCGGTTGCACGATGCGCGCCACCGCGGTGGACAGCCGCGGGCTGAATAGCAGGACGAGCGCGACCACACCGAGCACGACGCCCGCGCCGACGGCCAGGCTCCGCCGCGCCGGCCGCGGGTCGGCCACATTGTGCGGGTGGTAGCCGTCGAGCTTGTCGCGCGTCTGCGTAACGACCCGTTGGACAAACGGCTCGGTCGTATCGACCCGCCCGCCGCCGCGCAGCAGGTCTAACAAGGTAATCAGTCGGTTGTGAATCCCACCCACGGCCTGTTCGATGCGCAGCGCGACCTGGTTGACGTGCAGCGGGCGCGCGATCGGCCAAATAACGGCGAGCAAAACGGCGACGCCGGTCAGCACGGCGACGGCGACCAGCGACGCAAGTCGGCCGCCGACGGACATCGCCAACATCACGTCAAGCGCCGCCGCGAGCAACAGGGCGACCGCCGCCGCGGCAACGACAAGGCCGACGCCGGTGAGCGTCCAGTACAGCCGCATCCGCCGACGCGTCGCATGGACGAGTCGTTGCAGGTCGCCGGCGGTGTCTTGCGTGGTGGGCATGGTCAGTCGTTGGTCGAGTCGGGCTGCAACGCGGGGTCGTTGATTATTGTCGCCAAAGCTCTGCCGATTTCCAAATGCGCTGTTTCGCGTCGCGCCGATTCGCGCCTTGTTCGAGCATTCTCGGTTCTCATGGCTTAAACAGAAGCGATGCACTCGCCGTGCGGGCCTCTTCAATCGCCAGAGTAGCTCGGACTACGCGCTTGGCGTCACCGTGTTTCGGCCTCGATCGCCGACGTGGTGCTGCACACATCAAAGGCTCGGCCGATCGGGGGCCTTTCGCGGCCAGCCCCCGAACCCCCCGGCCGCCCCCGGAAGGTGTGGTCGTTGATGGGCGCTCGGCCGATGGCCCGACTTCCGCGGGGGAGCTTCGGGGGTTTGGGGGAGCGGCGGCGAGCGTCCCCCAACTCATGTGGTCTTTACGGCGAAGCCGTTCCGTCAAAGCGCAGCGCCAAGCCGCTGCGGCGCTTGAGCAGGCCCGCCCGGCAGGGCACCGCAAACTGGCTCAACGGATTGACGAATGGTCTCGACTCTTCTGCAAAGCTCGGCACGAACTGGCCGCTTTCAATCGAATCGTCCCCACCCCAACGCGGTCAATAGCGATCGCACGCGGCTCGGCGGTTGGGCGTCCCCCTCGTTGTCGAGCGGTCCCGTCGCGGCGTCGTCCTCGCTGCCGCGCACGGTCGCCAGCAGGAATTCGAGGCCGATGACGAAGAACGCCAGCGCGATGAGCCATTTCCAAAGCTCGTGCCGGTGTGAAAGTTGGGCCGCGATCGTTGGGTCGGTCGCCGACCCGCGGATGTAAACGACCTCACGATTGGGCAGCGCCGCGCGCACGGCCTGTTCGTCGAGTGTCGCCAGGTCGATCCCGTCGCCGGCCATGTTGACCGTGAACCCCAACTCGACTTCGGCGTCCGCATCGTCGGGCGACGCGCCGGGGCGGTGGACGACGAACCGGTAATGCCCCGACCGATCGGTGTCGAGCAGGACGCCTTCTCGGCCGACGGCTGTGCGTGCGGTGTTGATCGACGTCGCTCGGCCGGTCGGGTCGGTCGCCTGCACGGTTGCGTCTCGCCACGACTCGTTGAGTCGGACGATGGCCGGGTCGCCGGGTCGGATGGCCGGCTCGGTCGAAGCGGGGGACGGGCGGCGCAGATACGCGACACTGCGCAGCAAGAGCGGCACGAATTGTGGTCGCAGTGAGACGTTCGACCAACGCGGCGTCGCGCCGAATCCGGCGAGCAGCAGATGCCCGCGCCCAATCGGCGCGTCGATCAAGATCGGCTTGCCGTCGCTCGTGCGCAGCAGGACGGTCGCGGGCGACGCGGTTGCGCCGGCCAGCAGCGTGTCGCCGCTGCGTGCGAGCGTGCTGGCGTCGGGCAGGTCGATGTGGAAGCGCCGGTAGACCCGCGCGCTGCCGAACGCCGCGCCGGCCGCGGTGTCGAACGCTCGCAGCACGTCGTGCTCGGCGTCGCCGCGTGCCACGGCCACGGCCGAGGCTTCGTCGTCCGGTTGGCCGACCGGTTGCGCGAGCCGTGGCAGGGCGTCGGGCGTGGGCGTGAAGGCGGCGCCGATCAGAAAGTCGTTGTACACGTCGCGCGTCACGCTCGGCCCGGTCAGGGCGAGGACGCCGCCGCCGTTCTCGATGTAACGGCGCAACATCGTGGCGCGGTCGGCGTCGAGCGGCGCGTCGGCCAACACGACCGTGTCCGCTTGGCGCAGGTCGTCTTCGGTTAGGGCGTGTGATTCGACGGTGGCAATCGCCAACGACTCGGCGATGCTGCGCTCCGCTTGCCCGTCATTAGACTTGCGGCGCA
The DNA here is from genome assembly GCA_028284155.1 of Phycisphaeraceae bacterium. Classification (GTDB taxonomy): domain Bacteria; phylum Planctomycetota; class Phycisphaerae; order Phycisphaerales; family Phycisphaeraceae; genus JANQSF01. Next base: position 53,758 of record JANQSF010000157.1, read on the forward strand.
CGTCGCCCGCCAGCAGCGGGCTGCGCAACGCGGCGGTGATGAAACGCGCGGCGTCGAAGACGCGCGGCGTGTCGCCGTTGTCACCGTTTCCCGACCGCGACGTGACGATCAGTGTGCGCAGCCGACGCTCGACGTTCAGGCTGAACAAGAACTGGTCGTCGCTGGGGAATGCGTCGGCGGGCAGGACGAATCGACCGCGCAGCAGGCCGGCCCGGCGTGGTGTGTAGGGGATCGTGAGCGTCTTGCGCTGGTTCGGCGCGAGCGTGACCGGCGCTTGCGCGACCTGTTGGTCGTCGATGATCACGCTGATCGCCGTGTCGACCGGGTCGCCGGCCGAGCCGTTCACGACCGTCGCGCGCAGGACGATGGGCAGGTCAACCGTGGGGCGCAGCGTGCGTGGCGGTTCGCCGATCAGGCCGACGTTCTGCACGGCATCGTCAGGCCCGACGTCGAGCACGACGGTGCGCGGGCCCGCTGTGGTGCCGTCCTGCGTTCGGCTTTGCAGCGTCGCCCACGAGCGCCGGTTGGCGTCGGTCGCGACGTAGACGGTGTCGGGCGTGTCAGCCAGCGCGTCACGTGCGACGTCGAACGCGGCCGCGAGGTCGGACGGCGTGGCGTCGGGCTCGATCGATAGGATCGCGTTGCGTAGCGACTCCGCCTGCTCGGCTGGCGACTGCATGAGCAACGTCGGCTGCCGCCCGGCGCGCACGAGCGTGACCGTGTCGCTGTCCGCCAGCAGGTCGATCACGCCCACGGCCGCGTCTTTGGCGCGGTCCAGCCCCGTTCGGCCGGACGACGTGACGGACATCGACGCGCCGGCGTCGACCACGATCACGACCTGCCGACCGTCGCCGGCGAACAGGCCGCCGAAGCGCTGCAGCACCGGCCGAGCGATGAGCATGACGATCAGCGCGACGCACAGGACGCGGAGCATGACGATCAACCATTCCCAGAACTTGAAGCGACGACGCTGCTTGAGGTAGCTGTCCATCAGGAAACGAAACGTGCTCAGCTCAACCGTGCGGACGCGGTAGAGCGTGATCAAGTGCAGCACGATCGGCAGCAGCGCGGCGGGCAGAAACCAAAGCAGTGCGGGGTGGTTGAACATGTGGATCAGGTCGAGGAAGCAGCCTGACGCTCGCGCCGGTGAGTCGTTTAGTGTAACTCGTGAAGCACCGGATGGGTCTCTGGATGGCTCCCTCTCCCCTTGGGAGAGGGCTGGGGTGAGGGCTCTTCGCAGTCGAGCCACGCCGTCAAGACGCATCACGGCCGCGCGAACCCTCACCCGACGGCGAATCCGCCGACCTCTCCCAAAGGGAGAGGTTGTTCAGAGGTGACCAAACCCGTAACCCAAGCCGCGCTGTGTCACAATATGGGCTGTCACCGTTTCATTGGAGGTCGGTCATATGGCGCGTCGCTTGCTCGTCGTTGGGATGGTTCTGCTTTTGGCCGGCTCAGTTCAGGCCGACCTGCACATGCAGTGGGTTCACCACCTGCCCGCCCGCAAGACCGCGTGGGGATCGACCCAGCGGATGCACCTCGATTCGGCCTACAAGCCGGCCGTGGCGGCGGGGCGGGTTTACGTTGGCTGCGAATACAACGGCGCGCTGCTCGCCTTCGACCTGAAGACGGGGCGGGAGCTTTGGCGGTATAACACCGATGGGCCGATCCGCGTCGCGCCGGTCGCGGACGACTACGGCGTCTACGTCGCGTCGGACGACGGTCGGCTGCATTGCCTCGACCACAACGGCAAGTTCCGCTGGCGATTCCACGCGGCGATGGACAAGCCCGACAGCGACCGCAAAGTGCTTGGTCATGATCGGCTCATCAGCGCCTGGCCGGCGGGCGCGCGGCCGACGATTGAAGACGGCAAGCTCTACTGCGTGTTCGGCTATTGGCCGGTCGACGGCGTCTACGTCTACTGCCTTGACGCGGAGACGGGCAAGACCGTTTGGACGAACAACACTAGCCAGTTTCGTCCTTTCAACGAGACGCGCATCCACGAGGGCAAGCTGCAGGTCATGGGTCACCACGGCAGCGGTGTGTTCGACATTGATACGGGTGAGAAGTTGGTCGAGAAGATAGTCAAGCCAACGCCCGGGCCCGAATTGCCCAAGACGCCAGGCGTCAAGGGCACGGTACGTTACCGATACCAACTCGATGGTCATGTCTTCGTCTGCACGAATGAGGGCGGCCTGTATTGTTTCGGTGAGAAGAAGGTCGAGCCGCGCACGTATCGGCACGACGCGCCCAAGGTCGATTCAAGCCCGACGCAAGAGTTGTTGCGATTGACGCAATTGGCGGGTACGCAGGACGGTTATTGCCTCGTCGGCGGTTTGAAGGACGGCGCGCTTGTCGAGCAACTGATTCGTCACACGAGCTTTCATGTGTTGGCCGTCGAGCGCGACGCCGACAAGGCCAACCGCCTCCGACGAGAATTCGACGCGAACGGGTTGTTCCACACGCACCGGCTCAACATCGTCACCGGCCCGGCCGGCACGAACGACCTGCCGCCTTACGTCGCTTCGTTGGTCGTTTCGGAAAACGACGGCGCGATCGACAAGCGGTATCGTGAGTCGCTTCGGCCGTACGGCGGCGTGATGGTCGAACGCAACGGCGGCGACTGGAAGGTAACCAAACGCGAAGGCCCGCTTCCTGGGGCGGACGATTGGCCGCAGGAGTTTCACGACGGGTCGAACACGCTGGCGTCGCGCGACAAGCGTGTCAAAGCGCCGCTTGGGTTGCTGTGGTACGGCGGGCAGGCGGCGCACGCGCGGTTCTATTTCGACGGGATGGTGGATCACCAGTCGGGGCATGGCCTGAACCCGCAGCCGGTCATGGCTGAGATCGTTGAGGGGCGGATGATCCTGCAAGGCCCGGGCCTGCTCGGCGCGGTAGACATCTACACCGGCCGCGTGTTGTGGGAACGGCCGCTGCCGAAGATGTACACGTTCGGCGGGTCGGGCGGCGGCTTGGGCAAACACTCCAAGAAGCACCCCAAACCGTGGGCGCACGAGCCGGCGATGAAGTTCGAAGTCACGCCGCCGGAACGCTGCCGGGCGTCGGGTTTCAACTTCGTCTCACTGCCCGACGGCATCTACGTCGCCGCCGCGAGAAACCTGCTGCGCTTCGACCCGAAGACGGGTAAGCAGACCGCAAAGTGGACCGTGCCGATCGAAGGCGACCTGCGGTTCGGCGGCGTGCGTGTGGCGGGCGACGTGATTGTTACGACGCTGTTCCGCCCGCAGGACGTGATCGACGCGCAGGCGGGTTATGACGGCAACGGCGGTGATTGGGCGGGCGACCGGATGCGCATGTCGTACCTCGCCGCGTTCGACCGACACTCGGGCAAGCCGCTCTGGCAGCGCAAGGCGACTTGGGGGTTTATCAACCGCAGCGGCTTCTGCCTCGGCGGCGGCAAGGTCTTCGCCGTCGACCTGTTGACCGACAAGGTTCACAACAAGTTCATCGAAGCGGGTCGTAAGCTGCCGACCGATCAGCCGCCGGCCATCCGCGTGTTCGACCTGAAGACTGGCAAGCCTGTCTGGTCGTATGCGCTGGACGTGTACACGAGGAACATCGCGTACTCCGCCAAGCACGACATGTTGCTCGTGCCGAACCGCAACCTGATCGAGTGGCGGGATGGCAAGTGGCATAACCTCGCGTTCGACGTGCGTCGCGGCAGGACGAACAAGAACGCACCCGGTCGCATGCGCGGGCTGCGCGGTAAAGACGGCAAGGTGTTGTGGACGGTCGAGGAGTCGGCGTACCACACGCCGCACATCATCATGGACGACCTGCTGATCGATCGCTACGGCAATCCGTATGACCTGCGCACGGGCAAGCGTCACGTGCGGACGTCGGCGTTGACCGGCTTGCCGGAAACTTGGTCGTTCCGCAAGGGCGGGTGCAACCACCTGATCGCCTGCGACGGGCTGGTCACCTGGCGGACGGCGTTTTACGACCTGGCGGGCGGGACGGGCGTGATGAAACTGACCGGCTTCGACGCCGGTTGCGCGCCGACGCTGATCCCGGCCGGCGGCGTGCTGGCGATCCCGAACTTCGGCACGCATCACAAGCGCAATCGCATGACGGCTGTGGGTATGGTGCACCGCCCTGGCAACGCGCTTTGGACGCAGTACACGTCGGACAAACCGACGCACACGGGCGCGATCCAGCGCGTCGGCATCAACTTCGGCGCGATTGGCGATCGGCGTGACGAAGACGGCACGATGTGGCTGCGGGTCGACGCGCGCTCGCGCACCGCGGCCGTGGTCGAGCCGCGGCAGGACGTGCAATGGTTCACACACGACCCGGCCGACACGGGCTCGTTCGTCGGCGGCAGCGGCGTGCTGGGCGCGGCGACGGTGACGATCCCGACGACGGTCTCGCCGGACAGCAAGGCCGTGCTCCGTGACAAGACGAAGCGCGTTTACGACGTGCGGTTGATCCTGGTGTCGCCGCAAAGCGCGGCTGTGAAACGGCAAGTCACGTTGCAGGTCGAGGGGCGAGCGATCACAGTCGCGTTGCCCGCGAGCGGCGGGCTGGTCGAACACGATATGGAAGCGCTCGAAGTCACCGGGCCATTGGACATCGCGTTGCCCAAGGACGCGGCGTCGGTCGGTTTGGCCGGCGTCCGTCTGGTCGCTCGGCCGTAGGTAACCGGTTGAAAGGGATGACTTCGCCGCACGTGATGTGGGTGGGTGCCACTGGCGGCTTGCCCGCCAGTGCCTTGTTCGATCGATTCGAACACTGGCGGGCAAGCCGCCAGTGGCACACAATTCAAAACCCCGCCTTCCATGTCGATTTGTCGCACGCGCATTACGTGACCGCTTCGCCGTCGGGGGCGTCGTCGACGACCGGCTGTTGACCGGCCGAGATGTCCTCGCGTTTGATCGGTGCCTCGTCTGCGGGAACGGTGTCGGATGCACGGCCGACCTGTCCGCCGTCGTCGTGCTGTCCGTTGGTGTGCGCGATGGGCACAGCCACGTCGGCGGAGCGGATGTGCAGGTCGCGTTGCGGGAAGGCGATCTCGATGCCCGCCTCGCGGAAGACCTGATCGATCTGCATGTGCAGGTCGTTCATGGTGGCCAGGCGGTTGTCCAGGTCGGGCAGGTACGCGCGGACGACGAAGTCGAGCGTGCTCTCGCCGAACGTGGTGAACGTGACCACCGGTTTAGGTTCTTCCAGCACGATGGGGTGGTCGTGGCATACTTTGAGCATCAGCTCGCGCGCCTTGTTCGTGTCCGAGCCGTACGCGACACCAACATTGAGCACGAGCCGATTGATCTTGTCCGACAGCGTCCAATTCAGAAGTCGGCCGGTGACGAACTCCTTGTTCGGCACGACAAACTCTTTGCGGTCGAAGTCGGTAATGGTCGTGGCACGGATGCGGATTCGGCTGACGACGCCGGTCGTTTCGCCGACTGTCACGACATCGCCGACGCGGATGGGCCGTTCGAACAGGAGGATGATGCCGGAGATGAAGTTGGCGAAGATCTCCTGCAGGCCGAATCCCAGGCCGACGCCCAGCGCGGCGATGAGCCACTGCGCCTGCGACCAGCCGATGCCGATCAGGTGGAAGGCGTAGAAGATGCCGATCGCCGCAATGACGTACTGGCAGATCGTCGCGACGGCGTAGCGCGTGCCCTGCGTCATCGCGAGGCGGCGCAGGACGCTGATCTCCAGCACGCCGGGCACGTTCTTGGTGGCGATTATGGTGATCAGGATGACCACGGCCAACAGGGCGATCGAGCCGAGCGTGACGTATTTGGCCGGCGTCTCGCCGTCGGCCGGCACGGTCTCCCAGATGTTCACGCCGTCGAGGATGCCCAGCGCCGGCAGGACGGCGGCCCAGACGAACCAGAGTGTCAGGATCAGCCCCGCGCCGATCGAAGCGCGGAGCAGCTTGCGCGCGTGTTCGTTGACGCGGGCCAGGTCGATCTCGATCTTTTCGCCGATCTTCGGAAGCGTGGTGACCTCCTCGCCGCCGGGGGTCGCGGCGACCTCCGTGCTGGCTCGCAGCGCCATCTCGCGCTTGAGCTGGGCCTGTTCGACCGCCAGCCGGGCCGACGCCACGGCCAACCAGCGCAGGACCAGGTCGTGGACGACCAGCGCGGCGACGCAGATGCCCAGCGTCGAGGCCAACCGCTTACTCAACTCCAGGGCGGTGTGGTAGTAGCCCAGCCCGGCCAACAGGATCATGACGACGGGAAGCAACGACGCGGCCGCGAACACGACGTAACGAAGACTCCAGAGATAGCCCTTGCGGCGGCGGGCCACAACCGTGGCGATGACACCGCTGTTGGGTCGGAACACGCGCGCCAGCACGGCCGACAGGATGCCCATCACAACGATGAACGACGCTCGGCCGACGCTGTGGTCGGCAGCGTCGTCGCCGTGCGCCGTGAACAGGGTGACCACCGCGGCCAACGGCACGATGGCGATGAGCAGGAACGTCAAGCTGCGCCGCAGCATGCGCCGCGCGCCGGCGTCCCACCGAAAATGCGCGCCGCCGAGGTTTGGGTCGCGACAGAGGATTCCAAAGAATCGCAGACCAAGCGTCAGGTAAGAAGCGACCATCAACGCCGCGCCGGCCGAGCGCGCCAATTCGTATTCCACGGTCGGCGGCGATTGGCGCAGCAGGAAGCCGACCGTGAACATCACCAGCGGGATCGGCAACGCCAGCAGCAGGTCGCTGCCCAAGACGATCAACGCGTCGACATACGTGTCGTCGTTGATCTTCGAGACGTGCTTGGCCGTCTCGCGGATCATCCGCTTGAGCCTTGTCCGCACGACCAGCAGCGCGGTCAGGACGATCGCGACGATGGCGACGAGGTAGGGCCAGCGCGCCACCGCGTCGACCAGGCCCTTGCCCGCGTCCCGCCAAGCCGTCGGCGAGGCGAGCCACCGCAGCGCCCGGCCCATCTGCTCCCAGGTTGTCACGCCCAGGCGCGAACCGCTGGGCGTCCAGAGCAGTCGCTCGTCCAGAAACGCCGCGTACGCTTCGACCTGCTCCAGCGTCCGCTGTTGCTCGGTCGCCAAGTCACCCAGGCGATTGCGGTACTCGCGGTAATCCTTGTCCAGCTTCTCGAGGTTCTCTTTCTGCTTGGTCAATTTGTCAAGGAGATCGGCGCGGATCTTCTCCCGCTGGTCTTCCGGCAGGCTGTCGATCTCCTTCTCGGCCATCAGTTCATTGACAGCCGACTCCAGGTCTTCCAGTTCGCGCAGTCGATCTTCGACCTTGATGTGCCGGAACCGCGTCTGCCGGATCGTTTCGTCGCGCTCCCTGTTCTGGCGTTGGATCACGGACAGTTCGGGCAGTTTGCGGCGCTGGTCGCGCAGCTCCTGCCCCATTTCGCCGCTGAGGCCCAGCGCCTCCAGCTTCTCTTTGGCGCTTTGTAGGTTTTTTTCGACCCGCGTCGCCTGGTCGCCGGCGGCTTTGATCTTCTCGGCAACGCTCTTACTAGCCTCGCCGACGCTCTTGGCCTCCTCGGCGAACTGTTCGGTCTGCTCGGTCAACTCGACGATGGCCGGGTGCTTGCCCTGCGCCGCGGCCTGGACCGCGGCGCGTCGGGCGGCTTCCAGGTCGGCCTGCCGCTCGGCGGCGCGCATCGTCTCGATCCGCTGGGTCAATTCGTCGACGGTTTGCTGGGCCAATTCCGTCTGGCGCTGCGCCAGCGCGCGCTGCGCGGTGCGCAGCCGTTGGCGGACGTCTACCGTCGCCGACTCGAGTTCGAGCTTGCGCTGCTCGGCCTGCCGCCAGCGCTGACGCGCCTGCAGCGCGATGCGCTTGGCTTCGGTCAGCTCGGCCGGCTCGCCGTCCGGCGGTTTGGCTGACAGCGCCGTCTCGATCTCCTGCAACTTTGTCTTGTTGGCCACGAGCTCGGCTGCGCGTTCTTCCGGCCGAGTCTTTAACGCTTGCAGCAACTGATCGATCGACTTGAGCCGATCACGCAGCGTTGTCAGCTTGGCCGTCTCATCGGCCAGGCGTTGCTCGACCTGTTTGATCGGCGCGTCGTCGAGTAGGTCGGTGATCGGTGGGGCCTGGGTCGGCAGGGCCGCCAGCTCGTCCTCCGCCTGTTTGGTCAGGTCGCCTGCCGACTGCGGGCCGGGCTGCACGAGCTGGTCGAACGCCGCGGCCCGCGTCTCGTCCGCGGACGCGTCGGACAACGCCTTGAGCGCCACGTCTTTGTATGCCGCCTCGATCTTCGCCTTGGTGTCGTCGTCGAGTGTCGTGCTTTCTTTGGCGGCGGTGCGCTTGGCCTCGATCGCCTCGGTTGTCAGGCCGTTCTCCTCAGGCGCGGCGATCGGCGGCTGCGGTTGAGGCTGAGGTTGATTCTGGGCAAACGACGCAACCGCGAGTGCGGCGATGCAGCACACGGCCAGAACGAGATGCGATAGGCGGCGGGTCAAACGATCGGTCCTCTGATCGGGGTACGCATTGTCCAACATTAAGAGTAGGCCCGCACGGGTTGGCAGTAGATCGGAATCCACGGAATTGGGCCGACTCATCGCCACTCGTGCTTGGGGTACCGCCGTCGCAGGTCTTTCTTAAGTTCGGGATAGGTCGTTTCCCAGAAGCTGGCTAGGTCGTCGGTGACCTGTACGGGGCGGCGGTGCGGGCCGAGAATTTCCATCAGGACGCGTTGCGCGCCGCCGGCGACGGTGGGCGTGTCGGTCAGGCCATACAACTGCTGGATCGTGGCTGCGCCGCGGACGCTCGGCTCGGGGCTTGACTGATAGGTGAGTCTCATCCGAGAACCGGCGGGTAGCGACACGGCAGTGGGTGACATCTGTTCGACGAAGCGCTGGTCGTCCCACGACAGGGCGTTCATGACGGGCGTGAGGCAGTCGCGATCTCGTACTTGGTTCAGTCGTGTCGCGCCGCGCACCAGCTCGTGCAGCACGAGCCGCAGTTCGTCGTCGTCGTACGCGATCAGGCCGCGCTTGGGTCGCCACGCGGCGACGCAGCGCGCGCGGTCGATCCATTGCGTGACCGACTTGTCCCATCGCTTGAGCGGGCGCAGCTCGTTCTGCCAGAGGTGTTCGACAAGCAGGTCGGCCGCGGCGTCGAGGTCAACATCCTCGGCGGCGTTTCGTCTTGTTTCGTCGATCACGAGGTCGTTGAAGACGCGTTGTTCAGCTTGTTCAACAGACGCTGTGTCGTCGTTCCAAACGGCCTGGCTGCGGGTCGCCAGTTGATCGGGAAAGACCTCGCCCAGCAGGTCGGGTTCGACGAGGCTGACCATTGAAAGCGACGTGCGGACGTTGTCGCCGTGCCCGACCTCGCGCACGTCGAGCGCGACGAGGACGCCGGGGCGTTGGACGGCGCTGCGCTTGTCAATCACGACGCGCCTTCGGCCGGGCATGTCGCAGTTGGGGCGTTCGGCTGAACGTCGGACAGCGATGTGATCCGGGAACGACGCGAGCAACGCGGCGATCAGGTCGCGTTCGGTTTCGTCTGACGTCTTCCGGGTCGCGGCGGGCGAGTCGTGGTCAACGCTTTTCTGAATCGAACGCAGTTGTTCGACGGCCTGCCGCACCTCGCGCGCGGCCTGTGCGTGTACGCCGATCGCCTCGCAGGCGGCGCGGTCGAATCGCACGGCGTGGGCCAGGTCGAACGCGCGCTCTGCCACGATCAAGTCGGACATCGGTTCGCCGCCGACCTGTTCGATGAGTTGCGGCTTGGGCGGGCCGATCAGGATGGGTCGGTCGCTGATCAGGGCGACCCATTTGCAAGCCCGGTCGTCGCAGCCTCGGCGGCGGGCTTCGACCAGCATGCGCGACAGACGCGGGTGCAACGGGTAGCGGGCCATCCGTCGGCCGAGGTCGGTGAGCTTGAGATCGCCGTTGAGTGCGCCGAGTTGTTGCAGGACGTTGTGCGCGTGTGACACGGCGTCTTGTGCCGGCGGGTCGAGCCAGTCGAACGCGTCGATCGGCTGACCGGTCAGGGCCTGCACCTGCAACGCGGCTTCGCACAGGTCGATCCGTTGAACCTCGGGCGCGAGCTGCGCGGGCCGGTGCTTGTGTTCGACCTGCGGCCAGAGTCGCACGCACGTGCCGGGCGCGGTTCGGCCGGCCCGCCCGGCGCGTTGTTCGGCTGAGGCCTGGCTGATCGGCTCGGCCAGCAGGACGTTCAACCCACGCTGCACGTCGTAGCGCGGCGACTTGGCTAACCCGCTGTCGACGACGTGTCGCACGCCGTCGATGGTGATCGACGTCTCAGCCACGTTGGTCGAAACGATGACCTTGCGCACGCGCGAATCGTCGGACGGCGCGACGGCGGCGTCCTGCTCCTGCGGTCGAAGCGAGCCGTGCAGAGGCAGCAGCTTGACGTGCGATGCCGCGTGATCGATCACTTGTCGGCAGGCGGCGATCGTGCGGCTGATTTCAAACACGCCGGGCATGAAGACAAGGATGTGGCCTTCGTCGGTTGTGCTTAACGTCTGCGCGACTTGCTGCGCCGCGACGTCCCACACACGCCGTTCGACGCGCTGATCGATGTGCGTGATGTCAACAGGGTACGACCGCCCCGGCGCTTCGACGGTCGGGCAGTCGAGGTAATCGGCCACGGGTTTGGCGTCGAGCGTGGCCGACATGACGACGAGGCGGAGGTCGTTGCGGTCGCCGCGCTGGAGCCGTCGCAGCAGGCCGAGCGCCAGGTCGGCGGACAGGCTGCGCTCGTGGAACTCGTCGAGCACGACAGCCGCGACATTGGGCAACGTCGGTTCGGAGAGCAGTCGACGGAGCAGGAGGCCTTCCGTCATGAATACAAGTTTCGCGTTCGGCCCAACCGCGCGGTCGTGCCGCGTCATGTAGCCGACGGATTGGCCGACCCTCTCTCGGCGCTCGGTCGCCACACGCTGCGCGACCAGCCGGGTCGCCAGACGACGCGGCTGAAGCACGACCACCTGACTGTCGTTCCCTACAGCCTCGGTGACCATGCCGGGCACACGCGTCGTCTTGCCCGACCCCGGCGGGGCGATTAGCACGAGGCCTTGGCCGGCTCGCAGTTTTGCAACGATCTGGTCCCGGTGGGCGTCGATCGGCAGGCTGGTGATGCGGGCTGGCACGTGGTGCGTTCTCGGGGCGTCGGAGGCGGCGTGTGACGGTTGCAGGATCGGTTCGTACGGCTGCTGCGCGTATCTTGTGAGATTGTAAAAACAATTCCATCAGCAGGTAACAGTCTTTTTTGGACTTATTCCAGATTATGACATTGACGATCGCAGGGGTTTGGCTTACGGTCTGATTCGGGCAAATCGTACTGGAACGCTCCCAATTGCGACGGCGGTGTCCGTGCGCGGTGCGGGCGGCCTGAATCGACCCCGGCGGAGGCATCCTCCCATGATCAGCATGAGCCGTAAAACCGACTACGCCCTGGTCGCCCTGGCCCACTTGGCCCGTGAGGCGGCGGACGACGCCGGCTCGACGCTCAGCGCCCGGCAGATCGCCGAGGCGTACGGCCTGCCGACGCCCATGTTGATGAACGTGTTGAAGGATCTGCAACGCGCCGGCATCGTGGCGTCGGAACGCGGCGCGCAGGGCGGCTACGCGATCGCGACGTCACCGCGTGACATCACCGTGCTCGACGTCATCCAACTCATTGAAGGCCCCGTAAAGGTTTCGATGTGCTGCGACGACGACGAAGACGGTGAGCCGTGCGCGCCGTGTGACCTGTTGGAACAGTGCCCGATCACCGAGCCGGTACGTGAGCTAAACCGACGGATCGTCGGCCTACTCGCGAGTGTGACGCTTGAGGAACTGATGCACGGCCAGATGCGTAACGCGCCGGCCGTCGCACAGTCATAAACAAGGCATCCGCCATGACGACCGAAACACAACAACTCGCCGCGATCGCCAACCAGAAGTACAAGTACGGTTGGACGACCGACATCGAGCAGGAGTCGGCCCCGCCCGGCCTGAGCGAGGACATCGTCCGCTTCATCAGCGCCAAGAAGGAAGAGCCGCAGTGGATGCTCGATTGGCGGCTCAAGGCGTACCGGCATTGGCTCAAGATGGCTGAGCCCAAGTGGCCGTTCCTGCCCTATGGGTACGGCCCGGTCGATTACCACGGCATCAGCTATTACTCCGCTCCGAAGGAGATGCCCAAGCTCAAGTCGCTCGATGAGGTCGACCCGAAGCTGCTTGAGACGTACGAGAAGCTGGGCATTCCGCTGAATGAGCAAAAGAAGCTGGCGGGCGTTGCCGTGGACGCCGTGTTCGACTCGGTTTCTGTTGCGACGACGTTCAAGAAAGAACTGGCCAAGGCGGGCGTGATTTTCTGCTCGATCAGTGAGGCGGTCCGTGATCACCCCGAACTGGTCAAGGCGTACCTCGGAACGGTTGTGCCTTATTCGGACAACTACTTCGCGACGCTCAACAGCGCCGTGTTCAGCGACGGGTCGTTCGTGTACGTGCCCAAGGGCGTCAAGTGCCCGATGGAGCTGTCGACCTATTTCCGCATCAACGCGGAAAACACCGGCCAATTTGAGCGGACGCTGATTATCTGCGACGAGGGCGCTCAGGTCAGCTACCTCGAAGGCTGCACCGCGCCGATGCGCGACGAGAACCAGTTGCACGCGGCCGTGGTCGAACTGGTCGCGTTGCGTGACGCGAAGATCAAGTACTCGACGATCCAGAACTGGTACCCCGGCGACTTCGAGACGGGCAAGGGCGGCATCTATAACTTCGTGACCAAGCGCGGCGCGTGTCGCGGCGACAACAGCCACATCAGTTGGACGCAGGTCGAAACGGGGTCGGCCATCACGTGGAAGTACCCGTCGTGCATTTTGCAGGGCGACCGCAGCGTGGGCGAGTTCTACTCGGTCGCGATGACGACCGGCAAGCAGCAGGCTGACACCGGCACGAAGATGATCCACTTGGGCAAGGACACGCGTTCGACGATCGTCAGCAAAGGCATCAGCGCCGCGAAGGGCCATAACACCTATCGCGGTCTCGTCAAGATCAACAAAGGCGCGGAGCGTGCCCGCAACTATACGCAATGCGACTCGCTGCTGATCGGCGACACCTGCGGCGCGCACACGTTCCCCTACATCGAAGTCAAGAACACCACCGCGCAGGTCGAACACGAGGCGTCCACGTCGAAGATCGGCGAGGACCAGGTCTTTTACTGCAACCAACGCGGCATCGACCCAGAGGCCGCGGTGAGCCTGATCGTCAACGGCTTCTGCAAGCAAGTCTTTAAGGAACTGCCCATGGAGTTCGCGGTCGAGGCGACGAAGCTGTTGAGTGTGAGTTTGGAAGGCAGTGTGGGTTGACGCCGTTCTATTGACGGGAACACGGGATGAATCACATGACACGCCACATGATGACAGTCACGCTGATTGGTTTGTTGGCCGGCACTGCGTCCGCGGCGGTGAAAGTCACGCCGTTGCGGATTAGTGAGTCGCGGTCGAAGGTCATCAACAAGGTCGAAGGCGAGAAGTCGTTTACGTCGTCGGACAACGGCTCATTGACAATCCAGTTGCTGGTCGCCGGGCCCGAGGTCACGGGCGCGACGCACTTCGGCAAGGTCGACGTCAAGAAAGCGACGGACGACGCGGGCAACTCGGCTGTGTCGGACAGCCGCAGTCGATTCAGCCGAGACCGATTTTCGGAACTGAACCGCAAGCACATGTGGTTCTTCCACGACAACCCGCCAAAGGACAAGGTCAAGATCGACATCCGGTTGAAGGTAACACCGCGCGGCGCCAAGCGATTGGCTGTGCTGGAAGGTTCGTTGGTGCTGCGTTCGACGGACTACACACAGGTTACAGCCGCGCCGTCGGCCGGCAAGGCGATCGCGGACAAGGCGCTGGGCGACGCGGGCATCACCGTTGACGTCAAACGCGTTGACGCCAAGAACGGCATGGTTGAGATGTCGGTCAGTGATCCGAATGACAAGCTCGGCGACATCGAACTCGTCGACGCATCGGGCAAGGCGATCAACAGCGGGCGAAGCTCGTTCGGCTTCAACAAGAAAAAGACCGTCCGCCTGGACAGCGACAAGCCGTTGCCCAGCGGCGTGAAAGTGCGCATCCCGATCGCGGTCAAGGTGACCAACGTCGATGTGCCGTTCAAGCTGGAAAACATTGAGTTGCCGTGACGGCCTGCCGTCATCGTTTTGAAACTGACCTAACCAACGCATTGGATACCCAAGCCATGTCATTGCTTGAAATCAAAGACCTGCACGCGACGGTTGACAGCAACGAGATCCTCAAGGGTCTGACGTTGACGGTCGAGCCGGGCAGGGTGCACTCGATTATGGGGCCGAACGGCTCGGGCAAGAGTACGCTGGCGCGTGTCATTGCCGGGCATGAAGACTACGAGATCACCGGCGGCGACATCCTGCTGGACGGCAAGAGCGTGCTCGAGATGGACGCGGACGAGCGGGCGCGCGAAGGCATCTTCATGGCCTTCCAGTACCCGGTCGAGATCCCCGGCGTGAGCAACACCGAGTTTCTTAAGGCTGCGCTCAACGCGCACCGCAAGCACCACGGACAGGACGAGCTGAACGCCGTCGAGTTTCTCAAGATCGTGCGCGAGAAGATGAAGACGGTGGACATGCCCGCCGACCTGCTGAAGCGCTCGGTCAACGAGGGCTTTTCAGGGGGCGAAAAGAAGCGGCATGAGGTGTTCCAGATGGCGTTGCTCGAGCCGGGCATGTGCGTGATGGACGAGACCGACTCCGGGCTGGACATCGATGCGTTACGCGTCGTGGCCGACGGCGTGAACGCGATGCGCGACGGCAGCCGGGGGTTCCTGGTCATTACGCACTACCAGCGTCTGCTCGACTACATCGTGCCGGACCACGTGCACGTGCTGATGGACGGCCGAATTGCCAAGACGGGCGGCAAGGACCTGGCGCTCGAGTTGGAAGACAAGGGCTACGCGTGGGTCACGGAAGAGGCGGCGTGAGTTGCTGTTGACCCGGTGATTCGCACGTCGTTTGCCACACTCCCGGCCGGTATCGTTCGGCCTAACCATCTGTAAGATCGATCATGACCGCGACCATGACCAACCCGTCTGACATGACCGACGCTGTGCCTGCTCTGTCCGCATTGGCTGAGCGTCGCGCCGCGGCTGGGCCTGATTGGCTGACCGACGTGCGCCAGCAGGCCGCGGCCCGCTTCGTCGAACTCGGCCTGCCGACTAATAAGGACGAGGAGTGGCGGTACACACCGCTACGTGAGGTGTTGCGCCCCGCTTACGTGCCGGCTGAGGACGCACCGGCTGCGCTGTCGTCCGACGACCTGAAGGCGTTTCAGTTCGAGGGGTTCGACGCGAGCCTGCTGACCTTTGTCAACGGCCGATACTGCCCCGAGTTGTCCGACCCGCCGACCGACGTCACCATCGCGCCGCTTTCCGAAGCGCTCAAAGCGCATCGCGGTCTGCTCGAAAGCGAGTTGCGTCGCATCGCCGAGCGGGATGAAGACGGCTTTGCCCGATTGAATTCAGCGGTGCTCGAAGACGGTGTGTTCATCCACGCCCCGAACGGTACGGCTTGCAGTCGGCCGATCCGCCTGCTGCACGTCGCGGTGCCGGGCGCGGCCGGCGGTCGGCCGTTCATGACGCACCCGCGCAACGTCGTGATCGCCGGCGAGGACGCGCAACTCACGCTGATTGAGCGATACGTGACCATCGGCGAAGGCGTCTACCTAACGAATGCGGTGACGCAGATCTCGGCCGGCGACCGGGCGCAGGTCGCGCACTACCTGCTCGAACAGGAAAGCGCGGAAGCATTCAATATCAATACGCTGCACCTTCAGCAGGGCACCGACTCGAAGGTCGAGTCACACAGCGTGCTGCTCGGCGGCGCCCTGGTGCGGAACAACGTCTGCCCCGTGCTCGACGGCGAGCGGGCGGATTGTTTGATCAACGGACTTTACATCGGGCACGGGTCGCAGCATCTGGACAATTACATGAATGTCGAGCACGCCAAGGCGCACGGCGACAGCCGACAGTTCTACAAGGGCATCCTCGACGACAAGAGCCACGGCGTGTTCCGCGGGCGGATCGTCGTGCATGTCGATGCGCAGAAGACCGACGCGAAGCAGACCAACGCGAACCTCCTGTTGGCCGACACGGCCGAGGTCGATACGAAGCCGCAGCTCGAGATCTACGCCGACGACGTCAAGTGCACGCACGGCGCGACCATCGGCCAGATCGACAACGACGCGATCTTCTACCTGCGCAGCCGCGGCATCGACGAGGCCGACGCGCGGGCGATGATGATCTTCGCCTTCGCCGGCGAGAGCCTCGACCGCATGAGCGTCGAGCCGATCCGCGACGCCCTGACCCGCGAGTTGGTGCGTCAGTTGCCGCGTGGGGAGTTTATTGAGTCGGTGTTGTAGTGGCGGATCAAACGCCAGGTTAGATCGGGCTGGAGCTCCGGGCAATGGCGTATTGGTTCACGGGAGTCTTCACCCGGCCAGATTGTGAACCTGGCAAATCCTTGCCATCTGACGTTCAACTGCGCATGATCTCAGAGCCGTTCGTAGGGGCCGGGCTCCGGATGGCGAGCCAAAGGGCGGTAAAACCCAATCACGATTCAGTTCAACGGCTTCTCGTTGAATGTGGCATCGTAGATGTGGTTAACTGGCTGTTTCTCGATTACGTCACATGGGCAGGGCGCATTGACAGCGTTTACGGTCTTGGTTTGGTTGACGGGCAGGCCTTCGGACCGATCGACGAATCAGAAGATGAGCATGTCGAATCGGCCTATCTCAGCCTAATGGGCACGTTCGGGGTCTCTTCATTGGACGCGCTCAGTTTCTCACCTTTCGTACGCGGTTTTTGGGGTGAGCAGTAGGGTGGGCAGTGCCCACCCTGCGGTTGCCAAACGACACCTACTCGTCTCTCGGCCCGACGATCGGCGGGTCGAGTTTGGTTGGGTCGCCGGCATCGTCCGTGTCGTCGTTCTGCGTTTTCGATGCTCGCCAGCGTGTGCGGGCCTGCTGCTCGATCCAGCGTGCGTGTTGTGCCTGTTGCTCGACGAGTTCCAATTGCTGGTCGCGTAGCGCGTCGCGTTGGCGTTTGGCTTCGGCGTGACGCGGGAATTGTTCGAGCAGTTCGTTGAATCGTTGGATGGCCTGCGGGACGTTGCCTTGTGCCAGCGAGAGCAGCGCTCGGTTGTGCATGACGCGGGCGTCGTGCGGTGCGATCTTGTGGGCGCGGTGCAGGTACTGGGCCGACTCGGGGATTCGGCCGTCGATCATCTCGAGCACGGACAACTGGATGAGCGACTCCAGGTGATTGTCGTTCTGCTCGTGAACGATGTCGAAGTAGTGGCCGAACGCCGCGTCGTATCGGCCGGTCGCCAGCAGCAATTCGGCCAACAGGAGGCGGGCCTGGATCGAGTCCGGTCGTTCTTCGACGGCTCGGCCGACCCACTTGATCGCGTTGTCGAGGGCTTTGCTTCGCGCGTCGATCGTCGCGCCGGGGCGGGCGGCGATCTCCGCGTCGGCTCGGCCGCGCAGGTACATCGCGGCGGGGTGGTTGACGTGAATCTCCGTGTCGTGCTTGGTCAGGTCCTGGATCGTGTACCACTTGGTGTTGACGTCAAACGTGACCGTGCCCATCACGAGCAGCACGGCTGTCACGGGGATGAGCGCTGCGGCGTGTGCCCGCCGTGACCCGTTCGTGGTGCGCGCGATGAAGTGCGCGACGACGGCGACGGCGCAGATGATGAACGGGAGCATCAGCCGGTTCGCCGCGTACACGCCGATCGGCATCAACAGGTTGCCCACCAGCAGGAATTGGCCAGTCGCCAGCACGATCGGGACGGACAGCCAATGTTTTCTCTTTAGTGTGAACGCCGCGAACGCGAGGTAGCCAAGCGCCAAACACATGCCTGCCAGCGCGTCCGGGCTTGACCACGTCGGCACGTCGACTGGGTTGTGCAGGAAAGCGGTATCGGTCGCGAAGATCTGCGCCGTGTAATGCCAAACGATCGCGAACACGGCCGGCAGTCTTTCGAGCAGCGGCAGGTCGCGCAGCGGGTTGCCGGTCAGGTCGTCTGCCCAGAGTTGGCCGTACCCGCCCGCGCCGCCGACGACCGACGCACGGGCGGCGAGGTAGACGATCGCGGGGATGGCGACGAGCGCCAGGCTCACCGCCCGCACGCGCCACCGTTTTTCGGGGTCGCCGCGTTTGTGTGTCGTGCGGACGAGGAAGCCTTGCACGAGCGCGACGGGAATGACGAGCAGGCCTGTCTCTTTCGACCCGACCGCCAGCGCCGCCGCCAGCAGGCCGGCGACAATCAGCGCGGGCGACCAGCGTCGTTTCATCTGCGCCCTGCGTTGTGCCAGCGCGAAGCCGACGACGCCGATCATGGCGAGGATGTCAGCCCGTCCGACGATGTGGTTGATCAGCTCCGTGTTGGCCGGGTGCGCGATGAGCAGGAATGCGGCGAACCACGCGCCGGCCGGGTGCTCCATGTACCGGCCCAGCCACCACGCGGTGAGCACGCCGAGCAGCCAGAGCAGCAACACGTTGACCAGCCGAAACAGCATCGGCACGGGAGTAAGCCCGGTGACGAACGCGTTCATCCAGTAGCTGAGAACCGTGACGGGTCGGTAGAGATTCGCGTCGGCCGTTCGGCCCGCCCAGTAGTCCTGCCGCCAGACCTTTTCGTAGCCGTAGGGATGGGTGACCGTCGGGTTCGAGGCTTTGGCACCCGGCCCGTCGGCGTGCAGGTCGTTTTTTTCCATGACCATCAGCACGTCGTCGATCATGACGTGCTGGCGGAAGTAGGGCCGCATGATGTCGTAGTCGAAACCGACCAGCGTGTTGACATACAGCCCGAACACCGCCGCGCCCATGACCAGGGGCAGCAGCAGGCGCGCCGCGGGGTGGGGCTGATGGGTTTCCTCCATGGTCGGCAATCGTAGGGATCAGCAATCGGCGGCAAACGGTCCGAGAACCACGTCAAAACACCCCGGGTCGTTACTACGTATTCAGCGGTCGATTCGATCGGAAACATGAGCCGAACGTCGATGAATCGTGTTGGACGCGACCGTTACCGGCCGTGTGGGCGGCGCGAGTGAGGCAGGGTCGAGTTCGTGAAGCGGAGAAGACGTGTGCCGATTGGGGCTGAAACATGCACCTGTCTCGTGCCACGGCCGTGTCGGCCGTGCGGAACGCCTTTGATGGACCGCACGGCCGACACGGCCGTGGCACGAAAGCCGAACATCGCATGACTACGGCGACCTCACTCGGCACCATCGACGCCGACCTTCGGGCAGGAACGGGCCAGGGCGCAGTCGTCGCACTTGGGATTGCGGGCGGCGCAGACCTGTCGGCCGTGGTAGATCAGCAGGTGCGAGAGCATCGTCCACGTGTCGCGCGGCAGCAGGGCCATCAGGTCCTGCTCGACCTTCACCGGGTCGGTCTGCTCGGTGAGGCCGAGGCGTCGGCTGAGTCGGCCGACGTGCGTGTCCACGACCACGCCGACGTTCTTGCCGAACGCGTTGCCCAGCACGACGTTGGCCGTCTTGCGCGCCACACCCGGCAGGGCGGTCAGTTCGTCCATCGTGTCCGGCACCTCGCCGCCGTGATGTTCGACCATGCGCCGGCTGGCGCCGAGCAACGACTTGGCCTTGTTGCGGAAGAAGCCGGTCGTGCGGACGAGGTCTTCGACGTCGGCCTGCTTGGCTTTGGCCAGGGCGTGAGCGTCGGGATACCGCTTGAACAGGTCGGGCGTGACCATGTTCACGCGCACGTCGGTGCATTGGGCGGAGAGGATCGTCGCGATGATCAGTTCGAACGCGTTCTTGTGGTCCAGCGCGCAGTGTGCATCGGGGTATAGCTCAACGAGTTTGTCGTAGATGCGCTTGGCACGCCGCCGCGCGGCGGGTTCGGCCTTGGCCGGGCCCGTCTTGGTCGACCGTTTGGTGGACTTCTTCTTGGTCTTCTTCTTGGCCATAATGCATCGAGGCTGCGGAACGTGTTCGGTCAACAATTTGACGTTGATTTTGGGAGGGCGAGGCTCCGTCCGAGCCGCGCGGCGAGCCGATCGCACAGTCTAGACCACGGCTTGGACGGAGCCTCGCCCTCCCGGTCATGCCGTGCTATCTTGCTCATGACATGTGGCTCATCGATCGCTCGAAACAAAGCAAGTCAATCACCAATCAACTTTCTGGCACGTCGAAACACGTTGAGCAGCATCTCGTCCGTCAGCCGCCCGGTGAACGTGTTCTGTTGACTCGGATGATACGAGCACAGCAACGTCGGCGCGCCGTCGATGTCGTGTTCAGCCGCGTGGCCAAACTTGTACGGGCTCATCGTATTGATCCAGCCACGCCGTTTGTACAAACGCAGCATGGCGTCGAGGCCGATCTTCCCGAGGCACAACGCGACGCGCAGCCGCGGCAGGGCATCGAACGTCTTGTCCAGCCATGTCGCGCACGCGGCCATCTCGTCGCCCGTGGGTTTGTTGCCCGGCGGCGCGCAGTGGCAGGCGGCGGTGATCAGCGCGTCTTGCAGTACGAGCCCGTCGTCGCGCGACGTCGCCTCGGCCTGATTGGCGAACGCCGCCCGGTGCATCGCGCGATACAGGAAGTCGCCGCTGCGATCGCCGGTGAACATCCGACCCGTCCGGTTCGCCCCGTGCGCCGCGGGCGCTAAACCGACGACCAATAACCTCGCGGCCGGGTCGCCGAAGTTGGGTACCGGCTTGCCCCAGTAAGCCTGGTCGCGGTACGACGCCCGCTTCACACGGGCCGTTTCGCGGCAGTGCTCGATCAGCCGCGGGCACTTGCGACACCGCACAATCCGCGCATCCAGTTCAGACAGGTCGTGGTTATCGGACAATGTGGCTTCCCGCTGTCGTCAATCGGTCGATTATGGGTCGGAACCGTCTCAGGTCGCGCGCCGAATCGGCCGATCAACTCGAAAGCGCACCGTTTGACGGGAGTTGGAATATAGCATGCGCATCGTGGTGGACACCCTGATCGCCCTGTTGTTGCTGGGCATCCTCGGCAGCGTGCTTTGGCAACAGCACGTGCGCGATGAGCATCGCGAAAGGGTGATGGTCGTGCAGCAGAGCCTGACGCGGCTGTACGACCAGATGCTGCTTCAGGGCGCGCTGACCAACGCGCACAGCGACGAGCCCAACGTGCCGCAGCGCTTCCTGCCCATCTGGTTCGACGACGTGCTGCCGACGAATACCTACGTCTCTGCCAATCAGCCGTGGATCGACGTCGCGCCGCCGGGCGACATGTCCGACCACCCACCCGACCCGGTCATCCGCGGGCCGGAGCAGGCGGGCTTCTGGTACAACCCAACGCGGCGGATCATCCGCGCCCGCGTCGAGCCGCAGTTGAGCATGCGCGAAACCGTCCGCCTCTACAACGAGTTGAACAGCACGTCGGTCACGAACCTGACACCGTCGGCCGACCCGTCACGCCAGCCCCTCCCCAACGGCCATTCGACCTCCGAGCGCGTCCCCACCGCCGATGCAGGGCGTCGGGTGCGCGTCAGCCCCGTTAGCCGAGGAGCAGATTGATGGAACACGAACCGCCCACCATTTTCAGATTGCCGAAGCCGCAGACCCCGCCGGTTTACAGCGATCTGTCGTCCGACCCGGATATGGCTGACTTGGTCGAGATGTTCGTAGACCACCTCGGCCAGCGCGTCGAAGCGCTGCGCGAGGCCGTCGAACTGGCTGACAACGACGCGCTGGAAGAACTGGCGTATCAACTCAAAGGCAGCGCCGGCGGCTACGGCTTCGAGCCGATCACCGAGCTCGCTTCGATCATCGAAAAACAGGCCCGCGACCACGCCGACATCGATCAACTCCGCGACGCCGTCGACGACCTGGTCAACATCTGCGGCCGCGTCACGGCCGACCCGCCGCCCTACGACCGCGACCCACTCCCGCCGGCCGCCTGAACGGCCTAACACAGTAATAGAATCGATTTGTAACGACCCTAAGCCGGGCCTTTCCAAAGACCCGGATCAATCCGTTACATCTCACTTCACCCCGACTCCCGCCGCACGGCCCCCGGCGCGCAGCAACCCTCCACCCGCGTCCGCCCGTCTCGCCATTGCTCGACCTTCCAAACCGGCAGGTCGTGTTTGAGGCGGTCGATTAGGTATCGACACGCATCGAACGACTCGCTCCGATGCGGCGTGGCGACCTGGATGACCACGCTCGCCTGACCCGGGTCGACCCGCCCCTTGCTGTGCGCCAACCGGATCGCGTGGCAGCCGAACCGACTCGCCGCCTCGTCGCACATCTCCTGCAAGACCTTCAACGCCATCGGCTCAAACACCTCGTATTCGAGGTACTCCAATGCCCCAAACGTGTCGTGCGTCTCCTCCCGCGTGCGCCCCAGAAAAACCGACTCCGCGCCGCAAGGCCCGGGCCAATTCAGCGGCACGGTTTCCACCGGGCCTTCGGTGATGGCGATGTCGATGTGAGACATGGGGAGTAATTCAACATGCAAAATGCAAAATGCAAAATGCGGAGACGGGGTGATCGGTGTGCGAAACTGGGTATTCATTGATGCATCGGGCGCAACTCTTGGGACTCGCATATCGCGCAAAACACAATCTGCGGGCGGGTTCACACGAATCCCGCTCGATCCCCTCCGTCATTTTGCGTTTTGCGTTTCGCATTTTGAATTCTTAACCCGTTCCGCTCAGCCGCCGCACGCTGTGGTCAAACCGGCTGACCATCGTGCGCAGCATGCTGTAAACGATCACGCTGTAGCCACCTGCCGCGATCAAAGCGGCGACGACGAGCGTGTAACGACCCGCGCCGCGGGGGCTTCCAAAGTCTGACACCGTTTCCCACGGGTTCAACAACATCAGGATGTTGGTCGAAACGCTGAACGCGTTGATGATCGGCCCAATGATCGGCATGCCGTTCGACGCGGTCGGCCCGCACAGCCCGCAGACGAGGCTTAACGCCAGCACGGCCCCGACCGAAGGCAGCAGCGCGCCGATCACCGTGCGTCGGCTGATGCTCGCCATCATCCCGATCGCCACACACAACGCGACGAACGGCACGAGCATCATCGTTAAGAGGATCGGCGCTTCAGCCAGGATCAACGGCCCCGTCACGCGTTGGGCGTTCGCGTCGTTCAAGGTGTACGTCATCTGCGCCTGTTCCCACCCGTTCGCCTCGCCGATCAGCGTGTAGACGCTCACCATCGCCAGCGTCAGGACGGGCACGGCAATCAACGCGGCCAGGAAGCTGACCAGCCCGCGCACCTTGCCCCATACGTATTGCTGCGGCGTGATCGGCGTGGTCAGCATCAGGTCGAGCGTGCCGTCTTCGCGCTCGCGGCTCACGCACCCCGCGCTCATGAACAGCGCGACCAGCACGACGATCGCCAACTCGATCCAGAGCAGCAGCATGAGCATGTACTTGAACAGTTCGGCCTGCGACAAGGTCGTCCCGCCGAAGCCCTTCAGTTCCGGCAGGTTGTTGTTGTGATAAGCAAGCAGCAATCCGCCCGCCGCCAGCAGCCCGATGCCGACGAAGCCCCACCGCCCGAGGATCGCGCCGGCCAACTTGCCGCGCGTATTCGACTCCCGCCAGGCGACCGGGTTGCCCTTGACCGACCGTGGCGGCCGACGCCGCTCGCCCGGTCCGCGCAATCGAAGCACCCGTCGCACGCCGGCCGGCAGCGGGATCATCGCCTCGCCCTGGCCGATCCGCCGCAACTGAAGCGCGCTGAAGAGGATCAACGCGCCACTGAGCAACAGATTCCACGTCGCAAACGCCCCGAGCGGGTTGCCCAGGTAGAACTTGGCCAACTTGCCGCGACCCGCCAGATCCTCCTCGGTCAGCAACCGGTACGACGGCTTGTTCAGCGACGCTTCCAGAACGAGCATCGGGTGCAGCGGCGTCAGCCAGGTCGTTCGGCCGAACCGTCTTTCGATCGGCGCCGCGAAATCGTCGTCGATCGCCGCGTCCGGGTCCCCATACGGGTCACCATAAGGATCGCCGTACGGATCGACCGGTTCGTTCGGGTCGTTGGTCGTCAGCGGCTGCGTAACCTCCGGCACCTCGATCACGACCTCCGTCCCCATCAAACGCACGACACGGTCAGCCGCGTAGCAACCGACCAGGTACGCGGCGATGCCGATGACAAAGATATAAACCGCCTTCCGCCCGCCCTTACGCAGCACGGCCAGCAGGATCGCGACCGACCCCACCGTGATCGTCACCAGCGCCGCCACGGCGAACGCAATGAAGATCGACCGCACCGGCACGCCGCCGAAGATCAGCAGGACGGAAAACAACGGCAAGCCGCTGGCCAGCAGTGCGAGCACGAAGAAAAGTCGGCCGAACAACGTGCCCAACACGATCTGCAGGTTGGACAGCGGCGTGGTGAGCAGGATGTCCATCGTTTCGCCGGCCCGCTCCGCCTGGATCGCGCCGGCCATGAAGATCGGCGCCAGCAGACAAACCAGAATGACCTGCCCATATGCGATCAGGACGAACACCTGACTGCCCGCCTGCGCCAACGTCGACAGGTCGACCGTCCCAGCCATGCCCTGACCGAGGATCAGGCCGACCAGGATCAGAATGATCAGCGTCGCCAGGTACGAGCATCGCACCAGCAGATGCCGCACTCGCCGCGACCCGCCCCACAGAATGCGCAGTAACACCGGGTTGGCCGGCAGCAGGTACAGAAGCCAGAGACCGAGTGTTTTCATAAGCCTGATTGCAGCGGCTTGCGCCCCGGCGAGGCACGCTTCAACGTGCGGTGCATCCCCGAAACAGACTACCGTCCACGGTCAAGACGGTCCAACACGACACGACCCCGTCACGCGAACATGCCCCAACCGGACAACGTCCATACGATCAGGGCACGGTGTGTGTTCCCAGCGACTCGCCTCCCCCGCCAGGCACGCCCTGCGGGCGTCCGCGAAACGGCCACCGCGTCGATTTCACCGGCAAAACACCCCAACCTACGACCTTTGACCTTCGACCCTTGACTTCCGACCTCCCCTCCGCCTTTTGCCTTTTGCCTTTTGCATTTTGAATTAACCCATGTCCCTCCTCGACGCGCGGAAACTCGTCAAGTCCTACGGCGGCCGAACGGTTGTCGATGAGGTTTCGTTCGACGTGAATGAGGGTGAGATCGTCGGGTTGCTCGGCCGAAACGGCGCGGGGAAGACGACCAGCTTCCGCATGACGATTGGCATGATCACGCCCGAAGGCGGCAGCGTGTCGTTCAACGAGCAGGACGTCACCAAGCTGCCCATGTACCAGCGTGCCCAACTCGGGATGGGCTACCTCGCGCAGGAGCCGAGCGTGTTCCGCAGGTTGACCGTGCAGGACAACCTGATGGCCATCCTCGAGACCCGCCCGCTGACCAAGTCCCAGCGTAAACAGCGGGCTGACGAGTTACTGGCCCAGTTCGACCTGACCAAATGCCGCAAGCAGTTGGCCCACGTCTGTTCCGGCGGCGAAAAACGCAAACTCGAAATCGCGCGCGCCCTGATCACCGAGCCGCGACTCATCCTGCTCGACGAGCCGTTCTCCGGCGTCGACCCTGTCGCCGTCGAGGAGTTGCAGGCCGAGATCCGCCGCCTGCGCGACCAGGACGACATCGCCATGCTCGTCACCGACCACAACGTCCACCACATCCTGGCGGTGTGCGACCGGGTGTACGTCATCTTCGAGGGCAAGGTCTTCGCCTCCGGCACACCACGCGACATCATCAACAATGAACAGGTCCGCAAGCTCTACCTCGGCTCGACCTTCCGTGGCGACGAGTTTGATTGAAAGTGCAGCGATAAGCCACAAGCGACGAGCGATCAGGAAACGCGCAAAACGCCGCCCCCGCTTCGCGGACGCCCAAAGGGCGTGCCTCGCAACCCACCGCAACCCAAGCACATGGACAAACAGAACACCCAACACGACCTGCTGCCGCGCCCTCTGCGCCTGCTCGCTTTTGCGGTGTTGATTGTCATCGCCTTGTTCGCTATCCGCTTGATCGACCGCCACGTCATGGCGCGCATGACTTCTTCCGACGCACTCGAATCCCAGCCCACGATTCATGACCGACCGACCCCGTAAATCCCGCCGCAAGTCAACGCCGCGCACCGCGCGTCCAACAGCCGGCCGCACGTCGAAGAAGAAATCGGCGCGCCGTCCGCGTACCGGCGTGCCCGACGCTTTGACCGACAAGCAGCGTGGGCGACGTTTGCAGAAGGTGCTCGCCGAGGCGGGTATCGCCTCGCGCCGCGACTGCGAAGACCTCATCCTCGACGGCCGGGTCAAGGTCAACGGCGAACCGGTCACAGCGCTTCCCGCCTGGGTCGACCCGGATGTCGATCGTGTCGAGGTCGACGGCGAGCCCGTGCGCGGCACAGGCCGGTCGGGTAAACGGCGGCGCAAGCAAGCGGGCGCGGTACGCGAGCACACCGCCGCCGACCAACTGGTGTACGTTGCGTTGCACAAACCCAAACGCGTCATCTGCACGACGCGCGATCCGGAAGGCCGAACGCCCGTCACCGAACTGGTTGAACTGCCGCCGCCCGCGCCCGGTGTCAAGCCGCCTCGCCTCTTCCCCGTCGGCCGACTCGACGCGGAATCGACAGGCCTGATCCTGCTGACCAACGACGGCGACCTGGCCAACCGACTCACCCACCCGAAGTTCGGCGTCGTCAAGCAATACCGCGTGTCGGTGCGCGGCCGACTCGACGACGAACAGTTGCAGGCCCTTCGCGATGGCATCCACTTGGCCGACCGCCGCGCCACCGGCCGACGCGGCAAGACTGGCACCGAACGGCCCGGCGCCAAACGCGCCACCATGTCGCAGGTCAAACGCATCGGCTCGCGACCGGGCGGCAAGACCACGCAGGCCTCGACCGAGTTGCTCGTCACGCTCCGCGAAGGCCAAAACCGCGAGATCCGGCGCATGCTCGCCCGGCTTGGCTTTAAAGTGAAACGGCTCCACCGCGTCAAGATCGGCCCGCTTTCCGTCAAAGGCCTGGCGGTCGGCCAATGGCGGCTGCTCAGCAAGACGCAGGTCGATCGCCTGTACAAAGCGGCACGCGACCCCGACGATGCCGCGTGAATGCGCTTTGTCCGAATTCGCGACGAATCGTGGCGATTCCACCGTCCCGTCTCTTGCATCCGCGGCGGCCGCGTGTTAGGGTAATGGCGAGTTTGTTTGCATGTCGGCTTCGCATCTGATCCGGGAGTGGAGCCCCAGTTCGCATGATTACGAAGGTGCATTGTCCGCGTTGTCACACACCGCTCCGCGTGCCGGAGTCGGCCAGCGGCCAGGCCGCGCGATGCCCGTCCTGCAGGCAGGTCTTCAAGGTGCCCGAACCGGAAGAGCTGTTCGAAGAGACCATCTCGACTTGGATCGAAGACGACCTGGCCGCGATGGAAAACCACCAGCAGCAGTACTGGGACAACATCGGCCGACGCGCCAGCCGATTCCGCCACATCATGCCGTCCGAAGACGCCGACGTTAGCCTGCGGCTGACTGAAGCGGAAGCCGATGACGTCCCGCCAACGGAGTCGGGCAAAGCCACCCCGGCGGCCCCCGCCGCCGAGAAGGTCGCAGGAGACGAGCCCGCTGCTGACTCGACGGCCGCGACGACGATCAAAGAACCGAAAGCGAAGAAACCGAAAGACAAGCCGCGCACGACCCCCCGGGGCCCGTCGAAGAAACGACCCGCTCGCGCCGCGTCGGCATCGACATCGACGAAGGGCGCGGTCGAGTTCAACATGGACGTTACGTCCGTTGGCGATCGGCCATTCCTCGCGGTCGAGACGTGCACGGCCGCGGGTGTGACCCTCGCCTTCGACAGCCGGTGGCTCGAACACCCACGCTTCCGTGCGTCCGTGCCGCTTTGCTGCGCCGTCACCGGTGAAGACGCGATTGAGAAGTTGCGCGCCCGTCCGCTCGTCTTCGTCGATCAGTCCGGCGGCCAAATCCGTTCGCCGCAGGTCGTTGAGGCCAAGTACGAGCAGCGCATCCTGTCCGGTCAAACGCCCGCCGATCTGGTCCGCTCGATGGAACTCATCGACGGCCTGCCGCGACCTTACAACCGCCCGCTGCCTTACTACATCGACGAGCATCACACGCACTTGTCACTCCGTTGCACGACGCGCAAGCGGGACGACGGCGGCATGTCGTGTTTGGTCGAGTGCCCGCACGGCTGGATGGCGCTCGAGTGGTTGGCGCGGGTCAACGGCATCTGTGGCCCGGAATACGAGGCGCTGGAGTCGCAGGTCGGTACGCTCGCAAGCGAGGCCTGGACCGAACTGCCCGAACAGTGTCGCCAACGCATCGAAATCTGGTGCCAATTCGAACCGGGCGAACAGTTCCAAACGTATGTCAGCGACGCCGACTTCGGCTCTCGCGAGCGCGGCCTCGCCGGCCTGGTCATTACGGACCGTCGGCTTGTCTACTGCAAGTACCACCGCCGCGGCGCCATCGACCTGGAGCTGCCTGGTCGTTTGATTGTCAAGCCCGACGGCCGATGGGCAAACCTTTCCTGGGAGGCCGACGGCCGCCGCGTCAAGATCGTCAAGGTTCTCGCGGACGATGTCTCCGAGGTCGCGGCCGAACTGGACGAACTCGATCACATCGACATCCATCAGACCGCCTGACGCGCAACGCGTCGCCGGTTTAATCCAACGACTCACATCGGCTTCAGCTCGATCTTGCGGTAGCGAATCTCGCCCGTGCCCGCCTCGATCCCGATGCTGCCCTGCGCCGACTTGCGCACGGCGTCGGTCGCGTCCCGGCCGAACCCGTTGCGGAATCGGCCAAGCTGCCGCCCGAACCGGCGTGCGTCGGACAGGTCGGTCTCGTTCACGAGTTGGCCATTGATCTTGATTACGATGTTCAGGTCTTTCATCTGAACCTCAGCCGTGTTCCACTCGCCGATCGGCTTGAGCGAAGCGTTCTTGTCGATGCGGCCGAGGATCGCGCCCGTCTTCGCGAAGTTGCCGAAGAAGCCACGACCGCCGGGGTTCGAGTCGTCCGCCACGGGCATCGAGATTACCTGGCTGTCGTCGTGCGCCCGCATCGCCACCGCGCCGGCCGCGCCCTTGCTCAGCTTGAACTCGAACTTCAACTGGAAGTCGCGGTACGTCTTGTCGGTCAGCAGCCACTGCCCGCGCTGCCCCGACTGGGCCACTAACTCGCCGTCTTCCACCTTGAACGCGTCGTTGTCACCCTTGACGTGCCAGCCTCTCAGGTCGCGGCCGTTGAAGATCGCGTAACGCGACGCGCGGATCGGCGCGGCCGTGGTCTTTACCGCCGCCGTGCCCGACAACTTGCTCAACGCCGTTTCGACTTCGCGCAGTGTCAGCGTCGCACGGGTGCGCGAAAGGTCTTCGGTCGTGTGCTGATCGAGGAATCGCTGGTAATATCCCTGCGCCCGCGTGAGCATGGCCGGCCGAGAAGCCGACGTCGCCTGCGCCGCCCACGCGCGGTACCAGTCGCCAAGTTCCAAAGCCGTGTCGGCCGGCACCTGGTCAACCGGCGTCGTCGCCAGCGGCGTGAGCTTCTTGGTCTTTTCGTCGCCCGTCAGCGCCGCGTAAAACCGCGCGCCGCTCGGGTCGTCCATGTCCACCACGTGCAGTTTGACCAGCAGCTTCGCCGTGGTCGTATCTTTCGGGTTCGCTTCGAGCTTGTTGCGAAGCAGCGCGATCTGCTTCGTCAGCCGTTGACGTTGCATCGCCCGGTCCAACTCGATCGCGATCGATGTTCGATCGTCCGGCCGAACCATCGACGCCAGCGCGATCGCGCGTCGGTAGTAGCTGATGCCTTCGTCGAATTCGCCCGCCTCGACGTGCGACCGCGCGACGCTCAGCATCGTGTCGAGCAACTCACCGCCAAGACGGTCACGCTCTTCGCCGCGCGCCCGGCTGTACTGCCTCTGCCGCACGAGGATCAGGTTCTGATTCGCCTCGGCCGCGCGCTTCGGCGCGACCTCCGCCAACATGAGCATCGCCTTCGCCGCCGTCTCGTAACCGTCCATCGAGCGGATGCCGAGCTTGTATGCCTCGTCGCACATCAACTCCTGCAACTTGGGCGTCGCCTGCGCGGCCGCCGCGCCTTCGAGGATGCGGTCCGCCAACGCCACGTCGTCCGTCTTCGAAATCGTCCCGTTCACCTCACGCAACGCATCGCCGTACAACGCGTCGAACGCCTTCTGCGTCTGGGCGTCCGCCCCGTACAGCGCGGGCGTTCCCACCAGGACAGCCAGAATCATCAGAGCACAAAGGGTCGGTCGCAAGGTCATGGCTGCCTCTCGTTGGATTCGCTTCGTCTTGCCGCTTCGTTGCATCACCTGTTTCACACCATCATCTACCGGCTGACCGTTTGTCCCGTTGCACGCCCAGCCCGTACGGCCCAGGCCGCGTCCTATAACGATCACGGCCCCGACCCGCCCGGTTGTGCCTTCAGCAGCGCGTAAAAACTGCCGTCCCGGTAGTTTCGACCCGCACCGCCCGGCAGCGTGAGTCGCTGGTCCTCGATTCTCAATGCATAACGGCCCGCGGCCGCCTCGGATTGCCGCTCGTTCTCAACAGGGCTCAGGCTGCACGTCGCGTAGAGCACCGCCCCGTCCGGCTCGACCCAGCCCGCCGACCGGTCGATGATCGTCCGCTGCACAGCCGAAAGCCGCCTCAGCCCCGCCCGTGTGTGGCGATATCTTGCCTCCGGCCGACGCGCCAGCACGGCCGTGTTCCCGCAGGGCACGTCCAGCAACACCAAATCGGCCCGCCGACGGTCTTTGCCAAACGCCGCCGCCACCGCCTCAGCCGCCATCACCTCGACGCGGGGGTGGGCGTCGAACTGATCGTGCAGGTCGCGCATCCGCGCCGGGTCGGTGTCGCTGGCGATAACCGTCGCGTTCGGGTGCGTCGAAAGCAACTGCCGCGTCTTCGTTCCACGCCCGGCGCAGTAGTCGATCGCACAACGCACGTCCAGGCCGCGCGTCGCATTCACCGCCAGCGTCGAAGACGGGTCCTGCACGCGGCGGTGTTCGTGCTCATCGAGGAACGACGTCAGCCCGTCGTGCGAACCGGCCCAGATGACGAACTCGTCGTCGTTGTGCGGCAGCAGGTCGTCTGCGTGTGTCGAATCGGCAATGTCAAACCCCGGCTCAACCGCGACGATGATCGGCGGCGTCGCAACACCGTGTACACAGATGCGCGTCGCGTCGACTTCGCCGTAGTCGTTGATCCACTGCTGCACGAGCGGCAGCGGGTGACTCGTCGCGACGGAAAGATGCGCCGCCAAGTCGTTGGGCCCGCCCGGATTGGGCAGGGCGGGCGCGCTGAGCGGGATGAGTCCGTCGTCGGTCGGCAGCCGGTCAGCCGCGGGTGACCAGGGCGTGTGCGTGACGCGTTGTTCGGGCAGTTGCGCGACACGTCGTAATACCGCGTTGACCAGCCCCGCGGCATTCGGCCGAACGAGTCGACGCGCGAGTTTCACCGACTCGTCAACCACCGCGTGTGCGGGCAGACGGTCCATGAACACGAGCTGCGCCGCCGCGCTGAGCATCAACCCACGCAGCGCCGGCTCCAATTGCTCGCAAGGCTGTTTGAGAAACCGATCGAGCAGGTGCTCAAGCGTGATCCACCGTTGCAGGACGTTGCGATGGATGGCCAATGCCAAACGAGCGTCGCGCGCGTCGAGCCCGGCCACGTCCAGCGGCGTCGGCGGCAGGTCGGGAAACACCTCCGCCACGTCAGCCAACCGACGCGCGACCCGTTCCCGCGCGGACGTTGTGCGAGTGTGATGTGACACGGGCCAAGCGTAGCCCGTGAGCGACGGCTGTGCGTGGCGTGACGTTGGCGGGTTTCTCTCCCCTTGTTGGCATGGATTTGCTGCTAAGTAACTTGTTAACATTGATTTGCGCCGCCGCGGCCAAATGTCGCCCTGACAGGTCAATCCGCCTTGGCGGGCCGGAATCGGCGTCCGCGTGTCAGGCCCGACACGGGCCCGACATGGAATCGTGTCAGGGGGATGGCGGGCGGTGAATCGGTTGAGCAGGTCGAGTTGGATTGTGTGTGCGGCGTTCATGCACGGGCGTGAAACGACTTGGTTGTGCGCACGTACCCCGTGAAGCGTGACGTATCACATGATTACGACGACACGTGCAGCGCTCATCAACCGAACGAACGCCGCGCATCTTGTGCGCGCGACCATTGCATTCGTGGCATTCGGCAATGCGCGCAATGCACCTTGCCCAAGAACAGTATTGTCAGCCCCGACTTCACCAGATCGAGTCCGTTCCTGTTCAAACTGTAGAAGTCCATCACGTCAAGCGAAACATGTAGATCGGCGGCAGGCGGTGCCCTGCCGGGCGGGCCTGCTCAAGCGCCGCAGGGACTTGTGGTTGCGCTTCAATGGAACGGCTTCGCCGTGAAGACCACATGAGTTGGAGGACGCTCGCCGCCGCTCCCCCAAACCCCCGAGGCTCCCCCGCGGAAGTCGGGGCATCGGCCGAGCCGTTGACGTGTACGTCATTTTGCTGGTCATCGAGGCCGATGCGCACTTGTTACCAGGCGCGCAGTCCGAGCCACTCTGGCGATTGAAGAGGCCCGCACGGCGAGTGCATCGCCGCCTGGATCGTCTCAGCCACTGCGCAGATCAATACGCCACGCCACCACGCTTTTGCCACAACTCGAACAACGCCACCGCTTCGTCGCGCATGACGTCGGCGATCAACTCGACCCTCGCGCCGCCCTCGCGTTTCATGGTCGTGTTGCTGATGGTCAGTTCGTTGAAGCCGAAACGCTGCGCGTCTTCGATGCGGGCGGCGTAGACGATGCGGTCGATCCTTGCCCAGTGGATGGCGGTGAAACACATTGGGCACGGCTCGGTGGTGGTGTAGATCGTCGCCCCCGGAAGATGAATGCTCTTGGCCGAGCGACAGGCGTCACGGATGGCCATGACCTCGGCGTGGGCGGTGGCGTCGGTGTTGAGGCGGACGTGGTTGTGTGTGTCGGCCAAAATGTTGGGTTTGTCGTTTTCGATGCGCACGATGCACGCGCCGAAAGGCGACTGGCCGCGTTCGATGCCGCGGCGGCAGGCGGCCAATGCGCGTTGCATGTGGGGGGTGTGGGTGTCGGGGGTGTCTGTCATGGGTGAGTTGTGGTGAGATGAGGGTGAATCGCGCTAAGCCGCAAGCGGCTGGGATTAAGTGATGCGGCGTTTGAGCAGCCAATGTAACTCTGGCGCGCGGAGGACGCGGGCGCCGATTGCGAACACGACGATGCCCAGACCGACCATAACGCACAGTTGCACCAGTGCATTTGTCCACGTGCCTTCCGCGACGTCAAACACGAACAGCATCGGCAGGATCGCGCCGGCCATGACGGCTGACAGCAGGGCGGTCTTGCCCCACGACCGCCAAACGTCGCCGTCGAGCACGTCGTCGCTGTGCTTGCGGAACGCGTAGAGCAAAAACACGACCTGCCCGGTGGCGCTGACGGCTGACGACCACGCCAGGCCGGCCGCGCCCATCGGCCAAACGAGCACGCAGTTCAGGCTGAAGTTGAGCACGACCATGACGAGGCTGATCTTCAACGGCGTCCTGGCGTCGTTGACGGCGTAGAACGCGCGGGTCAGCACGTGCGTCATCGAGTACGCCCAGACGACCGATGCGTAACCGATGAGGATCCACGCGACGCGCATCGCGTCGTCGGTGTCGAACCGTCCGCGTTCGTAGATGACGCGCGCCAACGGGATGCGCACCAGGATCAGCCCAACGCTGGCCGGCAACCCGATGAACACGGTCAACCGCAAACCGTTCCGCAACGTGTCCCCCAGCCGCTTGCGGCTTAGCGCGACGTCGTCCCCACTACCCGCGCGGGCCAGCGCCGGAAATATCGCCGTCGCGATCGCGATCCCGAATACGCCCAACGGGAACTGATAAAGCCGCTGCGCCCATTGCAATGCCGCGACGCCGCCGGTCTGGATCGGGTGCGCGACCTGGTGGCCGAACAGCGTGAGCATGTCCGGCCCGCCCTCTTTCGGCGACAGGGCGAAGGCGATGACGCTGTCGAGGAAGACGTTGATCTGAAACGCGGCCAGCCCGATGACCATCGGGATCATGACGACGATCATGGCGCGAAACGCGGGCCAGGCGGCGCGTAGTTCGGTCGTCAACCGTTCGACGCGCAGCACAGCCAATACCTGCCAAGCCAACTGCGCGACGCCGGCGACGAGGATGCCGAAGCCGACTACGAACACGGTTTCGTGCGGCGTGCCGTCGCCGAACACGGCGCGCGAGCCGAGCAGCGCGGCCGCGATGATGAACAGGTTGAGCAGGATCGGCGCGGCCGCGGGCGGGCCGAACCGTCCGTGCACGTGCAGCATGCCGCCGAACAACGCGACGAGACAGACCAGCGGCATGTACGGCAGCAGGACGATGCTCAGCCGCAACGCCAGGTGCGTGTCGGGCGACCAATCGATGTTGGAGAGCAGGGCGATGAGGATGGCTTCGCCGACGAGCGTGACGATGGTCAGCGCGACAGCAAACACGGCGACGCTGAGTGACGCGAGCCGACGCGCATTGAGTTGATCGGCGCGGAGCAGTCTTGTGTAGGCTGGGACGAACGCGGCGGTCAGCGCGCCCTCGCCGAACAGTCGGCGGAACAGGTTGGGCAGGAGGAAGCCGATGAAGAACGCGTCGGCCACGCTGGACAGGCCGAACGCCGCGGCGAGGACGGCGTCGCGCACGAGTCCGGTGATGCGCGAGACGACGGTGAGCAGGCTGATGGTGACGGCGTGTTTGACGAATTGGGGTTCGTTGTGGTCTTCGGGTGATTCGGATTCGGACGCGTGGTCTTGTGTGGGGTTGGGGCTTAGTTCATCGGTTGTGCGGGCAGACTGAAGTCTGCCCGCCTTGGGGGAGGTCGTTTGGTGTGCCAGGAATGCGGTGACGGGCAGGGCGATGGCGACGCCGACCCAGTTTGCGAACAGGTCGGCCCATGATCGCGTGCGTTCGGGGAGCCAGCCTTGTGTGTACTCGTCGAGGGGCGCGTAGATTGCGGCGATCGCGGCGGCGAGCAGGCAGACTTTGAATCCCGCGCTCGTCTTGGTGCTGTCGTTCACACGTCGTCGCGCGGCGAGCGCCGCCCAGATCAATACAGTCAGCACGGCGAACGCGGCGGCGTGGACCAGTTTGTCCAGGTGCAGCCCGCCGCCGTCCTCGCCCGATCCCGTGTGAAGTTTGAGTCTGGGCAGGTGCGTGCCGGTCGCCAGCGCGAGCCAGTAGATCGCCAGCGCGGGTCGCGCCCATCGTCGCCAGCGGGGTTCAGGTGGCTCGGCTGTCACCAGCGATCAACCCGCCGAGGTCACACGTGTGGCGTCGAGCGCGCGGGCCAGGGCTTCGTAGTCTTCTGCCCCGGCGCAGCTCGGCGCGTAGTCGAAGATGGGTTGGCCGAAGCTCGGGCATTCAGCCAGCTTGATGTTGCGGCGCACGGTCGGCTTCAGCACGCGCGCGTCGCGCCACGGCACGTCGGCTAGTCGCGCCGACTCAAGGAACGCTTCGAGGTCGGCTGACACCTCGGTCGCCAGGATCGTCTGTGCGTTGTGCATGCAAAGCACCATGCCCGTCACCGTCAGGTCGGGGTTGAACGCGCCACGGATGAGCTGCACGGTTTCCAGCAGCTTGCTCAAGCCTTGCAAAGACAGGAAGTGCGACTGCATCGGCACGACCACCTCGTCGGCGAACGTCAACGCGTTGACGGTGAGCAGCCCGAGGCTTGGCGGGCAGTCGAGCATGACGTAGTCAAACCCGGCGATCTTGTCGTCCGCCAACTTGTGCTCGAGCACGCGCTGCGCTCGGCCGTCGATCAGCTTCGGCGCCAGTTCCGCCTCCGCGCCCGCCAGGCTGACCTGGGCCGGCACGACCCACAGGTTCTTGCCCACCTTGTGCGTCACGTCGTCCAGCGGCGTGCGGTCGTCCGTCAGCAGGTCGTACACGCTGGCGTCCAGGTCGTCCGGCTCGATGCCCAGGTGCAGCGTCAAGTGGGCTTGCGGGTCCAGGTCGATCAGCAGCACACGCTGCCCCAGCCGGGCCAGCCCCGCGCCGAGGTTGACCGTCGTGGTCGTCTTACCCACGCCGCCCTTCTGGTTCATGAAAGCGATCGCGCGTCGCGGGTCGGCGTTCCCCGGCCGCGCAGCCGGCAGGACGCCCGAGGGTGCGGGTGTGTCGTTCGTGACCGCGGGGTCGGGCAGGTCGACGGACGTGGGGTGCGCAGCGGTTTGCGTGGTCATGTTTGACGCCTCCATGCGTCGGGTGGGACGGTCCTTGTCAGGCCAACGGGGCTCGGGGCAGGCGCAGGTCGCCGCCCAGCCCGCCTTGGATGATATCGACTCGGCTGGAAGGCTGACGCCAGCAGGAGACATTTTTTGGGTTCTTAACGCATTTGCGCGTGCAAGGTCCAGCGTCGACTGAAGGCACTGAGGTACAAAGGCACGGGGGCACGGAGGGGTTGTTCATCGGGCGTCGTGTTTGGCCGCGAGCCCACAGGGCCGCTTGTCGTCGAAGCCGTGATGCCTTGCGACCCTGTGGGGACGTTGTCAAAGGACATACTCAGTCAGCCACCCTCCGTGCCTGCGTGCCTTCGTGTCTTGGTGCCTTTTTCACCGTTTGTTCCCCTAGTCCCGCAAACGACCATGATTACCTGGGCGGCCGACGCAACACGGATGGCCGTGGCGGCGTCGGTAGGCCGATTGTGTCCGAGGCGGCTTGAAATTGCGGCCGATCCGTGACAGGCCGCCGCAATAATCCACACCGGCCCGCGTTGGATGCATGGATGGCTGATGCGGGGCCTGAACCTTCCCGGCTGGGCGTGTGCCCGCCGCCCGTTAGTCAGCCGACCGGACCCGAGAGGACCACCATGAATCGACTCATCGTGACCGTGCTTGCCCTGACGTTCGCCCTCAGCAGCGCCGCCCTGGCCGCCCCCGATGGCGAGAAGAAACGGAAGGG
Organism: Phycisphaeraceae bacterium; assembly: GCA_028284155.1. GTDB lineage: Bacteria > Planctomycetota > Phycisphaerae > Phycisphaerales > Phycisphaeraceae > JANQSF01. Next base: position 90,709 of record JANQSF010000157.1, read on the forward strand.
CGACGGCGAGCGCAAGCGCCCCAGCGCCGAGGCGTTCTTCAAGCGGATCGACAAGAACAACGACGGCAAGATCACCAAGGACGAGTTCGGCACGCGCGCCAAGACCGACCAGCAAAAAGAACGCGCCGCCAAGGCCTTCGCCAAGATCGACGCCGACAACAGCGGCGACATCAGCCTCGAAGAGTTCAAGACGGCCATGGAAAAACGCCGCGAAGCCGGCAAGGGCCGACCCGGCAAAGGCAAGCCCGGCAAGGGCAAAGGCAAGAAGCCGACCGACGACAGCTAAACCGTTTCGCATCGACAGATCCAGAGAATCAGAGAACAAAAGCCCCCGGCCCGTCCGGGGGTTTTTCATGCGCAGACCGCGTCATGGCGCATGGTGTTGCCGGCAGGGCGCTTTCAATGAGAACTCACGCAGACGAGGGGCGTACGAATCTCCGTGTGGTTCTGCTTGGCCATCCCGGTCCTCGGCGTGCTGACGGTTGTCGGCTGGTACGTCGAACGGTTCTGGCGGCGAAGGTACATCGCGAAGCTGGTGACGGGCAGCCCCGATGTCGCCGCCCTGCGCGCGTTTTATGCGTCCGTCGACCCCGCCTACGAGTACATGCCAGTCGATGTGCAGAAGCACCGCTTCGCGCAGTGGTTGGCCCATGGTGAAATGAGTGACAAGGTTCGGCACTGTCTCGAGTGCGGTTACAGCCTGATCGGCCTGGTGTCGGACGCCTGCCCCGAGTGCGGTTGGCAGATCCCGCCGGCCTTCCTTGATGTGCTCCGCAAGCAAAAGCCCACCCGCGACGGTGAATGAACAAGGTAGGGTCGGCACCGCCCACCACGGAGCACGGCAATGAAACCGTGAACAAAGTATGGCACGCCAAATTGCAATGCTTGGATGGATGACGCTCTAGACAATTGGCATCGTCGGGCGTCTAACCATGTAGAGGTAAGCCCTGCCTTCACCAGCGCACAATCAGCCCAATCAGCCCAAGGAGCCCCAGCATGCACTCACGAATCGCCATCAGCGTCTGGGCCGTCATCGTTCTGGTCGCGGCGGTCACGGCGTTCGGCTGCGAACAACCCGCGCCGTCCGACGGGCAGGACAAAGCCGCGGCCGATCCGAGCGCCGCCCGACACGCCAAGGCCATGACCAACGCCGACATCCGCTGGGACGGTCAAACGCTTGGCCTGACCGCGCAGGTCAAGGGCGAGCCGGCCCGCAAGCTCCTGAAGATCGGCCAACCCGCCACGGACGCACTGCGGGCTTCACTCGACGACGCTAACAAGTTCGCCGCCGCGCACGTCGTCCTGACCCGCATCCACATCGAGTCGCCGCGCATCACGGCCGGCGAGTGGAACGGCCTGAGGGTCAAGCTGCTGGCTGACGGAACGACGCAGATCGATCCCGCCCAACGCGCGGCGTTGAAAAAGTATTGGCACAGCCAATTGGCTGACGGTTGATGTGGTCGGTCAGCGCGTAGGTCCGGGCCTGCCCGGACACGTTTGGCCTTGCTCGCCCCGCTTTGTTCGGACAGTCCCGAACCTACGAACTGGCTGACGGTTGAAACAAACGGTCAGCGCTCTTGCGGCGCGGGCAACGCGTATTCCCGTTTCGCACCGTCCTCGCCGACCTGCCACACCCAGTCAGCCAACACGTCGACACACGTCAGCCAACCGTGCGTGTCCACGCAGACGGTGTGCCCCAGGTTGGCAGGCCGACCGGACTCCTGCGGCGTGTGACCGCACACCACGACCTTGCCCGACCGGTGCGGCTGCGCAAGCGACAGCGGCCGCCAGTGCAGCGTGTAACGGTCCTGTTGATCGAGGTCTTCGTCAGGATCGACGTGCGCGTGAACAAACAGGTGCGTGTCGGTTTCGTGATAGTCAGACAGTGCTTCGAGCAACGCCCAATGCCGGGAGGGGACGTTTTCCAACGAGTCATCGGGATAGGAGGCGAGCGTGGCGTCGCCGCCGAGGTTCTTCCATACCTCCAACTCGTCAGGCTCACCCCGCGACGCCAACATCAACTGGTCGTGATTGCCCCGAATGGCGACGAGCCGCAATCGCGTTTGCAACTCACACAGCCGGTCCAACACACCCGCGCTGTCGAGCCCACGATCAACGTAATCGCCGAGTGTGACGACAAGGTCGTCACGTGTCGGCCCGACGAACTCGATCAGCCGATCGAACGCACGCAGGTCGCCGTGAATGTCGCCGATGGCGAGGTGACGCATTCGCTTGATCATCCCAGTCGCGTGTTGATTGCGTTTATGCCGTGAATGCAACCTGTCACCGCGCGATGATACTATCGGCCGCGTTTCCACCAGTCGGCCGAGTCGTGCGCTTCCCAATCCTGCTGTTCGTGATCAAACGTTTGGCCGACCATCTGCGCGTAGTACGACACGGGGCGAAGAAAGCTGACGATGATGCCAAGCCCGTCGTTGGGATGTTTTTGATCGCGCGTGTGCACCGAGTACGGAATCAGGTTCATGATGGCTTGCGACGCGGCCGCCAGCGCCAGGCTTTGCCACGCAATCAGTCCGTAGTCCCTTGATATGGAAAACATTCGCTCCGGGCCGATCCACAACAGAACGCCCCCGGCGACGATCAACTCAACGCCCGGCCCGGCGAAGTAGATCAACGCGTTCTCAAACCGCGGGTAGCGCAGCCGGGTCGGCACGGATGTCACATACCCGGCGACAGGTACGAGGCGAACGGTCACACTCGCCGACCCGAGTCGGAAGCGGATCAGGGGTTTGCCGATCCCAATCTCGACCTGCCCGACATGCCAACCCAACAGCCACGCGACAACCGCGTGGCCCGCCTCGTGCAGCACGAGCAACGGCATCCAGAACACGAACACGAGCAACGCGGTCAGTTTGCCGGGCGTGTAGTCGTGCACCACTTCCGCGATGAACAGCGCGAAGACGACCACGAAGAAGCCGAAGTAGATCGCCCGCTCAGACGGACTCGCCGGTTCGTGATCGGGCGCCGGGTCGTACATGAGTCTGTCGATAGCGAGTCAGTTGAATTGAAAGCGAGAAATACCAGTCGAGGCTAACTTACATCATTCGCATCGTCTTCACTCACTCGCTGCAACATCCCCGCGCCCATCGCCGCGTGTTGCGGGTGGTCGGTCAGCCCTGTGGCTAACAACATGACACCAAACGACACGGCCCACCCTTTGGCCCGGGCGAGTTGGTCGTCGGTGGGCTGATATCGGTCGAGCGCTGCGCGTCGCGCGGCGGGATTGTCGAACAATGACCAGACCCCCGCCAGGTCGGTCGCCGCGTCGCCGGACGTGATGTCGCCCCAGTCGATCACGCCGGTGATCTCGCCGTCCTGCACGAGCACGTTGCGCGCGTGCAGGTCGCCGTGCAGCCAGCACGATGTCGTTGCGTCATCGGCGTCGAGCGCGTTACGCCAGGCGCGCACCGCGTTGGGTGTGATCGCGTCCGTCGTTTGACGCAGTTCATCCATGCGCTGTTCAACGCGCTCAGCCCGCTCAGCCAACGGCACACCGCGGAACGGGTTACGCGGCGCGTCGTCGGGCGCGGGCTGATGCAGGGCGAGAAGGAAGTCGGCGAACCGTTCCGCTTGCGTCGCGTCGGGCGGGTCGAGGTCGGCCGATCGACCTGGCAGCCACGGCAGGACGGTCCACGGCCAGGGGTAGTCGCAGCCGGGTCGGCCGAGGTACACCGGCGTCGGTACGGCGATCGGCAGACGATCCGCCAACCGCGGCAGCCAGGTCGTTTCATGGTCGATCAGTTGCACCGAAACCGCCCGCCGCGGCAGTCTCACGACGTGCTCATCGCCCAGCCGAAACAGCGCGTTGTCCCAGCCGACGTCGAGCGCAGTGATCGGCGCGTCGGCCAAGGCGGGCTGCTGCTCCCGCAACAGGTCGCGCACAAGCGCTTCGTCGATGTGCTGCTCGGCCTTGGGGGTCCGGATGGACATAACGCGTTCTACAATTCGCCTTTTGATTGCACTATGATAGTTTCGTCCGGGCGACGACAATGGCCACGGTTGACTCGACGGAGCCCGCCATGATTCGACGTGTGTCTGACAGGTCTTGGTTTCTGCTCGCTGTAATTGTCTTGTTCGTTTGTCAGTCGGCCATCGCGGATACGGCGGACGACAAGCCGACCGACGACCTTGCCAACGACCCGGCCGTCGTAGCGGTGCGCAAGCTTGGCGGGACGGTGCGGGCGATGGCGCGTGATAGTGAATCGCTTGAGGTCGAGTTTCACGTCGGCGGGCGCGACTTGAACGACGACGGGCTGAAACGCGTTGCGGCGTTGAAGCGTACGGTCTCGCTCAACCTGCGCGGGACGAAAATCACCGACGCGGGGTTGAAACACCTCAAGGGCTTGACGTCGCTGCGTCGTTTGCACCTGGAGCGCACCAGCGTCGGCGACGCGGGTGTCGCGCACCTGGCTGGGCTGGTCGAACTGGAATACCTGAATCTGTACGGCACGAAGATCACGGACGAGGCGCTCGGCCGATTGACCGGCCTGAAGAAGTTGCGACGTCTCTACGTCTGGCAGACAGGCGTGACCGACGCCGGCGTTGCCCGTCTACAGAAAGTGTTGCCCAAGCTCAAGGTTTCGCGCGGGGTCGATCTGAGCAAGCTGCCCGCGTACAAGCCGGTCGAGGTCGAGCCGGTTAAGCCGGAGGTCGACCTGAAGTGGATGGCCACGACGCGTTCTTCCGACGCGCCCAAGTCGCGCACGGGTTCGGACACGAAGGTGATCTTTGAAAACAAGTCGGGCAAGCGGGTCAAGGTCTACTGGGTCAGCTACGACGACCAGCTCAAGCTGTACGGGACGATCGAGATCGACGGCCAACGCACGCAGAACACATACTCAAACTCGACCTGGCTCATTACCGATGAAAACGAAAAGCCGATGGGTTTCTTCCTCGTCGGCGTCAAGTTGGCTAGGGCGGTGATCCCTAAAGCGAAGTGACGTGACTTGTGTAGGTCAGGTCATTGACCTGACACAGACGCATGACGTTGACCGGTGTCAGGTCGATGACCTGACCTACAAAACTGGTACACTCGTAGGGTGGGCACTGCCCACCACAGAGCACGTCGACGCAACGACAAACTGTGGTGGGCAGTGCCCACCCTACTTCTCGGAATGAACCGGCTTCAAGGACGCATAGAAACCTGCTAACGTGACGTTAGAATTGAACCGAACGGACCGATCATGATCGACCTCACCTACAGCCGGCGTGACATCCTGCGGTCGAGTGTCGGGTTGGCCGGCCTGACGCTGCCGACGCTGCTGCGTGCCAAGGCGTCGGCCGCGGCGTCGAGCGCGTCGCCGCGCGTGTCGGCCAAGTCGTGCATCGTCATCTACTGCTGGGGCGGGATCAGTCACTACGAGTCGTTTGATCCGAAGCCGGATGCGCCGGTCGACATCCGCGGCGAGTTCGCGCCGATCCGCACGTCCGTGCCGGGCATTCAGTTCTGCGAGCACATCCCGGGGTTGGCTAAGCATGCGGACAAGCTGGCGATCGTCCGTTCGGTGCATCACAACCAGGGCGGGCATTCGGGCGGGCTTTACATCAGCATGACGGGTCACACGTTGGCCGGCGGCCGGGCCAAGAGCCGTGACAATTGGCCGTCGCTGCCCGCGATGATCTCGCGCTTCCGTCGACCGATCGCCGACACGCCCGCGGCGGTGAAGCTGCCGCACGCGATGTACGACAACGGCACGCTCATGCCGGGCGAGTACGGCGGTTGGCTCGGGCCGGAGTACGACCCCGTCCTCATCCCGACGCCGGACGGCACGCCGTTCGCCGGCGTGTCGCGCGCGACGGGCAGTGAGCTGGACCTCAAACTCAACCTCAAGCAGCGACGCATCGCCCAACGCCGCGCGCTGCTGCGTCAACTCGAACGCAAGACCGATTCGCGGCCCGCTTACGATCGGCTCGACCGCTTCCGCCGCATGGCTGCGGACATGCTGCTCGACTCGGGGTTGAGCGAGGCGTACGACCTGGAGCGTGAAGACCCGCGCATTCGGCAGATGTACGGCCCGCACATGGGCGGGCAGGGCATGCTCTTGGCCCGCCGGCTGGTCGAGGCGGGCGTGCCCGTCGTGCAGGTGTGCGCCGGCGCGGGCGACCTGGCCGGCGGCAGCGGCGACAACTGGGACACGCACCGCGACCACTTCGTCAAGATGAAGCGCAGCCTGCTGCCCGTGTTCGACCGATCGACGTCGGCGTTGCTGACCGACCTGGAGATGCGCGGCATGCTCGACGAAACGCTGGTCGTGTTCCTGACCGACTTCGGCAGAACGCCGAAGATCAACAAGAACGGCGGCCGGGACCACCACCCGGCCGTGTATTCCGTCGCGCTGGCCGGCGGCGGCATCCGTGGCGGGCAGGTCTACGGCGCCAGCGACCGCACCGGCGCGACGCCCGGTAGCAACCCCTGCACGCCGGCCGACGTCCACGCGACGGTCTATCAAGCCATGGGCATCGACCCGCGCACCGAGCTGCACGATCGCGAGGGTCGGCCTTACAACATCTGCGACGGGCGGGCGCTGCCGTTGTTCTAACGAGATTTTGGGTTGCCGCTCGCCCCGATCCAGACAACTGCCCAGGTCCGAGGACATGTTTGAATCCGTATTCGCCGTGTGGAAGCGCTTGGCTGAATCACTCAATCAGCAGTTGCGTCCGATTGTTCACGCTGAAGTCGACATCAATGCGCCCGACTGGCAGGAACGACTCGCAACAGATCCACACCCGGCCGACGCCTGTGGAAGACGTCGTGAAATCACGGCGTTGTTCAACGAGATCGTCAATGACTTTGAGTCATTCAATGCTGAACAACGTCAGCAGGTCGTTGACTTGATGGATCAAAACGATTCACTCATGTACTCCGCCGTGATCGATGCAGACATCAACACACCCGAGGGATTTCGAAAGCACATGATCCTCGAGGTACTCAGAGATCAGGGCAAAGATCCGCGCGATGCGATTGTTGCTTTGACCGACTATCGCAAGCAGGCAGAAAGGCGCGGTATCGATGTTGACTCGATCTTTGAAGAAATGGCTCGCATTGCCAGTACGCGGGACAAGTACGGATGGGGTACAACGCGCGACTTGTTCATGAATGGATGAGATAGGCGCGCCCGTGGCAGAGGTCTTGCGTGCCAAAGGTCTATGGGCTTCGATGTCATGTCTGCCCGAACACCGATCGGTCGCGTCATTCGTCGTCGGATTGCGCGCGGATGTCCTCCCACTTCTTTCGTATCTCTTCTTTGCGTTGATTCGCCCGCCGTACCGCCGAGATCACGACGAAGCAGACGTAAAGGACGAACACACCGATCAGGAGCCAGCCGACGGTGATGAACATGATGGCGTTCCCCGCGAACGGAGGCGGCCGCCACCCGTTCGTTTACCGTTCAAGCCCGTTGATGATACCCGCGTACTTGTCGATGGCCTGCCGCGTCCGGTCCGCCGCTGTTTCGCCGCGCTTGTTCTTGAGGCTAATGTCCGTGCCCTGCTTGACGAGTTCGTCCGCAGGTAGAGGTGTTCCGTGCGCGCCCTTCGGCCGATCCGGTGGGGCCGGCTTGGTTGGGTGGGCTTCGGTGGTGGCGGTGACAAACTCAGCCGCGACGAACTCACCGGCGGCGTGCGCACCCCCGGCCGTCGATTGCGCTGCGTGTGGCTTCGACTTGGATTGGCCAGCCGGCTTCTTGATGTCGACTTCTACTTCGTCGGCCTTCATCACCGCGTTGTAGTCGATGCCGAACGCCTTGTGGCGTTCCGCGATGCTCTTGTCGAACATCGAACGCCATTCCGCCACCAGCGTCAGCGACCCCGTGATCCGTTTGACGCCGAAGCCGCAACGCGAATTCGCGTACACGATGCTGTCCGTGTTGATCTCCACGAACATCTCGGTGCCCTTGGCTTGGGCCTGTTTGAGCATCGCGATCAATTCCTGCTTGTTCATCGACGTGAGGTAGCGCTTCTTGATGTACGTTTCCATGAATCGGAAGTCGAGCTTCAGCCGAACCTCGGCGTCGTACAACGCCAGCGCCTGGTGGCGTGACTTGAAAGCCGGGTCGTTGCGGTGCAGCTTGCCGACGCCCTTGAATGCAAGCACGGCTTCGTTTCCTTGCACGTCGAGCTTGGAGATGACGCCGCTGAGTTCCATGCCGGGCCGGTCGCTTGCCAGGCTGACGCCCGCAAGGCAGAAGACGGTCACGATGCCGATGATGCGTGCCAACATGTGTTGCCCCTTTCGTGTCGGGATGCGAGTCCGCCGGACGCGGCGGCGGGTAGACGTTCTGAGCATACGGTCCTCGGGGAGCTAACGGGCGGGCGTTACAGGCACAGATCGAAAGCCGCTGGCGGACGATTCGGAAGGTCGTGCGAGCACTGCCCACGACAGGGTTCAGCCACGCAATTGAAACGGTGGTGGGCCGTGCCCACCCACCCTTTGGCCGAAGCTTCAATCTAACCGGTCACTGCGGGCGTCGATGATCCGCTTCGCTGTTCAGCCAGTAGCCGGCGGATCGCGTTCCAGTCATGTCGGATCATTCGATAGGCTGTGAAGCAGGGCAGGAACCGACGCCAACTCGATCGCCGTTGCAGGATGGCTTCGACAAGCCATTCCTGATCAAACCCCGCCCACTCGCCCGCGTCACTCAGCAGGTTCCCCCCGAGAACCGGGCCAAGTTCACGACGAAGGATGTACTCGATTTCATCGTCGGTGTAGCCAGATTCAAGAATGACGTCGCAGACCCACCGGTGGTCAGACGGACCTGCCTCGGTATCGAGATACAGGTCGGACAGGGCATCCCAAACGGGGCGTCGTCGTTCAAGATCGATCACGGTGGGACGCATGGCGGTCAATCAATGACGTTCGCTTTTTGTGCTCTCGTGATACTCATGAGATTGTAAGTGTTAGAACCAATTAGATTGTTGCGGCACGTAGGTCCGGGCCTGCCCGGACACGGTCGATCTTGCTCGCCGCGTTTTGTCCGGGCAGGCCCGGACCTACGGACTTTGACCGGGCAGGCCCGGACCTGCAAACGACGCTCTCAGAACGCGCCCTCGCGCACCTGGTCTTTGGCCAAGCCTTGTCGCAGGTGGACGGTGTGCTTCGGCTCGACCGACTCGTTTTCCGGCAGCGGCACGTCGCCTTTGGCCTTGCCCATCTCGGCCACGCTCTTGAGTTTGTTCAGCACGTCGGAACCCTTGAGCGCCTTGGCCTCGGCCGCGTAGTACTCGAACCACGGCAGGCCGGCCTGGTTGTACTGCTTGGCGGTCGGCGGCGTGGTCGGCGGGCGCTTGCCCGTGATCGCATGCCACACCATCGAGTTGCAGATGTGCACGAAGCACCGGCTGACGTGCTCCGTGTCCCAGTCGTTGATGTCGAACGGGTCGTCGAGAATCTCCTGCTTCATTCGGCCGCCGGGGGCGAGGCCCATCGCGGCACCGCCACACGGTTCCTCAAGAAAGTCCATAGCTAATTCCGCGTCGATTCCGCGGCAGGCTTTCATCATGCGCGCTTTGACCTTCGGGAACCGTCGCTCGAACACCTCGCGTTTCATCGGGTACGCGACGATCTGCACGCCGCCGAACTCCGCTTGGCCGGTGATCTGTTCCTCTGCTGAGTAGCCCGAGCCGAGCGGCATCGCGACGAACTGGCGGATCAATCCCTTTTCGACGCAATAGCCGTCGAGCCAGGGTTGCTTCGGCGCGACCATGTAGTCCTGCGGGTTGCCGCCCAGGCCGTTTACCCACGTCTCACCCGTCACGGCGTTGACCTTGCCGGCCGCGACCTTGATCGCAAACGGGTAGGCCGTCGCGCGGTCGGCGACATACGTCGTGTTGAAGTTCAGCCACATCGCCTCGGACTGGTACATGGGCAGCATCACGCCGCCGCGCTGAAGCCAGGCGGGCGGGACGTTGTCGGCGTGGTCGTCGACGTGCGCCATCGGGAATCGGCCGAGCCCGGGCGGCAGCGGGTAGTCGTTGTCGTCGTCGGGGATGCGCAGCGTGCGCTGGAACTCGATGTTGAGTTTCGCATCTGGATGCACGTCGTTGAAACTGAAGACGAGGCTGTCGCGTTTGAGTTCGATCATTGCTTTTCCTTTCGGTAGGTCGCTTCCGGTCCACGCGTCCGTCCGGGCCTGCCCGGACATGGTTGGTCAATGAGGCTGCGTTTCGTCCGGGCAGGCCCGGACCGACGCCGACGCCATCCGTTTACCATTCGCCGTCACGCACCTCGCGGACGACGCGGAGCACGGCGTGGTCCGGTTGGTTGCGCAATTCGCGGAGCAGGTCGGCGAAGAGGCGGGGTCGTTTGCGGATGATCTCCTGGAGGTCGGTCGAGACCTTGCCCGCCAGGGCGAGCAGGACGTCCGGGTCTTCGTCGAGTTCAGCGGCCAGCGCGACAATCGTCCGTTCGCCGGGCGGGGCCTCGTCGCCGCGTTCGACCTTGCTCAGATACGACGGCTCGACGCCGATGCGGGCCGCGACCTGCCGGACGGAATACCGCCGGTCAGCCTGCTTCAGGTCTTCACGCCGTTGGCGGACGTATTGGCCGAACGTGTCCTTCAAGGCTTGATCTCGGGCGGGGACGTTTTCGCCGCTGCCGGCGGGTCTGTGCATGACATCATTTATGTAGTGAATACTACATACTACTCATTTTGATTTCAAGTCAAGCGGTGGCGATTCCGGCAAGATTCGTGAAAAACCGGGTTCTGAGGGCTGTGGGGGCGGGTCGTGACGTCCAGGAGGCAACGCTGTGAGCTGTGGGAATTCGCCTCATCCGAGCCGGCAGTTGTGAGGCCGATCATCCGACGAGCCTTGATGGCGAGGCGGATGAAGGCGTTGGCTAGGCCGATGCGCCGCCCTCGCGACGCGTCCGCCCGTGCGGCGTTGAGCCGCCTGGGCGGATCGGATTCACAGAATCCGGCTCGGATAAGGCCGGTTGACACGTCGTTCAGGACCGGTCGCCTTGGGTGTGTCAGACTGACCGCTGGCGATGCAATTCGGTGAAGGTTCGCGCTGCCGCGGCCTGTTCGTTTTGTGCAAGTTACGTCCGACCTTGTTCGTTAGACAAGACGTGTTGTTGTCGTTGTGTCTGTTCCGTGGTCTGACCGTAACTGGCATGAACGTTGCAACAAGTATTGGCGACCCACCCTTGCGGGAAGAAACTGCCTAACCGCTGGGCAGACCCGCCGTCCGAAAAACGCCGAACACCGAGGTGTGTGATGTTGCATGCGCGCCGCGCGTTTTCCATCATCGAGCTGCTGATCGTGGTCGGGCTGATCGTCCTCCTGCTCGCGCTGGTGCTGCCGGGGTTGGGGCGGGTGCGCGAGTCGGGGCGGATGGTCGTGTGCATGAGCAACCTCCGACAGATCGGCATGGCCACGACGCTGTTTTCCAACGACCACCGGTTCCGCCTGCCCGGCATCTGGGGCGGCGCGTGGGTCGGCGGTGAGGATTGGCAGGGCTGTTGGCTGAGCAACCCGGAGTCGGGCGGCATCTGGGAAAACGCGCCGCAGACCGGCGTCGTTTACCCCTACGTGCCGGGCGGCGACGACGCGTACCGCTGCCCGTCGCTCGGCGAGGGCGTGCTCGGCTCTGGCGAGGGGAGCAACGGCCGATTCGACTACTCAGCCTGGCACGCGTTCGCCGGCGCCCGGCGGACATCGGTCCCGCGCAACAGCGACCTGGTGCTGTACGGCCAGGAAGTCTCGACGCCGTGGATCAGCGAAGAGAGTCCGTACCAGCACCTGAACACGAGCAACATCGAAGGCGGGTTCGGCGGCGGCGACCGCATGGGCAACTGGCACAACGGCAGCGGCAACTACGTCGCGATCGACGGCTCCGCCCACACACTGCCCAACGCGAAAGACCTGTCGACTTTCCTGTTCTACGCGAAGACGCCGGGCAACGACTACGTCCACCTCGGCTCGCACAGTTCCGGCTGGGGCGGTTGGCAACGGCGTTGACGAACGGGGCGGAGAAGTGTGATCAATCCGTTGAAAGAGGGACGGAGATGGAGACGGAGATTGGAGTGAGTGGACCGTGTGTCTCGCCATGCGATCGGCACACGGTTTTCTTATGGCGGTGGCATGCAGGCGACTCGATCACCCGGTGTTGTCGAGCGCGGGTCAGCATTCAATGGGCCAACCCTGCCATCTTGATCGCCAGGTCTTTCAAGCTCTTCGGCCACGCGTCGAAGGTCACGTGCTTCGCGCCCGGAATGTTTGGCGCGGTCATGCCTTCGACCAGTTTCGCTGACGGCTGTGCATAAAGGAACTGCACGTCGCTTAGGCCATACGTGCTCGGCAGGCTCTTGGCGTGAATCTCAAGCTCGGCCGCGTAGTGCGCGGGCGACTCGCCGATGTTGGCTTCGGAGGGGACCCAGACCACGCCGGCGACGGCCATCGGCGTCATGGGGCTGACGCACCAGTTGTACGCGTAGGTCGGGATCGTGTCGGCCGGCACGTCGTCGCTTTGGCCGGCTTCCGGGAAGGCGGGCGCACGCAGCGGAGCGTTCGACAAGCCCTGGCTGCGCTTGCTGATCTGTGTGATGCTCTTGACGAAGGCTTTGACTTCCTCGATGTGATTCGCGACGGCCTTTCGGGCGACGGGCGTGTTGGGGTATTGCAGAAACAGTTCATTCAGGCGGTCTTGAAAGATGGGGTTCGTCACATCTTTCACACCCGCAAACGACGTCCACGAAAGCGGCGAGGCGAGCTGGCGGTTTCGGCCTCCTTGGCCGGACGACATCGTGACAAACCCCTGCGGTATGCCCGGCCGATTCAGCGCTTTGGCGAACTGGTAAGCGAACATCGTCACGCCGCCGCCTTCGGTCGAGAAGTCAGCCGTCGTCCATGACGAACGGTACCGCCCGCCGCCGATCTCGAACGCGCGTTTGCGCGGCGTGCGGAACGTGCTGGCCGCGGTCTTTCTGCGGAACTCGCGGACAAGCGGCATCGCGCTCGGCGGCTTCGCATCCTTGTCGCGCTGGTTGTAGCCCCACTCGGAAGTGAGTTGCGTGCTGCCCGTCAGGTACCACACGTCGCCGACGAGGATGTTCTTCACGACCCTGCTGTGGCCGTGGCTGGACTGCACGTTCAACGTGATCGGCTTGGTCGAAGCCTTGAGCGGTGGGAAGGAGACCGACCACTGTTGCAGGTCGTTGGCGACGGCGGTCCTGGTCACACCGCCGAGCGTCACGGTGATCTTGACGCCCTCGTTGGCGTGCCCCCAGATGGGGATCGTCTTGTCGCGCTGGATGATCGCGCCGTCGCGGAAGTATTCGACGATTTGAAGGATGGGGTAGTTGGGGTCGGTCCAGCGGGCGTATCTCGCCTTGAGCGCCGCCGCCTTCTCGAGGTCGTCTTCTTCGTAGATAAACTTGCCGTTGATCGCCGCGAACGGTGTGGCGGGGAGGCCTGCCTTGTTGTAAAGGTTCGAGTTTTCCGGCACGGCGTTGTAGGCGTATTGCACGCCGACCGGTTTGGGCACGTTCTTGGAAGTGACGATAACCGTGTCGCCGACGATCTTGGCGTCGGCCGCGTGCCACTTCTTGTCCGCGCCGCATAGGCGAAAGTGGTTGAGTGGTTGGCCGGGCGTCGGCCGGGCCGGCTCGACGTACTTGCCCGGCTCGCGGTAGTCACGGGCTGAGCCTTTGCTGCCGACCATCAGGCCGCCGAAGAGACTGTCCTTTTCGAACGAAACGATAACCTTGTCGCCGTCGACTTTGTATCCACTGTAGATCGGGCCGGTGTAGGCGATGTCTTGGCCGTACTGCTTGGCCAACGCCCAGCGAGCCATGCGCATGCCGGGGTGGAGTTTGTTGAAGTAGTGGATGCCGGCGGGTCGGGCGGAGTTGAGGTCGGACTGCACGACCATGCCGACGTTGTTGCGGTTGTTTATGAAGAACTTGTGCTGCACCTGGCGGACGTCGGCGAATCCGACGTTGTCCGGGTCGGGCGCGCCGTAGCACTGCATCTGCGTGAAGTAGAACGGCATATCGGGCATGCCCCACGCGTCGCGCCAACCGTTGACCAGCGCTTCCATGCGGGCCGCATAGACCCGCCCGTCGCCGCTGTTGCTCGTCCCCTGGCACCAGATCGCGCCGCGGATGGCGTAAGGGATCACCGGGTTGATCTTGCCGTTGAAAAACTGCGCCGGCCCGCGCCACATGCCGGCGATGCCGGGCAGCTTCGGGCGCGCCGGCATTCGGCCGCCAGCCACGGCAATCGCGCCGGCCTCGTCCTGCCATGTTTCAAGGTCCTTGTAGTACTGCGCAAACGCGTTGCGCCCCTGCTCGGTCAGCGGGTCGGCGTTGCGGATGAGGTCGGCGTCGCCCTTGAGTTTCGGGTGCGCCTCGATCGCCTGCCGTTGCGTAAACGCTTCGACCCGTGTGTTGCTGTGTGCGCTGAGCAGGATGCCGATCGGAACGTTCAACTCCTTGTACAACTCAAAGGCGAACGACAGTGACAACGCCGAGAAGCCGCTCGCCTGGTTGGCCTTCTTCCAGCCGCCGTCCGACGTGGCCCGCTTCTGCGGGTAAAGCGCCGACACCGTGTTGATATTGATTTCACGGATGGGGATCTCTTGCTTGGCGCTCGCGATCTTCCGCGCGATGTCCGCACACATGCTCCTGCCGGCCGTCCAAACCATGTTGGATTGACCCGACGAGAACCAGACCTCGCCGACCAACACGCCCTTGAGGACGATGGATTCACCCGAGCCGGCCGTCACCTTGAACTCGCGCTCGGTCGCCGACGCCTTGAGCGGGTTCAGCTTGACCATCCAGTCGCCGTTGGCGTCCACCACAGCCGAGTGTCGTTGGCCGGCGAAGGCGACGCTCACCGCGCTGCCCGGCTTTCCGAATCCCCACACGGGCACGTTGACCTGTCGTTGCAGGACCATGTTGTCCGTAAACGGCGCTGCCAATTCCAGCGTCTGTTCGTCAGCCGCGCAAGCCGAGTCGGGCAAGCTTGCGGCCAAGGCCGATTGTCCGAGTGACAAGAACAGCAGCAGGGCGGCTGCGACGTTCATGGTGGGTCGTGTTTGCACTGCGCGTTCTTCCTTGATGATGTTGCTTGTTTCAGTGGATCGACTGCGACGTCGTATCGTATCAAGTCGTGCAAGACGATCAGCGCCGGAGGGGCACTCGCCGTGCGGGCCTTTCCGGGGGTCAAGCGCCAGAGTGGCTCAGAACATGCGCCTGTTCGCATCTGTGATTCGCTCGAGATGACAAGCCTCGCGCCGTACACATTAAAGACACGGGAGATTGGGGCCTTCCGCGGCCAGCCCACGCCCCCCCGGCCGCCCTGGAAGCCAGGCTTCGTCCGACAAGTAGGGTGCGCTTCAGCGCACCACGATGAACGGACGGTTTCCCCGCGTCCTTGGTGCGCTGAAGCGCACCCTACACGTGGGCCGGTGACATTTCGGACAAAGCCTGGCTCTTTACATGACGAGATCACATCGAGTACTTCGAGCGGTGCGAAACCGCCACTCACCTGTCGAATGACAAAATACAACCGGCGTCCAGTGGACGCCGGTTGCGGTGTGTTTCGACCGTGGTGAGTGTATTTGGTTGACGTGTCCTTGTTGGGTTTGGACTTTTCGTCACCGATTCAATGGTCCGCGGTCGTTGGGGTTACTTGGATGCCTTATCGATCGTCCTCCGGTACCAAGGTGGGCAGCGTGTCCAGCAGGATGAGGAGTGAGCTGGCGTGTTGCTTGCTCATTGACTGGCCGGCTTCCTCAGCCACCTGTTCACGCAGGTCGTTCAGTAGGTCGTCGTGTGCTTGGCCTTGGCCGCGGTCAGCCGCTTCGGCGGCGGCTTGCAGCTTCGCGACCATCGAGTCGGCGACGCTGTCGTGCCGCACGGTGCCGTCGACGAAGTCAATCATGCCGTCGTAGTGGGCCACGTCGTCAGCCGGGTCGTCGCTGAGGTCGCCGTAGCTCACGCCGGGCACCTGCGACAGGTCGTGGTCGCCTTCGCCGACGTAGAGGATTCGGCGGGCCTGCTCGACCGTGTCGTTGATCGCGGGCATCAGTTCCTTGGCCACGCCGGGCAGGTCGCCTTTGAGGTTGAAGATCTCGTGGGCGGATACCTTGCCGTCGCGGTCGTCGTCCCACACATCGAACGCGTCGCGGACGTTCTGTTCGTCCTGCAGGAACTCGCCAACTGCCTTGCGCGGGTCGCCACCGTCTTCAGGCCGTTTCATCAGGAGCTTGGCGATGTTCTGCGCCCCGGCGACGCGCAGGCGTCGGAAGGCCTCGTTGCGGTTGCGCTGGGCGTCTTCGTGCGGGCCGAGGTTTTCAACTTCGCCCGGCCGAACTGAGCTGGCGTCGCCGCTGAGCTGAAGGATTTCGGTCGCGGTCACGCCGGGCACCTTCGGCTCGGCGCGGACGATGTACTTGGGGTCTTCAAACTTGACGTGGTAGCGGTAGCCGGCGTCCTCGCCGTCCAGCCAACCGGGCTCGCCGTCGTCGGCCGGCACGTAGTCTCGGAGGCCGAGAAGCGCGATCGGCAGTTGGCCGTTCACGTCGTGGTAATTGTGAAGGGCGATGCCGATCTGCTTGAGGTTGTTCGTGCACGACATCCGCGCCGCGGCCTCACGCACCTTCTGCACGGCCGGCAGCAGCAGGCCGATCAGGATCGCGATGATCGCGATCACGACCAGCAGTTCGATCAGCGTGAAGCCGAGCGTGTTCCGCTTGCGTCGACTCGCCGCGCCGACGGGCGCCGGTTGTTGGTCCTGTTCACGTTGTGTTGTATGAGCTTGCATCTCGAAACCTTCCAAGTGGGGAGTGAAAACGCGATTCGCCACTCGGGGTTGCACAGCCCATGCCAAACCGCCCAACCCGCGCAGAAAGGCGTTTGAAGGGACTTTTGGGCGGGGAAGTGGGGGATATTGCCCAGACCGGGTGGGGAAAAGCGGACGCAGTTCCCATGTTCAGGGTTGTGGTTGATGGATGACGAGCGCGACAGCGTTGGGCGCGGCGTGTTATCCGATCAGGGATCGACGGTGCGTGCAGTGTTCGACACCGGCAACTGGCGTGAAACCGACCGCTTCGTAGAAGGCACAGGCATTGGCGTCTCGGGTGCGCAGATGAAGCCGGTCGAAGCGCCCCGTCGCGTCGCGCACGAGTCGTTGCATGACGGCCGAGCCGATCCCGCGTCGTCGCAGCGCAGAGGACACATATAGCCGACGGACTCGGCCGACGGCGTCGTCACTCATGAAGGGGTCGATGTTGAGCCCAGCCACGGCGCAGACCTGGTTGTTGATCGTGACGACATACGACCGCTCGCCCGGCTGATCGAAACGGTTCTCGCCGGCCGACCACTCGTCGATCAGCCGAGTGACCATGCGATGCCCCTCTGACCAAGCCAACTTGGCCAAGTCGTGAAGTTCAGTCGGGTCGTTGATTGGCGTGATGGTGAATGCGTCTTGTCGCATGTCGAGGGGCGAAAGGTTTAACCGGCGTTGGTGTCGCGCTTCGGTCGGATTGTATTGATCCGTTGCCTTGCGACGAAGCGTAGTCAGCTTGACTGACAGTCGAATACAAACGGTGTTACCGCTCGTTCGCGCCCTTGCCCGCCAGAATCTTGTCGCGGAACTTGAGGATGCGTGCGACACGCGTCTGCGGCTTCTTGGCTGAATTCAGGTTGATCACATAGCTTCGTTGTCGGCCGGGCGTCAGGCCGGCGAACGCGGCCGCGAGTTCGGCGTCGGATTCGAACGCCTCGCATAGTTCGTCGGGCAACGCGATCTCGCCCTGTTCCTTTGGCGGCTTGATGCCCGCCTCCGCGTAGCCCATCGCCTCTCTCAAGTAAGACGCAATCACCCGCTCCCGCTCAACGACTTGCGCGTTGTCCGTGAAGCGGATCATGTCGGCGTGCCGCGTGTTCGGCCCTTGTTTTTCGAGCACGGCGTCGGGGTCTTTCATTAACGCCGCATTGAAGAAGCTGATGCGAAAGTCGCTGCGAAGCGCCCCGATGATCGCGATGTTGCGGTCGGCGTGCATGTAACACGGGTGCCCCCACTTGACAGTCTCGACGAGCGGCGACTCAAGACAGACCCGGCGAAGTTCGGTCAGCCCCTGGCCCCATTGCCGGGTCGAACAGTCCGCCGTGGCAAACCGCTCGCAGCGCCCGCAGCCTTTCGCGAAATAGTCTTCGATGTCGGTGATCATGGTGTCGTTTGATGTCCGGCAGTAGATGATGGTCAGCGATCCGATCACAACGCCGCCGTGTTCGCGACACGGGAATCGTGGTCACTTGCGCGCGGTCCGTTCAGTCACAAACACGCCGCCGTCACTCCGCCGCTGCGCTTCAGGAGGCGCGGCCTTATCAACGGCAGGCCGCCAGTACGCGGTGAACGCGACCTGACCCGCGTCGTTGATCGGCGAAGCGTTGCCGCCCACCTGATCGTATCGGTATGGTTCATGGACACCGATCGATACGCTCCGCACAGGCTCGCTGCGAAGTTCATCCTGCCCCTGCCGATAAGCCATCGGCTTGCCCACGCGCGCCAATTCCATCACCCCGACGCCCGGCGTGGCGAGGTAAATGCCCGACCTTTGTTCGGCAACGGTCGCGCCCTTCGGTATCCCGCGGCCCGTGAGCGTCGCGCGGAAGACGATTTGACCGACGGCGTTCATCGCGATCTGCTCAAACCGCTCGAAACGCACATCACCGCCCGCCCCGGGAACGGGCGTGCCCGACTCGACCACGCGTGTGAGTCGATCGCCGTCGTAGTAAAAGATCGCGGACGAATTGGCCGGCTTGCCGGGCCCGTCGCCCGGCCCGACAAGCGACGCCCAAAACGCAAGCCGGCCTTCCGAACCCGTCACAAGTCGTTGCATCGACTCGATGCGCGTCGCATCACCCCCGCCGGGCGCGCGAAAGCCGGTGCGGGCGATCAACTTGAACGGCCTGTTCTCCCGCTCAAGGTAGACGCCGAACCCCGCGAACTTGTCCGCCTGGTCGTGGTACGACACCATCATCGCGATCCGCCCGCTCGGCATGACCCCGACGTCGGTAAACCCATGCAGCCGGTGCGTCGGCAGACTGCCCCACGCCGGATCGCCGAACCGCACGACCTGCGTCAGCTTGCCGTCAGCCCATCGATACAGCGCGCTGTTCACACGGAATCGTCTATCATGAAGATAGAGATTGCCGCGGAAAACGACGTGTCCCGACTCGCCGAGCACTTGATCGTCCGCACCGTTCAACACCGTGCCACGCCGCCGATCCGGAACGGCCAACCCTTCGTGTGCCAAAGCCTTCAATCCTTTGCCGTCATACCGGTAGACGCGGAACTGCCTGCTGTGCACGTTCTTGAACGTCGCCCTCGCTCGAAGCGACAGCACGACCTGACCCCGACCGTTCATGTGCAGGTTGTAATCCCCGTCCGACACCGAATTGAATTCGCCCTTAAGCTCGCCGGTCGGCCGCGCGTGTTCCCTGACCAGTTCGACCAGTTGCTCGCCGTCGAACAGGTAGCCGATCAGGCCTGACTCGTGTTGTGCACTAACCGTCCGTTCCGGGTCGCGATACTTCGCAAAGAACGCGACCTGCCCCGCATCGCCCCGCACCAGTTTGCCGAAGCACCAGCGATTCCAACAGGCAAAGACAGCCTTCCCGCCCGTGCCCGGCACCGGCTGCCCCGCACGGACGACCGTGCGGAGTCTGCCGCCTTGCTCGCTAAATACAGCTTGTTGGTTTTCGCTGGTCACGCCGACAAACGCAATTCGGCCGTGCTTGTTGATGACCGGCGGGCCGAACCCGGCAAACACCTCGCCCGCTTCGCCGTCGTTTACAGCCTGTTCGATGAGATACCTGGCCTCGATGCGCACCGCGTCAGCCAAGCCCAATCGCGCGAATAACAGCGCCGTGGCTGTCAGCATGAACGCGGTCAGTCGATACGGCATGGGTCGCGCCCGCGCGAAGTAAGACTACCGAAAGCATATCGCAGCCCGTAGGTCCGGGCCCGCCCGGACACGGTCGGCCTTGCTCGTCGCGTCTTGTCCGGGAAGGCCAGGACCTACGGTCTAGTCGCGCGGGCGGTGGTCAACCTCAGCTTGTGGTGAGGCACCGGTGCGCCCCATGATGAAGACGCACTCACGGCACGGCTCTCCCTTGAAAACGGCGTCCTGCTCATGACCCTTTCGAAACCCTGCGTTCTCAAGCATCCGCATGCAGGCAAGGTTTCGCACGTCCGTGACTGCCCTTATCTGAGTCGCCGGGGTGTCGCGAAAAACAAGCTCGGTGATGAGTCCCGCAGCCCGTCTGCCGTGACCTTGCCCCTGAGCTTCACGGCTGACAGTGAAGCCCACTTCAGCCTCGCTCCAATCGTCCGTCAAGAACACGCCCACATCCCCAATCAGACGATCGGACCGAGCCAATGCGATTGCCAACTGGACCCATCCCCCGGCACACAGCCGCTCCGCGTTCTCGGCCTGGGCAAGGAATTGGCGAGCCTCGGTGTGACCCATGGGCGACCAACCCTGCAGGCTCGCCACCCCCGCGTCGGATCGGTAGGTCGCAAATTGCTCCAAGTCGCTCGATCGAAGACGCCGGACGACAGTCGACTCGGTTCTCATCGGTAGTGAAACAGTGAAGGGCCTTGACATGGTTGTGGATAACGGATCAAGCCTAAGTTGCGGGCCGGCCACAACGACCGGCCCCTCTCACCGAATTGCACCCGGGCCCGTCAACTTCTAGCGCTGGTTATCCTTCTTCTACAGGCCCGAAAGCCTGCTCTCGTAATTCGACAATCTCGTCCTCAGTGAACTCGATCAGGAGGCGTCCATATCCACGCGCACCGTAATTGAGCGCGAGCAAGCCGAGAATGGAACGTACTGACTCCTTGTCGCTGGCTCGGGACAGCTCTTCAAGCCCAATGTTTGCCAAATCCCGAAGCGCGTCTTCATAATCTCCTTTCATCCATTGGGGCACATCTGGATTTCCGCCGACTGCGCGAGCGAGTTCAATCGTCGCAGTGAGCGCGTAGGTGTTCCAATCCACCTCGCCGCGATCACGATGGATGCGAACTAAGTGGGGAATAGCGGCAAACGACCCCTCACCTATATCCCCCTGGTGATACAGCTCCTCCCAGAGCTGATCCCATGCTGCCCCAACGTCCTCACCGCTCTCCAAACTGTTTAGCAGTGGGCGAAGATCGACGGGCACGCGGTATCCCGCCTTGAACTCCGGCCAGCGAGTGTCGTCGAAATCCAGCATCTTCGCTTCGGATAACCAGTGATTAAAGAGACCGAGCGGTCAATTCAATATGGGGATTTCTATGTTAACTTGACTGGGCATGTTCTTGTGCCCACTTCTTGGGCAACGACTTCCGGTCACCGCCTAACGGATTGTCTCAGCCAACCCAATGCCAGTCAAGATGATGCCGCGGACGGCGCGGGCTGGTTGTCTGTCTTGGGTTTGGTCTTCGTCGCCGAAGTCTGTAGGTCCGGGCCCGCCCGGACACGGTCGGCCTTACTCGCCGCGTTTTGTCCGGGCGGGCCCGGACCTACGCACTTTGATTAGGACGGTATCGGGGCACGGATGACTTTCTAGTGGCGCTGCGTTTCCGGAAGGACCGCTGCTTCGGCACGACGCGCAGCAATCGTTGGGCGTGTCTGTGCGGCGACCAACGGTCGATCCTCGATAGATGTTTGGTGCAGTCGCGTACTGCAACCGCGATTCGAAATCATCCTAGACAGTTGTGTCTTTGAAGAATCAACGCTTCCCAGGACAGGAAAAGACGAAGATGAAGAATCTTCAGCGCGATCACCTCTTCTTACTTGACAACG
>JANQSF010000160.1 GCA_028284155.1 Phycisphaeraceae bacterium
GCCCCGCGACGGGGAAACCCACCGCCGGGCCTTGAAAGCCATGACCAGGCCGCGACCGTGCAACGCCCACCGTGGAACAACAGGTCGCGGCCTTTGAACACGAAGCGGAGACAGACTGCCGCACTTGATTAGACGTTGACTTGGAGGCGCACGTGCGCAGCCGATCACAAACACGCGATACACAGACCGCCCCGCACCGAGGGTCCAACACGCCTTCTTGTGCGGGGTTTGCAGATGAACCCGCCGCGCCCAACAGACCGGAGGCGGGCGGTACTGACCGGGCACCGGCGCACGGACGCGCCACTTACCACACGGAGTGGGTGCCCGGCCTGACAGCTTGACCGTTGCCTTGGTCATGTCGGCAGCGTAGCCGACGGACGACAGGCACGGATGCCCGATACCCGCACGGATGCGGCACACATGCCCGACGACGAGACCACCATGTTTTCCGCACTGCTCGAACGCCTGCGCAGCGAGGACATCATCAGTATCGCTGAACTGGCGCGCATCACCGGACTCGACCAGCGGACGATCGCGCGCTGGTGTTCGGGCGACACCGACCCGCACTTCCGCAACGTCCACCTGATCTACCAGCACGGCGGCTTCGACGTGCAGGCCGCGATCATTCACGAACTCACCGCCAACACGGGCTGGGTGGCGACCTACGTCGAAGACACCGACGACGACCTGGACGTCAACGGGGACGGCCGGATCGACGTGGCCGACTCGATCAGCGCTCAGCTCAATGCGCTGCACAACCTGTCAGACCTGCTCGGCCACATGGATCGTGACCGCAACGGCAGCGACCGCGTGACCGACGCCGCCCTGGCCCACTACGTCAGCCTCATAGATCAAGTCTTCCGCCTGCTGTTGCGCGGCAAGCGGGTCATCGAACACGTCCACAAGGAACAAAGCCGACGCCGCAAGGCGCGGCGTCTTCCCATGCATTCATAGAAGGAGCGCGCATGCCCACCGCACTGGAAGCCGGTACACGACTGACGACCCCCCAACGCGCGAAGCGACGCACATCGACACCGCGTCGCGTCGCCGTCCGCGAGGTCGAATCCACTCGTCACGAAGCCGAAGCCACCGACGCGCGCACCGAATGCGAGGCGTGTGGGCGCACGTTCCTGGCAAGCGTCATCGTTACACCGACGCGCGCCGAGTTGGCCGACTGGCGACAGCGTGACCCTGACTTCCGTCACTGGCTGCGCCGCATGACGGAACACCACAAGTACCAACTGCCCGCCGGGTGCGGACACACCGACTTCCGCGCCCTGTACTGCCCGACCTGCGATGACGTGTTCGTCCGGCTGGTCGTGTTCGGCGGCGACGGCAACATCCACCCGGCGGACGCGGGCGGCTTCGTGATCTCTGACAGCGAGATGGTTGATCGCTTCCTCCGCAACCACCCCAAGGCGAAGGAGGCGATCGAGGCATGCTGAAACGCTTCGCGATCTTCATGCTGGCGCTCGCGCTGATCGTCTTCGTCGCGGTCGCGTTCAACTTGTCCGTCGGCCTTGTGCTGGCGCTGCTGCTGGCGATGGCCATGCCCGCCGACCCAGAAGACGTCAAGCGCACGCGCAAACGCGACCCGACGCCACTGGTGATGAACGGCCAGGGCGACTTCCAAAAGCACTACCACGGGGAGCGGCTTTGAGCGACTCGGCGCGACAGTTCGTTGACCTTGGCGCCGTCGACTACGACGCGTGGGTCCC
>JANQSF010000003.1 GCA_028284155.1 Phycisphaeraceae bacterium
CTTCCGGGGGTCATGGGAGCTCATCCAGGATGTGGGCGTCTTCGCCGTCGTCGTGGTCTGGCGTGACGTCCAGGGCAAGGTCGAGCGGTCCATCGCACCCCGGCTCGTCGTCGTCCGGGCTGTCGCCGTGGTTCAGGTCACCCAGGTCCAGGAAACCCGGGTCGTCGTCTTCGTCGTGTGTGTGGTCAACGCCGAAGTCGATGCGCAGCGGTTCGGGGTCGTCGTCGAACTCACCGAGTGGGCCGGGATTCCCGGGGGCGGGGGGTGGTGGCGCGTCGAACGGTGTTCGAACGGCCCTCGGCGCGCCGTCGAGCGGCGTCTGTCTGACTTGGATCGGTGCAGGCGCGACGTCGTCCGTCCCGGTCGCCTGCGCGATCAGTTGTTCCCTGGCCTGCTTGTCAAGCGCGGCGGCGTGCAGCAGCTCCTCGGCGGTCTGGTAGGACCGGTGCGGTGAGTTGCGCACGTGCTTGACGGCGCGGTTGTACCGGGTGATCTCGCGCTTGAGCTTCGACAGTTCCTCACGGCCGACGGCCCCCGGCAGGTCGCCCAGGTTGTTCGAGCGCGCGGTGGTGATGAACTTGCCGGACAGGGTGTACACGCGCACGCTGCGCAGGTCTTCGGGGTCGTAGGAGACCAGCACGCGTTCCTTCTTGCGGCCTTCACGCACGGCCTTGTAAGGGAACAGCGCGGGGTTGGTCATGCCGTATCGCAGCCGCGTGCCCAGCGGGTGGATGGTCACGCCGTACTTGCCGACGGTGACCGGCTTGTACCAGTGCTGGCAGACCAGGTCGATCGCGTCGGGGTCGCGGGGCACGATGCGCGTGGCCCCGCGTCGCATCGCCTCGTCCGGCGAGAGCCGCCCGTCGGCCCCCGGAATCCTGCCGGGGTGTACGCGTAAAACGTCGATGCTGTGGTCGGCGTCGGCGTTGTAGGCGGCGACGAAGTCGGCCAGGCGTTGCGCAGCGTCGGCGAACAGCGGGACCTCGCGGCCGCGCTTGAGGATGGCAGTTAGCGCCTCGGGCCGGTCCTGCGGCCTGGCGCCGCAGTAGCTGATGAACGACTTGCAGAACCGCGCGTGCATCGTGCCGAACCACCGCTCGATGGTCGACTTGCCCGTCGGGTTGCGCGGGATGGTGAAGCCGACCTCGATGTCCAGCCAGCCGTAGATCCCGGTGAACTGCGGCTCGTCGACGTGCTCCCCCTTGCCGAACAGCAGGCGCTGGCGCATGGAACGGGTCTTGCCGTCGAAGTACCAGGCCTTGTAGTCCTTGCCGTTGTCGACGCGTACCCGGTGCGGGCCGCCCATGTTGGCCGGGTCGCGCATGGCGTCGCCGAAGCAGGCCAGGACGGTGTCGCTGTTGGGCGAGACGACCAGGTGGGCGCCGACGATGCGGCGTGTGCCGACGTCGATCCAGGCGGTGACCCACGGGCGGATCAGTGAATCCTGGTACCAGACCATGAAGTCGCACTGCGCGTGGTCGCCCTGCCAGTGTCGGCCGGGCTCGGCGTTCTGCGTGGCGCCGCCCTCGATGCGCGGCGCCAGCCGGTCCCGGTACTTGCCGGGCTCGCGGTAACGCATGGCCAACGCGGGTGGGATGTGTTGATCGAGCGTGCGTGCGCACTGGCCGTAGGAACACCAGTTGTCGGCGAGGTCGTGCCGCTCGGCGTGGAACAGAGTCTGCTTCCACGCCTGTCGGACGGTCGGCTGTCGGTCGGACAGGTAGACGTCCTTGAAGAACGCCCACAGGCGCTTGCGGTTGGCGTGCGCGGCGGCGCTGTTGCGGTCGCCGCCGCGCTTGTCGAGCAGATTGATGAAGTCGGCGTCTCCGCCGTAGTTGGCGTCCCAGTCGTACAGGCGCGACCGGCTGATCCTGATGCCGGGGAACTTGAGGGTGTGGTCCTCGATGAAGAGCGGCAGCCAGTCACGCATGTTGCCGCTGTAGCGGGCGTCGTTGCCGAGCCGCGCGGCGCGGAACGCCTTGAGGCACGCCAGGCGGGCGCGGGCGGCTTCCTGTTCGGCCTTGGTGAATTGGGACAGGTCGGGCAACCGGTGGGCGCGGCCCAGGGCGCCGTCGTGCAGACGCAGGTCGTAGCGCACGTGGATGTGCCACGTTTGGTTGCCCCCACCGATTGGCGTCATCTGCGTGGCCAGTCCCTCGGCCTGCAGGCGGTTGCGGCACTGGCGTGCCAGGTGGTGCCGGTCGACGCCGAGGCGCTCGGCCGCGACGGCGATTGGGATCCACTGGCGGTGGTCGTCCGGGCCGGGCTCAAGTTGGCGCGCAGGCATGGCCAAGATCAGTCCCCGTGCCAGTTGACTTCGTAATCGCCCTGTCCCCAGCTGGTCAGGGGTGCCGGGTCGGGTTCGCGCGTGCGCTTGACGTCCTCGGGTTCGGCTGGCCAGAGCATGGCGAACAGCAGCGCCAGCACCAGTCCGACGACGGGGCTGAACGCGACCGCGATCAAGGCGATCACCGCGAGCGCCAGCATGTAGCACACGAAGCGCCTCAGCATGACTCGGCGGCCTCCTTCGCTTCGGGGTGGTCGCGCAGGAAGCGGTCGACCATGTGCGCCTTGGCGACGATGAAACCCTCTGCGACGGCGCGGCCCTTGGAGGAACTGCTCTTGATCGTCAACGCGACGAAGACGTTGTCGCAAGTCGGGCAGTACATCGCGCGGAACGCCAGCGCGTTGCGGCCCCCGTGCTCCGGCGCGATCTGCTCAACCATGCGTCGATACCAGTGGCGGAACCTGGCGTCGCGCCGCCGCCACTGGCCGATCACACCGCTGGACGGTTCTGGCACGGCCGACGCGATGACCGTGTGACCACACGCCCCGCACTCGGCGCGCTCTCGGCTTGCACTGGCGCGGTGTTGAGTCGACTCGACCTCGCGCACCGGCACGCGGCGCGGTGTCAATGAGCGTCGCGTCGACCGCTGCTGGGTGGTCAGTTGCGTGCCTGCTATTAGTGCGGGTTTCATGGGCGCTCCTTTGCGAAGGCGGTCACTGTTTGGCCGCCCTGGCCTTGCGGCGTCTGGGCTGGTTGCGGTGGATGTGTTCGATCACGCGCTTGCCGCGCACCAGCGACCGGAACACCTGGTCCATCAGGCGCAGGTAGTTGGCGACGCCCGCGTCGGTCAGGCGCCGGTCGCCGCTGCGGTCGCGGTCGACCTGTTGCAGCAGGTCCGACAGGTTGTGCAGCGCGTTCAGCTGCGCGGCGATCGAGTCGGCCAGGTCGATGCGGCCGTCGCCGTTGATGTCCAGGTCCTCGAGGGTGTCTTCGATGTACGTGGGGAACCAGCCGGTATCGCCGACCAGGTCGTTGAGGATCGCGGCCTGCACGTCGAACCCGCCGCCTTGGAAGATCAGGTGGACGTTGCGGAACTGCGGGTCGGTCTGGCCGGTGCACCAGCGCATGATCGTGGTCTGGTCAAGGCCGGTGATCTGCGCCATGCGTTTGACGTTGAGCACGTCGTCCCGTCGCAGGCGTTCGAGCAGGGCGGCGAACATGGTGGTCTCGGGTTCCGGGTGTGGGTCGTGCATCCATTCCGCTTCCGTGCGGTATCGCTGCATCCGTGCGGCTGGGCGTGCGGCTACATTGCCGCCATGGCCCAGGCAACGGTCAAGCTGTCAGGCCGGGCACAGCGGCGTCCGTGTGCTCAAGGGGGCGTCGTGCCCCGTGCCCGGTCCGGATCTTCACGCGGAGATTTGCTGCAGGGCAGCGCCTCCGCGTGGATCGTGTTTCAAACGCCGTCGCGCGCTGACTTACCGACGCGGCGGGGTGAATCGAACAGTCCTGGTTCTTCGTCTTGTCAGGCAAGGCCGCCTCCACCAACTGAGCCTGGGATAGAGTGAGGCGCGATCCACGCCGCAACGCGCATCTGGAGACGAGACAATGCCAACCGGAAACGACCTACCAGACCACCAACGGGTTGAGCTGATTCGTCAGACGTTGATTCCGCCTGCCTTCCACGCTCTGATCCGACAACGCGGACAAATGCTCGAAGAACTCGGGAAGGACCCACGCGACGAACTGGCACCGCGGCAATTGCTCGACGCCATGCCTCCCACGTCATCAATCCACGATGTCTGGGCTGCGGCGTTGGAAAGCGAACACCCTGCCTTGATCGTGACCGTTCACACGGCGCTACATTGCTTTGCGGCCGAACTGGAGACGTCCGGTGGTCATGCGGGTGACTTGCCGGACCCGGATGCTGACGTCTTGCGACTCGCTTTGGCGAAGTTGGTGTTGTGGCTGAATGAGCGTTGAACCACGTTTGACCGGGGACGAACTTGCCGTCGTTCCGTCCGTTGTCGTGCCTGGCGTCAGTCATGGTGGGTGTCCGTCTAATCAACTGCGGCAATCGGTCGCCGCCGGGTCTTCAAGGGCGCGACGCGTTGGTGTGGGGGCCAGTCGTGCGTCGCGCCCGCCGAGCATCAATGGCCGCCGGCATCGGTGGACACCGGCGGCTGGGTTTAGCCGGCCCTCGTCCGAACGGGCCGGTGGTGTTGGTTCGGTTCGGTGGCTGTTCCCGGTAGAACGACATCGCCGTCAGCGTTGATGAGTGGCAGAAGCTGGTAGAGAAGGCGCGTCGCTGTCTTGCTTAGCGTGGCGTCGCCACGTCGAACACGTACACGCTCGATGCTCTCAAGCAAATAGGTGTCTTGGATGTTGACGCGTGCAGCCATCCCGTTTGCATCCCTTTGGGCATCCCTTTTGTATCCCGTTTATTGGCGATGTCAACAGGAGTATCCCATAATTATCCCAAAATCTGAAGAAAACAGGACGATTATGGGATGGAAAGCCTTCGATCATGGGATGGCTCACCCCGGTCGAATGTTGCGTAACTTGCGGAACCAGCGGTCTTTGTCCACCGTCGCCCTTGCCGAATTGGCTGGAGTGGACAAAGACACGGTGAACAAATACGAAAACTCCGACGACTGGTCGTCGTTCAAGAAATCGACCGTGAAAGCCGTCTTGGAAGCTCTGAGAGTTGACCCCGTCGAGTTTAATCGAGCCGTTGATTGCGGCGACGAACCAAGTGATGGCATCCCACTGCACGACGGCATCCCTGCCAGCCCGCCACGTTTCGTCGGCGCGGCGGACAACGTCGTCGGCACGATTCCGCGCGACGTGGCGGCGTTCCTTCACTTGAACAACCCGAACATCTATGCGTGCCGTGTCTTCGGCGAGTCGATGGCGCCGACGTATCACAACAACGACGTTGTGCTGCTGAACCCCGACGCCGTGCGCGAACGCGGCGTCATCAGCGGGCGCGTGTACGCGGTTTGGTTCAACTCCGGGATGGACGAAGGCGCGACCCTGAAGCGCGTCATCGTCAACGCCGACGGGACGTGGACACTCAAAGCCGACAACGAATCAATCGAGCCGATCACGGTCAACCCGTCCGACATCGGGTCGATGGCGCTTGTTGTCGCTGTGGTCAGGATCGACACGGACAATGTGGCGCTTTGAACGGAGAGGGATCAAAGATAAGCTTGATGGATGAGCCTGAACAATGGACTTCCAATGTCAAGGGCCTGCTATGTGACGAGGCCGGGTTGGTAGTGCATCGCTTCAGCCGATAGGCAACGCTTGTTCTGATGAGTGATCCATAAATCCCCGTCGATCGACTTGCCTTCCGACTGGTCGTGAACTAGCCTAATCTCGTTGTGCGGGGAGTGTTGGTCCCGCACGCCCGGTTCACGCCGGACTAAGGCTGGGTTTAGCCGAGAAATCATCAAAGGCCGCCGTGTATCGATCGGACACCGATTGACGCACGGCGGTCTTTTGCATTGAGCCCGCCGTGAAAAACCCAAGCACGGATGCTCAACACACCTCCCCATCTTCTCGGCGCTCAGGCGCCATCCACGAATCAACGCCACACGTTGACCGATGACGACCGCGCCAAGGTCACGTCGATCCTGTCGCGCAAGGTGAAGGTCATCGACCACGCGGCATTCCGCAAGCCTGACGCCGAGGCGCGCGTCTTCGATGCGTCAGTGATGTTGCCGATACCGGACGTGTCGTGGTATCTGCCCTGGCTGAATGCACGCGACCGCATTGCCGGATCAGAGTCTGTAGTCCGGGGGGTGACCTTGTCTGCCGAGCATGAAGTGGCCTATTTCCTGCGCTTCAATTACGCACGCCACCGTCTGGCCCAACTGCATGGGACATTGCGTGAGGAACCAGACGACGAGCGGTCCGCTGCGCTACTGGACTGGCACGACCGAGCGATCGAACTGCGCAACACGTTGATCTGCTTCAACCTCGCGCTGGTCCCGCATGTGTTGACCGAATCGATCCGCCACCCCGACAAGTACGGGTTCATCGGTGACGGCAACCTGGCACTGATCCGTGCCGTGTTGAACTACGACGTCTCGAAGGGCTGCCGCTTTTACCGGTACGCGTTCCGCTGCATCCGCAAGGGCGTCTTACGGCCCTTGCTCCGGATCCAGAAGTCACGTGAGGAGAACGCGACGGACGGACCGGATCCGGTCTGTCTCGACGCACCGGACCGGGCCAAGGCGAACGACCCTTCGGAGACCGCGTCGGAGGCCGAGACGATGGTCCGCTTGCAGAAGGCCGTCCGCACAAACGTGGCCGGCCTGACGCGGCGTGAACGCGCCGTTGTCAGACGTAGCTACGGCATCGGCCGCGATGGGCAAACCCTGGAGGCGATCGGTTCACGCTTCGGCCTGACCAAGCAGCGCGTCCAGCAGATCCGCGCCGGGGCCTTGGCCAAGCTCCGCAGGTACTTGGAAGACACACGCGTCAGCGCGATGAACTAGCCGGACTTCGAACGGATTGTGACGTGGTCCCGAATTCCGTTCGAGTGCTCTTTGACAAGTGAATAGTCGGTTGGCGGTAAATGGCCTCGTGGCCCCTATTGGCGACGGGAGGCGTCAGGCCGGTAAATGAACTGGAGGTTGGGCGGCACTCGCTCGTGTAGTCGTTATCGACGATTCGCCCGCGTTAGCGCTCAGATTGCTAATCCGGGACTATTAACCTTCTGTCATAGGACTGCTCAAGCCTTGCTACAGAGCTGGTCCGAATAAGGTCGCGATAGCGCATCAATCACTATCTGCCGAAGGTGACTGAATCGGTAACGATCGTGCCCGCTTGGGGGACCAGCGCGATATGTCAAGGCGAGCGTCCGCTTCCGTTGCGGGTGTCAGGAATTGTTTGATCGCAGTCAATGAATTGAATATGGGTACGGGCCGGTTGCCTTTTGCCTCGTTGATTCGGATTGTGCAACGACCGTGATGATACTTGTTTGCAGTTATCTTGATCGCATACCAGCCTTGTTTCAACGGCAACCTTAAAGGCGTGTCTGTCTTGAGTTCACCTATCGGTTTCCCGTCTAGCAGGATGTTCCCTGTCGCGCCGGTGAATACATACTCGCCATCACGTGGTACAGCGATTTGACCGAGCCCCGTGTAGACATCGAGTTTAGTCTCTGGTTGTTGCCCCTTCGCTCGTGCCGCTCGTTGCAGGAGATCGTCCGGGAAGATGTTGTCACCCGAGGGGACGGATAGTGTGACGACCTGATCCTTCCCGTCGTTGTAGACGCCTAGCAGCGACTGATAGAAGACATATTGCTCTTCGCTTGATTCCTGCACGACCACGACTGGTGACCACTCACGCACCAATCGACTAAGCACAGCATCAAGGTTGTTCTGCTTGCGGAAGAAAGCTCGCGCCTCTGCATGTTCGTGGTCCAGGCGGAGAATTTCAAGATAGGCTTTCTCAGCTTTCGCAGCATCGCGCTTTTCGAGCGATTTGGCAATCCGTAACAGTCTCGCAACTGTCTGTGAGGTTGACCGCTCCACCGCCCGTCTGTATGAATCCTGAGCTTGTTTCACCAACTTCTGATGGGTTACCAGGCCAGCCGCTACCTCGTCTGCGGCCGACACACTGGTAGACAGGAGAAACAAGACTGCTGTTGTGACTGAGAAGGACCGAATCGACATTTGTGAATCTCCTGAACTCGCCGGAGTCGATCGGGGGAAAAAGCTGTAGGATTAGACGTTCAGCCTAGAAACTGGTTCAATGCCAGTCTAGAGCGGCGGTGTCGCCGGATAAAGGGTCCATCCCGCCGTAGTTCCCCCGCCAGCGGTAAGTCTGCTCGCAAATCCCTAGTCGCTTACACACCTCTGGGACGCAGAGCCCTTGCCCAGCTCGACGTCCGCTTGGCGAAGCTTCGAGACGATCTGTCCTGCACTGTGTCGCTTCTTCATGACGAGTGCTTTCCGGCCAACACGGCCGGTTGGATTCTCTCATAAAAACTGGACCAAGATTTCAGGAGGGGGTCACATGTAGATGAACCGAGGCGGTTCGTCAGCGAATGTTGCGTGCAATCAAGACACCGTTATTCTACTCCTTGCAGCGACGGATTCTGAATACTCAGGGGATCAAATCATGTCGACGGCAAGTGATGTCCAAGCGGCGTGGGCGCGATTAGCAAGCTGGCTCGAGGAATCGGCTCCGGATCTGCACGCCGAACTTCAACCGGGCGTCTCGGATGATGAACTCATGAAGCTGGAAGCGAAGTGGGGACGCCCAATCCACGATGACTTCAAGTCGCTTTACCGACTGTGCAACGGCGATAACGAATCGGGAGTCTTTCCTGCTTGGGAGGAGGAAGAAGAAACCTATAGCCTAATGCCGCTCGGAGACATCGCCCGTTACTGTAAGCCGAGTAACAGATGGGAAGATTGGGAGGATGGTTGGCTGCCGTTCGCGACCAACGGCGGCGGCGATTATCACTTTCTTGATCTCAACGATTCATCTGCCGCACCGGTCGTCGCTTTCGATCACGAGACTGGACAAGCGGGGAACGTTGCGGCATCGTTAGCCAGCCGGCTGAACGAGATTGTTGACGGGCTGGAACACGGGAAGTATGTTTTCGATGAAGAGTATGGGATCATCATCCCCTTCGAGGACGACGAAGATTAGTGTGGCGGTGATTTGGTTCGTGGACGAGGGTTTCGAGGGAGAAGAGCCCACCGTTGATCATGTGCTAGGATGGTGGCAGCGTAACAGGGCCGTTAGAGGCTTTTAGGACGACCTGATCACATGGGCTCACAGGCCCGGTGGTCTGCACAGCAATCTGCGCTTAAATGCGCTTGAATCGGAATCCATATGATTCAACACGGACTCGGTTCAGGGGGCAAGGACAACGGGGTTTATCCCGCAGGCGATTCTGATTGCGGGAGGTCTGATTGCGTTGGCCATTTGCAGTTACTCTGCTCGAGATTGACGCTCAGGCGATTGATCTCAGCAGCGATTCAGCGCGAGAATGCAAACAGGGGCATAACCACTGGCTGCAGTTGACCGGCGATTGTCCCAGATAGAATGCTTGTGTCGGCTAAGTGGTTACGAGTGTGGCCGGCCGGCAATTGAGCCCCGATTCGTCAGGCCATTGGGTGAGAACATTGAAGCCTGTAGTGTTTCTGTTGGTCCTGCTCGTCACCGTGGTTGCATCCGGCCTCTGGTGGTTTCAGAGTCGATTCATACCGGTTGTATACACCGAGGATGCTGTTCAAGTCTTGGCATATGCCGCCCATGAACTGCTCCTGGACAACCCCGACGCCTCGCAGTCTGATATCGAACAGATGATCAAAACGCAGCATAATGCAAGCAACATCAACCTCAGAATCAATTCCGATGGTCGGGCTGTTGATCCTTTTGGCACACCCTTTCGTGTAGTACATGAGGCACGCGCAGGATTGTTGACTACGACAGTAACAAGTGCTGGACCGGATGGTAGATTCGAGACAAGTGATGACATTCGCTATCGGCACAAAGAGAAGGCGGAGTTCTAACCACCGCCCGTAGTTGACCGGCGACCGCCATCACTGGCCACGCTGACTCGCAACAGGCTGGCAAGAATGGAAGCAGTGTATCAAACGCCCGACTTTGCGTTGGAGGAACTAGGCGATCTATCACCAGCCGAGGTTGTTGAACTAATTCGGGATAGAGATTGGACAAAGGATTTGATGAGGTTTGCAAGCCTCAGTCTCCTTGGGGAGGAAGAGGATGTGTGTCCACCAAGTGTAAGTGTGCAGATTACTGAACGAACAGCAGCAAGTATTGTTCCATCGGGAGTTGGAGGATACACGGTCGTTGCATCAATCGGGACAGGGCCAAAGTGGCTAAGGGGTGGCCAGACGGTCAATATCGAAAGCGCATCCCTAGCCGAGTTGGAAACAATTCTCAGAGATCTTGAGCTGGGAGAGTTCGCCGCAATCAAGCACAGGTACTCTCCCTGATCGAAACCATCGATCGGCAACAGCGACCGTGGTCACCCTAAATTCGCCGATAACTCGGCCCGTGTCCCGGCCGGTTCACGCGATCAGACTCCCAGACGCCGCGTTTGATGCAGCTGTACTTCGGCGCGAGCAACCCCTCATCCGTCGGCAACGCCCAGCCCCATAGCCACCCCGGCTTGTGGTCCTCGCTTCGGCTCAGCAGGCGACAGAACCACCACCGATACTCTTCTATGAGCCGGGTCGTCAACAACAAGGCCAGCCATTCAAGCCGTCATCGAATGCTGCTTCGCATCGAACTTGTTTCTGCGTCAACGCTTCTTTCCTTTAGACAACAGCTCCTTCACCAGCCTGTCCGATGGAACCGTCATGCGCGGTTTGCGGAACTCGGCGCGAGCCTGGCGGACGGCGATACCGGCGTTGCCGGCTTTCATGACTCCGTGGTTCTTGACACGCAGGATTTCCTTTCCGTCGAGGTGAGCGATGATGGTGTCGCCGAGGATGGCGAAGCGGAACTCGTGGAAGTCGCCGTCGAAGGCGGTCTTGAAGACGCCCTTGGTCAGCTCCGTGCGGCCGCTTCCACGCAGCCAGCGTTTGATGAAGACCTGGCTGTCGTTGGCCATCTCGACGAAAAGACTTGCGTCTTCGGTGACGCGACCCTGGACGGCAACGTACTGGCCGTCGAGCTTTCGGACCTCGACGCTGAAGATGAAGTTCTGTTCGGGGACAGGGGCGGCGATACGTGCGAATTCACCTTCGAGAGTGAATACGCCGTCGTTGTGCCGCGCGGTTGCGCCTCCGTACAGCTCCCCTTGGTTGGCGGCGATGAGCTTTGCGAAGGGCTGGGTCAGGTCAATCCAGCGGCTCTTGACATCCGCCACCTCGCGTAACTTCTCAATCTCGGCTCGCGCGGCTTTCAGCGCAAGCTCGGCCTTCAGAGCGTCGACTGATCTGGGCGCGTTGGCATCTAGCGATTCGATGAAGCGAGTCAGGTACGCTGCGGCATGCTCGAGGTTCGTCAACTTGATCAGGGAATTCTCCGACGAAGCGAAGTCTGCGTACCAAAGCCCCAACGACAGACAGTCGGCGGGCATCAGCTCCTCCATCGGCTTGAGCGCCAGTGCGAGTTTCTGCTTGGTGTCGGCGTCCAGGAGTGGCGCATAAATCTGCGCTGCGGCGGGTTCATTGAACTTGGCGACGCAGATCTGCACAAGTTCCCTAACGACGTCCTTGTCCACCGGCAAATCGTTCACCTGTTTGTCGAGTACTTCCTTGCGATGCCGGGCGCGGAGCAACTTCTTCGACTGCTCGATACGACGGGTGATCGCGTTGGCGGAGTCGGAGCGAATAAGTCGGGCGATGGACAGGGCCTGTCGAAAGGATGCTAGCGCGGCGCGGTAGTTGCCCGCTTCGAGCAGAGTGAACGCCGCGTCCGACCGGTAATCCACGAGCATCTGGCCAAACTTGACACGCTCCGTACCGCGCGACGAGCGATAGGCAGCGTTGACGAGTTGGAAGGATTTGTCGCTGGCGGCCTGTGCGTGGGTAGGGAACTGTTGTGCCAGGTGTTTCATCGCCTCCAGCGCGGTGTCGTAGCCCTGCGGTCCGGCCTTGCCCAAGTCGTAGGCGTGATTGAACATCATGACGCGAAGCGATTTGTCGGCCTTCAGCTCAATGGCGCTCTGGAGGATCTCTTTGGCCAGAGCGACATCGTCCTCGCTGGTGCGTGAGGACTTGGCTCCCTTTACTCTCTCGCCGAAAATCTCATTGAATACCTGTTGTGGGTTGTCCGCGGTCTGGGCCACAGGGGACATACTCATCACGAGGACGAGGGGTAGTACTCGCATACGGGCTCCTTTCGTTGACTAGACGCGTCAGCCGGGAGCCAGTTCCGCAACAAGGATGTCGTTAGAGTGCCGGGCCGGATGATGTCCAGCTTCTGCACACTTGAGCTAGCCACCCTCGATCGACCTTGTGTGAAGCCTGAGGAAAAGCAGAAACAGAAGTATCTATGGCCGAATCAAGAACTGCGCAACGTCAAAGCTCATTGCTGAGGCGGAGCCACGTCCGTAGCAGTGCCGTCTTGGGCACTTATCAGTGCGTTGAACGATCTCACATCATCGATCTGGTAAACAGGTGTTCTTGCCTTAGTTAGCAGAACGACGTACCCACTTGGATCGTAGAGCCACCGACTTGATGCTCCACCTGGCCTGCGAACATCGAGTTTGTAGATCCATCGGGGATTAACAGGTGCTGCCACTGATCTCTTGGCCGTCCAGTGTCGATCGAATGCCGCAGTATCACGCTCCTGCGTGAGATTGGCATGAGTCAAGAACTTAGCGTTCAGAATGCGTACCGAGTGTGTCCCTGTCGGTGCTTTCGGATTCGTACACGCGACGACAGAGCAGAGTGCCAGCGGGAGGATCAGTAGCTTGATGTACGTACTCATTGTGTGATGTCCAGCAATGATTGATTGGAAGGGGCGGTCTCTCAGCTAGTAGTCGGGTTGACAGTTGAGTCGTCGAGCCCAGCACGTCAGTATTTCGCCGAGGACTGCTAAGCAGTTCGACCGTCGGCCGAGAGGGCGTCACAGTAACGGCTGAAGAGACGGCCAACGAAGTCAAAAAGGAGCATCATATATCACGATGGGCCCCTCTTGGCCGAGTCACAGTTGTCGGAACTATCTGCATTCCCCTACCAATAGGCGGACAGTGATGAACAAAGTGGCTGAGTGTCTCAGAATGGTCATAAGCGCTCGCGCGAGTACGAGATTCGACAGTCTGGCAATTCATGTTGCAGTGTTTCGACACCAAATCTCGTAACGGCTGTCCGCCGCAGCATGAGCGTTCGCAAGTTCTTGAGCCCGGTTAGGTGTTGCAATCCGGAGTCGGTCACGGCAGTCTCGTAGAAGCCAAGGTCGGTTAACTTGGTCAGGTGTTTCAAGTGCACGAGGCCTCCGTCCGTGATTGCCGTGCGGCCGAGTTCTAAAGATCGCAGATTGCCGAGCGGCCTGAGGTGTGTCAATGCCGAGTCGGTCGCCTTACTGCGGTCCAACGAAAGCGAAGCCAGCTTCGACAATGTCGCAAGATGCTTTAGGCCGGATCCGTTGACGTCGGTGTTGTAGAGGGTGAGGCGTTCTAGTCGGGCCATGTTCTGGAGGTGTGTCGATCCTTTGTCGCTGATAGGCGTGTCATGAATCTCCAACCGCTGAAGGTGTCTCAACGGTTTGACTAGTCCCAGTCCTGCGTTTGTAACCTTTGTGTTGTCGAGTATGACCGATCGAATCTCCGGCAGCGACGCAAGATGAGCCATTGCGTTATCGGTTATCTTTGAGCCGCGCAACGTTGCGGTGAATACCTTCCCTCGCTCGTCAAGCTGAAACGTGACGCCGAGTGTGGTCAGGGCATTGATTGCGGAATCCCGATCGGAAGCATTGTCGTTGGCGATGATCGGCCTAGCAATTGACAGCGCAAGGATCATTGCCGCCAACACACCCAGCCGTCGAATCGTGTTGCAAAAACGACGCATGCCATAATGATGGCTCTGTCGCGTCGGATGTGTCATGACTGCCTCCGTCATTCCTGCCGCTTCTTGGCGATGACCTCGGTGAGTTTGATGCGGATCTTCCTCTTGTTAACCTCGACAATCAATGCTATCTCCAATGTCTTGGTGAAATCGTCGATATAGCGTGTAACCTGTCGCGTTTGGAGTTCGTTGCCTTCGCCGTCAACGGCCGTCGAGTGAACAGTCAGCGTCTTCTTGGTTTCGTCGTATACGCCACGTGTTTGGCTGGGGATTGTCGTGTAATTGTCGACCCATACCCCAACGTACTCCTTGGATCGCGGATCGTAACCCACCAGTGAGTGTCCTTCGAATCGCCGTCCACGGTCATTGAAGGTAAATGTACTTCGTGCGTACAGGCCGTCACTTACCAACTCGACAGACTCAACGCCTTTTGAGATTGTCGGAGGGGCTTTCGGTCCTTTGTGATACATCTTGACCTGGCAGTCCCAAATCCCGGCGTCCCTTGCAAATAGAGCGTGCGGTTTGCCCGGCTTTGCGGGCTCTACCGGGGCTTGGGCATTGGCCAGCGGTGCGATGCTCAAGATGATAAGGCAGATGAGGTAACGCATGATTTACTCCTAGTAGTTGGGGGTTGATTGTCAATGCACTCATGAGATGATGTCTGCAGGTGTTGTCCACAAGCCCGGCGATCACCGGACATACTCGGGTGGGACGGTCCTGCACTTGTATGTCCGTTTGCTTAATGGGATCGCGCCGGGCGTGAATGCTCCCTCGTGGACGTTGGTAAGGACGCGTGGGATGAGTCTTTTCATCATGTAACCCCATCCGACACGCATCATGTTGCGCGTCATCCAGCCGATGTGTTCGGCGCCGCTGTGCTCGAGTGTGAGCAGCGTGCCGTTGTCTCGTGCCTCGAGCGTCCAGGTAATCGTCATCGGTTTGTGGGGCGTTTGTCCCGGCTTGCGCGGTTCGGCCCGCCAACTCCACACGAGCTTGCACGGCGCATCCGATTCGAGTACTTCGGCGTGTGTGATGCCTGAGCCGCAGATGCCGGGATCACATCGGAATTGAAACGTATGTCCGGTTGTCGCCTCGTGATTGTTTGGCTCGAACCACTCCGCCAGCGCGTGTGGATCGGTGATTGCCGTCCAAACGTCTTCGGGCGGGTGTTCATAAAAGCGATGTTTGCGGATGGTGATCGGTTTCGGGTCTGACATAGCTTGCCTTTCTCATCCTTTGCGTCCCGTTCGCTTTGCCGCTTTCTTCTTGTCGAGATACACGTCCAGTGCGTCGAGCTTGTCGTCCCAAAATCGCTCGAAGTACGTAATCCAATCGTGGACTTGGCGCAGACGGCCTGCCTGGATGCTGTACACGCGCATTCGGCCTTGCTTGTGGCGTTCGACGAGTCCGGCTTCGCGCAAGATGCGCAGGTGTTTGGAGAGTGCGGGCTGACTGATCGCCAGCGGCTCGAGCAATTCCGTGACATTGCGCTCACCCTCTTCTGCAAGCCGCTTTAGCAAGCCGCGGCGAGTCGGGTCAGCGATGGCGGAGTAGACATCGGCATGTGGTGCGTTGATCACGGAGTCATTATATAACCATATAGTTATATGTCAATCCGCAATGCCAGCTGGGGCATAAGATTTGTGATATCAATAGATTACAGGCAGAGACGGCGAGTCGGCTGTTAGTTATGGCTGGCGCATGATGACCTGTTCGCCTGTTGCCAGATTGTTTGAGCCCTCATCGACGGGCGTTCAAATGGCCGTCAAATACGTGTACCTGACTCGAAATGTGGCGATAGTTGGACGCTCGAGAAGTCGCGCGCTTGCTGCCTTGTTGTGTGTCCATTCCTGGCCATGTCCGTTGCACTTTCCTGAGTGCGTCCCTGCCGAATACTCGTGATTTAATACGGACTTGGTTCAGGGGTCAACGTCATCACCCCGATTGGCGCAAGCTGTTAGGCTGGTAAGGCACACCGTCTCGCTCAACTCCGGGATATGAAGTAATCAAATGTCTGGATTTGACCACGCTAGACTACGGGAGTTCAAGGTCAGTGGATCTGGCTTGAGCAAACTGCGTCTGTTTTCGAAGGCCTACCCATACGGGTTCTGGGTCTGGCAAGTTCCTGAGGTCAATCGTCAAGGAGGGATGGTCTGTTTTCGCGGTGATTGCCGCAGTGGTACGGATGGGATGCGCGATGTCAAAGCCATCCATTGGTGGATGGCAAAGTTCGTGAGGCTAGTTGGTGGGATTGACGGACTGATCGTGCAAACCTGGGAACTCTTTGGAGATTGGCACGATCGGTTGACATTTCTCCCAGCATCGATCGAGTGGCCGGATACATTTCGCGTGCTCTACGAGATCCACCGTAATCCAGTGAATCCCGGACGCGCGAAGGAACTTTGGGGCGAAGATCGGGTGCGTGGCCCCGAGGACAGGGACGCCCTGGCGGAAATGGATGAGTATTTACGGTCGCTGCCTCCTGCTCCGCGCGAGGTGCGCGTTCAGTCCCTGGCGGACGCATTGAATGCCGGTTTGCCCTCCGATCAGATCGAGGAACTAATCGCAACTTCTGAACGGCCGGTCAAGATCTGGTTCACCTATCGGAAACCGGATGGACAATGTTCCGTCCGAAACGTGACCGTTCAACACGTCATAGGCGAGTCGATTCGAGCGCTGGACCACAAGGACGGAAAAACAAAGAGCTTCAGGCTAGATCGCATAATGGAGGCTCGATATAGAGAAGAGGAGATCCCTTGGCCGCGCGCCCGATGAAATTGACAGTGTGGAGCAGCGCGGCATGACGAGTCACTGAGCTGGACACTGCCCGCTACTTCGCCTTGCGGTGGTATTCGCATTGAGTACGGTCGGCGAGGTTAGGATCTTTACCTGCGACTTTCCTAGTCTGGAGAGAAGACCTAGCGATGCGATCAGATGAAGCGACGGTCGCCGGCCCGAGAGGTATTCTGTGAGTTTCACCTGCCGCGCGGGTGCGGTTGATGAAGCCGAAGCGCAAGAAGAAATGACAAGACCGATCGACACACAACGACTCGAAAAACTCAGGGCCGACTTGCGCGGGCTCCTGTTGCTACGTCGTGACGCTACAAGGGCGATGGGCCCAAGCGATATCGGCCTACCGGGGACAGGTCAACGGTCCAGTCGTCGGTGTGTCGTTCAATTCGTCGGCAACCCGAAGAACCCACCGCCTCCGCCGGTCGCGGCGGGGACGGTGAACTTGCGGCGGCCGTACACGGGGGCGAAGGCGTTGTCGGCCGGCTTGTCGGCTGTGGTGTCGACCGGCGTCGGCTTGACGACGGGCTTGACCGCCGGCTTGGGCTTGACGACGACCCGCGACGGCTTGGGTTTGGGTGTGACGACGGGCTTGGGTTTTGGCTTTGGCGTCGGCACGACGGGTTTGGGCGTATCGACTTTGGCCAGCGCGGTCGGGCGGGGTGG
>JANQSF010000010.1 GCA_028284155.1 Phycisphaeraceae bacterium
GTGCTGCATGAGCACCTTGCCGGTCATGGCGATGTAGGCCAGCGCCTTGGCCATCACCGCCGGCGACCCGACGGCGACGCCGTCGTCGGTGAAGCCGACCGCGCCGGCCTCGTCCATCATCCCGATCTCGGCAAGCTCCTTGCCCTCGCGCCCCTTCGTCACCGCGCCGATGGGGTAAACGTTCGCAAGCCCGGCCGCGCGCGACTGGTTGTAAACAAAGTTCACCCGCCCCGCGTCGTCGAGCGCCGGCACGGTGTTCGGCATGCAGCAGACCGTCGTGAACCCGCCATTGACCGCGCTGGCCGCGCCCGTCGCGATCGTCTCCTTCTCTTCTTGGCCAGGCTCACGGAAGTGCACGTGCGGGTCGATCAAACCCGGCGACACAATGCAGCCTGACGCGTCGAACACCGCATCGGCAGAATGCGAACCGATATCGCCGACACGTTCGACCCGCCCATCGACGAGCAACACGTCAGCCTCGGCGTCCACGTCGTTCGCCGGGTCGATCAGTCGGCCGCGGGTGATCAGCAGGCTGGGCATCGGGCGTAGCTTAGCAGTGATGGCCGACGGTGTGGAGTCGGGCGTTGAATGAGGCGCCTGTCTCGTGCCACGGCCGTGTCGGCCGTGTGGAACACCCTCGATGCACTGCACGGCCGACACGGCCGTGGCACGAAGACGATGGCGAAGTTGTACGTGTACTAGTCTTGTGGAGTCGGTGCTCGGCATTCGCATCGCGGTATCCTGTCACGCCACACATGCGACCGATCATCGACGCCCATCTCGACCTCGCTTGGAACGCCGTGTCCTGGCGACGCGACCTGACGCTCAGCGTCGATGAGGTCAACCGGCGTGAGGCCGGCATGGACGACGCCAAGGCGCGCGGTCGAGCGACGGCGACGCTGCCCGAGATGCGTCGCGGCGGTGTGGCCGTCGCGCTGGGCACGGTGCTGGCGCGTGCGGCGCACCAGCGGCCGCGTGAAACGATTCACAGCGGCGGCGCGACGGGGTTGGACTATCCGTCACAGGCCGCCGCGTACGCGGCGGGTCGCGGGCAGGCCGCGTACTACGAAGCGCTCGAACAGCAAGGCGAAGTGACCCTGATCCGCACGCGCGGCGACCTCGACCGACACTGGGCGCGCTGGCGTGACTCGGTCGGCAACAGCGAGCCGTGCGACGACCTGCCGATCGGCATCATCCTGGCGATGGAAGGCTGCGACCCGATCATGTCTCCCGCGCAGGCCGAGCAGTGGTGGGGCGATGGATTACGCGTCGCGAGCCTCGTCCACTACGCGCACGGCGTATATGCGACGGGCACGGGTGAGACGGGGCCGGTGACCGATGCGGGGCGCGCGTTGCTCGCGGAATTCGATCGCCTCGGCATGATCCTCGACGTGACCCACCTGTGCGACGAAAGTTTTCACGAAGCGCTCGACTGTTTTGACGGCCCCGTGTTGGCCAGTCATCACAACTGCCGCGTTCTCGTGCTGGGCGATCGTCAACTTGCCGACGCGCAGATCGAACGACTCATCGAGCGCGGCGGCGTGATTGGCGTGGCCATGGACGCGTGGATGCTCTATCCGGGTTGGGTGCGCGGCAGGACGTCGCGCGATGTCGTGTCGCTCGAAGCGGTGGCCGACCATATCGACCACGTCTGCCAATTGGCCGGCAACACGTCGCACGCGGCGATCGGCAGCGACCTGGACGGCGGCTTCGGGACGGAGCAGACGCCGCGCGACCTGAACACCATCGCCGACCTGCAACGGTTGGATGCGATCCTGGCCCGTCGCGGGTACGGCCAAGCCGACATCGACGCGGTGTTTCACGGCAACTGGCTGCGGTTTTTCCGCGAGCATCTGCCGGCCGATTGAACGGCTGTGTGGTGATGACCGCTGATAACAACTGGCCGACCGTTGGATTGCGGCCGATATCCTGTCAAGAATGGTCGTCGCCTGAGCGGCCTGGGATTGAGGGAGTGGCACATGGCCCGTCGGCAGTTGAGCAAACGCAAGAAACTTCTCTTCGCGTGCGTCGCCTTGATGCTCGTCGCTTTCGTCGGCCTGCTCATCGGCGAGGTCGCGGTGCGCGTCTCGCGCGGCAAGTTGTTCTCAACCGAAAGCGTCCTGCGCCGCAACGAGCGCGCGGGCAACCCCGTGTTCAAGTTCAGCGAGGACTTCGGTTGGGAGCCGGTCGCTTCGGTGGCCCGCCCCGGTAAGGACGGCAAGAGCCGGGTTACGACCGACGAGCACGGCCTGCGCGTGTCAGGGCACGCGGTGTCGGGCGACGCCCGCCCGATCCTGGCTGTGGGCGATTCGTTCACGTGGGGCGACGAGGTTGACGACGACGAGACTTGGCCGGCCTACCTCGAAAGCATCCTGAACCGCCGTGTGCTCAACGGCGGTGTCGCAGGCTACGGCGTCGATCAGGCTGTGCTACGCGCTGAACACTTGATCGACGAGCACCAACCGTCAATCGTGATCCTGAGCATGATCGAAAACGACGTTCGGCGGTGCGAGTTGAAGTACCGGTACGACTGGAAGCCCTATTTTATGATTAGTGGTGACGGGCTGAAGCTTGAAGGCCACCCCGTCCCCAAGGCCAAGCCGCCGACGCGGCTCCCCTGGTTGCGCGAGGCGTTGGGTTACAGCCACCTGGCCGACGTCGTGCTCAGCAAGGTCGCCTGGCGGTGGTGGTGGTTCGACGGGGCCGAGCACGAAGTACACATGGACGGCCCGAAGGTCGTGGCGTTGCTGGTCGATCGCCTGCGTGCCAAGGCGAAGGCCGCCGACGCCGAGTTGATCGTCCTGTTTCAACCGAGCCACACGCTGACCGACGAACCGCTGCGCGTCGCGATCGAACACTGCGAAACCAACGACGTGCCGATGGTTAACCTGTTCCCGTTATTCAAAGCGCAGATCAAAGACGACCCGGACTGGAAAGCCAAGTGGCTTCGGCCCAGAAAACACATGACGCCGCGCGGCAACAAGTGGATCGCTGAGCACTTGGCCGAGAAGGTCAATGAACTCGATGGCAAGCCGTAATCGGCCTTCATGTGTGCGAGATCGCGCGCGGTCGGACTTGTTCGACCCGCCCGTCGCGTGATAGCACGCTAATCACAACCCAGCCCAGCAACGCGCCGGCCGTGTAGACGGCCAGGTCGGTGATATCGGTGTACTTGTTGCGGAACCACGCCTGCCCGACCTCGATCACAAGGCCGATCGGCACAGCCAGTGCGGCGCACGCGAGCACGGCCGCGCAGCCCGGCCGTCGGCCGAACGCCCAGCGCAGAACGGCGCCGATCGGTGTGAACAGCATCAGGCCGCGTGCGATGTTCGTCATCGCGTTGAACTCGCCGCCCACGTAGTAGCCGCGAAACGGCGCACCCCACAGGCTGCGCAGGCTCTCGCGGATGGCTTGTTTCTCAGCGACCACGTCGTACGGGTGCCAGAATGCCGCGACCAGCGGCAGGGTGTACAAGGCGCACAGGACACACGCGATCAAGACGCGTCGCCCCGTTGACCATCGACGACGGGCCGTTGCGGGTGAGCGGTTGACAAGAAGCGGGGCGGCCAACGCGCCGGCCAGCGCGCCGAGTCCGCTGACGAACACATCGGTTGTGTCGCAGTAACGCGTGAAGATGAATAGCTGCGCCGCTTCGATCATCGCAGCGAGCGTCAACCCAAGCAATACAGCCGCCGCAATCGACCGCGTACCGCGGCCCTTGAGTCGGAACATCATCCCGACCGGGACGAACAACGCCAGGTCAACAACGACCTGCCAGGCGAACTTGGCCAACCCGCCATAGTCGTGCGAAAACGGTCGCAACACGACGCGCCCGGCTTCGACCTTCAGCCTCATCGCCTCGGGCGACAGTGCGACGTCGAGGGGTTGGAGGCTGTAGAGCACGAGCGCGAGCGTGTAGAACTGAAGCGCCCGTTTCACCGTGGGTGCGTCTTCGTCCTGCCGGAACACGTCGCGCAGCTTGATGATCAGCCAATGACCGACGGCGAGCCAGAGCGCCATGCCGACGGCTGAGCCGATCCATTGCGCGCCGATGTCGGTCTTCGACGGCGTGCGCTGGACGGTCCAGAGCTGCCCGAACTCGATGGCCAGGGAAAGCGCGGCA
Source organism: Phycisphaeraceae bacterium (assembly GCA_028284155.1). Classification (GTDB taxonomy): domain Bacteria; phylum Planctomycetota; class Phycisphaerae; order Phycisphaerales; family Phycisphaeraceae; genus JANQSF01. The sequence goes on from JANQSF010000010.1 coordinate 4,124, forward strand.
AGCAACGCGCACAGCACGGGCAGGGCGAGAACGGCCAGCAGTCGCGACTGTCGGTCCAGGTCGATCACGCCCAGCCAGGCGAAGCCGAGCGGGACGAACAGCAGGAGGTTGAAAACGAGGTCGGTCCGTTCGGCCGCGCCCCAGTTCGGGCCGGGGATGGTTTTGAACGTATTGACCGCGTCGTCGAACGGGATATCGCGGAAGTCGAGCGGGACGTACGAGCCGTACACCGCAAGGGCGGTCAGGCCGAACGCGACGACGAACAGGTGCCCGCGTCGCGGGGCGGGGCGGCGCAACTGGGGTGGATTTGGGCCGGGCGTCATGGCGGCGGATCGCGGGGCGACCGATACAAGATCGACCGGGAGGCGAGGTCACTTGCGGCCGCGCGGTCGAACGGGTGTCATGGTACGGGATGAATGTCGGACACGAATCTTCACCGCGGGCCGCGCGTTGGCTTGAGGGCTTGCTGATCGCTGTTTCGATCGGCGCGGCCGGCTGGCTTGCGTTTGTCATGCGCGACGCGCACGCGGGCCTCGGCTGGGTCGTGTTCTGGTGTCTCGGTGTTGCGGCCCTGGGCGCGACTGCGCGCTGGCCGGCGATGCCGCTCTGGGTCTTCGCCGTGTTCGCGTACGGCGTGCCGCGCTCGGCGCAGGGCACGGGCTCGCGTGGGCAGGCCCAGGGCGCAGCCGCGCGGTTTGCCGACGACTACTCGGCTGCATTTTTCGACCTGATGCGGTACCACGTGCTGACGTGGGTGTGTGTCGTCGGCCTGCTCGGTGTCATCGTTTGGCTGATCCGGACACACCGCCGCCCACCGTTGCGGTCGTGGTTGGTTGTTCTGTTGTCCGTATTCGTCGTTTGGATCGGCATCTCTTGCGTTGTCGCCGTCAGCGCAGGGCGACCTTGGGAGCCGATTCCGCACCGGCACCCCATCGCGTTCTTGCACGCGATGGTCGTGTGTTTCATCGCAGCGTGCGTATTGACAGATCGTCGGCGCTCCGTGGTGACGGTCGGCGTGTTCGTTGCCGCGGTTTGTGTGCGCGCTCTCGTGTCGGGCAAGGCCGGCGTGCATCTCGATGCCGACACGCCGGCGCTGGCTGTCATGCTTATCCCACTTGCGCACCTCGGCGTATCGACGGCGCGCATTCCACTGGTTCGCACAGCTTCGGGCCTCGGGGCGACGTTGCTGATTCTCCCGCTGTTCTGGTCGCTTAACCGCGGCGCGATGGTCGGGTTCATCGCGATGCTGCCCGTATTCGGGATGGTGTCCAAACAAAAGAAGCGCTGGCTGCTTGTCGGGCTGCCCGTGATCTTGATCGGCCTCGTCTTGCTCGCATCCTCCGAGTACGGCCGACGTTTCGCCGACACCTTCAAAGAAGGCACGGACGCCAACGCGACGGTGCAGGAACGCCTCGACATCTGGCAGGCCGGCGTACGCATGGCCAACGCCCACCCGCTGTTCGGCGTCGGCCCGGGCAAATTCCACAAGCACGTGGCCGAGTTCAGCCCGACCGACCCGAAGACAGGCGAGCCGACGCTCCGCGACGGCCTCGTCGCGCACAACAACGTCGTTCACGTATTGGGTGAAGCGGGATACGTCGGCGCACTGCTATACATCACGCTGTTCGCAGCGACCTTTGTCGTGCTTTTCAAGACGGCCCGCAAGCACGGACACACTTGGCCCGGCACGGCCGCGCGCATGATCGCCGTCGCGCTCGTCGCGCACTTCGCGACAGGTATGTTCATCAGCCGGCACGACCTGGTATTGGTGTATGTGTTGGTGGGTTGGGCGGTCGGAGTGAGTAGGACTCCGCTTCGATCGTGAATGACAAAGCCCGCCCACGGCTGTGGGCGGGCGTTAGGAATTCTCGTTTTGTCATTGCTTACTACCAAGGCCGACTCAATACCGATAATGCTCCGGCTTGTAAGGCCCGTCCACCGCCACGCCGATGTAGTCGGCCTGCTCCTTGGTCAGCGTCGTCAGCTTCACGCCTAACTGTTCGAGGTGCAACCGCGCAACCTTCTCGTCCAGGTGCTTTGGCAGGACGTACACCTTGTTGCCGTACTTGTCGGGATGCACAGCCAACTCGATCTGGGCGATGACCTGGTTGGTGAAGCTGTTGCTCATGACGAACGACGGGTGACCCGTCGCGCAGCCGAGGTTCAACAGACGACCCTCGGCGAGAATGAGCACGCTGTGGCCGTCCTTGCTTGAGGACGCACCCGGTGCGAACGTGAACTTGTCGAATTGCGGCTTGATGTTCGTCTGTTCGACCTGGCCGGCGTCCTTGAGCTTGTAAAGCCCGGCCATGTCGATCTCGTTGTCGAAGTGGCCGATGTTGCCGACGATCGCGCCGTCTTTCATCTTCTTCATGTGCTCGACGGTGATGATGTTGAAGTTGCCCGTCGTCGTGACGTAGATGTCGGCGTAGTCGAGCGTGTCTTCGACGGTCAGCACCTCGTAGCCTTCCATCGCGGCCTGCAGGGCGCAGATCGGGTCGATCTCGGTGACGATCACGCGGGCGCCCTGGCCGCGCAGCGACTGGGCGCAGCCCTTGCCCACGTCGCCGTAGCCGCACACGACGGCGACCTTGCCGGACATCATCACGTCGGTCGCGCGGTTCAGGCCGTCGATCAAACTGTGTCGGCAGCCGTACAGGTTGTCGAACTTGCTCTTGGTGACGCTGTCGTTGACGTTGATCGCGGGGAACAGCAGCGTGCCGGCCTTCTCCATCTCGTACAAGCGATGAACGCCGGTGGTCGTTTCCTCGGTCACGCCTTTGCACTCGGCCGCGACCTTCGTCCAGCGTTGCGGGTCGTCGGCAAAGCATTCCGCGAGCTTCTTGAGCACCTCTTTGAATTCGGTGTTGTCGGTCGTTTCGGGACCGGGCACGCTGCCGGCCTTCTCAAACTCGACGCCTTTGTGGATCAACAGTGTCGCGTCGCCGCCGTCGTCGACGATCTGTTGCGGGCCCAGGCCGTCGCCGAAGTCGAGCGCGCGCTCGGTGCACCACCAGTACTCTTCGAGTGTCTCGCCTTTCCACGCGAACACGGGCACGCCGCGCGGGTCGTCCACGCTGCCGCCTTTTTCGGGTCGGCCGACGACTACGGCCGCGGCCGCGTGGTCTTGCGTCGAGAAGATGTTGCACGAGCACCAGCGCACGTCGGCGCCCAGCGCTTCGAGCGTCTCGATCAGCACAGCCGTCTGGATGGTCATGTGGAGACTGCCCATGATGCGCAGGCCGGCCAACGGCTTGGCGTCGGCGTACTCATCGCGGACGGACATGAGTCCGGGCATCTCGCGCTCAGCCAGGTCGAGTTCCTTTCGGCCCCAGTCGGCCAGCGACAGATCGGCGACTTTGTATTCCAATGCGGTGGCGGTGGTGGTCATCTTGCATGTCCTTTGAGAAGGGAATGGCTCATTGAGTCGGTTTAATTGCGCGGGCCAGCAACAGCGCCGGCCCTTTGGCTTCGGATTCTGGCGGGATCGTTCGGCAGACCGCGTCGGTCAGGCCGACCGACTCCAGTTGGTCAACCATGTTCCGCGGGTCAAATCCCATGTGTCGTTGATCCATCTGTCGGCGAAAATCTTCCCGGTCGTGGATCAGCAGATCGACAATCACAGCGCGGCCGCCGGGCTTGAGGACGCGGGCCATCTCGCGCATCGCGTCGCCAGGCCGGTCGATGTAGCTGAGCACGATCAACGCCAGTGCGGCGTCACACGTGTCGTTGTCGATCGGCAACTCTTCAAGCGTGCCGCGTCGTAACTCGACGTTATCGACGCCTTGCAGCCGCTTGCGCGCGGCCTTGAGCATGGCCGACGAACTGTCCACGGCGATGACCTGTGCGACCAGCGGCGCGAGTTGCGCGGCCGTGTGGCCGGTCCCGCAGCCGAGGTCCGCCACAACCCAGTCGCCGGGCAGCAGCGCGGCCAGCGCCGCGCCGGTGAACGATCGGCCATACAACTGATCGCGGAGGCTGTCCCACTGTTCGGCCGCGTCGGCGAAAAACGCCTCTGGGTCGCGGCGGTGCTCGCGCAGGCGTTGTTTCAAACGCAGGGCGTCCTGTTTCAGCGTGGCCCAATCGCCGGTCTGGTCGCGGGCCAACTCCCACAATCGGCGGGCTGACTCGTCCAGGTCGTCAGCCGGCATCTCGTACAGATTCGTCGTCCCCTGCCGTCGGCTGGTCGTCCAGCCCTGGTCGGTCAGCAGCTTGAGGTGTCGGCTGACGGTCGATTGGGGCATCTGCAAGACTTCGCACAGGTCGACAACACCTAACTCATTGGCACTAAGAAGTTTGAGTAGGCGCAGCCGGGTCGGGTCCGCCAGCGAGGCCATGCGGGCGACGAGCGTTTCGGGTTGAGAGGCGACTTGAACCATCCGTTCATCCGGATGGAATGATATATCGGCTGGGCGCTGGGTCAAGTGAAGTTGGATTGTTGGATGGGAATCGGGTGACAGGCGACAGAGACAAGGGACAGGAGACAGGGGAACCGGGCATTGGTGGCTCGGGTGTCGATACACCGCTTCGCGGTCGCCCGCAGGGCGGGGCGACCGAACGCCGCGCGAACCTGCCCCGCATCCGGACCGCTAAACTTGGGCACGTCAATCCGTACGTACTCGCTTGCGTGCTGACGTCTCCCCGAATGAAGCAATGTGGTTTACAAATCGTGGTGGTGCTTGTCCTGACCTCGTCGTTGGTCGGCTGTTATCGCAAGGTCTCCGACCCGTGGTCCGAGTTGCGTCGGTTTTCCGACCCCGTCGGGTCGCGCGACCGCAAGCCCGACGGGCAGGAACGACAGTTTGCGATCAGCGGCTACGCAATCTTGCTCAGAGCGTTTGAGGGCAACGATCGTCAAGCCCGCGCGCAGCGGTACGTCGACCAACTGCTGCGCTCGACCCCGCTGCGTGACCTGTGGTTCACAGCCGTCGATGACCGCACGCTTGTCTATCGCGGGCGGTATGGCGACCCGCAGCACCCGGACGCACAGTCCGACCTGAACGCGACGCAGGTCGTTGTGATCGGTGAAGAGCAACCGTTCAAGAATGCGGCGATCGTCGCCATCGGTCTCGACGCGGACATGGCGGGCGGCGAACACGACCTGCGACGCTTCCCGGGCAAGTTCTCGTTGCAGATTGGTTACTACGACGCGCAACTGGGCAGCGACCACCGCGCCGCGGCTGAAAGGGCTGTCGAAGCGCTGCGCACCGACGGCGAAGACGCGTACTACTACCACGGGCCGACGATGTCGATGGTCACGATCGGCATCTTTGGTTTGCAGGACGTGCAACAGCGCGTGCACCGCGACCCGAACACGGGGCGCGACACGATTCAGCCCGTGTATTCGCAACGCGTGCTGGAGATTCAGCGGCGGTTCCCCCGCAACGTCGCCAATGGACGTGTCAACCTTTTGGTCGGGCCGGACGGTCAGCCTCGGCCGAGCTTTCTCATCCGTGTGCCGTATTAGGCTTCGTCCGAAGTGTCGTAGGGTGCGCTTTAGCGCACCAAGTACGCGGGGAAACCGTCCGTTCATCGTGGTGCGCTGAAGCGCACCCTATTTAGAGCGTCGATCACTTCCCTCAATATCGCCCGTCGCGGGTCTGGAAATGGGTCGGTTTTCCCAGTGTTTTACCGCCTTGGGCGACCCAGTCACACACCCAGGCGATGACGTGGTCGATCGGCGTTTCGGGTGGCCCAAGCAGGTCGTGGCACTTGCTCGCGTTCGAGAGCAGCGCCGTCGGCGCGGGCTCGCCGATGAAGTGCGCGGTTTTGCCGAGTCGCTCCGCCGTCGCCTGCGCGATGTCGCGCACGGGCAGCGTTTGTGCGCCCGTCACATTGAATGGCGTGGGCGGCGTGGTTGCGTGTTCGAGCAGCCGAATCGCCGCGGCGTTCGCGTCGGCTTGCCAAATCCCGTTGAAGTATCCCATGCTCAGGTCGATGGGTTCGTTGCTGAGCACAGCCTGCGCCAGGTCAACCAGCACGCCGTAACGCGGTTCCAGAGCGTAGTTCAATCGCACGAGCGCCATCGGTGTGCCGTACGTTCGGCTGTGATAGTCGAGCACGCGCTCGCGCGCGATCGCGGCGTTGGCATACTCACCGATCGGATTCAACTCATCGCTCTCGACCGACCCGCCGCGCTCGACGGGCGTCATCGGGTAGACGTTGCCCGTCGAGAACGCGACCCATGTTGCGCCGCGAAACCGGCGAGCCGCGTAAGCTGGCGCGAGCGTGTTTACCGCCCAGGTCAACGACGGGTTGTCACCCGTGCCGAATTTCAGACCGACCATGTAGATCACCGACGCCGCGTCCGGCAGGTCGCTGACTGCGTCGGGGTCGAGCAGGTCGCAGCGGATCGTCTCCGCGCCGTACGCTTCCTGTGCTTGTCGGGCTTCTTCGTTACTGAATCGGCTGACGCTGATGATCCGCAGGTCGTCGCGTGCCCCCTCCAACTGGTCGCGGGCCCGGCAGGCCATGCCCACCAGCGACGTGCCCATTTTCCCGCCGCTGCCCAGCACGATCAGCGGATCCGGCAGGTGGGCGATCACGTGTCGGACGTTGGGCCGAGGCTCGCTGAGCCGCTGCTCGAGTTCACCGAGGTCGGCCGGTCCGGGGGGGGCGGGGGGTACGGGCGGGAGGTCGTGGCTGGTCATGGGCGAAATGTAGCAGTTGCAGGCGTTTGCTGGCATGCGGGCTTAGTCTTGCGACGCCGGTGCAAACGGGCTCGGAACCGGCTTCCGACTCCTCCTCCGTCTTACCCATTTTCTCCGGCTTGTCCCCTCGACTTGGGGGGTTTATGGCCGATAACATTCCTCAGTCGCGGGGAAGACACCGCGGTCGAGGAAGAGACCGTCCCCCTCCCCAATGCGAGTCGGCCCGCCGGGCCGGAGTCGAGTCAAACGATGGCGGTCAAGTCGCCGCTGTTCGTGGCCGATGTCAACCCGGGTAGTTTGTGCGGAGTTTGAGGATCACGAAGCCAAGTCGGGGGGCCGGCGAGGCGGGACATGGGAAGGATGACCAAAAACGGTAAGAGCAATGGCTCGGCGAAGGCCGACGAACTGCGGAGCAAGCAGGTCTTCACGACCGGCGAGGCGGCCGAGGTTTGTCGCGTGTCGCAGCAGACGATCATCCGCTGCTTCGACGCCGGCCGACTCAACGGCTTCCGCGTGCCCGGCAGCCGATTTCGACGCATCCCGCGTGATGAGTTGTTGCGGTTCATGCGCGAAAACGACATCCCCACCGAGGCGCTCGAAGACAGCCGACGCCGAATCCTCGTCGTCGACGACGACCCCGAGATCGTCTCGCTGCTGCTCGACGTGCTTGGCAACGATGAGCGGTTCGAGGTGCGCAGCGCCCAGACCGGCTACGACGCCGGCGTGATGACCGAGGAGTTTCGTCCGGACGTCATCATCCTCGACTACATGCTGCCGGACATCAACGGCAACGTCGTCTGCCAGACCATCCGCAAGAACCCGAAGCTGACGGGCATCCGCGTGCTGGTCGTGTCCGGCGTGGTCGATCGAGACGCCGTCCAGGACCTGCTCGACGCAGGGGCCGACGCGTTCATCAAGAAGCCGTTCGACCTCGGTGAACTGACGTCGCAGATCGACCAGTTGCTGACAGTGTGACATCCTGTTGAGTGGATGTCGCGGGACGACGGACCTTCCAGCACAACCCTCGCGAGACGGAGAAAAGATCGGCAGCGCACCTGCAAGGCTAGTGGTTGCGCCTGTCATGCTTGTACTTGCTCTTTGCAAGTAATCACCCGGATCGTGAATTCCCCTCAGTCGCCAACCCATGCCCGCCACCCTGACGCCCACGAAGTCGGCCAAGACAGACACGAACAAGTCGCGTCGCATCGAGATGATTCTGCGCCAGGTCGATTCACTGCCGACGTTGCCGGCCGTGGCGTTGCGGTTGCTCAGCCTGACCGCCAGCGATGAGTCCGACGCCCGCGAGGTGATCGAGACCGTTAGCGCCGACCCCGCGCTGACCGCCAACATCCTGGCCATGTGTCGCCATAGCGACACCGGTGTGCGCAGCGACGGCCTGACGATCGAAAAGGCCGTCTTGTTGCTCGGCTTCAACGCGGTGCGGAATGCCGTGCTTTCGTTAAAAGTCATGGAGGTATTTGGGCGGGAAGAGCGATCGGGGACGAGCGACGAGCCAGAAGGGGGGAAGCGACCCGACGACGAATCCCTAGTGGCTAATCGCTCGTCCCTCGTCCCTGCCCCCTTCGATCGCACGGGCTTCTGGCGACACAGTTTGGCTGTAGCCGTCGCGGCGGAGCAGATTGCCGCCGCACACTCCGATCAGGACGACCTGCCACCGGCCGAGGCCTTCGTGTGCGGCCTGTTGCACGACATCGGCAAACTCGCGATCGATTTCGTCCTGCCCAAGAGCTACGACCGCGTCGCTGAACTGGTCGATTTGAACCAGGGCAATATCGCCGAGTTTGAACGGCGGGTGATTGGCATCGACCATCACACAGCCGGTAAACGGCTTGCCCAGCAGTGGGATTTGCCGCAGATGCTTCAAGATTGCATCTGGCTGCATGGGGCACCGCTCGAAACGCTGCCGCAACTCGATCATCGTCGGATGATCGGCCTCGTACGCCTGGCAGATCTGGTCGCACGCCAGCAACATATCGGCTACAGCGGCAACTTCGCGATGAAGGCCGACCCGGCTGCGCTCGCCGTGCAACTCGACCTCGATCCAGATCGGGTCGCGCAGGTCACGGAAGAGTTACTGGGCGAAGTCGAGTCACGCCAGCGCGTGCTCGGCCTGGCCGATGTTCCGACGCACCGCATGTTCCTGGAGTCGATCCAGCAAGCCAATCAGAAACTGGGTCGCTTGAACGCCGCGCTGGACCGACGCAGCAGAGCGTCGTCGATGCAGGCCAAGGTGCTCGACGCGATCACCATGTTTCACAGCGACGCATCGCCCGGCCGATCGGTGCACGACGCGTTGGCGCAGATCGGACAGAGCGCCGCCGAAGCTCTTGGCCGAGGTTACTGGGCGATCGTCCATCAGCCGGCCATGGACGACCGGTGGCTGTTGGCTGAATTCGACGAAGCTGGCATGTCGCCAGAGTTCCGATGGGTCGATCCGCCACTCGATGCGCCCGACATCACCACTATCCACGCGCTGCCGACCGGCATCGAGGGCCCGAACGGCTCGATCGCGGCGGCGGGTTTCCTGCCGTTGCTTGGCGGATACCTGTCCCACACCACGGACATTTCATCGCTGCGCGTCCTGCCGTTGGGCTGCGGTTGGGGCACGTCGGCCTTGCTCGTTCATGATTGCGACGCGCTGCCGCCGCTGTCGGCCTTGGCGGCGTTGACACAGACGTGGGGCGCGACGCTCGCGGCGGTCAGCCAACACGAGGGCGCCCGCCGGCTCAGCGAACAGTTGGCCGAAGCCAACCAGGCGTTGGCCGACGCGCAGGACCAACTGCTGCAAGCCGAGGCGATCAGCAAGCTCGGCGAACTGGCGTCCGGCGCGGCCCATGAAATGAACAACCCCTTGGCCATCATCAGCGGGCGGGCCCAGTTACTGCTGAACACACTCGACCGCAACGGCAATGCGCACGCCGCAGCCAAGGTGATTGACGAACAGGCCCGTCGGCTCAGCGAGTTGATCACATCGTTGAGGTTATGGGCTGACCCGCCACAACCCGGTCGTACACCGACCGACGTAACAGCGTTGCTCAACCGCATCGTCGGCGGATTCATCGATGAGTTATCACAACGGCATGCGCCGGTGTCGTTACAAGTCAAACACGACCTGCCGACGATCGACCTCGACCCGATCATGGTGACCGACGCGTTGCACGAGTTGTTGCGCAACGCCGTACAGTCGCAGCCCAAGTCGGCTGTGCATGTCATCGGCCGAGTCAACCGTGCGGACCGCATGTTGGTCGTGCAGGTGATCGACGACGGCGTGGGGATGGATGCACACACGCTGAGCCACGCGATGGACCCGTTCTTCAGCGCCAAGCCGGCGGGTCGTCTTATCGGCATGGGACTGCCCCGTGCGCGCCAGCTTATTGCGGCGCACGGCGGTCAACTCCACCTGCGCAGCCTGCCCGGTGAGGGAACGATCGCAACGGTTTCCTTGCCGCTGGATTCGCCTCGTTGATTGGCCGATGTTGCTCGCGGACCATCGGCGTATTGATGGTCCGTGGAGCAGGAGGAAGTAGTGACTCGTCCACGCAGAGCCTCAGACCCGCCCGTGACCGCGACGACCAGCCGAAGACGCCCCCTCCGGCTGCTGCTGGTGGAAACCGGCCACGACGTGGACGCCGCCGTCGCGCAGGCCGCGCGCCTGCATAGCTTCGACGTCGTCCGCGCCGGCGGAGTGGCCGAAGCGCGTCAGCTCTCGCAGGACAAGCCCATCGACATCGTCCTGGCCGACTCCGAACTGCACGACGGTTGCGGCATCGAACTGGCGGCCGACCTGCGTCGCACGCTCTCGACCCGGCCGCAGACCTTGGTCATGACGGCTAAGCAGAGCTTTAGCACGGCGTTGAAGGCGATCCGTTTCGGCATCCGCGACCTGCTGGTCAAGCCGATGAACCACGACGAACTCGGCCACCGGCTCGGCGAGGCCGCCGCCCGCGCCCGTTCGGCGGGCAAGCGTCGGCGACGATACAAACGACTCCGCCGCGCCTGCCGTGACCTCGACGTGACACGCAAGGAAGTCGGCCAACAGGTCGACGTGCTGTGCGAAGACCTGGTCGTCGCGTATCAAGAGTTGGCTCAGCAAATGCAGCAGGTCGTTTACGCCAGCGAGTTCGGCGCGATCATCCGGCAGGAACTCGATCTCGAACAACTGCTTCGCTGTGTGCTCGAGTTTGTCGTGGAGAAGGCCGGCCCGACCAACGCGGCCGTCTTCCTCCCCGCCAACGCGCACGAGTACACGCTCGGCGGCTATGTGAATTACGACACCATCAGCGGGTCGCCCGACCTGCTGCTCGAACACCTGGCCGACGTGGCCGTGCCCGCCATCGCCGACCACGACGGTGTCCTGCTGCTCGACGACAACGCCGGGTTGCATCAATGGCTCGGCGACGACGCCGCGCACTTGGAAGACTGTCATGTCCTGGCGTCGACCGGCCGACACGACGACGAGGTGTTGGCGGTGCTCATGCTATTCCGCGACGGCGAAGACCCGTTCGCCGCTCAGGCGCTAGAAGCGATGGAAACGATCACGCCGATGTTGGCTGATCACTTGGCCCGCATCATCCGCGTCCATCACCGCCACCTGCCCGACGACGACAGCGAGTTGTACGGCGGCGAATCCGGCGGACTCGCGGCGTGAAGTGAACAGAGATGACTTGGTGATTGGGTGCCACTGGCGGCTTGTCCGCCGGTGTTGTCGATGTTCAGCATTTGCACTGGCGGCCAAGCCGCCAGTGGCACACGAACTGCCGGCGTCTACGGCTTCGGAATCAACTGCAACACGTCCTCACTCGGTCGCGCGATGACATGCGACGCGATCAGGTTGCCCAGCCCGTCGACCTTGGCCTTACCCGCTTCGACGGCCGCCTCGACCGCGGCAACGTCGCCCTGGATGATGACGGTGATGTACCCGCCGCCGAGCTTCTCTCGGCCGATGACCTGAACGTTGCCGCTCTTGCAGGCCGTGTCGATCGCCTCGATGACGGCCGTGTAGCCCTGCGTCTCAATGAAGCCGATCGCGGCGGGGGGCGAGGTCGTTTTGCGGGATGTTTCAGCCATGTCTTGCGTGTCCTGTCGGCCGGCGTCGCCGCGCGACCCGGCCGGGGTGTAAACGATATACGACTCGAGCAAGCCCGCGTAATCGCGCGGCCCGTCGATGGTCAGGCCCCATGGCTCGTCGTCCGGGTTGCGGATGATCGAGGCGGTGCAGTCGACACGGAACATCGCAGCGACTTCGCGGGCTGCTTCGACCGCCGCTTCAAGTGCGCCGGGGTCGCCCGCGAGTTTGATGCACGTCCCGGCCAGGTCGTTCTGTTCGACCTGCACGACGGCGACGCCCGACGCTTTCTGCGCCGTGTCGAGCGCGACCATTGACGCGGTCAGCGTACGCATCTCGATCATGGCGACGGCGGGGCGGGGCATAGGGACTTCAATTTGAATCAACAAGGTTTGGGCGGGTTGGTTGTTCTGGTCTTTATGGATGATTGATGATGGATGATGTCGTCGCGTCCGGACATCATCAATCATCCATCCTCATATCACCCCTCGGCCTTTGAGTTCTTCGATCACGCCTTGCGCAATCTGCGCGACGCGGTCGCGCGTCGTGTCGCCTGTTCTAGGCGGGCAGCCTTCGGTCGGCGCATCCGTGTAGCCAAAGTCGGCGATGATGCATTGAAGGACACGTTGCAACGCGGCGCGGTCGATCTGTTGCGTGTCGCTCAACGGCTGTCGGCCCGGTCCCATGTCGAAACCACGACATTCGACGGCCGCGCGCAGGCCTTCGGGGAAGTCGGCCGCGTAGACGATCGCGTCGAACAGTTCGAGCAATCGCAGTTGCAGTGTGCGCGCCTCGTCGAGTTGGTTGTTCACGGTCAGGTCGTACAGGGCGCGCATGAACTCGGGCACGACGCCGCTGGTCGCGTTCGTCCCGCCGTCGGCGCCCATGACCAGCATCGGCACGAGTGCCGCCTCCCAGCCGGACAGGAACGCGAATTCGGGCCGAACGGGCTTGACCGCCGCGAGCACGCGCAACATGAAGCTGATGTCACCGGATGAGTCTTTCATCGCGACGACGCGCGGGAACTCGACGAGCCTGCGGATGGTCGGCACGTCGATGGGCGACGCGAACATCGGGATGTTGTAAAGCGTCACGTCGATCGGCGTGTTCTGGGCGATCTGCTTGAAGTACGCGTATACGGACTCGGGGCTGAGCTTGTAGTAGAACGGCGAGACGATGGCGACGGCCCGCGCGCCGTAGCCGTGGTATGTCTCGCAGGCGCGGATCGTTTCGCTGACGTTCGCCTCGGCGGCGCCGGCCAACACGGGCACGCGGCCGGCCGCCTGCTCGCAGACGACCTGCACGATGAGCCGGCGTTCCTCGGCCGTGAATCGCAGGAACTCACCCGATGACCCGTTCGGGTACAGGCCGTGCACGCCGTGGTCGATCAGCCAATCGACGTAGCGGCGCAGCTCGCCCTCATTGATCCGCCCGTCGCTGTGCAGTGGGACCATGTTGGGCGTGAAGATGCCTTTGAGGTCGGTCATGGCGGTCGAAGGTCGAAGGTCGAAGGTCGAAAGTCAAATGTCGAAAGTCGGGAGTCAGGGGGCAGAAGTCATGGAACAAAGGTCGTGGATCAGGGGCAGTTCATTAAGCCGGGTCTTTCCGAAGACCCGGATAAGCTTCGCAGGTTTTCTCAAACCCAATCCGGGCCTTCGGAAAGGCCCGGCTTAGAGGGCAATCATCATCGAACGACTGCACTTTCGGTCGGAATCCCTTGTGGCTCTCGCTCGTACCTTGTCGCTCTCTTCCCGTTCGGGGAAGTCGGTAGCATATCGCCTTTGCCCGAGGCCGACCATGCCCGATAAGCCGACTGTCATCCTGACCGATTTCATCAACGACGACCTTGGGCCGGAGCGGGAGGTGCTCGACGGCGTGGCGGAGGTCGTCGCGCTCGACGCACACGGGGAGGACGAATTGGTCGGCCGGGTCGATGACGCAGACGCGTTGATGGTCTTTCACAACCTGTCATTGGGCCGTGCGACGATCGAGCGGTTGACGCGTTGCAAGTTGATTGTGCGCTGCGGTGTCGGTGTGGACAACATTGACCACGCGTTCGCCCGGTCGCGCGGCATCGACGTGGCGAACGTGCCCGACTACGGGACGGAGGACGTGGCCGATTCGGCGATTGGCGGGCTGCTGGCGTTGTCGCGCGGGATCAACCTGTACAACTCGACACTGCGCGACGCGCGGCAAGACTGTGATTGGATGTACACACTCGCCGCGTCCTTGCAACGACTGCGTGGTCAAACGCTCGGCATCGTCGGGCTGGGTCGCATTGGCTCGGCCACGGCGTTGCGTGCCAAAGCGCTGGGGATGGACGTCGCGTTCTACGATCCGTACAAGCCGGACGGATACGACAAGGCGCTCGGCGTACGCCGCGTCGAGTCATTGGACGACTTGCTCGCGCAGTCGTTTGCGTTGTCGCTGCATTGCCCGTTGACCGACGAGACAACGCAGATGATCGACGCGGCGGCGATCGAATGCATGCCGCGCGGGTCGTTTCTGATCAACACGTCACGCGGGCAGGTCGTGGACACGTCGGCTGTACCCGCGGCGCTGGCGTCGGGTCGATTGGCCGGCGCGTTCATCGACGTGCTGCCGACCGAGCCGCCGACCGACGACGACCCGCTGATCGTCGCCTGGCGTGATCCGTCGCACGTCGCCCACCACCGCCTGATCGTCAACCCGCACGCGGCGTTCTACAGTGAGCAGGGCCTGCTCGACATGCGCGTGAAAGGGGCGCAGGCCTGCCATCGGGCGATCACTGGACAGCGCGTGCGGAATGTGGTGAACTGATCGGTATGAAGAGGTGTGCGAGAAGTCGGCGGCGTTTGACGTAGGGTGGGCCAAGGCTCGGCGCGGCCCACCATTGGGCGTTGGGTGCGCGTTTTCATGACTGAGTTTCAATCGTGCGCCCATCGGTGGGCCGCGCAATGCCTTGGCCCACGCTACAAAGAAGGTCATGCCATGACACGACGCCGACTTCTTTTGTGTCTTATCTCGTTGTGGTGTGTCTTCACGGCGGGAGGCGTGTCGGCGGACGAGTTGCTCGTCTGCGGCGCGGACGAGGTGTTCGTTGTCGACATCAACACGGCCGACCCCGCGTCGTCCAAGAAGATATGGTCGTGGCTTGCCGCCGACCGTGACGACCTGCCGAAACGGTTTCGCACGATGTTCCGGTCGACCGACGACTGCAAGCCGATCGACGGCGGCAAGCGTGTGTTGATCAGCTCGTCGAGCGGCGGCTGCGCGCTGGTCGAACGGCCGAGCGGGAAGGTGCTCTGGTACGCGTACGTCGGCAACGCGCACTCGGTCGAGATGTTGCCCGGCGACCGCATCGCCGTGGCCGGATCGGTGCACAAGGACGGCAACCGCGTGGCGATCTACGACCTGGCAAATCCGGACAAGCTCCTTTTCAAGGACGAGCTGATCTCGGGGCACGGCGTGCATTGGGATGCGAAGCGTAGATTGCTTTGGGCGTTAGGGTTTGATGGGCTTCGGGCGTACCGGCTGGTCGATTGGGACTCGAAGTCGCCGAAGCTTGAGCGAGCGGCGACGTACAAGCTGCCGACGCCCGGCGGACACGAGCTTTCGCCGACGGGCAGGGGCGACGGGTTGATCGTTTCGTCGAACACGCGCGTCTATGTGTTCGACCGGAAGTCGCGCAAGTTCACGCCGCACCCGGAGCTGGGCGACGTGGCCAAGGTGAAAGGCGTTTCCGTGCACCGCAAGACCGGCCGGGTCGCGTACGTGCACGGCGAAGGCGGGCACTGGTCGTCGCCACGCGTCCGGTTTCTGAATCCGAAGGGGCAGTGGCGGGTCGAGGGGGCGAGGCGATACAAGGCACGCTGGGTGCAGTAATGTCGCCTTGCTTGTCGGGCTGAGCGCGGCCGCTAAACTGTCGGCCATGCCCGGCCCTGACGCATTCATGCAGCCTTTCACGACGCTCGCGGCCAGCGGGTTCAACCACTACGCCGTGCTCGGGGTGTTAATCCTCATGGCCGTCGTGTTCGGCGTGGGCAACCTGGTGCTCAGCCGACTGGTCGGCCCGAGGCGCGACGGCGACACGAAAGGGCTCACGTACGAGTCCGGCATGAACCCGATCGGCGACGCGCGTCGGCGGTTCAACGTCCGCTTCTACGTCGTGGCGATGACCTTCCTTGTGTTCGATGTCGAGATCGTGTTCCTCTACCCGTGGGCGAACGTGTTCGGCAGCCTGTCGCATGACAGCGAGTTGCCGGGCCTGTTCCTCGCACGCATGTTGTTCTTCGTGCTCACGACGGTGATCGCGTTTGCGTATGCGTGGCGGAAGGGTGTGTTTCGGTATGACTGAGGGGTGAGAGGGGAAGGGACGAGGGACGAGCGACAAGCCACTAGGGGTTGAGATCGGATCGATGGATGATGAACGTGGCTTGACTTTGAAGCCGGGCCTTTCCGAAGGCCCGGATCGGTTTTGTTGAACCCGGCTACCTTGATCCGGGTCTTCGGAAAGACCCGGTTTATGTAACCGCTCCTGATTGACCGCCCCCCGCCCCCTGTCCCCTGTCTCCCGACTCCACACCATGCCCAAGTACCTCACCGAGTTTGTCGGGACGTTCTTCCTGGTGCTGATCATCGGGCTGGCGACGCAGGGGCCGCTGTCGGCGTCACAAGGGGCGTCGCTGGCGGCGTTGGCGATCGGTCTGGGTTTGACCGCGCTGGTTTACATGGGCGGGCCGATCTCCGCGGCGCATTACAACCCGGCGGTCACGCTCGGGTTCCTGTTGCGCGGCCGAATCGCCGGTCGCGATGTCGTGCCGTATGTCGTAGCGCAACTGGTCGGCGCGTTGGCGGCGTCGGCCGTCGTCTACTTCATCGTCGGCAAGAAGCTGATCGTCGCGCCGGGGTCGGGCTACAGCCTCGGGCAGGTCATTGCTGTCGAAGCGTTGTTCACTTTCATGCTGATGCTGGTCATCCTGAACGTCGCGACAGCCAAACGGTCGGAGGGCAACAGCTACTACGGCGTCGCGATCGGTTTCACGATCGCAGGCGCGGCATTCGCCGGCGGGGGGATCTCGGGCGGCGCGTTCAACCCGGCCGTCGGCCTCGCCCCGGCGGTCATGGACGCGCTGACCGGCGGCGAGTCGATTAAACAAGTTTGGATCTACATCGTCGGCCCGTGCCTCGGCGCGGTGCTGGCGACGGGTGTTTTCCGGTTACAAAGCCCGGAAGACCATGTCGACTAGGGCTGCTTGGGTCGGCGCCGCAGTGTCGCCTGGCGGACACTGAATGCGTCGTCGCCCGAGAAAACCAGGTGCAACGTCACGCCGTCGCCGCCCATCCACTTAGTCGGAAATGACGCGCACTCGCCGGGTCCGACGTCCCACCTCTTTGAGTAGAACACGGTGGTCCATGGGCCCCACGGCTGAGGCGCGTCGAAGACGGCCAACCCGCCCTCGAAACGCGTGTCGAACCGCTTGCCCTTCTCGTCGAACACGTGGACGAGCAGGTAGCGCTTGGACGGCGCGTGGTACGTCACGCCCAAACGGTAGCACCGGCCTTCGTGCGTCAGCACGGCGGCGCGGTCGGCGACGTTCTTTGACCAGCGCGGCTTGCCGTCTTTGCTAGTGCCCGCGTAGAAATCGTAAGCGTCACGGTCGTTGATGCGATCTTTCGACACGCGCGCCAGCACCATACGGTCGGCCGGCTTGTAAGCGCTGTCACTATCAAACGAGTAGACGTAGACGAACGCGTCGCGCGCCCCGGCGTAGTTTCGGCCGAAGTTGAGAAACGTCGGGAATCCAAACGACTCGGTGAACCGCCAGTCAGCCCATTGCCACGACCTGCCGCGGTCGCGCGACCAGGCCAATTGGCTGTTCCTGGCGTTGCGCGCGAACATGTACAACACGCCGTCGACCATCAGCATGCCGCTGGCCTTCTTGCCGCGTGCCCCGTCACCGACGAGCTCAGCCGACTTGGAGCGCAGGTTGACGCCCTTGAACTCCGTCGGCCCGCCCGTGACGCGCGACAGGCCGAGGCTGAGTTTGCGTTCGACTTTCGGCTCAAAACCCCAGCCGTCGCCGTACGCCGTGTAGAGCGCGTCGTCGTCGCCCCAGGTGATCGGCCAATTGTCGCCGCCGCGCGCCTTGCGCACGATCGACTCGGCCGGCGCCCAGTCGATGCCCGCGAACACGGGGCTGGGCGGGTAGGGCGACGTGTTGTCCTTCGAGCCAGTGGGGCCTTGGTCACCGTCACCTTGTTTCACCGACGCCGCGATCGGATTGAGGAACGGTTCGATCGCGCCGTAGTGGCTGTTCCAGCCCTTGCGGCTCCACGACTTGCCGGCCCGGGCGGCGACGATATCGAGGCTCGGGATAACCACGATCAGGCTGTCGTACAGACCCCACGACCAGTACGCGTCGCGCGGCACGCCGGGCAGCGTGCCGTCGGCGTTGTTCCACCACAGCAGGCCGTAGTGGTCCGACGCGTTGCCGTGATTCTTGGCGTCGACCTCGGGCAGGCCGACGACCGATTTGATTGGCCGGCGCGCGACGTCGACGAACGACGCGTCGATGATCTGCTTGTCACGCCACTTGCCGCGGCGCAGGTAGAGGTAGCCGATGCGCGCCATCGCGTCGACGTTGGCACTGATGCCCGAGCCGAACTCGCGCCGCATCACGCCGGCGATGCGCGCGTCGCGGTAGCTGTTGCGCCGCCAGGTCAAATCGTTTTTCGTGACGCCGATCGGCGTGAACACGCGCTCGAACATCACGTCATTCAGGTCGCGCTTGTATTTGAGCGTGACGCACTCAGCCAACCAGTTCGGCCCGGCGTCGCTGTAGTGCCACTTTGTGCCTGGACCGTAGACGAGCTTGTTGTAACCGCCCGGTTTCTCGAAGCCGGCCGTCTGCGTGGCCAGGTGTTGAATGGTGATCTTGTCGATCCAGCCGGTCGATTGATTCGACTTTGGCGGCGTCGCCAGCGTCGGGTGATGTTTGAGGGCCAGGTCGTCGAGCTGGATGTGCCCGTCCTTGATCGCCAGCCCAAGCGCCGTCACACCGATTGATTTGGTTGTCGATTTCAAGCCGTAGCGTCTGTTTGGGTCACCCCATGTCAATGCCACCTTCCCGTGCCGTGTGATGATCCCGCTGCCGCCGCCGGTCAGCGCGTAGTCACGCGCCTTGTGCAGTTGAGTGGCGTCGAGGCCGACGTCGTTTGGCGACGCGGTTGGCCAGTTGTCGCCGGGATAGACGTGCTCGGCCGCGATTGTACGACCGGTCACGCATCCTATCACAACGGCTAACGATGTGACGAACGCGGACGTTTGGCGTGGAACGGTTCGCATGGCGCGCGACTCCCTGCAAGGGTGGGTCGACGAGAAATCGCATGTGCCGCCGCGCCGCGACCTGCGATTACTTGCCGGGCCACCACGCGTCGAGTTTGCGCGTCAGACGTTTGACGTCGTCGCCGCGCGAGTCCGCCAGATTCTTCGTCTCGTGCGGGTCGTCCTGTAGGTCGTACAGTTCGACCTTGCCGTCGGGGACGCGGTGCTTCGTCGGCACGATAAGTTTCCATCGGCCTTCAATCACCCAGCGGTACCGCAGGCTGGGCACGGGGTCGGTCATGTGCTGGATGTCGTGCTCGAGGATCTCGCCGAAGATGGCGTCGCGTTTGGCCAGCGCGGCCTTGTCGAGCAGGTTGATCCCTTCCATGTCTTTGGTTGGCGCTAAGCCGCAAGCGGCGAGGAGGGTGGGGGCCAGGTCGATCGCGTTGGCGAGCGTGGTGCGGTCCATCTTGGGCGCGACCTTGTTCGGCCAACGGATCATGATCGGCGTGCGCGTGCCGCCGTCGTACTGCGAGCGTTTGCTGCGGGGGGCGTATCGGCTGGCCTTTTCGGAATTGATCCAGCCGTTGTCGGTCACGTAGACGACGATCGTGTTGTCAGACAATTTGCGTTTGTCCAGGTGGCCCATCAGTTGGCCGACCGTTTCGTCGAACCAGTCGCACATGGCCCAGTACTTGGCGATCGGCAGGTGCGGCGTCTTGTCGCGGTACTTGTCTAACAAGCGCTTAGGCGGATTGTGCGGCGTGTGCGGCAGGAACGGGGCGTACCAGACGAAGAACGGTTTGTCGTTCTGCTGCGCCTCGTCGATGAAATCGAAGACGGGCTTCATCCCGTCGCGCCCGATACGCAGGCCGAGGTCGCCGTGCCGCCCGCCGCGCGTCCGGTCGCCGTGCGTCATGCCGTGCGTGAATCCGCCGCGGGAGTAATGACCTTCCCACCACTTGCCCGACTGGTGCGAGACGTACCCCTTCTGCTTGAGCAACTTCGGCAGTGTCGCAACATTGTCGATGTGCTTGAGGTATTCGAGCCGTTGCTGGAGGTAGGCCTTGCTGCTGCGCCACTTGCCTTTGGGTTGGCCCTTGAACTGGGCGGGCGGCGGCGGGTCGTTGCCGACGACCTTGTGCTGGTGCGGGTACAGGCCGGTGATGATCGTCATCAGGCTCGGCCGACAGAGCGAATCGGGCACGTAGCCGCGCGTGAACGTGAGCGATTGCGACGCCAGCTTGTCGATGTGCGGCGTTTGGATGTGCTCGTGGCCCATGAACGAGTAGTCCGTCCACGACTGGTCGTCGCTGATGATCAGGACGATGTTCGGCGGCTGGCCGATTGCGCGGCTGACAGTGACGCACAAGACGAGCAGGCAGACAAGGGCGGAGAATCGGCGCATGGGTGGCTCTTTTTTGGGTTGGGGTCACCATAATATCGGAAGGCACGGACGTACGGACGCATGGAGGTGGAAGTATGGAAAGGTGCCGTTGTTGGGACGTGTGCCCGCGTGGGGTATCGACGCCGCAACGTCGAATCGGTTTTTCCCGGGTCTACACGTAGTCCCCCTTTCGTGCCTCAGTCCCTTCGTGCCTTCTCTCAAAACAAAAAACCCCTGCCGTGGATTACACGACAGGGGCGGAGGAGGGAGAAGGAAGACGACTTAGGATTAGCAGGGATAATAATTCTGCCAATCCGAATGTCAAAATAGGCAAAATAGGTTCGCGCTAACAAGATGATAGATGCGTTATCGGAATGCGTCGTGACATTATTTGTGCGTCAGTTTTTAACCTTATATTAGTCACATACTTAGATCACTTCCCCTCTTCAGGTGGGCGGTCATTGCACTTCAAACGCCACCTCACCGAGCACGTCGGCCAGCGGTGTCACCCCCAGGCCCGGCGCGGTCGATGCCGCCAGCCGCCCGCCCGCCCGTTGGGGGGCGCCGTCGGCGAAGTCGACCGTCACATAGCTGTTGAAGTCGGTCGAGGTGAACAGCAGGTCGGTCGGCGTCGAGTGGGCCAGGTGCGAAATCGCTGCGGTGATGATGTCGCCGCCCCAACTGTCTTCGATCGTCATGGCCACGCCCATGCTGGCGCACAGGTCGCGGGCCTGCCTCGCCTTGGTCAGCCCGCCGAACTTGCTGATCTTGATGTTCACGACGTCCATCGCCCGGTCGGCGTGCCCCTGCATCAGCATGTTCAGACTGTCCACCGACTCGTCGAGCACGAACGGCCGATCGGTGTGCCGCCGGATCGAGAGACATTCGTCGTAACTGAGACAAGGTTGCTCGATGTAGACATCCACGTCGCGCACGGCGCTGACGACGCGCATGGCGTCGTGCATGAGCCAGCCTGTGTTCGCGTCAGCCACGAGCACGTCGGTCGGGTCGAGCTTGTCGCGCACGGCGTGGATGCGCTCGATGTCGGTCAGCGCGTCCGCCCCGACCTTCAGTTGGAATCGCGTGTACCCCTCAGCCTTGTAACCCGCGACCTTGCCGGCCATCACGTCCGGCGCTTCCTGCGAGATCGCGCGGTACAGCACGAAGTCGTCGCCGTACCGGCCGCCGAGCAGGTGACACACAGGTTGGCCGGTCACCTTGCCCAGGATGTCCCAGCACGCCATGTCCAACGCGCTCTTAGCGTACGGGTGTCCCTTGAGCGTCGTGTCCATCACGCCGTTGAGCTTTTGCAGTTGCGTCGGGTCCCGCCCGATCAACGCGGGGGCCAATTCCCGGATGCCCGCCCGCGCCCCGGCCGCGTACGCCGGCAGATAGACCGGCCCCAGCGGGCAAACCTCGCCGTGCCCAGTCACGCCTGCGTCGGTCTCGATCGCGACGACGGTCGAGTCGAACACCTGCACCGACTTGCCGCCGGACCAGTTGTAAGTGCCCTCGTGCAGGGGGAGGTCGATCTGATAGACGTTGATCTTGGTGATACGCATGGCGGGTATTGTTGCGACCCACACGCGTTTTGCCAACGCGGCCCGTGTGGCAGGGCGTCGAGGCGGGCGTTCAACGTATCATGCTCCCCATGCCCGCGACGCGGACGACCATCGACGCCATTCACCTGCACCCGCGCGACAACGTCGTCATCGCGGCGCGTCACCTGCCGCGGGCCACGCGGGTCCGTTCGGCGGACAGCGTCTGCGAAACGGAACTGATCGAAGCGGTGAACCTCGGCCACAAGATCGCGCTGGAGCCGATCGCAAAAGGCGAGGCCGTCTACAAGTTCGGCCAAGTCATCGGCTTTGCGACTTGCCATATCGACGCGGGCCAGTGGGCCCACACGCACAACGTCGGCATGGGCGATTATGACCGCGACTACGCGTTCGCCAGCGACGTGCCGGATCCGCCACCGCGCGAGTTGGTCGAAGAGGTCAGCGCCCGCACCTTCATGGGCTACCGCCGAGCGTCTGGCAAGGTCGGTACGCGCAACTACATTGCGATCATCTCGACGGTGAATTGTTCAGCCAGCGTGAGCAAGGCGATCGCGCGCCACTTCGACCGCGACGCGCTGCGCGACTACCCAAACATCGACGGCGTCGTCGCCCTGACGCACGGCACGGGCTGCGGCATGGCCGACTACGGCGAAAGCCACGAGCAGTTGCAGCGCGTCTACGCCGGCATGGCCAACCACCCCAACGTCGGCGCGGTCGTCACCATCGGCCTCGGCTGCGAGGTGACAAACGTCGCCAGCGTCACGCAGCGGGCCGGCCTCGTGCAGATCGAGTCCCCGGAAGAGCACAAGCCGACCCGCAACAACGACGCTTCACACGACGACGCTGGAGGCGGCCCGATCACGCTGGTCATGCAGGAGTCGGGCGGCACGGCCAACACGATCGCCACGGGCATCCAGCGCGTCGCCGACCTGCTGCCGCACGTGAACGACATCCAGCGCGAGCCAGTCCCCGCGTCGAACATCATCCTCGGCACCGAGTGCGGCGGCAGCGACGGCAACTCCGGCGTCACCGCCAACCCGGCGCTCGGCGTGTGCAGTGACCGCCTCGTCGCGGCCGGCGGCACGAGCATCCTGTCTGAAACGACGGAGATCTACGGGGCCGAGCACCTGCTCACGCGCCGCGCCGTATCGCGCGAGGTCGGTCAGAAGCTTGTCGACCTGATCGAGTGGTGGAAGCGGTACACGTCGTTCTTCGGCGTCAAGATCGACAACAACCCCAGCCCGGGCAACAAGAACGGCGGCCTGACCACGATCTACGAAAAGAGCCTCGGCGCCGTCGCGAAGGGCGGCTCGACGGCGCTGCGACAGGTCTACAAGTACGCCGAGCCGGTGACCGAGAAGGGGTTCGTCGTCATGGACTCGCCTGGCTTCGACCCGCCCAGCGTCACGGGCATGGTCGCTGGCGGCGCCAACGTAGTTTGCTTCACGACCGGCCGCGGCTCGTGCTTTGGCTGCAAGCCCGTCCCGTCGATCAAGATCGCCACGAACACACCCATGTACGAACGCATGGCCGCCGACATGGACTTCAACGCCGGCGTCGTCCTCGAGGGCGTGCCGGTTGAAGAAGTCGGCAAGCAGTTATTCGAACTCGTGCTCGACGTCGCGTCGGGGCGCAAGACCAAGAGCGAGCTTCAGGGCATCGGCGACGAAGAGTTCGTGCCGTGGGTCATCGGCCCGGTCTTATAGACCGAGCCCACGAGCCGGACTGCGCTGGTGATCCGGATCGTGTCGATCCGGACCAGTCGTATAAACCGTCTCACCCCGGGATCGGCGGCGGCGCCGCCCCGAACAGCGACGACAGTTCCGCGACCTCCCCCGCCTTGGCCCACGACGCCATCCCTTGTTTCCACACCAGCGTTTCGCGCGTCAGTTGTCCGGTCGCGACCTGCTGCCGCAAGCCGTTCGCGTCGAAGGGGCCGGCTTGTTGGCCGTTCACGGCCAGGAAGAACTGCACGACGGCCGGGCCGGGGATCGGCGGCGGGGCGGCCATTCCGGGGGCCGGTTGGGCTTGCGGTGCCATGACGTTGCCCATCTGCTGCGCCATGGCGAAGCCCATGCCCATGCCCATCCCACCGCCAGCCATGTCGCCGCCCGCGCCGGCGTTGTTGGCCATGTCCTCGATCGCGCCGGCCGTCTTGAACTGCTGGTAGCGACGCATGTCGCCGATCATCCCCATCTGCTGGCGTTCCTGGAAGATCTTGTCCAGCTCCGGCGGCAGTGAGAAGTTCTCGATCAGCAGCTCGGTCAGCTCGACGCCGTACTCGGCGAACTTCACGGCCATCGCCTGGCCGATCACGTCGCCGATCTCCTCGGCGTTGGCGGCCATGTCCATGATCGACACGCCCGACTCGCCGATCGCGTCTTGAAACTTGCTGACGATCTTGTTCCGCAGGTCGTTGGTCAGCTCGTCGGTGGTGAAGTGGCCGTCGGTCCCGGCGATCTCGGTGATGAACTTGCCCACGTCGTTGATGCGCACGCAGTACGTGCCGAACGCACGGATCTGGATGCCCGCGGGGAACTCCGGGTCGCGGATCGTGATCGGGTGACGCGTGCCCCACTTCAGGTCGCGGAACCGGCGGGTCGAGGCGTAGTAGCACTCAGCCTTGAACGGGCTCTCGAAGCCGTACTTCCAGCCCTTGAGCGTCGCGAGAATCGGCAGGTTGCGCGTGGTCAACTCGTACGTGCCCGGGCCGAACACGTCGGCCAGCCGTCCCTCGTTGATGAACGCCGCCTGCTGCCCTTCGCGCACGACGAGTTTCGCCCCGTGCTTAATCTCGTTGCCGTACCGTTCGAAGCGGTAGAGTAGCGTGTCGTTCGAATCGTCGAGCCATTGAACGATGTCAATCAGCTCGCCTTTGATCTTGTCCCAAATACCCATGAGCGGTCTCCGCAAGAATGGTTTGGCGCGGACGGTAGTCTATCAGCCCATCCCATTGTCGTTGCACAGCGATTTCAATTCCGGGAATCGCGACCCGCCGATTCGCGAATTCACCAGAAGCCCACCCATTGCAATGGGTGGGCGTCGCCGCACGCGGGCGGTCGAAGCACCTTGATCCCTAGTCGCTTGTGGCTCGTTCCGTGTCGCTGCCCCGCATCTGTTGCCATCAACGCGACCCCGCCTAAAATGCCCGCACCTGGACCGGCCTGATCCCATGATCAGCCATTGCGTGACGCCCAACGCGTCTCGCCCACCCCCGACGACCCCTTCGTCTAGTCTGGTCCAGGACGCCAGGTTTTCATCCTGGAAACACGGGTTCGAATCCCGTAGGGGTCGTCTTTTTTATGCGCCGATCGCGTGCCCTGTCCCGGTCATTTAGCGGGTTAAAGGCCGCCCAGGTACTTCCCCTGCTTGAACTGGTCGTTGGGGATCCACAGGTCGAAGCGGATCTGGTCCGCTTCCATCGTCACAGCAGCGCTGATCAGGTCAGTCGGCTGTTTTGATGTCAGGCGTTGTGCGTTCTCCGTCAGGTCGCGTCCGACGGCCAGGACGTTGGCCATGTCCAGATGAAACTCGAATTTCCTGAGCGGGCTGAGCCGCTTGGCAGACGCCGCGAGCGCGGGGTGGTCTGCGATGCCGACGCGCTGCTGTCGGACATTCTCAATAGCGCGTGAGAACAGGGCGGAGCTTGAGCCGACCAGCATGACGACGTGCTTGTCCACGACCGCCAGCCGGATGCGGTGCCAATTCGGTCCCAGCAGTTTGTGCAGGTCGCGGCGGACGTCCAACGGCAGGTTGGTCGTATCGATGTTGATGTGGTGTACCGTCGCGCCGCCGACCTGTGCGGCGTTTGGTTCGTAGATGAACTTCGGCCGACCGACGCCGGCGCGCTCCGCCGCCTCCGCGCCGGCCTCGTTGGCCAACTTCAACATGTCCGGCAGTTGCTTGAGCAGCCGTTGCGGGTCGTCCGTGTCCAGCACGGCGATCAACGCGACGTGCCCCGTTTGCCCGCTGTTGCCGACCCGGTAGACGCCCGCCCGGCTGCCGCGCAGCTCACGCCAAACCTGCTCCAACGCAGTCACCACGTGGCGGTGGTACGCCTCAGGAATCAGCCCGTCCAGCCCGCTGGTCTGCGACAGCGCCCGACTCAACAGGATGCGTGCGCCCAGCGCATTTTTCGCGCCGTTGCCCGTCGCCGCGTACAACGCCAGCGCGTCGCCCTTGGGCAAGGAAGTTAGGTGCGATCGACCGTCACCGCCGCGCATGTCGTTCAGGAACGCCGCGACCTTGTCAGCCGACTCGGGGTCGAAGAACGTGTCGATCGTCACGCCCAGCCCACCTTCCAGCTTGATGTTCGCCACGGCAAAGCGCACGGACGAAAGCGTGTCGACCAAGCGTGTGGCAGTGCGTTTGGATTCTTCGTCGAAGTCTTCACCGAGAGCGAACACCTCGCGCACGTCACGTAACAGGTCGCTCCAGATCTCGCCCCACGCCTCAGCGCCGACGTGGACCAGGATGTCGCCGTCGGTAAACGGTTGCCGCCTGGCTTGCGCAATCAAGCCGGGTAACGGCTTACCGTTTGCCACCGACTCGACCGCGGCCGCGTTCATCCCCACGTAGAGCGTCTTGCCGCGCAGCGTCATGAACCGGCCGCCGGCCTTGACCGCCTTTGGGCCCGCCAGGTCGTTGGGTTTGAGCCCAAAAGGTTGGAGCATCATCGTCAGGTCACCCACCGGCGCGGCCAACACCGATTGTTGCTCCCACCGGAAACCGGTGTTGTTGGCCGGGTCCAGCACACGCCGATCGGCCAGCACGCACGCCAGGGGGGCGTCGTTGTTCAGCCCGGCAGTGCTCAGGCCGAACTGCGACGTGAGCATCGGCAGGAAGATCGACGGCCGAGCGCCCGGCCAAAGGTCGCTGTCGTTGACGAATTGGTCCAGACGTTCGCCGGTGCGTTTGATCGACGGGATGACGATCGCCATCGCCGCGCCGCGCGGGACGTGGTCCAGCGGTTCGGCCCGAACGGGCGTGACGCCGACGGCGAGCAGCACGACGGACGCGACAAGTAACGTGTTGTTTCGCATGACATGATTCCCCTTCAGCCCCGGGCTTGGCCCGGGGATCGTTTGACCTGTTGTGTTAAGTTTACCGGTCGACGTATGAATCGTGTGGCGTACGGGTGGCTAGTCCCAAGACAAAGCCCAAGGCAGAAGTGGTTGGGCTTCGGCAGGGGACCGGTCAGGCAAGCGACTTGAGTGGCGAGTGACGAATAGCGAATGGCGAGAGGCGATATCGGAGGGGGCGACCGGACGCGTGTGCCGACTTCTCAAATCAACAATCGCCACTTGCCATTCGTCATTCATCTGACGGGCGTCGCGCGGCGTTGGCATCGTTGTGGGTCGGTCTCCGGCGAAGCCTCGGGCTGAAGGATGCTTTTGTTGTCATCCATGCTCTGCTTCACACCTCCAGCGGCTCCAATGCCAGCGCGTCGAGTTGCGATTCGGATGGGAACGATTCGACCCGCCAGCGTGGCGGCGCCAGTTCGGCCTCACGCCGCATCAGGTCGCCGATCACTTCCACGACTCGTTGCCACGGGGCAGCGCCGAGCACCTGGCCTTCGCCTTGCTCGTCGGTCTGCATGAACACGACCCGATCCGTGCGGGGCAAGAGCGTGGCGACTTCGCGCGGCCAGATGCTGAATGTCTCGAGCTTGTTGTCTGACGGTCTCTGTGTACCCATGAAACCAGCGACGATCAGCGGCGTGTCGACCGTCTTCGCTTGGTCCAGGAGTTGTTTTTGCTCCGAGTAGAGTTGCCCAACCGACTCAGCGGCGAGGTTGGCAAGTTCGACGTAGGCGGGGTGGTCGTCCCGCGGAAGAAAGCGCTCCCACGTTCGGTCGTTCAGACGCAGGGCGACGCCGCTCATCGGGCGGGCCTCGTTTTCAAGCACTTGTCGTGCTAAAGCGGCGGCGTGCGACAGGCCCTCGGCGTTGTCGCTGCCGGTAACGATCAGCACGTCCCGGCTTGGCAGCAGGGCGACGTGGTCACCCTGCACTTCCAACTGCCACAGCAGGTCGTGCAGGAACAGGCGGGACGCGTCGTGTGAGTCCTGCCAAGGCGAGACCCAAACGCCTTGCCCGGCATCCTGCCAGGTCTCATTGCTGATCCGCCAGAGGTTGTCGCGCGCGGCGGACAGCCCGTCGGCCAGCGTTACACCCCAGTCGTCGAGCGTGCCCTGATTGAGCGAGCGGATCGCGTCCGGCAAGTCGTACACGACCTCGACGGCGAACTCGTCGTTCAGCGGCTCGTGGGGCGGTATGAGCGCGGCGTCGTTTTCATCGGTGAAATTCAGACTGAGCACGCTGTAGTAGGCCAACTGGCGGACGCGTGGCAGCAGGTTGGGTTTGGCTCCTTCGAAGTCAGCCGGCATGTCCGAGCCGACCGTGCTGGTGACCGTTCGGGCGTACGCGTCAAGCACTTCGCGGCGGCGCGACCGCGGCGCGTCGCAGTATTCGCGGTGCGCATTGCCCAGAAACAAGTGCGAAGGCTCATTGCCGTCACCCAGGACCAACTCGAACCGTTCCTCATTGAACTGCACGGGCCGATCGTCGCCGCATCGACGGATCGCGTCGGTCATCAGCCGGGCAAACCGTTGTGGATCGGGCTTGCCACGGAATGCGTCGAGCAGGGCCATGACGGCAACTCTAACGTGACTCGCGTCGCGTTGCAGAGCGGGCTTGTCGTCTGAGCGTTTTGGTCAGACCCACACATTGACGATCAGCGCGTCCTCGGTCTCTTTGCCCTTGAGCGGGCCGATGTGCGTGTTGACGAACTTGACCTCGTACTCGGGGTGCTCGTCCAGCCACTGGTTGATCTGTTCGTCCAGGTGCGCCAACGTGTCGGCCCGGAGTTTGGCGGTGAAGGTCTTGACGTGCGTCGCGCCGGTGCCGTCTTTGTTGGTGGGGCGTTGCCAGCGGTACCGGTCAGCCCGCGGCTGCACGATCGGGCGGATGGGTTGATCCGCCTCGACGTCCGGTTCCGCCAGGTCGATCCCGTCCGGCGGGTCGTTCGGCCTTGGGCGTGCTACGGGTGGGGCAGGTGGTTGCGGCGGGTGGGTCGCACTGTCCGCGGCTTCGCCCGCCAGGTCGTCCAGCGTCAGCTCGATAATGTCGTCGTCTTGGTAGGTCGGGTCACTCATGTCGCGGAATCATATGGGGCAGAGCGATTGCATCTGGCACGGCTGTGGGGTGGAATCGTTCACGAGTAGCGGGTTGGTATCGTGTCCAGACCAACGACCAGCTTTGCGTGCCAGAGGGCGTCGCTGACGCGATGCAGCGAGACGAGCCCCGCGAAGTGCCTCAGTCGCAGGTCGAGTGTGATTCGGCTCGCCGTCCAGCAGGTCGCGTGTGCGGTGCCGGTGTCGACCCGCCTCACGACACCACGGCCTTGCCCGATATCTCCCTCAAAGTTGAGGTAATGCCGACGATGGGGACCGCTTGGCTTGACCCGCCATCGCCCTCGGCTTGCCCAGCAGCGTGTCGGCCGATCCACCCGCGCTGTCCAAAGCTCACCGGCGGGGTCATACGGGTCGGCTAGTAGCCAGTCGTAGTGGGTGTCGGACCGGGTGACGTGATGGAGCAAAACTGTGGGCAGCCGCATGGCGATTGACCGATAACCGTTTGAGGCGTGAGCCTGTGCCGCGCCCATGGTCCCGCAACGCTTGGCCGGGAGCAACCCGGCCGACGCCGGCCCGATGGATCGGGTCGAATTGGAGTACGCAGCATGTCATGGATGACGCCCCTTTCGTCATGGTCGGCTCGTTGGGTCGGTCTGCTTCTGGTTGCTTGCCTCCTGAGCACGGTTGGCTGCGAGTCGGTCGGCTTTGTGCGGCGTGACGCCGAGGACGCGATCGAACGCGGCGACTGGCAGCGGGCTGAGATGCGCGTGAACGAAGTGCTGGCCATCGACCCCAGCGACTGGAAGGCTCTGTACTACCGCGGTCTGATTCGGCTGGAGCAGAAGCGGCCGGCCGACGCGGCGATCGCACTGGAGCGGTCGCTGGCGTTGCGTGAAGGCTACCCCGAGGCCGACGACGTGGCCGACGCATTGGCTGAGGCGTTGTACCGGCAGGACGACGCCAAGGGCCTGCACGACTTCCTGTCACGTCGCACACGGGAGTCAGGCAGAGCGGCCGACTTCATGCGGCAGGCCAAGTTCCTGACGCGCATTGGCGACCACGACGGCGCGAAGGTTGCCTACCGCAAAGCCGTCCACTTTTGGCCGAGCAACGACGTCACTCCGCACGTCGAGATGGCCGACTTCTACGAGTCGATCGGCGACAAGAAGAACACCATCGCCGCGCTGACCGCCGCGTATCGGATCAACCCCAACATCCCGCGGATCAATAACCGACTGCGGGCGCTGGGCGTGATCGTTGGCCCGACCCTCGCGCAGACCCCAGAAACGCCTTGACACCGTGCCGCTTTCGGCTTGGCGAACGTTTCACAACCTTGGGTAGTGGGGCAGACATTCCTGTCTGCCGGCTTGGCAAGGCAGACAGGAATGTCTGCCCCACTGATTCGAGTCGGTTTCTCAGCGCCCCGCGCAACCAATCACTCATCGATCCCCAAGTCCGCCTTCGTAAACAGCGCGTCGAACGCGAATCCCGCGCCCTCGATGTTCTCCCGCGCGCCCTCCTGCCGGTCGATGGTGACGATGATCGCCACGACCTCGACGCCCATCTCCTGCAGAACCTTGGCCCCCTCGAGCACCTGCCCACCCGTGGTCGCAACGTCTTCGACGATGGCGATGCGTTCACCCGACTCGACCTTGCCTTCGACCTGCTTGGCGGTGCCGTAGCCCTTCTTTTGATTGCGGATGAGTACGGCCGGCAGACCCGTCGCCATCGACGTGGCGCTGACCAGCGGGATGCCGCCGAGTTCCGCGCCGGCCACGCGGTCGATCTTGCCTTCGAGTGCGTCGATTTTCGCCGCGAAGCGTTCGCCGAGCGCCGCGAGGATGTCGGGCTGCGTCTCGAACAGGTATTTGTCGAGGTAATACTTGCTCTTGCGCCCGCTGCGGAGAGTGAATTCGCCGCGCAGCAAGGCGGCGTCGCAGATCCGTTGAATGAGTTCAGCGTCGTTCATGGCGGGAGTGTAGGGGTGCAAGAGTATGGAGGTGAATGGGTGACAGGGCGAGTCGGTCAGTGCGTGGGGTGTTGAGAACCCGGTCGCCCCGCGAGCGAAGCCGGGTGTTGCCGAAGGCTCGGATCAACGGCCCTATACTCAGGCCATGCCGGACACCGCCCAGACCAGATCGACCGGCACGCTCGCCGCCAACATCGAAGCGTCACAGCGTGTCATGTCCTCGCTCACGTCATTGGCTGAACCGCTAGAACGTGCGACCGCGTTGGTGCGAGACGCGCTGCTCGGCGGTCGCAAATTGCTTTGCTGCGGCAATGGCGGCAGCGCTTGCGACGCGGCGCACTTTACCGCCGAGATTGCCGGGCGGTACAAACTCGAGCGTGGCGGGTTTGCCGCGGTGGACCTGACGACGAACAACAGCCTCGTCACCGCGTTGATCAACGACTACCCACCAGCCGAGGTCTTCGCCCGGCAGGTCGAGGCGATCGGTTCAGCCGGCGACGTGCTCGCCGCCTTCACAACGAGCGGCAACAGCGAGAACGTTCGCCTTGCCCTTAAAGCCGGCCGGAATGTCGGGCTGGCCACGATGGCGTTCCTGGGGCGCGGCGGCGGCTTGTGCAAGGGTTTGGCCGACGTGGAACTGATCGTCGAAGACGATACCACCGCCCGTATTCAAGAAGCCCACCTGCTGCTTTACCACACGATCTGCGAGGTGTTGGACCCGCAGTTGGCGGCGGCGCGACCGTAAGCTCCCCGCCGTCGAGTCTGGTGGCTCGCGCGAGGCCATTCGGTTTGCGTCCGATCACGACTTGATTGATACTGTTGTTCTATGGCTGAGTCGCCCGCATCATCCCGACCGCTGCTCGACGTCCGTGACCTCAAGACGTATTTCCCCGTCAAACGCGGGCTGATGCGTCGCACGGTGGGTCACGTGCGGGCGGTCGACGGCGTTTCGTTGCAGGTCCATCCCGGTGAAACGCTCGGCCTGGTCGGCGAGTCGGGTTGCGGCAAGTCGACGGTGGGGCGGACGATCCTTCGGCTGATCCCCAAGACGGCCGGCCAGGTGTCGTTTGACAATCAGGACGTTTTCGCGGCCGACCGGACGCAGCTCAAGGCGTTGCGTCGGCGGATGCAGATCATTTTCCAAGACCCGGTCGGGTCGCTGAACCCGCGCATGACGGTCGGCCGAATCATCGGCGAGCCGCTCGAGGTGCACGGCATCGCCAGGGGTGAAGAGCTGCGCGGCAAGGTCGCCCAGTTGCTCGACCGCGTCGGCCTCAGCCCCGACTATGCGTACCGCTACCCGCACGAATTCTCGGGCGGCCAACGGCAGCGCATTGGCATCGCGCGGGCGCTGGCGCTCAACCCGGAATTCATTGTCTGCGACGAGCCGGTCAGCGCGCTGGACGTGTCAATCCAGTCGCAGATTCTCAACCTGCTGAACGACCTGCAGGACGAGTTCAATCTGAGCTACCTGTTCATCGCCCACAACCTGGCGGTCGTCGAACACTTCTGCGACCGTGTCGCGGTGATGTACCTCGGTCGAATCGTTGAGTTGGGCTCGCGCGATCAGATCTATGAAAACCCGATGCATCCGTACACGAAAGCGTTGCTCTCGGCCGCGCCGATGCCCGACCCGAACGCGCAGAAGCGCCGCATCCTCTTGACCGGTGACGTGCCGTCGCCCATCCGCATGATCGGCGAAGGCGAACCGACGCCGGACCCGCGCGCGTTGGACATGACGGCGGACGACGACGGCATCATCCGGCTCGGCCGCGACCGCCTGCTGGATCGGCCGAACCTTCAGCCCGTCCCGAACGACCCGGGTCATTTCGTCAGCGCCCGCGACCTGCCGGACGAGGCTGCGTGACGGGTCTTAACCGAGAATGCCCGCCTGCGAAAGCCCCATGAAAAACAGCACGGCCCCGATGATCAGGATGCCGATCACGATCATCACGGCCACGATGGCGGAGTCGCGTTGCTGTCGCGATGAACGCCGGCGCGGCCGCGGCGTTGACGGCACGGGCGACCCGCCCCAGGGATTCGATTCCACAGGGTGTGTGCCGCCGTCGTGCGTGGCATGAGATTCAGCCCCGTGATCGAAGTGCACGTTCGGCGCGGGTGCGGGCGGGGCGGCCTGCTGAGTGTTCGCCGCGGCTGCCTCGTACACCTGCTGTTGCACGGCTTCCGGCGACGTGGCGAGTTGCTCCGCCGCCTTGCGCAGGTCGGCCAGTACGTCGTCGTAGGTCGCGTAACGGTCTTCGGGCTTGCGTCGCAGCATCCGGCGCACGACCGTCTCTGTCGCGGAGCACACGTCGGGGCGCAGCGTGTTGATGCGCGGCGCGGGCCGGGAAATCTTGGCCTCGATCACCTCTTTGACCGATCGCCCTTCAGCGGGTCGTTTACCCGTCAGGGCGAAGAAGAGAGTCGCGCCCAGCGAGAAGATGTCAGCCCGGTGGTCGGCCGGCCGACCGGCGCACTGCTCTGGGGCCAGGTAATAGGGCGTGCCGCGGATCTTTCTGTCGTCCTCACCCTCGACGTTCCGCACCAGCCCAAAGTCGACGATCTTTGTGCGGTGGCCCGGCGCCAGCAGGATGTTGCCCGGCTTCACGTCGCCGTGCACCATGCCAATGTCGTGCACGGTCTTGAGCGCCTCGGCGATGTCGATCGCCATGTTGATGGCCCGGGTCTCCTCGAGCACGCCGTGCTCGGTCACGTAGTCCTGCAGGTTCGGCCCGTCGATCATCTCCATGACCAGGAAGGGCTGGTTCTGGTACTGCTCGACGGTGTAGATCTCGACGATGTTTCGGTGGTTGAGCGCCGCCAACGCCCGCGCTTCACGCATCACGCCCGCCGCGAGCGAGCCTTCGGGGCCCATCGTCTGCTTGATGACCTTGATCGCCACGTCGCGTTGCAACTTCAGGTCACGCGCGATGAACGTCGTGCCCGAGGCGCCCTGCCCAAGCCGTTGCGTCAACAGATACTCGCCCAGTTTGGCCGGCACGCGGAGCAGGGTTCGGCAAGCCCGGCAGCGCACGATCGACAGCGGCTCGTCGCCCGTCACGTCGATGTTGTAGCCACACTTGTGACAAGCGATCCGCCCGACGCGTTCGACTTCAAGATCCAGTGATTCAGCGGCGGCCAATGGGTTTGCTCCGGTGTGACCTCATGCAGTGATTATCTAACCACGGATGGCACGGATGGGCACGGATGAGGGAATGGAGGATTGGGGGGCTGGAGTGGTGGGACGGTTATCTTACAACACGCTTCCATTTGAGTTTGGCATGCTTGAAATCGATCAGGAGGGCGACCTGCAGTTTGGTGATAGTCAGGTATCCGATCATTTGTGACATGTGGTTGTCATTAAACGTTGTGACCACTTTCGTATCGACGATCACCGTGTCATCCACGATCAGGTCCGGCACAAGTGTCCCCACCGATCGGCCACGGTAGTGAACGGGGAATCGACGTTGCTGATCAACATTGTGGCCTCGGGCGATCAATTCCAGGACCAACGCATTCTCATATACCTTTTCATCGAGACCGGGTTTCAACTCGTTCAGTACGGTGATCGCCGCCCCGATGATGTCCCCCGTCAACTGCTCGTGCAACAGTTCACTCATTTCCTATTTGTAACATCCGTGCCCATCCGTGTCATCCGTGGTCAACCGCTTCACCCCACCGCCTCCGCCGGCGCGTGGGCCTTGCCGCGGATGACCAGCTTGATCGGCACTTCGCTGTAAGGCAGCTCGTCGCGGAACCGGTTGATCAGGTATCTCTGGTAGTTGCTGTCGAACAGTTCAGCGTCGTTGACGAACAACGCGATCGTCGGTGGGTGCACGTCGAGTTGCGTGGCGTAATAGACCTTCGCCCGCTTGCCGCGCTTGTGTGGCGGGGCGCGGTGGGCGACGACCTGTTCGACGACGCGGTTCAACTCGCCGGTAGTCACACGGTGGCCGGCCTGCTCGTTCAGGTTCCACGCCATGGCCAGCAGTTCATCGACGCCCTCGTTGTCCAGCGCGCTGGTGAAAACGATCGGCGCGTAGCTCAGGCCTTTCAGCGCGTCATCGAGGTACGTGACGTACTCTTCCTGCTCGTGCTCTTCCTGGGCCAGGTCCCACTTGTTGACGACCACGACGGTCGGCTTGAAGTGGCGTTGCAACTCGATTGAAAGCTGCTTATCCACCTGGCTGACCGGCACGGTCGCGTCGATCAGCAGCAGCACGACGTGCGCCCGGCGGATGGACCGAAGCGAGCGGTGGTGCGAGTAGAACTCGATGTCGCCGTCCAGGCTCTTGCGCTTGCGGACGCCGGCCGTGTCGATTGCGGTGAACACCTTGTCGCCGACCTCGATGCGCACGTCGACCGCGTCGCGGGTCGTTCCCTCGACCTCGGAAACGATCACCCGCTCCGCGCCGGCCAACGCGTTGACCAGTGTGCTCTTACCCGCGTTACGTTTGCCGGCGATCGCCAGCAGCACGCCCTCGTCAGGCCGATCAACCGACTGCTCCTCGCCCGGCTCGGGCAGCAACGACATGATGCGTTCGAGGAACTCGCGCTTGCGGTGACTGCTCGTCGCGCTGATGACGACCGGCTCGCCGAAACCCAGTTCGTACGCGTCGTTCGCGGCCGGCTCGTGCTTCTGGCTGTCGACCTTGTTGGCGACGAGCAGGGCGGGCGTCTTGCCCGCGTGCTCACGCAGCAGTTGCGCGACCTTGTGGTCCAACGGCGTCATACCCGTTTGCACATCGACCACGAACAGGATCAGGTCGGCCTCGGCCACGCCGTGCGCAATCTGCGACTCGACCTCGGCCGTCAGTTGTTGAGCGTCTTCGACGCCGTGACCACCGGTATCGACCACCTCGACACACCGTTTGGCGTCGTCCGTTTCGATATCGACGTAGACGCTCACCCGGTCACGCGTGACGCCCGGCGTCGCGTCGACGATGCTGACCCGTCGACCGGCGAGCATGTTTAATAAACTCGACTTGCCGACGTTCGGCCGACCCACAATGACCACTTTGGGAAGCATGACGGCGATTCTAGCGCCCAACCCACAAAGGCCGCTCGCGGCTCAACGCGATGCCTACCCATGCCGCTCGTTCCACAACGTCACCGCCTCTGGCGGCCGAACATAGAGCGGCAACACCTTGGCAGGTTCGTCAAACGTGCCACGCTCAGCCGACGCTCGGCCCAACCGCCAAACCACGTCACTGCGAGGCGTCGCATGTTCAGCGGGCAGGGTGTGAACGCCTTCGGCGTCGTGCATCGACAGGTCAGGCAGTGGGTCGCCCAGCAGTGCCAGCGGTCGGGGCACGCCGTGCAGTAGATCAGGCAGCGAAGTCAATGCCGGTTCGCTCAAACGCGACCACCCCGTGTTGCCGGATTGGTACAGCCCAGCGTAGACCGTGTCACGCTTCATGTTCAGACAGACGGCCAGCGTATCGACGTGCAGTGACGTCACGACTTCAACCGGCACGCCATGCGCGACGACATCCAGCGTCGGCAAGGCAACGACGCGCACGCCGAGTACGTCAGCGAACATCTTCACCGTTGCAATCGCGATGCGAAGCCCCGTAAATGACCCCGGTCCGATCGACACGTAAACCTCCGCGAGGTCGCTTGGTTTTCCCTCGTGCCGTTGCAACAGTTCATCGACAACCGGCATCAGATCGACCGAACGGCGAGGCGGCTTCTGCGGGTCGGGGAGCGTCGCAGTATCCAACAACTCGTCGCCGCGCCCGAGGGTGACCGTGCCGACACGGCAAGAGCATTCGATCGCGAGGTTGTAACGGGGCTCGGGCATGGCGCGCAGTTGGTCGTCGAGAGAGGTGCAAAACATATGCAGGTCATGTCGCCGCGGCGAGCAACTCGCGCGGCTGCGTGCGGACGAGACGCCAAAGCGCCGGCGCGGCGGCGAGCAACGCCGATCCGATGACGGCCAGGCAGCCGTAGGCAATCACGTCCCACGGGATGGTCGCCGACCAGACGATGCCGGCCAATCGCAAGTGGATCCACTTTTCCATCAGCGCCATTTCCAGGCCCAGCGCCGTGCCCGTGACACAACCGACGCCGGCGATGACGATGGTCTGGCCCGCGACAAGCCTCGCCAACAGGAACGACGACCCTCCGATCGCGCGCAACACGCCGAACTCATGCCGCCGCGCGGCAATCTCCGCAATGATCAGGTTCGCCACGCCGATGCAGGCGATGACCATGCTCCAGAAGGCGACCGTGCTCGCGACGGACATCAGTCGTTCCATCCACTTGTGGGCGTATGTGCGGATCTTCGTGCTCGTGTGCATCCGCATGCCGAGCGCCTGAATCTGCTTGTGGATCGCCGCCTCATCGGCGTCCTCGGCAAAGCCGAGCAGGATCAGCCGAGTGTTCGTGCTGGCGAAGTATCGCTCCGCGTCCTGGCGCGTGCCGAACAGGCAACTGACCGAGGCCTGACTGTACTTGTCGCGCAGGCCGAAGAACGACACGCCAACGTCCAAACCGCGCGAGCCGATCACGCCGACCACGTCGAACGCCACCGGGCCCAGATTCGTGTCAAGCGTAATCGTGCCGCCCTCTCCCAGGCCGAACGCCTCGTAATACTCCTTGCTCACGACGACGGCCCGCCCCTGCTTGAGTCGTTCGCGTGCTTTGGCTTCATCGCCCTGATGCCAGTCGATGTCGGTCATGTCAAAGAATGAGTGTACGTCGCTCGAGACGAACATCGTCGCCGTCGGGTGGATGTCTTTCAGGCCGAACTTCGCTTCTTTCGCGTTGACCGGAAACAGCACGACGGGGCACATGTGCTCGACGCCCTCAATGTCGGCTACGGCATCGACCTTCTGCCTCGAAATCAGGTCGTTGTTGATGTGGACGAACGCGTCCGGCATCTTCAGGTTGTTGAACCAGCCGCCCATAAAACTGCGGCCGACCATCCAGATCGTTACCAGCAGGGCGAGCCCGATGGTCAGGGCGCCGCCTGTTAGTGCATAACGAAACGGCGTCGCGCGCAGCGTCTGTCCGAGCAAGGCGCGCGGCAGGCCGAGGCAGGCCGACACAATCGGCGCGGCCGAGTGCGACAGCACCCAGAGCAAGGGGATGCTCAGCATGAACCAGCCGAGGAAGGTCAAGGGCAGACCGCAATAGACCCACCACCACACGACGCTTTCGCCGTCGACGTCGAGCGTCGTCGCCAGCGGCGCAGCCGACACCAGCAGCAGGCCGATCAATGTGCACACGGCGAACGCCCGCCACTTCGGTCGCTTGGCGCGGGCGGTCATCGCTTGCATCGGCCGAGCGGTCGCTGCGACCACGGCCGGGTAAAGACCACCCAGAAGGCCGGCCACGACCGAGCCGATGACCGCCAACGTCAGAATACGTGGGTTTGGGTCGAAACCGCCCGGCAGATTCTCACTGTTTCGCCAGTAGACCCAATACGCGCCGGCCAAACCGATCGGTGCCCCGACGGCCGCGCCCATCACCGCCACGACCAAACCGGCGACGACCTGTGACGCGGCCAGTTGCCAGCGGGCCGCGCCGATGCATCGCAGGATCGCCATCTCGCGCAGCCGCTGCATGACGTTGGTCGTCAGGCTCGCGACGATGCTGAAGCCGGCTGAGAACGACGCGATCTCGATCAGGATCACCATCAGCAGGTCGGTGATCTTCAGGCCGCGTTGCACGCCAGCGCCGGCCGACGCCGAAGTTTTCATGGAGTATTCAGGCGGCAGGTCCCCCTGGCGATCTTCGATAAACGATGCCGCGTCGACCCCGTCCGTCAACTTGATCTCGATGGTCTTAAGTGCGCCTTCGTAACCGCTCAGGTCATAGGCCCGGTTGAGCGTCACCAGCGCGAGCCGACGCTGCAGAATGTCCAGCGACTCGCGCTCGAACACGCCGACGATCTTCAGCGACAGCGGGTCGCCGAAGCGGATGATGTCAATCTCGTCGCCGACATTCGCCTTGAGCTTCTCCGCGACGCGCTGCTCCAGCGCAACCTCGTCGTCGGACTCGATGTTTCGGCCTTCAAGAAAGTGACGCGGCTTGACACGCTGCTCCACCTCCGGCTCGACACCCTGCATGAACAACACGTAGGGTTTTGTCCGCCCGCTCACCCGGATCGTGGCGGTGTGCCCGTGGCGTCCGACCGCGGTTTCGACCTCTTCCCATTCTCGAACGGTTTCAAGCGTCGGGTACTTCACATAGCCGTCGAAGCGGTGCACGATCGCCACGTCGGACAGTCCGGCCACGAAACCGATCGAACTGCTCACCGACTGACGCAGCGTGCCGATCAGCGCAGCGACAGCGACGGTCAGGACGGTCGCTAACGCCACGGCGATCACCAGTAACGCCGTTCGGCCACGTCTACCCGTCAAGGTCTCGATAGCGAGATGCCACACCGCCCGTGTCAAGGCCGTTCACCTCAAAGTCGCCGCGCAACAAGCCGTCACCAATTACATAAACCCGCTCGCAATGCGCCGCCGCCGCCGGCTCGTGCGTGACCATCAGCACCGTGATCGCATGCTCTTTCGCCACGTCGCCCAGCAACGACCAGAGCTGCTCCGCGTTCGACGCGTCCAGGTTGCCCGTCGGCTCGTCGGCCAACAAAAGCGTCGGCTCGAACAGCAACGCCCGACCGATCGCCACGCGTTGTTGCTCGCCGCCAGACAACGCCTCCGGCCGATGCGTCGCACGGTCGGTGATGCCCAGCGCGTCGAGCAACTCGTCAGTCCGTTCGTCGATCCACTTCCTGGGGCGGCCGTCGATCACGCCCGGCAGTGCGATGTTCTGCCTCGCGGTCAGCGTTGGGATCAGGTTGAACTGCTGAAACACGACTCCGACGCCACGACGTCGGTACTCGGTCAGCTTGGTCTCATTGAGCTTCGCCAGGTCGACATCGTCAACCAGCACCAGCCCGCTGTCGGGCTGGTCGAGACCGGCCAAAAGGTGTAGCAGCGTCGACTTGCCGCTGCCTGAACGGCCCATGACCGCGTAGTACCCCGGCTCGTCGATGCGCAGATCGATACCGCGCAGTGCCTCGACCACGGCGTCGCCCTGCAGGTAGCGTTTCACAACTTGGGCCAGACGGATCATGGAAGGTCGCCGGTGTACCGGTCGAAGTAGGGGGGCGAATCATAGTCGTCCGCAGGCGTTGGATGTCCTTGGAATCCGGCGTCGGGACCGCTCCGTAGGAATATTCAGTCGGCCCGCCGCATTCATACGGGAAGAGGGCATTTCCATTTGGAGTCACGTCATGCTGATCCGCCCGATCCATCGCCGAATTGCCGCGATCGTCTTGATTGGAATGTGTTCGCCCTCACTCCTGGCCGCCCCGGCCCCGCGCGGCGACCGGCCTGAGAAGGTCGTCGTCACGGGACGGCTCGTATTACCGCCGAAGGAGGAAATCGGCCAAGCCGATTTCTCCTATGGCACGTTCCGGTTGTGCCGCGTGACGGAATCGGGCGTTATTGATCACAGCGTCTTGTACCGTTTCAAGCCAAATGAAGACGGGTCGTTTCGAATCGAAGGCGTGAATCCCGATCGCTACACGTTGCATGCGAGCGTGTCGGTTCGAAAGAAGGCAGGCGCTGAGTCGCGTCAGGTTGCCATCGCACGGGAGCCGGCCTTTGAGGTCACCAGACATCACGAACTCGGCCTGGTCCGCATGTTGCAAGTCCGTGATGTGAAAGTCGGCGACGCCGCGCCGGCGATCGATACCAAAACAATGGACGGCAAGCCTTGGCGACTCAGTGATCACAATGGCCAGTTTGTACTGCTCAGCTTCTGCGCTAACTGGTGCCCTCCCTGCCACCACGAGCACAAGTACCTCGAAGCTGTTGCGAAAAGGTATCAGGGTGACGAGAGGTTCGCGATGGTCAGCTTCTGGTTAGACCCGAGAGTCGATGAGCCGCGTGCATACCTCAAACGCAAACAACCCACCTGGCCGCAGGTCTTCCTGGGTAACTGGTTGTCAAGCGGTGTCGCCCATCGTTACAACGTGAACGCAATCCCATCGGTTTGGTTCATCGGCCCAGACGGTCGTGTGCTTGCCAAGGATCTGCGTCAGCAACGGATCGATGAGACAATCAAGTTACATTTGAAATCCGATTGAGGTGATAGGCTTCTAGAGACGTCGGGTTGGTCATCTTCGACCGGTCTTGGCAAGAGCAGAACAAAGGAGCACGGCATGTTGACACGCAGACGTCACTTGAATCCTCGTCTCGTCCTGGTGTCTTCGGGTTGTCTCGCGCTGTTGATTGGTTCTAATCTGGCACTGGGTGAAGTCAATGAAGCCACTGACGTTGCTAAGGCATCGCACGAAGAAGGGGAATCCGCCCGGGCCCAGACTGAACTGCCGGACTTTCGAAAGGGCGTTGCCCTGAACGCGCATGCCGAACTGGTACGTCATGCGGAGGATGCGGTTCGGGATCTCTCCCCGCAAGCGAAGCTGAGTCGCGATGCCCACGCGGTTGTGTTACTGCGCGTCGAGTCGGTAACGCGCTGGATGTCCTACGGCGTGGCCGCAATCGACGTCAAGCACAAGTGGTACATGGTTCGCGGTCAGGTGCTGAGTGTTTTGAAAGGCGACTTGCCGGCCGAGGCAGATTCGATCGACGTGTTGTTTCTGGCACACAAGGACGCGACCGTGTTTGGGTTCAAGCGCAATCCCAAGCAGTCCCCGTTCGCCGCGTCGGAGCCGATGGTCAGGGCGCCCCATAACGGCAAGCAACGCAAGCATGTCGACGTTCTGGCATTCCTGATCAAGACGACCTTGGTAGCCCCGGTCAATCATCGACTGGAGCGTCCGGTCATGTATGTACCTGTCGGCGGCTTCGAGCACGGCCCCCGCGCCTCGTTCAAAATGGTCAGTCAGCCCGCATTCGTCGATCTGAAAAAGTAGCTGGACGGTCACTCCGTTTTTGTCCGCCATCGGCGCGCTCGGTCCCTTGCGGGTCAGCTCGCATCATTCGTGATGCGAATGAGAGTCGCCAGCGCTTCGCGGGCCGCGCCCGTGTCGATCGCATCGGCCGACGACTTCAAGCCGTTATCCAGGTCATCCGCCAAGCCGGCGACGACTAACGCCGCCGCGGCGTTGAGCATGACGATGTCGCGAGCCGGGCCGGAATCGCCAGCCAAGACATTCTCGATCACACGCGCGCTCGACTCCGGGCCATCGACTAAGAGCGTGTCCAGCGGCGACACGTCTAACCCGAGAGCGGCCGGATCGATGTCGAGAGTCGAAACTTGCCCGTCGCGAAGCTCACTGATTTGACTGGGACCGTTCACCGACAGTTCGCAATAACCACCTTGATCGCGGGATGCCGACTTGTAACCGTGGACGACCATGGCACGCTCCGCGCCGAGTTGTTGCAGGACGCGTGCGATCGGTTCGGTCAACTCCGGTTTGAACACACCCATGACCTGCCGGCCTGCGCCGGCCGGGTTGGTCAACGGCCCCAGCAGGTTGAACATCGTGCGGATGCCCAACTCAAGCCGCACGGGCATGGCGTGTTTCATGGCCGGGTGGTGCGCGGGCGCGAAGCAAAAGCAGAAGCCTGTCTCGTCGAGACATCGCGTGAGCACGTCCGGCGTCACGTCGAGCTTGACGCCTAACGCTTCAAGCCCCTGGCTCGACCCGCTGGTGCGCGTCACCGTGCGGTTGCCGTGTTTGGCGACGCCGACGCCGTGCGGCCGACCGACCGCGGCGGCGACGAGCGCGGCCGTGGTCGAAATGTTGAACGTCGGTGTGTGGTCGCCGCCGGTGCCACAGGTGTCGATGACGGTCATGCCGGCCGGCACTTCGATGGGCGCGACCTT
The DNA here is from genome assembly GCA_028284155.1 of Phycisphaeraceae bacterium. Lineage (GTDB taxonomy): Bacteria > Planctomycetota > Phycisphaerae > Phycisphaerales > Phycisphaeraceae > JANQSF01. The sequence continues at coordinate 47,026 of JANQSF010000010.1, forward strand.
GCTGCGCATCACGCGCGCGGCGCCGACCAGTTCATCGACGGTCGCGCCGCGCAGTTCGATCATGGCCAGCAGTGAGCCGACCTGCGCCGGGGAGGCTTGGCCGGTCATGATCTGCTCAAACGCTTCGGTCGTTTCGTCTGAAGTGAGCGTCTGACCTTGAGAGAGCTTGGAGAGTTGTGGTTTCATGTCTTGTCAGATCGTCCGTTCAGTAATATGTCGCGGCTGGTGTTGGTGAATGGCGTTGGGGCGCTGCCGTGTCCGGGCTCGCGCTGTGCAACGCCGCCATCATCGCCGCCGCCTTGTCCAGCGTCTCCTGATACTCGGCCGCGGGCTTCGAGTCGGCGACGATTCCGCCACCGACGCTGAAATCGATCCGCGCCTTGTCGGCGCTGAGTTGGTCGTACATCATCGTGCGGATCGCAACGTTGAGTTGCATCGCATCACGGCTTAGGCAGCCGATCGCGCCGCAGTACGGGCCGCGGCGGACGGGTTCAAGCTCATCGATGATCTGCATCGCCCGCACCTTTGGGGCGCCGGTGACCGAGCCACCGGGAAACGTCGCGCGGAGCAGGTCGATCGCGTCCTTGGTGCGGTGCAGTCGGCCCTCGATGGTCGCCACACCGTGGTGCACCGTCGGGTGCGACTCGATCGCGCGGGCGTCGGCGACGCGGACCGAGCCGTAGTCGCACACTCGGCCCAGGTCGTTGCGCATCAGGTCGACGATCATGTTCAGCTCGGCCTCGTCCTTGATGCTGTCACGCAGTTCGCCAACGGTCGAGTGTGCGGGTCGAGTGCCTTTGATGGGCCGGGTGACGACTCGACGGCCCGGGTCGAGTTGAAGGAACAACTCGGGTGATGTGGAAAGAACGGCGCGGTCACGCAGACCGGCGCCTTCGTCGCCAGGCCACTCGAGGTACGCGCCGTACCACGCGGGCGACACGGCCGCGAGCCGCGAAAACAGTTGACGCGGTGCAAATGGGAACGGTCCGTTCACGTCGCTGGTCATGCGCTGCGCGAGGTTGACCTGAAACACGTCGCCCGCGGCGATGTAGTCGATCGCGCGGGTGACCGTCGCCTCGTGCTCCTGGCGCGACGCGTTGCTGACCGGTGGTGACACGTCAACGTCGTTTATAGAGTGCCGTGCCAAGGGCGGCACGCGCTGCGCGGCGGCGGTTGGTCCCTCGGCCGACAGGTGATTGACATCTCCACAACATTGCCATGTGTTGTCACGTGTATCGTGGACAAACCAGACAGGACACCAGGCCAACTCGATGATCGGCCAATGCCGGTCGTCGCCTGCGATGGTCGGCAAACACTCGACCCAACGCCCGAGGTCGTACGACAACGACCCGATCCAAAGGCCGGGCAGTGACTGCACAAGTTGGCGCAGGTCGGCGAACGGGCGGTGCGTGAACGCGGGCGGATGTGATTCGCCCGCGTGGTGAATCCATTGACTCATGCCCGTGGTCGATCCGGAGCGTTCGCAGTCGGCGACGTATACGAAGCGACCGGCCGGCTCGGCCACGATCGATCGCCGGGCCCAGGATGAGTCGTACCGCCCGGAGTGGAGCATGACGACGGGGCGGTCCGTCGGCCATGCCCGGAGCATGTCCAGCGGGTTGTGCCGCCAGTCGAGTTGAGCGCCGGGGGCGAACATGCGGGCATGATATCGCTGAATGACATCGCGCTTAGCCGCAATCGATACTGAAAAAGAAAACCGCCGCCCATGTTCATGGACGGCGGGTTGGTTTTAAGAACGCCGCACAAGGCCGCTGGAGACGATTGGACAGGAGGCTTGTATGACCCGATCAAATAAATCCACAAACGGACTCAACCTTCTACCATTCCGCCCCATGGGTCCTGTCCAGTCAAAATGTCTCCAGCTTTGGGTTGGCCCTGCGCGTGCGTCTGGTTGGGCAAATCTTGTTGTCGGACCTGACGGCCCTTGGTGGGAGGCTCGGTCGCCGGGGGCGGTGTGGCGATGAGCGTCCGAGAACACTAGGCCACTGACGGGTCGATTTCGAGTCGTCGTCAAACCGAATGGTCCATTTTTTTCAACTCACTCACGAGCGCCCGGCTTCGTCGGTAATCTCTGACGCGCAAACGGCTCGTTTCTAAGTGGTTGCGTGTCGGGGTGGGACCACGCCCCAGTCGCAACCCGGCTGAATCACGTCGTGCGAATCCGACCGCGCGGTGCTGAGGGTCATTGTTCGCTTGGCGGATCAGAAACCGACAGGATGCTGCTGTCGCTCGCTCGAAACGGGGCCTGATGCGTTTCAGTCGAAGCGTCGAAACCGTCGAGCGACGTGGGCAGTTCGATCGTGAAGACCGTGCCCTGCCCGACCTCGCTGTCGCAGCGAATCGACCCGTGGTGTTCGTCCACGACTTTCTTGGTCACGACCAAGCCGAGGCCCGTGCCGCGTTGCCCCTTCGTCGAGTGAAAGGGCGTGAACAGGAACATGAGGTGGTCGACGTCCATACCGATGCCGTTGTCACCCACGCGGATTTCGACGTGCTGCTTTTCAGCCCGGTAGCGACACGCCAGGCTGACGACACCTGTCTTGGACTCGACGGCCTCGAGCGCGTTGTAGAGCAGGTTGAGCAACGCCTGATGCAACCCGCCGGAGTCGATGGGTACGGGTGGCATCGCCTCCTCGATCTCGGTAATCAATGCGACCTGTTTGGCGTCGTATCGAGCTTGAACCAGCGCGACGATCTCATACAGCAAGGCGTTGAGGTTGGTCATCTCCAACTCAGGTTTGCGCTGCTTGCTGAACTGGAGCATGTTCATCGTCAGGTTGTAGATGCGCTCCAGGTTGCGCTGCGTGATCTCCCAGCCCGCACGCACAGTCGCCGTGTTGTTCTTCTTGAGGCCGAGGTCGATCACGTCGGCCCCGCCGCGCAGGCCCTGGATGATGTTCTTGATCGAATGGGACAGCGACGCGACCGTCTCGCCGATCGCTGCAAGCCGTTCGTCGCGTACGCGGTTGTGATACTGCGCCGCGTTGGCGAGTGCGAGGCCGGTTTGCACGCCGATCGCGGTCAGCAGGTGCAATTGGTCTTCGGTGTAGGTGTAGTTGGCGACCTTGCTGTCGAGGTGGATCACGCCAAACATCTCGTCCTTGAACTTGATCGGCACGCACAGAACGGATCGGATGCCCAGGCGGTGCACGCTGTCGCCCGTCGCGAAGCGTTCGTCGGTCATCGCGTTGCTGGCCAGTACGCCCTCGCGCTTGCGTCGCACGTGCTGCACGATCGTTCGACTGACCGTGATCTGTTCCTCTTCCTTGTTCTTTGGTTTGACGCGGTACCGGACGACGGCCGGCTCCGGTCTTGCGCCGGGCTCACTCTGAACAAGGATGAAGCCACGGTCCGCGGAGAAGTGCTCGAAGATGACGTCCATCACGCGCTCGAGCAGTTCCTGCTGATCAACGATCGAGCCGGTCAGTTGTGTCAGTTGGTAGATGACCTGGAGGTTCTTGACCGCCTCTTCGCTCGGTTCGGGAACAGCCAACACCATCGATTCATCCGGGTCGGCCGCGATCTTCTCGACGTGATACTCGATCTCGTCCTTGTCAGCGATCTTCACGCCGTGTGGCTTCGGGGCCGACCTGCGGTCTCGGCCAAACATGACCAGCGATTGGCCGGTGCGGATCTGATCGCCCGGTTGCAGCAGGACCGAGCCGTGCACCCGTTTGCCGTTGACGTACGTGCCGTTGGACGACTCCAGGTCGCGGATGTACCACCGGCCGTCGTCGGGCGTCAGTTCGGCGTGCCGGCGTGAGATTGACAGGTCGGTCAGCGGCAACGACTCGGCGCTTCGGCCGATCTGTTGCGGCTCGTCGTCCGGCAACTCGAAGCGTCGGCCCTGGTCCGGCCCGCGGATGACGGTCAGAATCAGCAACGGCGGTCTCCTGCGAGGCAAAGGGCGATGGCTCTTCCGCATTGAGATTCTACACACCGGCGACAGCGGGCACGACGACCCCACATCGGGAGTCGTTCGGCTACAATCAACGTTCCTGAGTACACGTTCCTCAACTTCCGTGGGGTGACCGATTGGAGACGACACATGGAGTTCATGACAGACAAAGACCGAACCGACCTCGAGCAGAAGCTGGAGGAATTGATCGCCAAGCGTCCGTTGATTACCAAGCGCATCGCCGAGGCCCGGGCGCACGGCGACCTGAAAGAGAACGCTGAGTACCACGCCGCGCGCGACGACCAGGGATTGAACGAGGCTGAGATCCGTCGGATCGAAGAACGCCTCAAGAATGCCAAGGTTGTCGACGACGACCAGATCCCTGAGGACATGGTGTTTGTCGGGTCGACCGTCCGCCTGCGCGACACCGAGAGGGGCGACGAAGACCTCTACAAGTTGGTCGGGGAGTCTTCGGGCTCGTTCGACTCCGACGAGATCGAGGTCACCACGTCAAGCCCGATGGGCGAGGCATTGATGAAATCGCGTGTCGGCGAGACGATCAAGGTTGACCTGCCGCGGGGGACGAAGCGGTTCGAGATCGTCGAGATCGTCACCTGAAACACACCCGGTCCGGCATCGACTTTGCATAAGCGCAGCCGGGGTGGCCGAATAATTGAGAGGCGAGGTGGCCTGCCGCGGATGCCCGCTCGTGATCCGCTCGCCCACAACGGGTGTTGGTGAAGTGATCCCATCGTCATACTCGGCCGGCCTTGCCTCCAGAGGCTTTGGATTCTCTAAGTGATTCCCCCGACCTCATCCTCAACACGATCTCCCGGCGAGTCGGCGGGGTCCGGCTCCGCGCCGTCGGGTGCGGGCAGTTCGTCGCCGACGCCGTTGGCGGACATCGCTTATCCGCCGTCTACGTCAGCCACACCGGCGCTGACCGATTTTCTCGATCTTGAAACGCTCCAGGCGATTCAGGACGGCTTTGCCGCGGTGACGCGGCTTTCGACCGTGATCCGAGACGCGGACGGCCAGGCGTTGACTCGGCCGACCGATGTCCAACAGCAGGTCGAGGGCGACGCGGTGCTCGACTTCCTGATTAACGTCGATGAAGCCGACACGGCGCAGCCGCTGGCGCCGCTGGCCCCCGCGGAAACGAGTACGAGCACTGAGCCCAGCGAGCCCATGCCGGCTCCCGATCCGCCCGAGGCGGCGGCCGTGGTGGACGATGCCGGGGCCGGGGCGTTTGTCGCACCGATTGTCGTGGCGGGGCAGACTCTGGGATCGATTGTCATCGAGCCAAGTCCGCAGGCGCTGTCGGAGGCCAGCCGTGATCGCTTGCGCACCGTCGCGCAGGAACTGGGCGTGCCCGAAGATCAGGTCGATGCCCTGATGCTCTCAGCCGAGCAGGCCTGCGGGCCGAACCGCGCGGCCGGTGTGCAGTTCCTCTACCTGCTCGCCAACAGTGTCGCCCGGCTGTGCTATCAGGAGCACCAGATCCGCCAGCGCGTCGAAGAGCTATCGACGCTCTACCGGCTCAGCACGGTCATGGCCGGCCGACGCGACCTGCAGGAGGTGCTGGACACCGCCGCGCAGTCCGCGGCCGAGGCGATGAAGGTCAAGGCCGCGTCGGTTCGGCTGCTCGACGACCACGAGCGCGAGTTGGTCGCCAAGTCGATCTACAACCTGTCGCCGACCTACCTGTCGAAGGGGCCGCTGACCCTGAGCAAGAGCACGATCTATCAGCAGGCGTTGGCCGGCGAGATCGTCTACGTCGAAGACCTGCCGACCGACCCGCGCGTGATCTACCCGGATTACGCCAAGCGAGAAGGCCTCGTCTCGATGCTCGTCGCGCCCATGATCTACCAGGGCCGACGGATCGGGGTTGTGCAGTTGTTTACCGGCGAGAAGCGCAAGTTCCGCCGGTTCGAGAAGCAACTGCTGTTGGCCGTGGCGCAGGTGTTGGCCGCGGCGATCGAAAACGCCCGGCTCGACGCCGAGTTCGTCGAGAGCCAGCGCGTCCAGCGTCAGTTGCACATGGCGACGAAGGTGCAACAGCGGATGCTGCCGCACGACGTGCCGCACATCCCGCCGTTCGACGTTGCCGCGCGGTACGTGCCGACATTCGAGCTGGGCGGCGATTTCTACGACTTCATCGACCTCGACGGGAACCTCGGCATCGCCGTGGGCGATGTCGTGGGCAAGGGAATCGCCGCGTCGCTGTTGATGGCCAGCGTGCGCGCGAGCCTGCGTGCTTATGCGCAGGACGTCTACGACATCGACGAGATCATCAGCCGCGTCAACGTGGCGCTGTCGCGTGACACGCTCGACAACGAGTTCGCCACACTTTTCTACGGCGTGCTCGACAGCGAGAGCCGACGGTTCACGTACTGCAACGCCGGCCACGAGCCGCCGCTGTTGCTCCGCGATGGCGAGTTCCTGCGCATGCAGACCGGCGGCATGATCGTCGGCATCGACGCGCGTCAGACGTACCGCAAGGCTTTGATTGACCTCAAGACCGGTGACGTCATGTGCGTGTTCAGCGACGGCCTGCTCGACGCGCAGAACGCCGAGGGCGAGCGGTTCGGTCGTGACCGCCTGCGCGCCGCCATGCTTGATGTCGACGCCGACGCGTCGTCGGACGAGATCCTCAATCACATCGTCTGGCAGATGCGCCGGTTCGTCGGTCTCCGCGAGAGCGTGGACGACCTGACGATCGTGGTGGTCAAGGTCGGTGAGTAGGGCGATCGCCGTAGCCTGTCGCACGAACAGCCGGGAGGGCGAGGCTCCGTCCGAGCCGCGGTGAAGTTTGGTGCGCGGGTGCCTGTGAATAAGCGAAGCGTTTCACGGCCTTCGTCGCCAAGTTCCGTGAAACGCTTCGCTTATTCACAGGCACCCCAATAAGACAGATCACCCGGTCTCCACCGGTTCGTTTATGTTGGCCTGATAGACTAACCAAAGTACACCACACCCGGAGCATTGATCATGCCACACTGGTCCTGCCTCGTCGCCGTCGTTGCCCTGATTACATTGGTCACGTTCTGCGTCGACGACGCCGAAGCACAACCGCGCGGCTTCAATTACGACGAGTCGAAGGTGCCCAAATACACGCTGCCCGACCCGCTGGCGATGCCCGGCGGTAAACGAGTGCCCGATGCCGCGACGTGGTGGAAATCGCAGCGGCCCATCGTGTTGAAGCAGATGGAGATGCACGTCTTCGGCGCGATGCCGCCGGCCCTGCCGATTGCGCACGTCGAAGACCACGGGCTGGATGAAAACGCGCTGGGCGGCAAGGGCCGACGCAAGGAGGTGACGCTCTACTTCAAGAAAGACCGCACCGGGCCGGCGGTGAATGTGTTGATCTTCCTGCCGCCGAAGTCGAGCAAGGCCAAAGGCCCTTACCCGGCGTTCTTGGGTTACAACTTCAACGGCAACCACACCGTTCATGCCGACCCGAAGATCCGCAAGAGCAACGTTTGGCCGCGCAAGGCTGGGTCGTCGCCGAGCGTGCCGGACGACTCGACACGTGGCCGAAGCGCCTCGCGTTGGCAGGTCGAGAAGATTCTGGAACGCGGCTACGCGCTCGTGACGATCTATTACGGCGACGTCGATCCGGACTTCTACGACGGGTTCAAGAACGGCGTGCATGCGCTTTATCCGAAGTATCAGGACCGGGCTGACAACTGGACGTCGATCGGCGGCTGGGCGTGGACGTTGTCGCGCGTGCTCGACCACCTCGAAACGGACGACCTGATCGACGCCAAGCGTGTGTCGGTGATCGGGCACTCCCGGCTGGGCAAGACGTCGCTTTGGGCCGGCGCGACCGACCCGCGTTTCGCGCTGGTCATCTCGAACAATTCCGGCTGCGGCGGCGCAGCCCTAGCCCGGCGTCGATTCGGTGAGACCGTTAAGCGGATCAACACGTCGTTCCCGCACTGGTTCACCAAGCTGCACAAGCAGTACAACGACAACGAAGACAAGATGCCGGTCGATCAGCACTACGTCATGGCGTTGATCGCGCCCCGGCCGCTCTACGTGGCCAGCGCCGAGCGCGATTCCTGGGCCGACCCGAAAGGCGAGTTTCTGGCGACGGTTGCGGCGACGCCCGTTTACAAGCTGCTGGGCAAGGAGGGCATGCCCGCGACCGAATGGCCTGCCGTCGGCAAGCCCGTCCACGGCACGATCGGCTACCACATCCGCGTCGGCAAGCACGACGTGACCGCCTTCGACTGGGAGCAGTACCTCGACTTCGCCGACAAACACCTCGGCGGCAAGTGACTAACATCGCCGACCATGACGACACCCAACATCCCACAACGCATCCTGATGGGCCCCGGCCCGAGTGATATCCCCCCGCGTGTGCTTGAGGCGATGGCCCGCCCGACGATCGGCCACCTCGACCCGGTCTTCCTCGAGTTGATGGACGGCGTGCGCGACAAGCTCCGCCAGGTCTTTCAGACGACGAACGAAACGACGATGGCGATGAGCGGCACGGGCTCGGCCGGTATGGAGACGGTCTTCGTCAACCTCGTCGAGCCGGGCGACACCGTGCTGGTCTGCGTCAACGGCGTGTTCGGCAACCGCATGGCCCAGGTGGCCGGCCGATGCGGCGCGAAGGTTGAGACGATCGAAAAGCCGTGGGGTCAGGTCTTCGATCAGGACGAGGTCATCGCCACAATCGACCGTGTGAAGCCGAACGTCGTGGCGATTGTGCACGCCGAGACGTCGACCGGCGCACATCAGCCGATCGACAAGATTGGCGCGGCGGCGCGCGACGCGGGCGCGTTGTTCGTCATCGACTGCGTGACGAGTTTCGCCGGCGCGCCCGTCAAGATTGACGAGTGGCAGGTTGACGCCGCGTACACCGGCACGCAGAAGTGTCTGTCGTGCCCGCCGGGCCTGTCGCCGGTGACATTCTCGCCGCGAGCCATGGAACGGGTGGCCGCGCGGAAAAGCAAGGTCCAGTCGTGGTACCTCGACCTGTCGTTGATCGGGCAGTATTGGGGTAGTGAGCGCGTGTATCACCATACCGCCCCGATCAACATGCTCTACGGGCTGGATGAGGCGTTGAACATCGTCCTGGAGGTAGGTTTGGACGCGCGCTTCGAGCGACACCGCGCGATGCACGCGCTGCTGCGTGACGGTTTGAGTGCGCTCGGCGTCGAGTACGTCAGTCAGGACGGCCACCACCTGCCCATGCTCAACGCCGTGAGCGTGCCGGCCGGCATCGACGACGCCGCGGGTCGCAAGCAATTGCTGAACGACTACGGCATCGAGATCGGTGGTGGGCTAGGCGAGTTTAAGGGCAAGGCGTGGCGCATCGGCCTGATGGGCGCAGCCGCGTCGAAGCGAAACGTCACACTCCTGCTCGCCGCGCTGCGTGACATGCTCGGATAACGCACGACGAGACGATCCCTTCAGCCCCGGGCTTCGCCCGGGGACCGCTCCGCGCGACAGTTGACCGCTCGTGTCTCAAAGCGGATGAAAAAACGGGGCCAAGCGTTGAGCTTGGCCCCGTGGTGTCTCTTGATTGGTTGTGCAATGAATGGACGACCGACCGCCGGGCAGAGCCCTGGGCTGAAGCAACGGCTGTCGCCGTTCACCCGTTCATGTGCTTGATCAGGTCGATCACGCGGTTCGAGTAGCCCCACTCGTTGTCGTACCAGCTCACGAGCTTGAAGAAGTTGCTGTTCAGTTCGATGCCGGCCCCGTGGTCGAAGATGCTTGAACGCGGGTCGCCGATGAAGTCGGTCGAGACGACCGGGTCGTCCGTCCAGCCGAGGAAGCCGTTAAGCGCGCCCTCGAGCTTACCGCCCGTGGTGTCGGCCTCGGCCTTGAGCGCCTCGCTGATCTCCGCGTAGCTGGTCGACTTCTCGGTCTTGACGGTCAGGTCAACGACTGACACGTCCGACGTCGGGATGCGGAACGCCATGCCGGTCAGTTTGCCCTTGAGTTCGGGCATCGCCAGGGCGACGGCCTTGGCAGCGCCGGTCGACGCGGGGATTGTGTTGAAGCCGGCTGCGCGGCCCCCGCGCAGGTCTTTCTTGCTGGGGCCGTCCTGCGTCGGCTGCGTCGCCGTCACGGCGTGGACGGTGGTCATCAGGCCTTCGGCGATCGTGAAGTACTTGTGCACGACGCAAGCCAGCGGGGCAAGGCAGTTGGTCGTGCAGCTCGCGTTGGACACGACCTTGTGCTTGCCGGCGTCGAAGACGTTCTGGTTCACGCCCATGACAATCGTGGGCACTTTGTCGGGCGTCTTGGTCGGCGCTGAAATGACCACGTGCTTGGCGCCGGCCGTGACGTGCTGTGCCGCGCCTTCGTAGTCGGTGAAGATGCCGGTCGACTCGACGACGACGTCGGCCCCGACCGCGCCCCAGTCAAGCGCCTTGGGGTCGCGCTCTGAGGTCGAGCGGATGGCCTTGCCATCGACGATCAGATTCTTGTCGTCCGCTTCGACCTTGCCGCCGAATCGGCCATGGATCGTGTCGTACTTGAGCAGGTAGGCCAACGACTCGTTCGGGAACAGGTCGTTGATGCCGACGATCTCGACGTTGGGGTCGGCGGCGGCGACGCGGAAGACGAGTCGGCCGATTCGGCCAAAACCGTTGATGCCAACTTTGATGGGCATGGTGGGTCTCCAAAACACGGGTTGGAAGGGGGGCCTGCGGCGGCCGCGCCCGAGGGATGAGAGCGATACGTTAGGGGGCGGCGGGGTTGTGTCAAGGCGGGCCGAGCCCGGGCAGATGTGGGTTGCGAGATGTCGGGCCGACGCGCGTGTGATCGTTTGGGTCAGTGGGCAGGCGTGAGAGGCGTGATGTTGTGAAAATCGTGTCAGCCCGCGCGATCGGCCGGGCCGGCGTGGCGCGATCTTCGACTGCGGCAAAGCCCTACACTCGCCGCATGGATATCTACCTCAACGGCCAGTTCGTCCCGCACGAGCAAGCGACCGTCCCGATCGACGACGCCGGCCTGCAGCACGCCGTCGGGCTTTTCGAGACGATGGCTGTGCGGCACGGCCGAGCGTTTCGCCTTCGTCAGCATGTCGATCGGTTGATCGGCAGCACGCAGGCGCTTGGCCTGTCACGGGACCTTGAGTCTGACTCACTGGCCGACGCGGTCACGAGTACGATCGAGCACAACGGCATTGAAGACGCCCGCGTTCGGCTGACCGTGACGGCCGGCTCGGTCTCGCTGTTGAAGCCGGACGGCTCGCCGCCGACGCCGACCGTCATGGTCGTTGCCACCCCGGCGATGACGTACGACCCGGCCTACTTCGAGCACGGCATCCGCGTGTTGGTCACACCGCCGATGGCCAACCCGTTCGACCCGTCGGCCGGCCACAAGACGCTCTCGTATTGGAGTCGCTTGCGCACGCTTCGTCAGGCCGCTGAAGCGGGCGCGGGTGAGGCGATCTGGTTGAATGTCACAAACCACTTGGCGAGCGGAGCGATCAGCAACGTCTTTCTCGTCAAGGACGGCCGACTGCTGACACCGATCGCGCGTGGTGAGGAACAACAAGGCGCACTGCCCGCGCCGGTGTTGCCCGGTGTGACCCGCGCGGCGGTCATCGAGCAGGCGCACAACGAAGGGATTGAGGTCGAGCGCCGCATGCTCAGTGTGGATGACCTGCTCGGCGCGGACGAGGCGTTTCTGACGAACTCGGGTTGGCAGGTGCTGCCCGTGACGAGCGTGGAAAAAGCAAACATCGGCGACGGATCGGTTGGAGAGTTGACGCGCCGGTTGCGTGAAGGGGTGTTGAAGCTGATTGAGGATGAGACTGCGACGCGCTAAGCCGCAAGCGGCTCGAAGCGGAGGACCAGGTCGTACAGATCGGCCTGGTACTCACGCGCGACGTCCGGGTCTTTGATCATGCCCATCTTCAGCGCGTCGCAGGTGAACCGCGCGTCGAAGTTGCTCTCGAGCGCCCGGCCCATCCCTTCGAGCACGACCAGGTCGATCGGCGTACCCCGCGCGGCGGCAATCAGCTCGTCGGACACGTCAGACAGGTCGATCAGTGATGACGTGTTGCCGCTGGGCACACAAGTGAGCCGCCTGTCCTTCACGGCCTCCGCGATCATCGGGTCGATCGACGCGACCTGTTGGACCAACTCGATCAGTTCGGGATGGATGATGTCGTTGAGCGCGGGGCGTGTGTTCGATGTCAAGATCACCGATGACCCACGCCGCAGCAGGTCGCATGCGAATGGGATCATGCCCAGGACGATGTCGCAGCCCGCGTTGTCGACGAACAGCAGGGCGTGGCGATAGGGGTGGTCCGAGGTGACGCGGTTGACCCACGAGTCCAGGTCGTCGACAAGCCAGGGGCGGGGCTTGAGCTTGTCGCGCGTGGCGTGGAAATCGAGTTGGCCGGACTTGAACAGCTCAAGTGTGTCGGTCGCGCCGACGTCGAAGATATTGCCGGCAAAGACGCCGCGTGCGACCTCAACAGCCCTTTGCGGGTCGGGCAACGCGTCGAGCTGGTCGAGCAGGGCAGGCAGCAAGCTCAAAGCACGTTCGTTCTCGCGCGCTTTGACCAGGCGGTAGGGGTCAATGAAACCGTGTTCGCGCTGGATGCGTTCGCGATCGCACGCCAAGGTGTGGACGTCCAGCCGGCTCATCGATGCGTAGTTTTGAGTGCAGTTTGCGATGTGCTTGTCGTATGCGCTTTGACACGTCGCGGCGCGCGCCCTCGCCTCCGATAGGGATTCACCCTCGTCGCACACCACCTCGATAGCCTCTTCCAGGATTCCGGGGTGACAACGGGCGTACAGGTCGAGCCAATACGCGCGCGGTTCAGCCTCGACGCGCAGATCGAGACTGCACGCGCGGTAGCTTTCAGGTTCTGCTAACAGGGGGAACATCGGTGAGACGGTATGCAGTCGGGACGGCCGACGGTGTGTGAGAATCGTTTGAGCGGATTCACAACTGAGCAAAGTTCCGCAGGATCGTCAGCCCAACGCGTTGCGACTTCTCCGGATGGAACTGCGTCGCCCAGACGTTGCCGCGCATGATCGACGACGTGAACGGCACGCCTTCGGGGTAGTCGGTCTGCGTCGCGGTGATCGGAAACTCTTCCGTTTCGTCGGGCACGCAGTAGTAGCCGTGCACGAAGTAGACGAATGGGTCGATTTCAAGCCCATCCAGCAAAGGATTGTCGCGCGCCCAATACAGGTCATTCCACCCCATGTGTGGGACTTTAATCCGTTGGCCGTTGACTTCATTGGGGAACCGCACGACCTTGCCCGGCAGGACGCCCAGGCCCGGCACGAGGTCGTCGGGCGATGGGGCGTCTTCCTCGGAGCCGTCGAATAGCAACTGCATGCCGAGGCAGACGCCCAGGAACGGTTGCCCGGTCTCGATAAATGAGTGAATCGGATCGACCCAGCCGTGCTCGCGCAGGTGCTGCATGCCGTCGGCAAACGCGCCGACACCCGGAAGGATGAGCCTGTCAACACTGAGCGAAGCGTCGTCGAGTTGGTCCGGCGATTCGAGGATGACGGCGTTCGTGCCGACCTGCTCGAACGCCTTCTGGACGCTGCGCAGGTTGCCCACGCCGTAGTCGATGATGCCGGGGACGCCGTTGGACATGTTGGTGAGTCTGACATTGGGACGAAAAACGACCGCCCATGTTAGGCGGTCGCTGGTGGGATCAGGCGGGTTGCGTTTGAGCGTTGGTGATTCGGCTGAATCCAACTCGTTTCGGCAATCGCATCAACTACCGACAACCACGATCTCGACACGGCGGCTTTTGGCCTTGGTCGACTGTGGGGCGTGAGGTCCGAAGCCGGCGGCGTACATCTGTTTGGCGTTCAGACCGCGGCTTTGCAGGTAGCGGCAGACCGCGGCGGAGCGTTGCAGGCTCAGCTCGAGGTTGTCTTTCCACGGGCTCTTCTTGATCGGGTCGGTGTCGGTGTAGCCCTCAATGCGGATGGTCTGGGCGCCGTACTCTCGTTTGAGCACGGTGGCGATCCGGTCGAGGGTGCGCTTGGCGGTGGATTTGAGCGTGACCTTGCCCGGGTTGAACAGCACGTCGCCGGGGATGCGGACGCCGATACCGTCAGCCCGTTGAATCTGCTCGACCCCTTCGATCGTCGAGAAGCTGCTGTTGACGCGGATGACCGGGTCCTGCTGGGTGCTCTTGGCACGCAGTTCGGCCTGCAACTGTGCGTTACTCTGACGCAGTTGCTGGACCTCGGCTGACAGAGACGCGTGCTGCGACTGGTAGGCCTGCTGGTTCGACGCGTACTGGGCCCGCGCCGCCTCCGAGCTTTGGAATGCGGCGTTGGTCTGGGCCTGGGCATGTCGCAGTTGCTGGTTTTCCAACCGCAATGCGGCAAGCTCGTCCTGCGTGTTGGCGGTCTGGCAACCGCCCAGCAGGGCAACCGAAAGGGTGAGAATGATGCCGGTGACGCTCGGTGGCATGCGATCCATCGCTGCACCTCGTGTTTGGAGAAAACCGTCCGTGGTGGGCGTCGCCTCCGCGACGCGACCTGCATCCTGCGGGTCATCGGCCTTTATCGTCATATTCGGACGTGGGTGATTAAGAAAAAGACGTGGGCGATGTGGTCGCGGAACAGCATCACCAGGATCGTCGCGCCGCACAGATGCGGGCCGAACGGGATCGCGGCGGTCCGCTGCTTCACCAGCGAGCCGAGGCCGAACACGATGGCCGTGTGCACGATCCCCGCGAAGGCGGCCAGGACGCAGGCGATCGTCACGTCTACCCAGCCGATGACGGCCCCGACCGCCGCCATCAGGTGCACGTCGCCCAGACCCATCGCCTCCTTGTTGAACAGGACGGTCCCGAAGATGCGGATGCCCCAAATGACGGCGCCGCCAGCCAGGAAACCCATCACCACGCCGGCCGCGACGCGAACGGGCCCGGCCATTGGCATCGTCGCTTGCGACTCGTAGGAGCCCCACAACATGGCCCCGGCGATCGCCCCGACCGTCGGCAGGGCGACGAACAGCCCTTCCTTGACCATCTCGCGTCGCGGGTGCTCGGGCATGACCCAGCCCTCGGGTCCGATTGCCGCCTGCTCGACCTCAGCCTCGTAATCCTCGTCCGACGCCCCGTGCAGCAGCATGCCCCACCAGAGCAGCGATGCGGCGAGCACGACGGCGATGGGCTTGCCAATAAGCAGGCAGACGATGATCGCGATCGTCAGCCCGAGTACGAGCTTGACGCCACGCGGCGCACCCGTCTTGGCCTTGCTCTGTTTGCCCTTCTTGACCTTTGTATGACTTGAACCGGACGACCCCTCGCCCTCTGGCGAGGCCGATTCAGCGGCTGTGTCCGCCTGCTTTGAACCCTCGTTCTTCGATTCGTCAGCGTCCGGGACATCAAACCCGCGCGGCAACACACGAGTCCACAACAGCACGTTTGCGATGACCAACCCGACCAATCCGCCTGCGACCATGAGCACGCGCTTGCCATCGACTTCCGGGCTTGGCGTCGTGACCGTCCAGCTACCGGCGCCCGGCCGATCTACCGCGTTCACCGGCTCGGCTGTGCCCGGAAACCACAGCGCCGCCAGTGGCAGGACCACCAGCGCGACCAGCGCCGCGACCAGCGGGATCGACAGCGGGATGATGAATAGCCGAGCGTCGATCATCGTCGCCGCGATCAGCGACGCCGCGAGCACGGCGTGCACGACATACGTCGGCCAGGTCTCATACAGCGCGATCAAGCGGATGTCGCCTTCGACGACGCCGGTCGTCCCGAACAGGCTATTGGTCGGCCAAACGTAATAGGCCATGAACAGAGACGCGAAGACCGCGGCCGTCACCGCTTCGACGACGGGATATTGAAACGCGATCGGATCTTTGCACGACCTGCACTTGCCGCGCAGCCAGAACCAGCCCAAGACGGGAACGTTGTCGTAGGCGGCGAGGCGGTTGCCACACTTGGGGCAGGTCGAAGGCGGGCTGACCAGGCTGACGCCGGCCGGCAGGCGATAGATAACGACGTTCAGAAAGCTGCCGACGCACGCCCCGATGGCGGTTACGAATCCGAGGTAGAGCCAAAGCGGGTTCAAGGTGCGTCGCTCGATCCGGTGGGGCGGGTGAGTTTGGGACTAATCCGAATCATCATCGGCCGATCCGTCGCCGGAGTCCGATTCGACGCGCAGTTTGCCGCCCGCGTCGGTCGTCAGCTTCGCGATCCGCGATTCAGCCTTTTCCAGCACCTTCCGGCAATGGGCGATCAGCTTGACGCCCTGTTCGTACTCGCCGAGGCATTGCTCCAGCCCGACCTCGCCCGACTCGATGCGGTCGATGATCGCCTCAAGTTGGTCGAGGGACTGCTCGAACGACGGCTCTTGCTTGGATGACGCTTTCTTCTTGGCCATGGCGCGACAGTGTAGCGGGAACGCTCCTCGATCGGGCGTGGCATTGAACTTGGGCAGAGGATGCGCCGATGCCCCTTCCTGCGGTCTGGTCGCGGAAATGCCGATCTCCTATCGTGACCGTCTGACCTGACTTACGGGAATCGCGATCGTGACGGACACACCCATTGGCGTCGGGATGATCGGCTGCGGCACGGTCGGTGGTGGCGTGGCTCACCTGCTGACCGAGCAGGCCGAGCTGTACGCCCGCCGCGTCGGGCGACCGATCGAGCTGCGCCGGGTGCTCGTCCGCGACGTCAAACGCGGCGACCGCGATTCGGCCGTGCCGACTGATCTGCTGACGGACGACGCCGACGCATTCTTCGCCACCGATGACATGCCGATCGTCGTCGAGGTCGCCGGCGGCACGGGTGTGATCGGGCAGCATGTCCGACGCGCGCTCGAGACCGGTCGACACGTCGTCACGGCCAACAAGAGCCTGCTCGCCGCGGACGGGGCCGACCTGTTCGCGCTCGCTCGGCAGAACAACGTGTCGATCGCCTTCGAGGCGTCGTGCGGCGGCGGCATCCCGATCGTCACCGCGCTCAAGTTCGGCCTGATGGCCAACCGTATCGACGCGATGTACGGCATCCTCAACGGCACGTGTAACTACATCCTCACGCAGATGACGCAGCGCGACACGGCCTACAGCGACGCGCTTAGCGAGGCGCAGGAGCTTGGGTTTGCCGAGGCCGACCCGACGCTCGATGTGTCCGGGCGCGACGCAGCTGAGAAGTTGGCCATCCTCGCGTCGCTCGGCTTCGGCGTCCGCGCGCACGAGAGCCAAGTCTGGTCGGAAGGTATCGACACACTCGACCTCGCTGACATCCGGTTCGGCGCTGAACTCGGGTACGACATCAAACTGCTGGCTATCGGTGAGCGCCGCAACGAGGGCGTGTCGTTGCGTGTGCACCCGTGCTTCGTGCACAAGGACGAGCCGCTGGCGCAAGTGCACGGCAGCTTCAACGCGTTGAGCGTGTTCGGTCACGCGGTGGGTCACACCATGTACTTTGGCCGTGGGGCAGGCCGTCTGCCGACGGCCAGCGCGGTGGTGAGCGACCTGCTGAACGTCGCGTCCGGCTGGTACACGCAGGCGTTCTCGACATTGAACATTTGGCCGGACCGCACCGAGCCGGTCGCGCCGCTCGACCCGGCCGACCTGATCAGCCGGTTCTACCTGCGCATCCAGGCGCTCGACGTGCCCGGTGTGATGGCGAAGGTGAGCACGATCCTGGGCGACTTCGGCATCAGCCTGTCCGCGATTCTTCAGCACGAGTCGGCCGCCGGCGAGTTCGTTCCGCTGGTCGTCACGACCCACGCCGCGAAGCAGGGCGACGTGCTTGATGCACTAGACCGCCTCACCGCGCTCGACGAGATCGACTGTCGGCCGGTGTGCATCCGGATTGTTGACTTGCCGGCTGGTTAAGGCCGTCTGAGCAGTAGGGGGCGCTTTAGCGCACCACGGTTCAAGGACGGTTGCCCGCAACATTGGTGCGCTAAAGCGCACCCTACGTCACACCGGGTCGTGCCCATACGTTTCAAGAAGGTCCGGGAGTTGTGAGACAAACGCGCTGCGTGCCATCACCTGATCCGCGCCGGCGTTGCTTGCCGCTTCGAGCACCTTGGTCGCGACGTGAGAGCCGAAGGCGATCACGGTGGGTCGTGAGTCGTGCGCGACGGCCATGCGGATCTGGTCGAGCACGTCATCGCCGGCGTCGAGATCGATGAACACGGCCGTCACGCGCTCGCCCGCGTCGCCATGATCGAGCAAGGCTTGCAACTTCTCAACGTTGTGTGCCGACTTGCGTGGGACGCCAGCCGCGTCGGCCGTCGTGTCGATCCGACTGGCGAACATCATGTCTGCGGCGCGGTAGACAATCATGATCCGTTCTCCCGGTAGAGGCCGTGCTCTGCGATGTACGTTGCGACGGCGGGCGGCGTCAGTCCATGGACCGGCTCGCCAGCCGCGACGCGTCGGCGGACTTCGGTTGAGCTGACGTCGATCGCAGGGACATCGACGAGTCGGTTTGCCCACGTGTCTCGATCGAATCCGGCGGGCAGCGCGTCCAGCACGCCGTCGCGTGTCTCAGGCGGCCTGACCATCACGACCGGCTCAGCCAACTCCAGGATCTTTTCATGTTCACGCCACCGGTCGAACGCGCGTGATTGGTCGCTGCCGATCAAGAGTCGAAGCGTGACGTCTTCCGGCAACCGTGCGCGGAGGGTAGCTAGTGTGTCCACGGTGTAGCTCGGTTCGCCGGCCGCGGCGCGGTCGTACTCGTCTGTAAGAATGATGACGTGCTCGATGCCCTGCAATGCTGATTGCAACATGGCAAAGCGTTGCTCGAACGACGTGTCCGTCTGGCCAACTTTGAAGGGAGAAACCGCCGCGGGGATGTAAGCGACCAGGTCCGCGCCGACGGCCCGCGCCGCCAGCGGTGGGAGTCGGACGTGCGCGACCGTCGGCGGGTCGAACGAACCGCCGAAGACGAGCACGGTGTTGGCGTCAGCAAGGTTGGTCATCCGGCGAGCATGGCTTCGACGCGGTCGGCCAGCGCGTTGGCGGCCGACTTGGCGTGCTGTTGCAGTTTCATCATCAGCCGCATCATGGTCGGCCGCATCATGACGTACCGCGTGGCGGCGGCGATGTCGGGCGAGCCGTCGGGCTTGACCCACTTGACCGCGTCGGCCGGCAGGGCCATGTCGGCCGTGTCGCTGACGGCGCGGATCGGCGTGTAAGGAATGCCTCGATCAGACGCCGTTTGAGCGACGTGAAACGACTCCATATCCACCAGCGCCGCGCGGTGTTGTTCGTGCAGCTCAGCTTTGACCTGCGGCGAGTCAGCGATGTAGTCGAGCGTTAGCAGGCTGACGGCGTCGGCCTGTCCGTTCACGTCAAACTGTGTCGCTTCGCCCATCGCCGTCATAATCTGGCTAATCGGCGGCGCATCGCCCGCGTTCAGCGAAGGGTCGAGCCCGCCGGCAAAGCCCAAATGTACGACCTGCGCGACGTCGTGTTGCTCGCACGCCCACGCCAGCCCGGCGGTGACACGGTCTGCGCCGATACCACATGTGACAGCAACGACTTCAAGTTCGCCGGCGCGGCCGCGCTGCGTGGTCAGCGACGCGCCGTTGAACGACACGCGGTCAGACGCGGGCGTCAGCGCCAACCGCTTGACGGTTGGCTTGATCTCGTCCGCGATCGCGGCCAGCAGGATGGTGACACGGTCCGACAATGGCGTTCCCTCACCTGTTGACGACGTTGATGGGGCTCCCGCCGATGAATGCGCTGAGATTGTCAGCCGCGGTCGCCAGAAGCCGCTTGCGAGCCGCCTGCGCGTACCAGGCGATGTGCGGCGTGACGATGCAATTGGGTGCGCCGATCAGTGGGTTGTCGCGCGCGGGCGGTTCCTGTTCCAGCACATCGACGGCCGCGCCGCCGATCACGCCGTCTTGCAACGCCGCCGCAAGGGCCGACTCATCGACCAACGGACCGCGACTCGTGTTGATCAGGAACGCCGTCGGCTTCATTTTGGCCAATCGCTCGGCATTGACCATGTGTTTGTTCTGTTCGGTCAGTGGGCAGTGCAGGCTGACGACGTCGCTTTCGGCGAACAGTTCGTCGAGCACAGCCGGTTCGATCTTCAGCCCGGCGCGGCGTTCGTCGTTCGGCCAATGCCGCGTATGGCCGACGAGTTTCATGCCCATTGCCGCTGCGATGTGCGCGAACGCCAGACCGATTCGGCCGAGTCCGACGATCCCGAGCGTCTTGCCCGCCAGTTCGACGATGGGCGACAGGGCGAAGCAGAAGTCGTCGCTGCTCGCCCACCTGCCCATGCGCACGGCCTCGTCGTGAATCGACACACGCCGGGCCAATTCGAGCATGAGCGCGGCCGTGTGCTGCGCGACGGAGTCGGTCCCGTATGTCGGCACATTGGTCACGGGGATACCGCGTTCTTTCGCGGCGGCGACATCGACGATGTTGTACCCCGTCGCCAGCACCCCGATGTACTTCAGGCCTGGTAGTTGGTCGAGCGTATGCGCCGACAGCGGCGTCTTGTTGGTCAGCACATAGGGCGCCGCCGACGCACGCTCGACGATCAGGTCGGCCGGCGTGCGGTCGTACACCGTCAGGTCGCCCAGCGACTCGAAGGGCGACCAGCCGATGTCGCCGGGGTTGAGCGTAAAGCCGTCGAGCACAACGATGGGGTCGGGCATGGTTTGGCCGATCTTCACGGGCTGAAACGTCGAGACGCATGGTATCACTCGCAACGCGAGACGGCCTGACCCAACGCGCAGTCGCACCGGCTGATTGGTGGCCTGCCGTCCACGCGGTTATGATCCTTTGATGCCTGTGTTCCTCGACAACGAACCGCTCGACGTGACGATGGGCGACCTGGCTGGCGTGATCGAGGCCGCACGCCAGCGGTTGGCCGACCGCAAGCGCATTATTGTGGAGGTTTCACTCAATGGTGAGCCGTTGGTTGGCGAAGCGCTGGCCAATCATGCGAATGAGGCGGTCGGCGATCAGGAGGTTCGGCTGGTCTCAGCCGAGCCGGGCATGATCGCCAGCGAAACGTTGACACAACTGCTCCGGCTGCTCGAGGCCGGCGAGGCGACGATGCAGCAGACGGCCGACCACCTGCAACGCGACGATTATGGCGAGGCCATGAAGTTGATGACCGCGCTGTTTGAGACCTGGCAGAGCGCACCCGTCGGCGTGTACCAGTCGGCTGAACTGGTTGGCATCGCGCCCGACTCCTTGCGGGTCGGGGACAAGTCGCTGACCGACCTGGCCAACGAGTTGGTCATCCAATTGCGGACGGTGCGCGACCTGCTGGAGAATCGGGATACGCTGGGGTTGGCCGACGTGCTGGCCTACGAAATGCCCGATACGGCCAAAGCTTGGAAGGCCGTGATCGAGGAGTTGCTCGACCGGATCGAGGACGCGGCAGGGGGCGATTGACCTGGTCTCGATCCGGGCCTTCAGAAAGGCCCGGTTTCGGGCTCGCTCTTACAGTCTTGGCGTCGGCGGTCTTTTGACCTTCGACTCTTGACTTTCGACCTTCGACTCTTGACCTTCGACCTTCAACCGTATGCCCACGCCCGCTCCCAACCTCGACCACCCGACGCTGCCACTGCTCAAAGCGCAGTTTCCCGAGACGCGATTCTTGGCCAGCGAATTTCGCGGCCGAACGACTGTGGTCGTGCCGGCCGAAGCGCTGCACGCCGTCATGCGATACCTGCGGCATGACGCGGCGTGCGCATACGACTTTCTTTCGGACGTCGTCGGTGTTGACTACCTGAACTACCCGGTCGACAAGTCAGCCTTGCCGGCAGGGCGGTTTGCGGTTGTTTACAACCTGGTCTGCACGCGGGACGAGCGTCGGCTTTACATCAAGGTCATGCTCGACCCGTCCTTGCCGACCGACCGCATTGAGGACGACCCTGCGCTTCACCTGCCGACGGTCACCGACCTTTGGCCCGGCGCCGAGTGGACGGAGCGCGAGGTGTTCGACATGTTCGGCATCCGCTTTGACGGCCACCCCGATCTGCGGCGCATCCTGTTGTGGGAGACCTACCCGGCCCACCCGTTGCGCAAGGACTACCCGCTGCGCGGGCGTGGTGAGCGCGAGACGTACGAGGTGGTCGAGCGGGATAGCGCGTAACAGACGGCTCTTGACGCGCGCCATGGTTCACACACGTTCAAGCGAACTGACCTGGAGGTTTAGCTGTTCTGACGCCGGTCTTGACCGCTTCGGCGTTCGGCCCGTTTCGGAAACGGTGTGCGTGGGTCGATGCCGACACGCGTGCCTTCGGCGGTGTGTTCGGTCATCTCGGGCGGCAGGTCGGGCGGGGCCGGGCCGAGTTGGCACTGCTCCTCGAAACACTCGGTGATGATCTGCACGGCCTCGTCAATGCTATTGGTGACCCGGAACAGATCCAGGTCATCGGGGCTGATGGTCTGGTACTGATCCCGCATGGTCGTCTTGATCCAGTCGATCAGTGGGTCCCAGAAGTCGTGGCCGATGCAGACCACCGGGAACGGGTCAACCTTGAGTGTCTGGATCAGCGTGAGGCTTTCCCAGAATTCGTCCATCGTCCCATAGCCGCCGGGAAAGATGATGAATCCCTTGGCGTACTTCACGAACATGACTTTGCGGACGAAAAAGTACCGGAACATCAGTTCGTGCGTCTGGTAGGCGTTCGGTTCCTGTTCCATGGGCAGGCTGATATTCAGGCCAACCGATTGGCCGCCCGCTTCCTGGCAGCCTTTGTTCGCCGCCTCCATGATGCCCGGTCCACCGCCGGTGATCACGGCGAAGTCGTTTTCCGCCAGGACGCGGCCGCAATCGACGGCGAGTTTGTAAACCGGGTCTTCAGGCGGCGTGCGGGCCGACCCGAAGACCGATACTGCCCGTCCGACGGCGCTCATCGTCTCGAACCCATCGACAAACTCACTCAGGATTCGGAAGAGCCGCCAGGTCTCTTTGGAGAGGTTCAGTTCTTCGGTCGCCATGGCTGGTCTCCTTGGCGCGGCAGTCACGCGCACCCGATGAGTCGGCTTGTGTATCTATTAGTGCGATGCCGATTCGACATTGCGGGGTTCGCGCGCGTCAAACCGGATGCCGATTCAATCGGCAATCGGTCAACGCAGATCGATAGTTGATTATTTGTTTGCTTCGAGGGCCTGCTTCGCCAGTTCGACAATCTTGTCGAATGCCTCGGGGTCGTGGATGGCGACCTCGCTGAGCATCTTGCGATTGACAATGACGTTCGCGAATTTGAGGCCCTGCATGAACCGGCTGTAGTTCATGTCGCGCGAGCGCACCGCCGCGTTGATGCGGGTGATCCACAACCGGCGGTAGTCGCGCTTGACAAGCTTGCGGTCTTTGGTCGCGTTGACGCCCGAACGGACGACGCGCTCCTTGACCCGGCGCCACTGTCGGCTGCCGGACCCGCGGTTGCCTTTTGCCTTCTTGAACCAACGAACCTTGGACTGACGCCGGGCGGCGCCTTTGCGTGCGCGTGGCATGACGCGTGCTCCTGTTTCGCGGTGGCGGGGCTGGTCGAGGTGTTCGACGCAGACTTAGGGCCCGACCCGCGGGTCATTTTCGATTTGTGATTTTCGATTTTCGATTGGAGCCTCGGGGTGGGCCGTTAGTCTTCAATCGCAAATCGGAAATCGGCATTTGGCAATGTCATCCGGCCTTGAGCGGGCGGTGCAGCATCTTCGCGAGCCGGGTGATGTCTCCGGACTTGGCCAACCGCTTGCCGCGCAGTTGCTGGCACTTTTGGCCTGTCTTGTGGCTCATCAGGTGGCCCGAAAACGCCCGCTTGAACTTGACCTTGCCCGAGGCCGTGATCTTCACGCGCTTCAGAACCGCTTTATGAGACTTGACCTTGGGCATATCGGGATCCTTTTGGGCGACCGGCCGACACGGGCCGGGCGGGCATTTTAGCGACGTATCGTCACGAGACAAGTGCGGCCATGTTCTCATTTGGAGGTCGGTGCGGACTAGATGGTTGTGGGATCGTCGTCCGGATCGTTCAGTCCATAATTAAGGCGATTCTGCAAGGATTGGCGGCCTTTGGCCAGTCGTCTAGAATGCTCGACGCGCGCTGCTGAGCGACCCGCACGGTCCAGGGGGGCCGCCGAGCTCGTCATCGGCAGCGCGCTTCTTCGTACAAAACCCCCGACCATTCGAGGTGATTCATGAGCGGTGATTCAACCCGCACAGGCGTTGGCAACGTCGTCATCGGACAGTCAGGCGGCCCGACGGCCGTCATCAACCAGTCGCTCGTCGGCGTTATCGAGGGACTGCGCGGCGACGAACGGGTCGGCAAGATCCTGGGCGCCCACCACGCCGTGCGTGGCATTGTCAACGACGACTTCATCGAACTGCAGGACATCCCGCAAGACCGGCTCGACCGGATCGCACAGACGCCGTCGGCTGCGCTCGGCTCCAGCCGAGACAAGCCCAACCGCGAGTACTGCGAGAAGATTTTCGACGTGTTCGAGCGACGTGACGTGCGGTACTTTTTCTACATCGGCGGCAACGACAGTTCCGACACCTGCCGGATCGTGAATGACCTGGCAAAGGAGCACGGCTACGAGTTGCGCTGCTTCCACGTGCCCAAGACAATTGATAACGACCTTGTCGAGAACGACCACACGCCGGGGTTCGGCTCGGCGGCGAAGTTCGTTGCGCAGGCGTTCATGGGTGACAACCTGGACAACAAGGCGTTGCCCGGCATCAAGATCAACATCGTTATGGGCCGACACGCCGGCTTCCTGACCGCGGCAAGCATGCTCGCCCGGCAGGGCAGCGACGACGGCCCGCACCTGATCTACGTCCCGGAGGTCGGGTTCGACGAAGACAAGTTCCTCGAAGATGTCGACCGCGTTTACAGCAAGTACGGGCGCTGCCTGATCGCTGTGTCGGAAGGGATCCACGACGGCACGCCGGTCGAGCAGCCGAACGGCAAGGTCGAGCCGACGCCGATGGCCGTCAAATTGGCTGTCGAGCAGGGCCACCACGTCGAGTACGACTCGCACGGCAATGTGCAGCTCTCGGGTTCGGGCGCTCTGGGCGACTTCCTGGCTGTCCACATCAAGAAGAACCTCGGGATGGTCAAGTACCCGCACCCGACCGAACCGGGCAAGACGACGCTGCGTGTCCGGGCCGATACCTTCGGCTACTCGCAGCGCAGTTTTGCGGGCTGTGTGTCAGCCACCGACCAGCAGGAAGCGCGCGAGGCCGGGCGGCAGGCGGCCCAGGCGGCGTTGATGGGCGACATTGACGGGTCGATCGCCATCCAGCGCGACCCGGGCGAGGCATACCGCGTGCACTATCAGGTGATCGACCTGGCGGCCGTGGCCGGCAAGACGCAGCACCTGCACATGAAGTACATCGTGGACAACAACAACATCGCCGATAGTTTCCGCGAGTACATCGAGCCGCTGGTCGGCAAATTGCCCATCGTCGAGTCGCTGCGAATGCCGCAACCCGTCGAAGCGGGGGCTTGAGGACCGCCCATGTCACACCTGGTGCTGCGTCGCGACGTCGCGCGCCAGGTGGACGACCGCGTCGCCCTGATTGACGGACGGGTTGTTTGTGTGGCCGATCACCATGCCGTCGTGCGGGCTTTTGAGGTCGGCCCGCTCGTCGCCGAACGCGTCGCGGATGATGCCAAGCGACTGACCTTTGCTGACCCATTGGCCGAGCTTGACCACGACGCGCAGGATGCCGCTGCGTTTGGCACGCACCCACCTCGTGTCGTCCGCCTCCATCGACCGACGTCGCGGCTCGGCCCGTCGGCCCCACATGCCCAACTCGGCCATGACGCGCAGCACGCCCTTGACACCCAGGTCGATCGCGTCGGCGTTGAAACGCTGCGGCTCACCCGCTTCGTAGACGATGATTGGGATGCCTTTGCGGGCCACCGCGTGGCGTAACGACCCTTGCGGTGCCTCGCCCTGGATCATGATCGGCGCGGCGAACGCGGTTGCGATCCGCCGTGTTTCCTTATCCTTCAGGTCGGCACGCACCTGCGGCAGGTTGGTCCGGTGGTTCGATGCCGTGTGCAGGTCGATCCCGTGAGTGCACCGCCCGACGATCTGCTGCATGAATAGGTTTGCAAGCCGCGCCGCCAACGACCCGTGCGCCGAACCCGGGAACGACCGGTTCAGGTCACGCCGGTCGGGCAGGTAACGTTGCTGTTGAATGAAGCCGAACACGTTGACGATCGGTGCCGCGACAATCTCACCGCGCAGCCGTTTCGGGTCGATCTTCTGCATGACGCGATGGATGATTTCCAGGCCGTTCAGTTCGTCGCCGTGGATGGCCGCGCTGAGCCAAAGGCGCGCCCCGGGCCTGCGGCCGTTCACGACCTCGATCGGCAGCGCCAGTTGGGTCTGGGTCGCCAGCCGGGCGACCGGCAGGTCGATCCGCTTGCGCTCGCCCGGCGAGATGATCGTGTTGCCCACGAGCACGTCGTGCGCCTCAGGCTCGGGCGGCTTGGCGGTGCGTTTCTTTTGCGTCTTCTTTTTCGTGGACATGGCAGATTCTGTGCAACGCTAAGCCGCGAGCGACCGGAGTCACCCTTTCGCGCGGTCGCGTGTCTTGCCGGGGGCGGCGTTCTTCTCGATGAACTCGATGATCTTCCCGGCCACGTCGATCCCGGTCGCCGCCTCGATCCCTTCGAGTCCGGGTGAACTGTTGACCTCCATCACGACCGGCCCGTGGTTGGAGCGGAGGATGTCGACACCCGCGACGTTGAGTCCCATCGTCTTGGCGGCGCGCGTCGCGGTCGAACGTTCTTCGGGCGTGATCTTGATCTTCTGCGCCGACCCGCCGCGGTGGATGTTGGATCGGAACTCGCCCTCAGCGCCTTGCCGCATCATCGCGGCGATGACCTTGTCACCGACAACAAAACAGCGGATGTCCGCCCCACCCGCCTCCTTGATGAACTCCTGCACGAGGATCTGCGCGTCCAGCCCGCGGAACGCCTCGATCACCGACTCGGCCGCCTTGTTCGTCTCGCACAAGACGACGCCGATGCCCTGCGTGCCCTCAAGCAGTTTGACGACCAGCGGCGCGCCGCCGACCTTTTCGATCAGCCCTTCGATGTCCTTCGTCGAGTGGGCGAAGGCTGTGACGGGCAGCCCGATGCCCTTACGCGCCAGCAGTTGCAGACTACGCAGCTTGTCGCGCGACCGGCTGATCGCGACCGACTCGTTTACCGGGTACGTTCCCATCATCTCGAACTGCCGAACAACGGCTGTGCCGTAGAACGTGTTCGACGCGCCGATACGCGGGATGACCGCATCGACCTTCGACAACTCCTTCTTCTGGTACATCACTTTGGGCTTGTGGCTGGTGATGTCCATGTAGCACCGCAGATAGTCAATCACCGGCGCTTCGTGTCCGCGCTGCTCCGCGGCCTCTTTCAATCGGTTGGTCGAGTAGAGTGACGCGCGGCGGGAGAGGATTGCGATATTCATAACGACTCATGCTCCGAAGTGGGGTGTTCATTCTTGTGCGCCGGTGCTCGCTTGACCTTCTTTTTCTTCTTCTTTCGCCTTTTGCGTCGGCCGGCGGCGAACGACAACCCCGGATCGACGAGGAATCGACCGCGGACCGCTTCACGGCCGAGCAGCATGCGGAACCCCATGTCGTCGCGGCGCACCAACGTCAGTTCGATCGGCCAGGTCTGCCCCATCAACGTGACGTTGGTCAGGATGACGCAGCGGAACGACTTGTGTCCGCTGGAAGACTTGACCCAGCGTTGTTCCAGCAACGGTGTTTCGACCTTAACGGTGGTGTAGCCGTCATGCTGGATCGGGTGAACGCGGAATCGGACCCAATGCTCACCGTCGCGCTCGAACGGCTCGATACCGTACGCGTGCAGCGACGACGTGCGGGCGCCCGTGTCAACCTTGGCCTTGATGCTGTCGATTCCCAGATCGGGAAGTGCGACCCACTCGCGCCAGCCTAATGCGGGCAATGGGGATGCCGACGGTATTTCACCGGAGGTGGGTGGGGCGGAGGCGTCGGTCAAAACGTTCACTCGGTTGCGGCGCCGGAATCGGCGTGTTCGGTCGGGTCGGCGCCGTCTTCAATCATCGCGATTTTCTCGACCCGCCGGCTGTGTCGGCCGCCCTCGAACCCGGTCTTGATCCACATCGCGACAATGCGCTCGATGACGCGCTGGCCGAGCATGTCGGCCGGGATGCACAAAACGTTCGCGTTCATCTGCCGCCGGCTCATCTCCGCGCCGACTTCGTCGTGAACCAGTGCGGCGCGGACTCCCTTGACCTTGTTCGCGGCGATCGACATGCCGATGCCGCAGCCATCGACCAGAATGCCCATGTCAACATCGCCGTGCGCCACCGCAGCCGCCACGGGGAATGCCTTGTCCGGGTAGTCGCTTGGCCAACGGTCGTCAACGGCCAACTCGATCACGTTGTGCTCGCCGGCGCGCAGGACGGTCGCGATCTGATTCATTGTGTCCTGCCCCCGGTGGTCAGCCGAAAGAGCGATCCTCATGGTTGCTGTTCCTTGAGCCGTTGATCCAGCCGCCGACGGATCACTTCGGCACACCGCTGGTAGATCGTCAAGCCCGCGCCGATCGGGTCGTCCACGTCGCCGTTCGGGTCCAGCAGTTCCGTCTTGCTCGAGGCGGACGGGTCGATCGCCAGGATCATGTCACGGTGACCGCGCGTCATGCAGTAAATGACGTCGGCCTCGCGGATCATGTCGAGCGTGACGCGTCGCGACCGGTGCTGCGACAGGTCGATTCCGAACTTGGCCAGCGCCTCGATGCCCTCGGGCGCGGCCGGCAAACCGGGCGCGGCGTAAGTGCCGGCCGAGATGACGCGGAGGCCCGCGTCGTCGAGTTGATCGATCGGGACGCCGCGCTGTTTCGACAGCAGGTCTTTTGCGATGGCCTCAGCCATGGGCGAACGACACGTGTTGCCGCTGCACACGATCAGCATCGTCCAGCGCATGAGCTTGCGGATGAACCGCTCGTCGTACACACCCTCACGCACGACCGACACGGTTGGGCCTGTCTCGCCCTGCGTGACACGCACGATGGTGGAGGGTTTGGCGTACCGGCAGGGCCCGCCGTCGACGATCAGGCCTGCCGCGTCACCGACGGCCTCGGCCGCCGCCTCGGCGTTCATTGGCGGCGGTTGGCCGCGCCGGTTGGCGCTCGACGCCAGGATGGGGGCGTCGACCGACGCGAGAATCCGCTGGGCTGACGGGTCGTCCGGGCAGCGCAGGCCGATCGTTTGCCCGTGATACAGCCGCTGCCGCGGCGTGATCGACTCGCCGACGACCGTGGGCAGGTTCAACGCACGCAGCTTGTCCGCGATCGTTTTCTCATCGGCGTCGACGACCAGCGTCACCGGCCCCGGGAAGACCTTCCGAACCAGCCGACGCATCAGCGGGCTGGACTCGACATCGACGTACCGGTTGGCTGAACCGGAAGTGGGCAGGTGGACGGTAAACGGTTGGCCGTCCTCGCGCTCTTTGAACTTGCGCAGGGCCTCGACACCCTCGACGCTCGCGGCCGAGGCGGCGATGCCATAGACCGTCTCGGTCGGGAACACGACCAGGCCGCCATCGGCCAGGATTTGGCCAGCCTGCGCCACGGTCGCGTCCAATTGAGCAGGGTCGTCGAGTTGAGCGGTTGGCACGGGCATGAGGTGTGAATTATTGAGGACGCGAAGAGGCAAAGCAAACGGGGGGGAGTGCGGAAGGGACCGAGGGATCAAGCGACCAAGCCAACAAGGGGTGCAAGATGGCAACCCTTGTTGGCTTGGTCGCTTGATCCCTCGGTGGCTTCCCCCTATTCCACCTCCGGTTCGACCTGCGTGGCGACGGCGCGCATGAAGCCGTCGAGGTATCGCTGCTCGAACACCTCGACCGCCGCCGAGGTCATGTCGTGGTCCATGCCCCAGACGCACGCTCGCAGATCGACGAATTCCGGGTCCATCTGGATGATGACCTCGTTGTCCGCGACCGTCGCCGCGTCGAGCTGTTGACCGAAGTAGGCGCTCAGGGCGTTTACGCCCGGCCCACCGATACAGATCGTCGGCCGAGCCTGGAGCGTTTCGTGGTTGAGATACCAGATGTCGCAGCACACCATGGGCGTGATCGGCTCTTCCAGCGACTCCTGGTGCGCGTCGATCCAGCCCTCGATCGCGGCCTGCAACCGGTACGCCAGCGCTCGGTCCGCTTGCTCAGCCCGCAGGTGCGCACCGACTACGATCAGCACTAGGTGCGTCGGATCAAGCCCGGGATCGGCGATGGTTTCTTCGTCACTCATGAGAGATCATCCGCCTTGGACGCGATGCGTCCTGCCCTCGTATGGCTTTGCGCGGGTCTGGGTTCACTTGGCCGCCTTCAGGAGCACACGTACCAGCCGCTCGACACCATCGCTGAGCGCGTCCAGGTCGTATCCACCCTCCAGGCAGGCGATCACTCGGCCTTGGCACAGGTCGTCTGCCGCGTCGATCAACGCCTTACTCATCTGCTCGAACCCGTCAGCCGAGACGGTCATCTGCGCCAGCGGGTCGGCCTTGGCGGCGTCGAACCCCGCGCTGATAATCAACGCCTGCGGTTTGTAGTCGCGCAGCTTGGGCAGCACCTTGTCGTCGAACGCTCTCTTGTAGACCGTGTCGCCCCCGCCGGGCATGAGCGGGACGTTGAGCGTATAACCCTCGCCCTTGCCGCGACCGACCTCGCGTTCGAAGCCCGTGCCGGGGTAGAGCGTCTTGGGGTGCTGGTGCAGGCTGATGAACAACACGTCGTCACGCTCTTCGAAGATGTGCTGCGTCCCGTTGCCGTGGTGCACGTCGTAGTCGACGACGGCCACGCGTTCGAGCTTGTGCTCGACCAGCAGGTATTCCGCCGCGATCGCGACATTGCCATACAGACAAAACCCCATCGACCGGTCGCGCTCCGCGTGATGGCCCGGCGGGCGCACGGCGCAGAACGCATTGTCCGCCTTACTTTTCATCACGGCGTCGGTCGTCGCGAGCACACCGCCGACGGCCAGCCGGGCGATGTCGGCGCTCTTCGGGCAGATGGCCGAGTCAGCCGCGTCGATAAACGGCTCGTCATTCTTGCACGCCCTTGCGAGTCGCTCGATGTACGCGTCGTCGTGAATCCGCTTGATCCACTTCATGTCGGCCGGCTCGAACTTCAACGGCTCGAGTTGCTCGACGAGCTTGGTCGTTTCAAGCCGCTTCTTGATCGCGCGCAGTCGGTCCGGCCGCTCGGGGTGGCCGCGCCCCGTGTCGTGTTTCGTGAAGTCGTCGTGATAAACGTACGCGGTGGTCATTCACTCATTATGACGCGCGCGTCGCTCCAACGCGAACACACCCAGCCGCTTGCGTCCTGGTGCTACCCGAGGACCTTCTCCAATCGCTCCACGGCCTCGCACAGACCGACACCGTCGACCTGCACCGTCTTCTGCGGCCGAGTCTGCCCCGCGGTCACGCGCACGTCGCGCGGCGGTACATTGAACACGTCAGCGAGCAACGCACACAATGCGTTGTTCGCTTTCCCACCCTCCGGCGGAGCGGTGACCGCGACCTTCAGCCGATCGCCCAGCACGCGCACGACCTTTGACCGGCTCGCGCCGGGCACGGCTTTCACGGCAATCGCGACCCCGCCATCGCACTTGATCAAAACCGCTGCAACACTGTCGTCTGTCGACATGGCCATTCCCCGCCGCTTGCGGCTTAGCGCTCCGCAAGCTCACTTTCCAATCACCTTCTTGCGTCGCAAGATGTGGTGATAGTGCTGCGCAAACCGGTGCGCCTCATCGCGGATCGCCTGGCACAGCCGCAACCCCGCGTTGTTCCGACTCAAACGGATCGGCTCCCGTCTTGCCTGCATGTAAATCAGCTCTTCTTTCTTGGCCAATGAGATGACCATCGGCGGCTTGACGTCCACATCGTCGAACGCCGCCAGCGCCGCGTGCAACTGACCCAGACCACCGTCGATGATGATGACGTCCGGGTACAGCTCATGCCCCTGCCCCGCCTCGCGGTAGCGTCGAGAAACGACCTCTCGGATCGCTGCGTAGTCGTCACCGGGCGTGGTGGGCCCGTCGTGCTCGACCGACTTGATCTTGTACCGCCGGTACTCGTTCTTGAATGGTCGACCGTCCACGAAACACACCTTCGACCCGACGGTTTCGTTGCCCTGCAGGTGCGCAATGTCGATGCACTCCAGGCAGCGGATCGGGCTGTCCAGCCCCAGCGTCTTGCGCAGCGACTCCAGACCCTTGCGCGGGTCAAGGTGGAACGACTCGGTCTCGGGCTGCCAGCCGTCCTTGCGCGATCCGCGTTCGTCCAGTTTCTCGATCGCGTGTACCTGGTCGCGAAGCACGGCCGCCTTCTCATACTCCTGCCCAGCCGACGCGGCTTGCATCTCCTGCTTCAACTCGCGCAGCATGACCGACCTTTTCGACTCGATGAAGCGGATGAACCGGTTGATGTCCTCGCGGTAATCGGACTTGCTGACCTTGGCTGCGCACGGCGCGGTGCACTGCTTGATCGGGTAGAGCAGGCAAGGCCGAAAGTGACGCCGCGGGTCTTTGTGCGGGTCGGCCCCTTCCGGGGGCTCGACGATGTCGAGCGTACATGTGCGGAACTTGAAGACACGCTGCAGCAGTTGAACCGATTCGCGCAGCGCGTACACGCTCGTGAACGGCCCGAGGATCTTTGCTCCGCGGAACTCCGGCGCGCTCGGCTCGCGTGTGATGAACACGCCCGGAAAGTCGTCGCGCGTCGTGATCACCAAGTACGGAAACGTCTTGTCGTCGGTCAGCCGTTCGTTGAAACGCGGGTGGATATCCTTGATCAGCCGATTCTCGGTCAGCAGCGCTTCCCACTCGCCCTCGCACTCGATCGTGTCGAAGTCTTCAACAAGATCGAGCATCGGTTGCTTCTTCGCGCCCAGGTCGGCTGACGGAACAAAGTAGCTGCCCACACGGTCGGGCAGGCACGCCGCCTTCCCCACGTAAACGACTCGGCCTGCCGAGTCTTTCATGAGATAAACGCCCGGCACTTTGGGCAGCGAACGGGCCTTGTCTCGCAGACGTTCGAGGCGATCGTTGGCCATCTTGAGATGATAGACAGCGCGCAACGAAAACGGCGTTCGGCTGACGGACGGATGGGTGTGATCCGTCCGTCGGCGCGAACGCCGCTATCTGATCGGGCATCAGTGGTCGAGTCGATCGAGTCACCTGGCCGGTTCGTCAGCCAGCGTCTTCCAGTTGCGGTCAGCCTTGTCGATGTGGCCGGGCACGTCTTCGTTGAACAGCTTGGCGATGTTCCTGTCCAGGTTCAGGTAGAGCTTGCCGTCAACGATCTTCCAGACGGTCGGGTCGGACGAGAACTTCTTGTCCACCGCCACGCCGTAGGCGCAATACCCACCATACTGCGGCGCATACTGGGCGGGGCTTTTGCGGAATCGGTCGCGGTTGGATTCGTTCACAAATCGATAGACTGCGCCCTTGTATTCGTGTGTGATCTGGAAGTCGCCCTTGCGTGGCTCGCCAGCTGTGAAGTAGGTGACGGGGTCGTAGCCGCCGATCGCGAGGCCGGTCTTGTCGGCGTTGACGGCGTGAGCGCTGCTGGGCGGGGCGTCGGTCTTGGCCGCGCTGACCGCGACCAGCGCGCCGCCGGCGGTCAGAACGGCGATGATCAGCAGCGAAGCGACACGCCAGTTGATGCACTTGTGTTGGGAATCCATGACGATACTCCTGCGGGTGGTGGGGTGAGTGTTCGGGCCGGGTCCGACATTCGGACGCCGAGCGTTTAGATTCATCGGTGTCGCGCGTGACACATGTGTGGCCGTGTTGCTTCGCATGTTTCGAGCAGAGTTGCCACACTCATCAGACGATGTGCGCAGCGAATGTCTTACCCCGTCCGCGCGTTTTTCTTCGTATGTTTGAGGCGATGCCTGAACGGACGTCAGTTGCGTTGACTGTCCAACTCTTCAAGGCATTCGCGCAGAATGTTCGCATGACCAATGTCAAGGTCGCGCGTCGCTGTCAGAAGGGTAAGTGTGTCGCTCGGCGCAAGGTCGAGCACCTGCACGGCCTCATCGACTAGGTCGTTCAGCTCGTCGCGATATCGTTGTTGAAAGGTCGGGTACTTGTCAGGTTCGTGATCGAACCAACGTCGCAGGTCGTTGGAGGGGGCGAGTTCGCGTGCCCAGTGGTCAAGCTGCGCGTCGTCTTTTGAGACGCCGCGCGGCCAGAGCCGGTCGACCAGGACGCGTGTGCCGTCGTCGTCGGCCGGCGGATCATAGATGCGTTTGACTTGAATCCGCATCACGCGTCGTCCATGTGTTGCAGCGTCGCCTGGAGCGCCTCGTATTCCTCGCGGCACTCGCCGCAGACCGAAAGGTGGTGCTCGACGGCTTCGAGGCCCTGCGGCACGGTTTGGCCGGCCAAGACGTGTTCGGCGAACTCGGCGACGAGGGCGAGGCATTGCTCGCAGGTAATCTCGGCGTCGCGCGTCAGGCTGACCAGCCGAATCAGTTCGTCGATCTCGTGTTTGGAAAGCGGCATGGGTCGATCCTCACATGGCGAAGGCCGATTGAATGTCCGACGCGACGTAGCCGGCCGATTCGAGTCCTTCTTTAAGTCGCTTGCGCGCGTCGTGCGTGAGTTTGTAAACGGCGTTGCGGTTGCTGCCAAGCTGCCGGGCGATTTCGTCCTGCGGCATGCCCTTGAGTTCAGCCAGCAACGCCGCCCGTTGTTTGGGCGTCAACTCGTTTTCAATGACGCCGTGCATCGCGTCGATGACCGATCGCCTTTCCCATTGCGTCGCGGGTCCGTCTTCGGGCGACGGCACTTGCGGCGTCGGCAGGCCTGCGTGGGCCACGACTTGGTCCAGCGACACGTCCTTCCAGCGGTGGCGGCGCAGCTCGGTCATGGCGACGCGGATCGCGATAGCGGTCGCCCAGGTCAAGAACCGGCTGCGTCCTTCAAACTGCGTGAGCCGGTCGAGGACTCGCACAAGCGTGTCCTGCACGGTGTCTTCGATGAACGCGTCGTCGGCCCTCGGCCGATCCGACAACGCCCGCCGCAATCCGCCGACCAACGCGTCGCGCAGGTCGTTGAGCGCCGCGGCTTGTTTTGCGCCTTGTGCGCTCAGGTCGGCCATCCACTGGTCGTTGGTTCGACGCATCGGCAGAGCCTCGTGTGCGTGTGGGTTGACCTGTTGGATGCCGGTGTCGCGACACTAGTTTCAACGGGCCGGGGCGCAGCGACCCCGGCCCGATGATCTGGCCGGTCATGCGGCGGCCAACGCCGGCGCGGCCGGGAAGTCGACCTGTGTCTGGGCGACGTGGTTGAAGTAGTTGGTGAAGATGTTCAATGCAACGTGTGCGACGACCTCCGCGATGTCGCCGTCAGTCAGGCCGGCATCGCGAGCGGCTTGCAGGTCGTCGTCGCTGACGTGGCCGCGGGTCTCCATGATCTGGCGTGCGAGGGTCAGCGCGGCCTGCGCCTTTGGTTCATCGGCCGAGGCGCGGCGGGCGTCGAGCGCGGCCTCGTCGGTCAGGCCGGCCGCTTTGCCCAGCATCGTGTGCGCGGCCAGGCAGTAGTCGCAGCCGTTGGCCTCGCCCACAGTCAACGCCAATTGTTCGCGCAGTGGGGTGGGCAGCCCGCCGCCGGCCAGCGCGCCGCTCATACCAAGGTACGCCTTGGCGACGGCCGGCGAGTTGGCCATCGTCGAGATGAGATTGGGGACCGAGCCCATCTGCTTGCGCACGTTCTCAAGCAGGCTGGCGGCCGGGGCGTCGGCGGTCTGTGCGTTGATTGGTTGGATGCGGGGCATGGTGCACGTCCTTTCAGGAAGGGGTGAAATCGCGTTCTTCACCCATTGGACGCGGTGGGTTGATCCGTTCTTACTTGGTCATCGATTAAAAATGTGATTGACGGTCAGACTGCAAGACAACGCTCAGCCGACAGGGCAGATCAATGAGATCCGATCCGTCGGCCGAGCGATAGGTGTTTCATTGGTTCCAGGCGACTTGCGGTCAATTGTTACCGCGTCGATCTTCGAAGAGAGTTTTACTGTTTCTCGTAACCTTCGCCTTTGACGGTCGTGCCTAGACCAGATTGCTCGAGGGTCAGTTTGCCATCGGCGATCTTGATGACGGCTGAACCTTTCGCGCCGCCCAATGTCTGATCGGTAATCGTAACCGTGTCCGATGCGGTCACCGTACCCGGCACCTTGTCGGGATTTTCGAATGATGAGTGCAGCGTCACCATCACGTCCAGATCCCCTTCGCCCTTCTCGATCACCATCTCGTCGTCAAGCCCTGAGTACTTGCCTTTCCACGTACCGACAAACGCGTCGCGATCCGCCGCGGTGGGGGCTTTAGCGCCGCCGTCCTTCTTGTCGTCACCGCCGGAGTCGGCTTTCTTGTCGTCGCCGCCGGTCTTCTTGTCGCCATCTCCGTCGCCACAGCCGGACAGCAGCGCAAGGCCAAGCGACAGGCAAAGGATCAACGTCAGGGTGAGGGTCTTGTTCAAGGGAGTCTCCAGTTAAACAGGGGTCGGGGTGAGACAGGTCATCGACGAATCGAACGGATGTTACGGACTAGGTACGTCCCGCCGACGGGCGGGAAGCTAACGAAAAGCCGATCGTCAGTCAACCGGGCAGCGGGGCGCCCTCGCCCGTGCATCGCAGCACGGCCGCGGTGAACGCGTCGCCGCGTGCCGCGTAGTGCGGGAACTGGTCGTGAGAGGCGCACGCGGGGCTGAGCAGGACGACGTCGCCACGCCGGACGCGTCGCACGGCATGCTCCACGGCCGCGTCGACCGTGTCGCACCGCACGACCTCGGCGTCGCCGGCGTCGGCGACCTGGGCAATCGACTCGCCGGTCTGGCCGACCGTGTAGATCGCCCGGCAGTGCAGCGCGGCGAACCCGACTAGCGGATTCAGATCGACGCCTTTGTCCGAGCCGCCGAGGATCAGGTGGACGATCCCCGGCGCGAACCCGCTGAGCGCGGGGTAGGTCGCGTCAGGCGTGGTGGCTTTCGAGTCGTTGTAGAAGAGGACACCGTTGTACTCGCAGACCAATTGTGTGCGGTGGGGGAGGCCGGTGAATGTTGAGAGCGCGGCCGCAGCTTGGTCTGCATCACAAAGATCGCGGCACGCGGCGATCGCCAGATGGGCGTTGATCAGGTTGTGTCGTCCGGGCACGGGCAGTTGCGGGATGTCCGGCAGGCCGTCCGTGTCGTTGATCAACTCGATGTGTTGGATGCGCGGCGTGAGCAGGGCGGCCGCGTTGCCGGTTAGCACCGCCCGCGCGTCGTCGCCACTTTGAAGGTCGAAGACGGTCTGTTTGGAAGCGACGTAGTCGGCGAAGGCATTGTACCGGTTCAGGTGGTTGGGCGTGACGTTGGTCACGGCCGCGACGTTCGGCGACCACGCGGCGTCGCCCAGCCAATCGAGCATGAAACTGGACAACTCCAACACAACGACGTCGCCGGCAGTCACGTCGTTCAGCGACTGAAGCAATGAGCCGCCAAGGTTCCCGCCGACCCAGACGCGTCCCGCTTCGGATGAGCGTGCGTGCTCAAGGATGTGGCCGATCATCGTGACGACCGTCGACTTGCCGGTCGATCCGGTCACGGCGATGGTCTTCACGTCGGCCGGCAGGGACTCGACCAGCAATCGCATTTCGGTTGTGAACGGGACGCCGGCCTGCCGCGCAGCCTCGACGTATTCATTCTTGCCCGGCCGAGGGTCGACCGCCGGGTTGACGACGATAATGTCGGCCGAGGTGAAGTCTTCGACCCGGTGTTCGGTCAGCCGTAACTCGATCGACCGATCTCCGAGCGCCGCGACGCTGTCGCGCAGGTCGTTGGCGTCGGCCAGGTCGGTCACCGTGACGGCTGCGCCCCGGTCGGCCAAGTATCGCGCCACACCCACGCCGCCGCCGAATCGGCCGAGCCCCATGACCAGCACACGCCGCCCGACCCACGATGTCGCGCTGTCTTGCATGGGCTGCGCCGCGGCGGAGCGTCGTTACTCAATCACGATGTCGAGTTTCGTCAGCTCCTTGTCACCGACCCGTAACGACTTGATCGTCTTCGGTACGGGGAATCGGAAGTAGATGCAGAGCGTGTCGCCCGCCCCCATCTCATCGACCGCGATATCGCCGACCTTCTTGATCGGGTTCAGCGGGTCGATGTGGATCAACAGCGAGCCTTTCTTCCGCAGGATGACAAAGCCCAGCGGCTCGATCGGTTGATCGAAGTCGTCCATCAGCACGATGGGCTCGTTCCGCGTGCTTGACGACGCCGTGCCGAAGTAGATCTGTGCGGATGGTGTGGACATTCTCACGCGGACGATGTCGTTCTGGCGGGGGAGGAAGAAGATGTTGACGACGCGATTATTCTTGCCCACGCCAGGCGAATGCTTGACATCGTCTTTGCCGGAAATCAGGAAGTTCGTCCCACCCCGTTCGGTGTATTTAAGGTTCTGTGCCTCAACCTTGTTCAAGACACCGGGCAGCAGATTGTTGTGCGCGACTTCCAGGATTCGTTCGTCTTGGCCGTTGGGGTCGTCCTTAGCGTCCTCGAGAAAGCCGATGGCCTTGGTTCTCATGCTGTCCGGGTCGTCAATGGGCTGTTCCGTGAGCGAGAATCGGACGCCTCGGATGACGATGTACTTCGCCTCCTGTGACTTGGGGAATGCGAAAGTCCACGCGAAGGTCGCTTTGGTGTTGTGTTCCGCGACCGTGGTGTCGTCGACGATCGGTGAAAAGATGCGTTTGCCGGTGTTGGGGTTGATCTCATTGCTGATGCCGATGGGGGCGTGCAGGTGCGCTTCGGTCCCCTCGTGGGCCAGGAGCCTCACCTGTGCAGGTGGGAATCGCACCAGGCCGTCAAGGTCGAACGTTGGCACCATGTTGGCAACCGTCGTTTCGACCGCCATCAGCGTCAGGCCCTCTTCACTGAGCGCCTGTTGTAGAGCCTTCCCCTGTGCGGATTGCTGTTGGGGTTCGTGTGAGTCGGGATCAATCTGGTCCACCAATGCACTGTACTCAAGGGCGCCGATCGGGCTTGGGTTGCGCAGGTCGCTCGGGTCGATCGGTGTGTCATGCACGTAGACGGCCGTTACGGAAACACTCTCAGGAGTGAGTGTTGTCGAGATATTGACGTCCGGGCGAATTCGATGCACGATCGCCTCGCGTGCCAGGTCGGGGTGGAGCATCGCCATGGGCGTGCCCGTGTTGAACGAGCCGCCGCCCAAGCCGGGTGCGTGTGACACGGTGCGGTACAGCGTGGCCGTCATGCGGTCAACGGGGATCCACAAGCCCGTGCCGCCATCGACGATCTCCGCCCGCGCACCGGGGGTTCGGCTGACGCTCAATGGGTTGTACCCACCGATGCTCTGTCCTAGCGGCAGGAAGCCGAACGCGATGATTGTGATGCCCGATGCCACGATGCCTGTGACCAGCCCGCAAGCGCCGCCGGCGATCTGATTGACGATCTGCGCGAAGTCGAGGTTTTTGGGGACGAACTTGTCGAGCAGCAGCCGCGGCACGAGCATGAAGAGGATGAACGGCACGAGCAGGCCGAGTGTCCACGCCTGGTATGAGAGAAATGTCTTGGTGCCCAGGAACATGTATGCGATCGGTTCCCACAGGGCGAACGCGATCGCGCCGCCGATGATCACCGTGACCATGTGCAGGAACGCGCTGAACCACCCTTGCGTTCCCCACCAATAGACCATGCCGCCGATGAAGATGATGATGAGGATGTTGGTGAGCATAATGGATTCTTGATCGTCGGGAATTGATGTTCAAGGTCGATCCGTGGAAACCCGCGCCGCCCTTTACTTCTCTTTTGATAGTCCCCGCTGCACCTCGCTGATGCTGGTGACCCCCTCGACCACGCGCGACAGCGCGGCCTCCTGCAGCCAGAGTGTCTTGCGCTTCCGTAGATAGGCCCGCAGCGGGTCGAGTTGGCCGGCGGCGATGAGCTTGCGGCCCTGGTCGTCCAGCGCCATGACCTCGAAGACCGCAAGTCGGCCGCGGAAGCCCATGCCCATGCAGGTGGGGCAGGTCTGCGGTTTGTCTTTGATCACGACCTGGCCGGACTCCTTGTAGAGCTGCTGAATCCGGTCGGCCGGCAGGTTCATCTTGCGCAACGCATCCGGGTCGGGCGAGAACGGCGCTCGGCATGCGATGCAGAGCTTGCGCACCAGGCGTTGCGCGATGACGGCCCGCAACGATTCGGACGCGGTCTTCGCGTCGCCGACGGCCTTGATCCACGCACGCAGGGCGGTAAACGTGTCGGCCATGGGCAGGCCGACGTACACGCGCGGGCCGTCCGTCGCGGCGTCGGCCAACAGTTGTGCCGTCGAGGCGTCGCCGACCCGGCTGAGCATGACGACGGTCGGGTCTTGGCGCAGCATGCGTGTCAACTGCGTGTTCGTCCATTTTGAGTCGCTGCCAGGCTCGATCAAAGTCTGCTCTGCCCCTTCGATCTCGAACGCGATCTCATCTTCCAGCGTCATGACGCTTTCGGTGTATGCGTCGTGGCGTTGCAACAGGCTGTAAAGCGTTGTCGTCATGCCGTGGTGCAGCGGGCAGGCGGCGATGACGATGCCGTGCGGCTCTTCAAGCGCGGGCGCGAGCGCGTTCTTTTGCGAATCGAGCAGGCCCAGGTCGTTGAACGCGGCGGTGAAGCGCTTGTCCGGGTCGATCCGGACGATCATCTGGGCCTCGCGTGTCGAGCCGACGGTCTGAACGCCGATCGTGTGTTTGCCCTGTTCGCCCGCGTCGATCTGTGTCTTGCCGAGTTGTCGCTTGCGCAGGTCGGAAACGTCGAGCCCGGCGTGCTTCTTGACGTACTCCATCAGCCCCATGGCCGATTGCGGGTCGATCTCCGGCTGCTCGTACCGGACGCCGTCGATCTGCACGGTCATCGTCGCCTTCTCGGACGAGAGGGTGACGTCGATCCGGTCAGCCCCGCGCGGCAGGGCGAAGTCCATGATCGTTTCGAATTGCTTGTGCGCCGCGGCCGCCGGGTCGCCGCTTGCCGGCACGTCCAGCCGTTGACCGTCCTTGGCCAGGAATGCCAGGCTGGCCTGTTTCTGCGCCGTCGCGTGGTCGCGTTCAGCCAGGAACTCCTTGAGCCCTTCGAGGGTGGGCTTGATCACTTTGTCCGGGGGAACCTGCGGGTTGCGATACATGATGTACGCGACGACACCGCCCATCATCGTCGCCAGCATCAGCGGGTATCCGATCAGGAACGCCGGCACGAATAGCAGCAGGGCGAAGCCGCCCATCCCGCAGCCCATCTGCACCGTGTTGAACATGCGGCGCTTGAGATAGAAGTAGGCCGCGTCCTTGTCGAGGTTGCTGACGACCCAGGCCCATCCGCCGATGGTGATCGCGGTCAGGAGCGGCTTGAAAATGCTGACGAGGACGGCCGACTGAGCCTCTGCGAGCGTAAACATGGACATCGCCGTTTCCATTGGGCCGAGGGATATTCCGGGCAGGTCGTTGCGCCCCGCGGGGGCCCTGCATCATCGGTATCTGGCCGATTCTGTCAAGCTTTGTACTGCCGCGGCGGCCACCGCGGTTCGACGCGAATCAGGCGGCCGACACCCGCTCAACCCGTGCCCGTGACGATGCCGCGCAACCGCATCCGCACCTCTTCAGGGCTGGCGGCGTGCGATTGCGCCTCTTTCGGGTGGACATACTCTTTTTGCACGAGTTCGACGAGGCTGTCGGTGAAAGTCTGCATGCCCGCCTCGCGCTCGCCCTTGATGACCTCATCCAGTTCGTGTTCACGGCCTTCGAGGATGTACTTGCGCGTCGACGGGCTTTGCAGCAGCACTTCGACGGCCGGCACACGCTGGATGTCTTCACGGATGGTCGGCAGGAGTTTCTGGTAGATAAACGCCTGCGTCTGGTACGCGAGCATGTTGCGGATCGCCACACGTTCGTCAGCCGGGAACAGATCGTAGATTCGGCCGAACGCCTGCGACGCGCTGGAGGCGTGGATCGTCCCGAACACGAGGTGACCGGTCTCAGCCGCCTGCAACGCCGCCTCGAACGTCTCCTTGTCGCGCATCTCGCCGATCAGCACGACGTCCGGGTTCTCACGCACGAGCGCCCGCAGGCCTTCGGAAAAGTTCGGCACGTCGATGCCGACCTCGCGCTGGTTGATGATCGCCTTGGAGTCCTGAAAGAGATACTCGATCGGGTCTTCGATCGTGACGATGTGGCACGCACGTTGTTGGTTGATGTAGTCGAGCATCGACGCGATCGTCGTGCTCTTGCCCGAGCCGGTGACGCCGGCCAACAGGACCAGCCCCTGGTGGTGTTTGGAGACCTGCTCCATGACGGGCGGCAGACGCAGGTCCTCGAAGTTCAGGATCGTGTTGTTGACCCGCCGGGCGGCGATGGCGCTTCGGCCGCGGGTCCGAAACACGTTGATACGGAATCGGTGTGTGCTGCCGTCGCCCAGTTGGAAGTCTTCGCCGATGTCGATCGACCCGCGCTCCGCGTAATGC
Organism: Phycisphaeraceae bacterium; assembly: GCA_028284155.1. Classification (GTDB taxonomy): domain Bacteria; phylum Planctomycetota; class Phycisphaerae; order Phycisphaerales; family Phycisphaeraceae; genus JANQSF01. The sequence goes on from JANQSF010000010.1 coordinate 89,417, forward strand.
GCCCACCGCCCCGGGCTGAGCGACTCGCGGATCCACTGCTCGAACTCAGTTGCGGACAAGTCGTCGACCTTGAGTGATTGCAGCGCGCCGCGCACGCGCAGGCGCGGCGCTTGACCGCCGCGCAGCAGCAGGTCGGACGCTTCGAACTTCACCGCCGCCTCGAAGAACCGACGCAGTGGCGTGTCGGCCATCGTCTTACGCTCGGCGGTGGGGTCGTCGGGGATGTTGTCAGCCAGTGTGTCGACCTCGGGCATGATGTCGTCCCCTTTGGGGTAATGCGGATTGCTCAACGCTTGGCCCGAACGGGCACGCCTTGCTCAGCCAGGTACTGCTTAGTCGCTTCGATCGAGTATTCACCGTAGTGGAAGATGCTCGCCGCCAACGCCGCGTCAGCCCCCGCGTCCACGATCACGTCGCGCATGTGCGCCGGCGAGCCGCACCCGCCCGACGCAACCACCGGCACGTCAACCGCGGCTGACACCGCGCGCGTCATCTGGACGTCGTATCCGTCTTTCGTCCCGTCAGCATCCATGCTTGTGAGCACGATCTCACCCGCGCCCAGTTCAACGACGTGCTTCGCCCACGCCACGGCCTCCAGCCCCGTCGGTGTTCGGCCGCCGTGCGTGTGGACTTCGAAGACGTAGTCGGCGTCGTGATGCTCAAGGTCGTCGGGCGTGGCGCGCGGCCTGCCGCCCGGCGTTCCTCCTGTCCCCTGTCCCCTGTCCCCTGTCTCCTGTCGCCTTGCTTCATGCTCCGCACGCGGCACCCGCTTCGGGTCGATGTTGACGACCGTCGCACACCGCCCGAACCGCCGTGCCGTTTGTGTCACGATCTCGGGCGTCACGACAGCGGCCGTGTTGATGCTCACCTTCTCGGCCCCGGCCTGCACCAGCCGCGTCACGTCATCGATCGTGCGGATGCCGCCGCCGACGGTAAACGGCATGAAGCACTGCTCAGCCACCTGTCGCACGACGTCGAAAATGATCGACCGGTCCTCGTGGCTTGCGGTGATGTCCAGAAACACCAACTCGTCGGCGCCGGCCTCGTCGTACTGCCGGGCGATCTCGACCGGGTCGCCCGCGTCGCGCAGGTTGACGAAATTGACGCCCTTGACCACGCGGCCGGCTTTCACGTCGAGGCACGGGATGATGCGGTGGGTCAGCAAAGCGGCGGGATTATAACGGCAGCGAGCCGATTGCGCACCGCGGGATTCGCCACACTCTCTGTTGCCCCGATCTTGAGCGGTCGGGGGGTCACATACAATGGAATAGTCATGCGCGGCTCAGAGCATCCCACCGGCGGGTTCACCGTCATCGAACTGCTCGTCGTCATGTCGATCATCATTCTGTTGATCGCCATGCTGCTGCCCGCGCTGCGCAAGGGTCGCGAGTCGGCCCGCCAGGCGATCTGTCAAAGCCACATGCGCCAGTACGCCCACGCCAACGAGTTGTACGCCGACGAGCACAACGACCTGTACCTGCCCATCCGCTCAGCCGACGGCGGGTTCTGGATGTGGAACGACCAGTACCGCGAATTGCTCGGCGAACGCGTCGGCGACGACGACTTCGAACTCATGCGCTGCCCGAGCATTCACCCGCAGGCTGTCGGCTCCGGCGGCCTGCTGCACAACTCATACGGCTGGAACCGCACGCCGCACGCCTGGTGCGACAAGGGCATCTTCATCCGCCGCCACCAAGTGCTCACGCCAAGCAAGACCTGCCAGAACATCGACGGCACGGATTGGCACATCACGTCGAGCTACGCGAACTATGTGGTCAACTGGGACGTCTACCGCCACACCCGTCTCTGGGCCGTCGCCTATCGACACGACGAGGGCGCGAACATCCAGCACTTCGACGGCCACGTGTCGTACTATCCCAAGGAAGAGGTCTGGTCCATCGACGACGGCGCGCCGTACGAACTGTGGACCACCTTCGCCCGCAGCGACCCGTGCCAGTAGCGCTCCCGCTTCGGCCGCTTGCGGCTTAGCGCGGCGTCCCCGAAACCCAATCGACAACCAGAGCAAGTAGATTCCATGCATCACACTCGGCGCATCACCGCTCTGTTCCTGCTCGTCGCGCTGCTCGCACCAACGACACGCGCGGACGACCAGGCTGCCAACCCGCCCAAACTCGACCTGCGCATCGCCAAGTCCGGCTGGGGCGACGTGCGGACCACAACGGTCGAACGCCACCTCCAATCCGTCGCGCGCGAGCTGCTGCCACACTTCGCGGGCAAGCAATTGCCCCCGATCAATGTCGAACCCAAGGGCGGGCCGATCGTCCTGTTCAAACGCGCCAACGACGGCGCGATTCGTATGAAGCTCAACACCGGCGGTACGCTCTGGGCTCAGTACGCCTTCCAGTTTGGCCACGAACTCTGCCACGTCCTGTGCAACTACGACGCCGACCCGCACGGCAACGACTGGTTCGAGGAGTCGCTTTGCGAGGTCGCATCGCTCTATGTCCTTCGACGCATGGGCCAGACGTGGAAGACCGACCCGCCGTTCGACCACTGGAAGAGCTACGCCAAACATCTCACGTCGTACGCGGCCGACCGCTTGAAGGTGACACACCTGCCCGAGGGCCAAACCCTCGCCCAGTGGTACAAGGCCAACCGGTCCAAGCTCCACAAGTCGGCCACGAAACGCCACCTCAACCGCATCATCGCCTCGGCCCTGCTCCCGCTGTTCGAGGCGCAGCCGCGGCACTGGGAAGCCGTCTGGTCGCTCAACGCCGCGAAGCCGAAAAAGGCGCAAACCTTCGAGCGGTTCCTGGCAGACTGGCGCAAGAACACGCCCGCCAAACACCACAAGTTCATCGACCGCATCGCCAAGGAGTTCGGCGTGACGATCGCCGGCGATACGCCTTGACGGCGCCGCCCGCATTGCCCCTACGACGCCGACAGTCCCCCCTCCCCTCGATCCTCTTCGGATCGCTGTAAGAATTGTGATGTAAATGATTTGCATGGCAAGGCGTTGAATGTCCGCCGGGTGGCCGCCCCCTATGCGCAGCCCGCCGGTGCGGGTGAGCGGACACGTCGTGAGACCGCCCACGCGGCTTTCGGTCACGCGCGCGTCCGCCTCGGTTGCGATCGGGCTGGGAGCATGAGCATCTCGCACGCCAGGGCGTGCGCGGCGCGGGCCGTGCGCGCGCCCACAGACCAAATCCGCCGTAGCGCGTCGGAATCGACACAAATCATCCCGGCCCGCCGCTAGAAACGCGGTCGTTTTGATGCGCGGCGCTTCTCGCATGGCGCAGTCCGACGGTTCTGAATCACACCGACCCGATCACGCCCGGCCGGCGTATCAGCAACATGGCTGGCCGCGATCCATCGGCGATGTTCTGCAAACGGTGCGCGTACCCGCTGCGCGGATTGCGTCAAGACGAGTGCCCCGAATGCGGTCGGCCGTTCGACCCCGACGCGCCCCATACCTTCCTGCGCGCCCCGCGCGGGCAGACGGCGCGGCGCTGGCTGTTGCGCACGCTCATCGTCGTCCTTCCGGTCGCGCTGCTGATCGGCGGGTGGCGCGGGTATGACTACTGGCGGGCACAACGCGTCGCGGCGGCCGAGGCGGCGCTGAGTCAACTCAACGCGGAGTTTGAATACGAGAAACGCGCGGACGGTTTTCAGTACGACGCGCCGGTCTCAGTCGCTTGGCCGAATTGGTGGGACTACCGTGACTTCAAGAACGGCGCGCCGGCCCCGCCCAATGTCTTCACCGAGTTGGTCGCACACGCCAACGAACTGGGGCCCTGTTCGTTCACACTCCGGGGCGCGCGGCCGGATAACAACGCGATAGCCGATCTCGCGCGGTTCGACGACCTGCGCGGCCTGATGTGCATCGACGGCTCACAAGAGCAGGTCGCCGACCTGCGGGCGTTGCCCACGCTTGAGGCGTTGGTCCTCTCCGACATGGCCGTCTCTAACGAGACATTAGATGGAATCGCGTCGCTGACCGGCCTCGAATGTCTGGTCTTGTGCGACACAACCGCGACGGACGAGGACTTGCGTGCGTTCAGAGAGAAACGCCCTGACGTCTTTCTGATCGCTGGTAAGTTCCGATCGTACAACATAGAACCACAAGCCATCGAGTTGGGCGGTGGATCGATGCTTTTGTTGCAGATTGACGGTGTTTCAAACGGTGGAGTACGCGCTCATTGCACGGACGGCCCAGACGCCAAAGTTGTCTGGGACGTTTGGTCTGACGCATTTCACCTCGGCGGTAACAACAAGTACTCCGAAAGCGGATTGGCGCGCGTCGCCGGCGATCGATTGGGGATCGTCGTTAGCGGGAGCTACGGCACATTTGTTGAGTTACGACGACTATCAGATGGGAAACTGATCAAACGCTGGCGATTTTGAATGGGGTGTGCGGACTCACACCAACGCCGGGATCACCGGCGCTTCCGTGATCGCGTCGACCACGTCTCGGGGCAGGCCGGGCGTGATGCGCAGCTCGCCGACGTCAAACAGCGAGTGCATGACCGTGCCCATGAGGTGGTGTGGGTTGTAGCGATCGGTGGCCGGCTCCGACGCGGTGCGGTCGGATTGGCCGATGACCTGGCCCATCTTCAGGCCGCCGCCGGCGACCAGCAGGGACGTGAGGTTGCCGTAGTGATCGCGGCCGCCGTTCTTGTTGATGCGCGGCGTTCGGCCCATCTCGCCGGTGACGACCAGCAGGATCTTGTCGCTCAACCCGCGGGCGTGGCAGTCTTCGATGAACGCGGACACGGCGTGGTCGACCTGGCCGCCCATCGGGTAGATGCCGGCCATGTTCTTCGGGCTGTTGTTGTTCGCGTGGTAGTCCCAGCCGCAGTCGCTGACGGTGACGAAGCCGCAGCCGGCCTCGCAAAGCCGGCGGGCCATCAGCATCTGCAGGCCGAGCTTGTTCGACGCGCGCTTCATGTCGTGCCAGCGCTGTAACTTCTTCTCGTCGAACAGCGGGCGCGTGTCGTAACGCGCGATCGTTTGCGGGTCTTCCTTCGTCCAGTCGAACGCGTCGGCTACGCCGCCGGTGACCGTCTCGAACGCCTGCTGGTGGTACTTGCCGGCCGACTCGGCTGCGCCGCTGGCGTCGATATCACGGCGCAGCGCGTCGAGTTGGCCGAGCAGGCCGCGCCGGTCTTCAAACCGGTCGGCCGAGACGCGCATCTCGAGGTTCTCTTTCAGTTGCCCGCCGCCGGCCGGGTCGAACGCGCGGTACGACGCGCCCAGCGGGCCGGGGTCGGTCAGCGTCGGCAGCGCGCCCGTTTCAAAGTTGCTGTTGAGCTTGAGCTTCGGGTCGATCGCCTCCGGCTTGACCAGCACGTTGGTTGGCATGCCCGAGTCGCGGTCGTTGATACCGACGAGCTTCGCGTACATCGCGCTCATCGCGGCCTTAAGCGGGTTGTCACCGCTGGTCGTTTTCAGGTACGTGTGACCCGAGTTGCCCGACGCGTACGAACGGACGATCGAAAACTTGTCCGTCATCGACGCCAGCCGCGGGAACGTCCCGCCGAACGTCACCCCCGGTGACTTGGTTTTGATCTCACCCGTGATCGAGCGGAACTCCGCCGGCGCGGTCATCTTCGGGTCGAAAAACTCGATGTGCGGCGGGCCGCCCTGCAGGAACAACAGGACGACGGCGCGGTCGTGCACCGGGATGCCCAACTGGCTCGCGGCGGCCTTGGCGGCGAGCATGTTCGGCAGCGTCAGCCCGCCGACCCCCAGCGCCCCGACGCGCAGAAAATCGCGACGTGAATACCCCGCACACGTCTTGTTCGGCCGACGGTCGCCCAGCGTAAACATCGATACACAACTCCGTTCGGGCCCCCAAACTGCCCGGTGCGTCAGACTATTGCTAGGTCGGCTGGATGAGTTACGAAGGTTGAGCCGGGAGGTGTAGGGAAATCCGAATATGCGAGGTTAAGCAATTGTCATTTAATGAGTTGCATTGTCAATACTCGCGGCGAGGGAACGATTCGCTGTAGGGTGGGCCAAGGCTTTGCGCGGCCCACCAATCCACGCTCCGATCGTGTATTTGAGTCGAGGCTTCGTGCGGATGCCAAGCGGTGGGCCGCGCCGAGCCTTGGCCCACCCTACCTCGCCGAGACCGCGCGTTACTCCGGAGTCACCCTTCGCGTCGAGCGACGCGTACAGACGCGCCAACTCGAGCAGCAACGGCTCGAGCGCCGCGTAGTACGCGTCCTCGCCCAGTTCCGACTTGCGGTCGCGCAGCGTGGCGATGCGCAACTCGAGGTCGTCACGCTGGGCGCGTACGGCCGGCGGCATTCGTCGTTCACGTTCGCTGGGCACGAGGTGGAACTGGTGCGCCCGCAGGCCGTCGAGCGACGCGCCGTCGGCCGCACGCTTCGTCGCGCGGATGCCGCGGAAGAAGTCGGCCGACGTGCCCTTGCCGTCGCCGTTGTCGTCCAGCAGTGCGTGCTCGGTGACGAGCCGGCCGTCGGCCTCGTAAAACTCGGTCGTCGCACGCGAGGCGGAAAGGTATGCCTCCAGCAATGAGACCTGCCCGTCCTTGTCGAGATCGGCCGTGTTCTGCTCGTCGGCGACGGCCTGCGACAGGTACTCGCCGAACCGCGCGAAGTTCAACTCGTACCCGCTGCGCGTCGCCGTGACGACGACACGGTTCGACTTGGCCAATTTGACGAGGAACGGCGCGCTGGCCGAGGCGCAGTTGATCACCGCGACGGGCCGCTCGACCGGTTTCAACCAGGCGTTCAGTTCCTCGGCCGACACGTCCTTACCACGCAGGTTGAACATCGCACGTTGGCCGTCGAACGTGCCGTGGCCGATCAGGACGATCCAGACCGGCGCGTGCCCTTTACGCGGCAGGTCGTCGAGCGCGGCTTTGAGTTGCACGTGGTCGGCGTCGTCCGATTTCGGTTCGGCGGTATTGGATGGGTCGTTGATGACGACGAAGGCCGCGCCGCCGCGCTTGGCGGCGGCCTGCCAGCGCGCGGCCCATTCGGCGAACAGCTTGCCGTACGCCTCTTCGCCGGGCGCGCCGACGGCCAGGATGACGGTGGGTTTGGTGTTGTCGGTTGCCTGCACGTTTTCAGCGGGCGTCGGCGCGGGTGCTTGGGCGAGCGCGGAGCCGCACGTCATGTACAACACGGTGAGCGCGACGGACAAGATCAGACGCAGCGGCCGAAAACGGGGAGGGCGAGGCTCCGTCCGAGCCGTGGTGAAACCTGTGAGATCGACGCGCCCCGCGGCTCGGACGGAGCCTCGCCCTCCCGACTCAACGTGTGCATCGTTCAGTTGGCACATGAACATCACGGCAACCCCCTCCACCGCCGCAGGCCCCATTCGCCGACGAGGCAGGCCAGCGCCGCGGCGAGCATCCACCACGTGTGCCACAGCGGCGTGATCGACTGTTCCATGTGCTCGGCCTGCCGTGTGGGCAGGTCGGTCACGAGGTCGGCCAGGTCGTTTGCCAGAACGACCTCGCCGCCGGTCTGTTGGGCGATCGTGTCGAGCAGCGCGTGATTCGGCTGAACCGAGCGGAACTCGTCGCCGGCCGGGTCGGCTGTCCAGCCCGTCTCGGTCTCGCCGACCCGCTGGCCCGAAGCGTCGTCGACGGTGATCGTCGCGCGGTACGCGCCGGCGACACGCGGCAGGTACGTCGCGCGGTAGTGGCCGGACTCGTCGGCCGTCGCGTCGGCGTCGATCGAAACGGTCTTGCCATCCGGCGTCTTGACCTGGATGGTCACCTTGGCGTTGTCCATCGTGACAAACGTCTTGTCGCGCACGCGCACGGACAGGTCGAACGGCGCGTCGGGGTGGTCGGTGCGCCGTCGGGCGTCGACATCGACACGGGCGGGCACGTCGGCGACGAGCCAGCGCACGGCCTGCCGCCAGGCCTTGGGCTGGTCGCGGTCTTTCTCGGCGACGGGTGTGTCGTCGTCGTCATCGAGTTGCCACAGCCGCCACCGCCAAAGGTCGCCGACGGTCATCGCGGCGACGCGCCCTCGGCCGAACCGCTGCGCGACAAGCGCCGGCCAACGTGTGCCCTGTTCGTCGCGCACCTCGGCCAACACCTGCGCGCCCGGCTTGATCCCGCGGACGGCGTTGAACGTGACGAACGGCGGCATGTTGGCCAGCCGTACGCGTTCGGCGTCTTCGGTCTTGCGCAGGCGGACCCACGGCTGGAGCCACCCGTCGCGCGTCAGTTCCAGCGCGACGCGCGAGGTCGGCCGATCGGGCGAACGGTCGAGGTAGACCGGCAGCATGCGCGCGACCGACGTGTGGACGAACGCGCCTTTCTCGAACGACTCGGTCCCGCCGAGCATCATCAGGCCGCCGCCGCGCTCGCTGACGAAGCGTTCGAGCAGCACGAGTTGGTCGGCTGTGAACGCGTCGCGGTCGATGTCGTCGAGGATCACGGCGTGGAACTTGAACAGGTCCTGCGGCGTCGACGGGAAGCCCTTGCGCAGTTCCTCGGCGTCGGCCGTGTCGAGGCGGACGAACACGGCCTCGTCGAACCGCTCGGTTGCTTCGTCCTTGCGGTCGAAGCCCTGGAACAGCGGGTTCGTGCCGTCGTCCTTGTGGCCGCGGAAGGTGAACTTGGCCTGCTTGTCGGCGATGCGGATGAGGCCGGTCAGGTTGAGCTGGTCGTCCTTGGCCAGCGCGCGGCGCAGGAACTTGTACTCCCAGTTGGGTCGCCCGCTGAAGTAAAGGATGCGGTACGGCCCACCGCCGCGGTCGACAACGACCTGCCGCGTGTTGTTCGCGAGCGTCGCTTCGGGTGAGGGCGCTTTGTTGGCGGGCGTGTCGTCGTTGTCGGCGGTTGTGTTTGCGCTTGTGGCCGAGACGACAGCGTCGAGTTCGTCCTGGGCCGCGACGCGGACGGTGTAGAACGACACGCCGTGGCCGGTCGGTTTGACCTGGAAATCGAACGCCATCGGCGAGCCGTCGGTCGGCGCGTCGCGCACCTGTTGCTGAACGACCTTGCCGTCGCCGTCGACCAGTTGCGCGACGACGGGCTTTCCGCCGTAGCCCTGGTGCTCGGCCTCGCAGCGGACGCTGACCGGCGCGTCCTCGAACGACGATTGCGTGGCGGCCAACTGCGTGACGGCCAGGTCGCGTGCGTCGGCCGCGTCGCCGATGACGACGGGGTAGACCGGCGGCAGCGACTTGAGCAGGGCGGCGGCCTGCGGCGCGGGGAGCACGTCGGTCGCGTTGCCGTCGGTGATCAGCAGGACGCCGGCGACGGGCCGATCGCCCAGCCGTTGCTTCAAGTCGGCCAGTGAGCCGAACACGCGCGACGCCCGACCGTCGAATGTCAGGCTGTCGAACTTGTCCACGGCGCGCACGCGCGTATCGAAGAGGTACCGCCGCACGTCGAAGTGTTCGGCCAAGCGGGGCGACCAGTCTTCGGCATTGTCGACGACGAGCGTGCGCATTACGTCGCCGCGCGACTTGTCGTTGTCCGCGTCGATGATGGCGAGGCTCTGGCTGTTGTCCGTGACGACCAGGAACAGGTTCGCGCCGGGCCGCACGCGCATACCCGACCACATCGGCTCGAGCAGGAACGCGGCGAGCAGGGCGAGGCCGAGGGCCTTGAACACCGCGGCCGTGATGCGCACGGGCCGGTCGGCCGGCGCCCGGCGGTAGGCCTGCCATATGAGAGCGAACAACACGGCCAGCCCGATCAGCGCGGGCCAGACCCAGTCACGTCCGGCGAAGAGGATGGCGCTGAGTGTGGTCATTGAGGATTACTGCCCGCTCCCCAGCCGCTCGTAGTACTTCTTGACCGCGTCGTCGTACTTGCGCGGCACGGGGTCGCGGTCGATGGGGACCAGCGCATCGTCGCCTTGTTTGCGGGCCAGTTCCTCGTCGAGTTGTTCCTGCAGTTCGACCAGCGGCTCGGCGATCATCTTGCGGATCATGTCCCAGTCCGGCGGCTTCGAGTGACGCTTGAACTCGGCCCGGGCCCGGCGGGCGCGGTCGCGCACCTGCGCGACGCGGTCGCGGAGTTGCGGCGAGTCGAGCATTTCCTCGACGTCACGCAACTGGTCGGACCACTCGCGGAAGTCCTCGCCGGTGATCGGCGCATGCGGCCCGCCGTTGCCGCCGACGCCCGAACGCGCCTGGTCAAAGAAGCGGGGTGGTTGATTGGTCGGCCGCGGCTGACCTTGACGATTCGCCTGCTGTTGACCCTGTTGCTGACCGGGTTGGCCCTGTTGATTGGCCTGTTGCTGGCCCTGTTGTTGGCCGGGTTGACCTTGCTGGTTGGCTTGCTGTTGGCCTTGTTGCTGACCCTGCTGCTGACCGCGCTGGCCTTGCTGGTTCGCCTGCTGTTGACCTTGCTGTTGTTGGCCGCGTTGGCCTTGTTGTTGGCCCTGTTGATTGCCCTCCTGCTGGCCACGCTGCCCCTGTTGGTTGGCCTGTTGCTGCCCCTGCTGGCGCTGGCCGGGCTGGCCCTGCTGGTTGGCCTGTTGTTGACCTTGCTGTTGGCCACGCTGACCTTGTTGATTCGCTTGTTGCTGACCTTGTTGTTGCTGGCCACGTTGGCCTTGCTGGTTGGCCTGCTGCTGTCCTTGTTGCTGTTGGCCCTGTTGATTGCCTTGCTGTTGCTGGCCTCGTTGGCCTTGCTGGTTGGCTTGCTGCTGACCTTGTTGCTGTTGTCCCTGTTGCTGTTGGCCGCGCTGGCCTTGCTGATTCGTTTGTTGTTGCTGAGCGGAACGGCGTTGGCTGTTGTTGTCCGCCCGTTGCTGGCCCGGCTGCGCTTGGCCTTGCTGCTGTTGGTCGTTTGCCGCGCGGCGTTGCGTGTTCGCGTCGCCGGGGCGTTGCTGTCCCTGTTGCGACGGGTTGTTTGACGCAGCGCGGCGCTCGCTATTGTTGGCCTGTTGACCTTGCTGGTTGGCCTGCTGCTGACCTTGTTGTTGTTGTTGTTGTTGTTGCTGCTGCTGATTGGGCTGACCCTGTTGATTGGCCTGTTGTTGGCCCGGCTGCCGTTGCCCGTTCTGTGGTTGACGTTGACCTGCTTGACTATTCCGGGGGGGGGCGTTCTGCGCCAACTCTTCGTCGAGTTGCCGGGACAATTCCTTGACCGTGTCGCGGGCACGACGCAATGCCTCGCCCTCGTCGCCCAGCACGCTCTCGGCTGCACGTTCGACGTTGCGCTTGAGGTTGTTCACACCCTGCCGTGCCTGGCGCTCGACCTGTTGCGCCTCGCCGGTGAAGCTGCGTTCGAGTAGGTTCGACGCGACTTCCAGCGCGTCGCCGACTCGGTCTTCCTGTGCCTTACGCCACGTGTCGTAGAGCTGGCGTGACAGCAGCGGCTCGGTGCGTTCGGCGTCTTCGGTCGTTCGGCGGACGCGGTCGAGCAGGGCGTCGGTGTCCTGCTTCTGCTGCTTGAGTTCCTGCGCGATCTTCAGGCGTTCGCCGGAGTCGCGCAGCGTCTTGCGTTTGGGGCTGTCGGTCGCTTCAAGTTGCTTGGCCAGGTCGTCCTGCTTGTCCGCCAATTGGCGGGCGTCGTTGCGCATCTGGCGGACGGCCTCGTCGAACTGCCCCGACGCCTTCTTGCGCATCTGCTCTTTCATCTGTTGCAGGTTCTGCTCGGCCCGCGTGCCGGCCGTCAGGGCCTTATCGACCATGCCCTTTTCCAGCGCCTCGGACGCCCGGCGGACCTGTTGCCTGGTCTGCTCGGCCTGCTGGCGGGCGTCGGCCATCTGCTCCTGGTTCTGAGGCTGGTCCATGCGCTGGCGCAGCTCGTCCACGTCGCGGAGCATCTGCCGCTGTTCCTCGCGCAGCCGCTTCAAGCGTCGCTCGATCTCCTGTTTCTGCTGCTCGTCCTCGGCTTGCCGCAGCGCGGCCTCGAGTTCCTTGAGCTGCCGGTTCAGGTCGCCCTGCCGTTGCGCCAGTTCGCGCAGGCGGTTGAGCACCTGACGCGTCTCGCGTTGCTGAGGGTTCTGTTGCTGTTGTTGTTGCGCCTGCGACTGCTGCTGGTAGCGGTTGTCCTGGTTCGACAGCTTGAGTTGTTGAAGTTGCTGCTGTCGCCGTTGCGAGCCGGCGCGTTGCTGCTGCTGCTGGCCGTTCTGTTGTTGTTGCTGCTGCTGTTGCCTAATGACCATGTGCTCACGGGCCCGCAGGCGGAGCAGCGACTGGTACGCGGCCTGTTCGGCCGGCAGGGCGGTCTGCAACTCGGCCGGCTCGTTCTGCTCGGCCGCGTCGGCCAACGCCTCGAGCGCGCGTTCCATGTAGGTGCGCGTGTCGGTGATGATCCGCAACGACTTCTCGTCCTCGGTCTTCTCCTTCAGGGCGTCGAGCTTCTCGATCACCGCCTCTTGCGACGCGCGGAGCAGTTCGGCATCCTCGGCGAACTCGGCGGTCGGCTTGTCGCCGATCTCGCGACGGATCAGGTTCCACGTGGCCGTGATGATCTGCTTCTGGCCTTTGACCAGCTCCTGGATCTGCTGCATGTTGCCCTGTTGCTGCTGCTGCTGCTGTTGCTGTTGCTGCTGCTGTTGGCCGGGCGGGGCCTGCCCCTCGCGGAAGATCTCTTCAAACGGGCGGACCTCGGCGAAGTAAATGTCGCTGTAGGTGCGCCGCACCTTGCCGTCCGGGCCGACGTCGTCCGCCCAGACGTGGTACGACAGCAACTGGTCGGGCGTCGCCTTCAGCGCCTCGAAGGCGATCATGTGCTCGAGGCCGTGCTCCTGCTTGCCCGGCGCGTCGGCGCCGAGCGTCACCGTGTGCGGCTTCTGGCCGGCGATCGAGAACGTCACGCCGTATGCCTTGACGCCGAAGTCGTCGTAGACGCTGGCCTGCACGTACATCTGTTCGATCGGCGAGACCTCGACGTCACGCTTGGGGAACACGAGCTTGATCGTCGGTGGGCGGTTGGCGAACACGTCCATCGACAGGCGCGGCGGCTGTTTGTTCTGTCGGCCGTCGGCGTCAGTCAGGTGCAGGCGGTACTGCCGCGTAGCGTCGAGTTGCATCGATGTGGTCAGCCGGGTGCCGTCGCCGTCGGGCGTGCCGGCCGCGTCGAGGTTGATGACATCGCCATCGTCCGCGACGAGCTTGGCTTCTTTGACGGGCTTGTTCAGGTGCAGCGTCCACGTCGCCTCAGTGCCCTCGACCGCGCCGACGTGACGGGTGTCTTCGATCGTCTGCGGCTTCAGGCCGGTGTAAGAGGGGTACGCCAGCGACGCGTCGGCGCGAAGCAGTTGCGGGAACTCGAATACCGTGATGGTGTACTCATCGCTGCGGCCGCCGACGTATTGCACGCGGTATTTCAGGTCGGCCTCGACGGCGGGGATGCGCCCGCCGAACACCGGGTCGCTTAGCGCCTTGGCCAATGCGAGCTTGCTCACGCCGTCGCCGCGGCTGTCGGTGACGAGCAGTTCGACGCCAGCGGGGATCGGACCGTCGAAGCGCGCCATGACCAGCAGCGGCGCGCCGCGCTCGACCAGAATGTCGCCCGGTTCGACGGTGAGTTTGTAGGTCACGTCACCGGGTTGATCGCCGTCGACCGACGGATCGGAAACGGGCTGCGCCGGCGCGGGGCCGTTTGGCGAGCCGACGGGCGGGAGCAGCCACAGCGTGACCGCCAGCGCGAGCATGGCCGTGAGCGCCAGGGTGTTCGCAAAACGCGCGGTGCGCAGCCGCGCCAGCGGCGCCAGCGCGTCCCACTTGCTGTCCGAGTCGTGCGTCATCGTCTGCGTGATGACCTGTTCCTGCAGGTAGCCCATCGGCTGCGCCGCTTCGGCCGACTCGACCTCTTCGACCGCGGTGAGCAGGCGTTCGTTCAGGTCCGGGTGCATCGCCTCGATCCGCCGCGCGGTGATCCGACGGTTGCGGCCCACGGCCGCCGTGGCCAGCGCGATCAGCAGCATGGCGAACCCCATCACCGCCGCCACGACCCACGCCACACCGCGCGCCCCCGCGTCACCCTGGAAGTGCGCGACGATCAGGCCGGACAAGGCGACGGCGCCGACCATCCAGCACCACGTCAACGCGCGGTAGCGTCGCAGCCAGCGCAGCCGATTGCCGATCGCGTCGAGCCGGTCGCGGAGACGTTGCGGGGCCTGGGGTGTGTGCATGAGGTGTTCCTCTTTCATGTAGTCCCGGTTGAGACGGCGGCATCGGGCGCGGCACTCGGGGCGGCGGGCAGGCGTGAATAGCGCCCGGCCAACCACGTCTCGACGCCCAACACCGCCAGGGCGGCGACAATCAGCCACCGCCATATCTTATGTTGCTGCTCCAACTCCACCGCGAGCAGGTCGGCCTGGCGCTTCGCCTCGGCCGCGGCCGCCTCCGGGTCGTCGCGGTCCAGCGTCACGCCCAGCGACTCGAACAGGTCGGCCGAAACAGGCGTCACGTCGCTCTCACGCGGGTCAAGGTTGACCGCGAACCGCCACGGCGGGTCGGTAGCGTCTTCACTATTCACCGCATAGACGCCCGGCATGTCGGCCTGATCGAAGTGCGTCGCGCCGGGGCCGAGTTTGAACGTCCGCCCGTCCGGCGCGGTGACGGTGAGGCGCGCCTCATCAACCCGCGAGCCGTTCGATTGATCGGTGCTCTCTTCGTCACGCCGGTCCTTCCCGTCGACTGTGCCCTCGGTCGCGTCGTCTTTTTTAGTCTTCGCGTCGTCGCGTGCAGCTTCGCCCTCGCCCGCGCGCGCGACGAGCGGGACGCGGTCGCCCACGTGGTATGTGTCGGTCGTCTCGACCACGCCCATACTGCGTTCGAGCAGGGCGAGCATCATCGGCACGAACTTGGTCGACAACGCCAGTTGGCTGTCGCGCTGCCGCCAGGTCGACGTCAGGATCACGACATGCCCGCGCCCCAACGGCGCCTCGATCAGCGCCGGGTCGTCGCCGGCCGTATCGAACCGCGCCAGCGCTCGCGACTTGGGCATCTTCGCCTCGATGCTTTCCATGTCGACGCGGTGGTAACGCGCAAAGCGTACCTTGGAGAAGTCGCTGAACTGCGCTTCGGCCAACGGCGCAAACACGGGGTGGTCGAAGTCGATGCCGACCAGCAGCGCGTCCTGCGGCGGCGCGACCGGCTCGGTCGACAAGTCTTCGAGGCCGAGCAGTTGCGCGGCGGTCGTCGCGACCGCGTCGTCACTCAAAACGACCAGCGCGGTGTGGCCTTTCTCCACGAAAGCGCGCAGCGTCTTGACCTGTGCTTCGTTCATCGGTTCGGTGACCACGACCATTTCGACGGGGCTGTTTTGCGCGCCGCCCGGGCCACTTCCGGGGGCGAACGGGCCGTCGAGCGTCAGCGCCACCTCGCCTCGCACGGCCTCGACGCGCACGTTCAGACGTTCGGTCGTGGGGTAAGCGCGTTGCAGGAAAAACAGGCCTTGCGTGGGGTCGTTCGCGTCTTCGCCGCCGATGTAAACGACCGTGGCGCGCCGCGCCTGCGGGGCGGCCCGCCAGGCGTCGTTGTCGAAGTCGTGGTCGTCGCCGGCCACTTCGACCCGCACAATCTTCCCCCCGGAAGCCCCCCCGGACGTGCTGTCGCGCATCGCGGCCGGCGGCGCTTTGACGACTCGCGACTCGCCCGGTGGGACGTAAACGGTCGACGTGATCGGGTCAGGCTCATCGTCCGCCTCGCCGGCCCGTCGCCAGCGCAGCTCGAACTGCTCCGTCGCCGATCCGGGCGCGTTCGTGACGCGCAGGCGCAGCGCCTTGTCCTCGGCCGAGTCGTCGTGACGCACCCATTGGGCCGAGGCGTTGCCGGCCCGCTCGCTGGCGACCGTCGCCAATTCGAGCGTCACGTCCTTCCGCCAGTCGTAGCCGCGCAGCGCGTCGGTCGTCGCGCCGTGTTGCGCGTCGCTGATCAGCACGACCCGCCGCGGCCCCATCGCCTTGTCCCGCCCGCGCGCGACGGCCAATTCCTCCAGCGTGTCCGACGCACGCACCAGCGCCGCGCCCAGGTCGGTCGCCCGCCACGACGGGGACAGGTCGTCGACCGCCTCGCGGGCCAGCGCCGCGCGGTCGTCCGGCGGCGCTTGCGACCATTGCTCAAACGTGACCAGCTCCCGCACGTCGCGGTCGAACGCGAACACAGCCAACCGGTCGCCCGGCCCGGCCTCGTCGATCAACTCATTGGCCTGCTGCATGGCGTCTTCCCACACGCCCGCCCGGCGCATGCTCGCGCTGGTGTCGATCAGGACGACTGTCGATCGCCCCAGCAGCGCATCGCGGTCGGCCTCCGACGCGCCGCGCAGGAACGGCCGAGCGAACGCCAACGCGAGCAGGACCAAGGCAAGCACGCGCAGCAGCAGCAGCGGCCAATTCTCGAGTCGCTTCTTCTTGGTCAGTCTCGGCGGCGACGGCTGAAGGAACATCAGCGAGCTGAAGATCTGCCGCCCGCGCGGCGTGCGCCGGATCAGGTGGAACAGGATCGGCAGCGACACGGCCGCGGCCGCGGCCAGGAAGAGCGGGGCGAGGAAACTCATGCCTGCACCCTCGCTTTCCGCGACCCGGTGCGCGAACTCTTGACGCCCTTGGAAAGACGCGCGCTGAGGAAGTCGAACAACGCCAATTCGAGCGGCCGATCGGTCGGGCAGCGCTCGTAGTCGATGCCCAGTTTCTCGCAGGTCGCCTCGACCTGCGCGATATGGTCGGTGAACTGGTCGACGTACTGCTTGCGGATGATGTCCGGATCGACGTAAAGCGTTTTACCCGACTCGACGTCTTCGAACAAAGCGGGCTGATCAAAGTCGAACGACAGCTCAGCTGGGTCGAGGACGTGGAAGACGATCACCTCCTGCCCGCGCCCCCGGATATAGCCCAGGTGTTCTTCGAGCTTTTCAATCGGGGCCAGCAGGTCAGACACGAGCACGAGCAGGCCGCGCTTCGTGACCATCTCGGCGACGCGCTGCAACGGCCCGGCCAGGTCCGTGACCTTGCCCTCCAACGGCCGTTCGAGCGCGACCATGATGCGGCGCAGGTGACCCGGCCGGAAACGGGCGGGCAGGTAGTCGCGGATCTGGTCGTCGAACCGCATCAGGCCGACCGCGTCGCGCTGCGTCGAAAGGAAATAGGCCAGCGTCGCAGCCAGCGTCGCGCCGTACTCGGCCTTCGTGTAGCCCGTGCTGCCAAACGTCATCGACTTGCTCGCGTCGAGCAGCACGTGGCAGCGCAGGTTCGTCTCGTCCTCGAACCGCTTGATGTAGTACCGGTCGCTGCGCGCGTAAAGCCGCCAGTCCAGGTAGCGCAGGTCGTCGCCGTCGGTGTACTGGCGGTACTCGGTAAACTCGACGCTGAACCCGTGGTACGGGCTGCGGTGCAGGCCGGTCATGAACCCTTCGACGATCGCGCGGGCGCGGACCTCAAGCCCCTTGATGCGCATCAGCGTCGCCGGGTCAATGAGATCAAAGTTCGCCCCCGCCCCCGGAAGCGGGTCCGGTGCCGCAGGAACGTCGTATGCGGGTGCATCGTGTTGTGCTGAGTCAGTGCTCATACCCAATTCCACAAATCACCAAGTCACCACATCACGACATCGCCAAACACCAACTCACTCCGTCGTCGGCGGCGTCACGCTTTCCAGGAGACGTTCGATCAGCGTTTCCACCGTCACGCCCTGCGCTTCCGCCCGGTAGTTCAACAGGACTCGGTGGCGCAGCGTCGGCAGCAGCACGGCCCGGATGTCGTCCAGTGACACGTGCGCCCGCCCGTCGAGCAGCGCGCGGGCCTTCGCGCCCAGCACGAGGTATTGCCCCGCACGCAGCCCCGCGCCCCAACTGACCCAGTCGTTGATGTAGTCGCCCGACTCCGGCCGACCCGGCCGGGTCGCCGCGGCCAACCGCACGGCGTACCGCGCTACGTCTTCGGCGATCGGCACGCGCTTGACCACGTCGTGGAAGCGGGTCACGTCCTCGCCGGTGAACAGCGGCTGGATCGGGTCGTTCGTCCGCGAGGTCGTCTGCATGACCACGGACACCTCGTCGTCTTCCGGGAGGTAGTCGATGTGGATGTTGAACATGAACCGGTCGAGCTGCGCCTCGGGCAGCGGGTACGTGCCTTCCATCTCGATCGGGTTCTGCGTGGCTAGAACGAAGAACGGCTCTTCAAGTTTGTGTCGAACACCGGCTGCCGTGACCTGGTGCTCCTGCATCGCTTCGAGCAACGCGGCCTGCGTCTTAGGCGGCGTGCGGTTGATCTCGTCGGCCAGGATGACGTTCGCGAAGATCGGCCCCTGCACGAATCGCAATTCGCGGTGGCCCTCGTGCGTCTCTTCGAGGATCTCCGTGCCGGTGATGTCGGCCGGCATCAGGTCGGGGGTGAACTGAATGCGCTGAAACTTCAGGTCGAACGCCTGCGCGATCGAATGGATGAGTAACGTCTTCGCGAGTCCGGGGGCGCCAGTGATCAGGCAGTGCCCGCCGGCGAACAGACAGTAGAGCAACTGCTCGATCACCTCGTCCTGCCCGACAATGACCTTGCGCAGTTCGGCGAGGATGCGGTCGCGGGCGCCGCGTAACTGTTCGACGGTCTGGCGTTCGGATTCGTACGCGCTGACCGCGTCGGCTGCGCCCGTCTCGTCGGTCGCCGTCGTTTCAAGTTCGGTGGTCAATGTGATCTCCTTGCCGATGGGTTGCACGCGGAAGGTGGCACTTCGGGCCGACCTCTAAACGGCGCGCTTGCCTTGATTTCCTGTCTTCTTGTTTTACTGCTTTCCTGCTTTGTTACTGCCCCGATTGCGCAGCGAGAACTCGTACTGTCAATGCGTCATCGCATAAAACACGATGTTGATTCCCATGGGATACGCCTGTTTCTCGCTGAACTCTTTGAAGTAGTACTCGTGTTCGCCCTCGCGTTCCCAGCCGTCGCCCAGGTCGGTGTTGTGGCAGATGATGACCATCATCCGCCCGTCGTCGTCGAAGATCGCGCGGTAGTGCACCTCGCTGCCGTCGTCCGGGCCGGGGCGGGACTCGTACGTCCGCCCGCTCATCCCGTGGCTGATCGACGGGACCTGCGGCTTCTTTTTCAGGTCGTACACGATGTGGAAGATCGGGTGGTCGATCTCCAGGTCGACCGGCTCGCGGTCGGGGAACACGCGTTTGATCTCGTCGTAGAAGTTGTCGTACTCGTCGCCGCCCCAGAAGTCGTCGACCATGAGGAACCCGCCGTTGAGCAGGTAGCGGCGAAGCCGTTTGACCTCGTTCTCCGAAAAGTACAGCGACCCAGGTTCGATCATGTAGATGAACGGGTAGTCGAAGATCTTGTCGCCATTTAGGTCGACGATGACCGGGTTGGGGTTGACCTTCATCGTGGTCAACTGTTGAAGCCGGAACGAGAAATTCAGGTCGCTGTCGGGGTGGTCGGTCGCCCAGCCGCCCCGGCCGCGCCACGAGTCGTAGCGCAGGCGGGCGAATGTGAACACGTCTTCCTTGTAGTCGGGGTCGACCTTCCAGTCCGGCACGCCGTTGCGGTCGTAGATGATGCCGTCGCGGTCCCGCCCGCGCCGGTCGCGGAACTGCGCGATGACGACCGTCGCGCACAGCATGAGCGTGAAGGCGACGGTCAGCGCGGCGACGATGCGCGGGCGACGTGAGGGTCGGGTCATGGTGACGGCCTCTTGGGTTCATCGGGCTCGGCCGGGGGCGGCGCTTGCGACTTTTCCGGCTTTTCTTGTGGTTCGACTTGTTTCGTGATCTGGAGCAACATGCGGTGCGCGTCGCGGTAACGCGGCGCTTCCTCGAGCGCCTTGAGCAAATGACGCTTCGCGGACGGGTCGTCTTTGGCGTGCAGCAGCCGCGCCAGGGCAAAGTGAACGCCGGCCGGGTCGGGCGTGTCGAGCGTGACCAATGTGCGGTAGGCGTCGATGGCCGTGTCGTGTTCGCCAAGCTCTTCCGCGGCGCGGGCCAGTCGGCGGTGCGGCTCGGGCAGCAGGGGGTTGACAGCCAACATCTGCTGCGCGTGGTCGCGCACTGCGGACCACTGCTCAGCCTCGGTCGCGAGTTCCATGAGCCGCATGTACACGTCGACGGCGTCGGCGTCGAGCGTGGCGATGGTTTGAAGCGTCTTGCGCTCCAGTTCGGTCTTGCCCAACTCGCGGTAGAGCTGCGCGAGCATCGCGTACGCGCTGCCACCGCCCGTCTCCGTCGGGTAGAGTTCGATCGCCTTCGTCAGGACGGCGACTGCTTCGTCGTACCGCTCCTGCGAGGCGAGCCAACTCGCGTAAACACGCAGGCCGGGGTAGTGGCTGGGGTGATCCTCGACCCACTGCTTCAGCGCATCGGGGTCGCGCTGCACGTCGCGGGTGAATGCTTCGTCTTCAAAAGTCGCGCCCGGCGCAAGCTGCTCAGCCCGTTTGCGTGCGAAGTCGTCGAACGCCTTATCAATCTGCTTCATCGGGCCCATGTGGTTCTCGATGGCCTGATTGATATAGATGCCCTTGCCCAGGTCTTGCAGAACGGCCCGCAGTTTCTCCAAGCCAAACTCTTGGATCATGTACTCGACGACGAGCGACGACTCGTAGTACGCGAAATTCAGGTGCAGGCCGCTCTTGGGTCGCAGGAACGCGGCGCTGAGTCGGCTGATCGGCGTCAGCTCGCCGTCCATGATCATCTTGCGGTAGCGGGCATTCATCGCCTGCCCCCACGTCTTGTTCGCCTGCTTCTCCTCGTACACGCTGATGCCCTCGCTCAGCCAGCGCGGCATCTTGTTGTTCGTCAGGTTCAGCGTGACGACGTGGCAGAACTCATGCCATAAGACCGCCTCCCAGTTGCTCGGCGACGCGCCCTGCGACGCCGGGCTGTTGGCCGTCACGACGTTGCCGAAGCAGACGCCTAGATACCCCACGCCGCCCGGCAGGCCGAACGTGCGGATGGCGAAGTCCTTCTGATCGGGAAAGATCTCGACCGTCACCGGCCCGTCAAGTGTCAGGCCGTACTTGTCGCACAACGCTCTCTTGGCGCGGTGCAACAGCGCCATGACGCGTCGGCCGTAAATCTTCGCTTCCGACGCGCTCATGCGGACGATGAAGTCGTCGTCGCGCAACGTCGTGAACTCGGCCATGCGGTCGTGCAGGGTGACCAAGTTGAACGCGACCACGTCGTAGCCGTCGTCTTCGTAGACGGCGTGGACGAGTTTCCAGCCTTCTTCGACGTTGCCTAGTCGCAGCAGGTCTTGCGCCAGTTGCTTGCGCGCGGGCAGGTAGTTGGCCTGCATCGCCAGGGCGGCGCGTTGATAGGCGGCGCCCTCACTGAATCGGTAGTTGCGCGACAGCTTTCGGCCGATCAGGTGGTCGACAGCCGGGTCGTCGGCCCGGCGTCGCAGGGCAAAGTCGCGGTACTCGTGCTCGCCGATCGCGTCGGCGTCGAGGTGCGCAAGCACGGCGAAGTAAGCCCAGGCGCTCGGCTCGATCGGGTTGACCGCCAGCACCTTGTCGAGCAACTCGACGGCATGCTCGTACCGCTCTGAGTCGATGAAGTGGTCGGCCTGCATGAGCAGCGCGCCGGCGTAGTTCGGGTTGATCTCCAGCAACTTGTCGAGTGTCTCGGCTGTGCGCGGGCCGTCGCTCGACGCCAGCGCCTGCGCCAGGCCGAACAGCAGATCGGGGTGCTCCGCGTCGTGCCGCAGACCTCGCTCGAATGCGCGGGCCGCTTCGGCGTCGTCGTTCTTGTCCAGGGCGAGCTGACCGCTGGCCAGGTACGCGTCCGTGTTCTCTGGATCCAGTTTGATCGCCCGGTCGTAGAGCAGTTCGAGCACCTGCCGGGCGTCGGCCCCCATCGCCAGCGCAACGCGGCCCTGCGTGACCAGTTCTTCGCTGTCCGAATACCGCCACGGCGCAGCGACGATCATCCGGTTGATCCGCTCGAGCACCAGCAACGCGTCGTGCTTGCGCCCGACGCGTTCGTACGCCTCGAACTGCGTGTGCCGCACGAGGATGCTCAGGCTGAATCGCAGCGCCGCCGCGTCGAGCACCTTGATCGCCTCGTTGTCCTGCCCGATCGCCGTGTGGGCCTTGGCCTTGAGCAGGTACCAGTCGTCGAGGTACGTGCCGTCCTCAATCGCCGCGTCCGCTTCCTTGATAGCGTCGGCGTATCGGCCGTGCCGTACGTGGTCGCGGCAGGCCTTGAGGTCGGCCGCCCGGGCGGTTGCGGGGATCAAGAAGAGAAGAATGCCCAACAAACAGGCGAGCGTGCTCAGAAATGCGTCGGTACGAAAGGTGTCGCTCCCCAATCGATTGCCGCGACTACCCGACCGTACGACAAACGCCATCAAGCGGTCCTTGCACGGGTGACGTCCCGCAATTGTAGCGAAACGTTCATGTCATGTGAATGTTGCAGCCCGCACACCCCTGGTAAGCAATCGAGCAAAGAGCATGCCACGAGCGGCTCACGCGACGGCAAAAACCTGCCGCAGATAGGCGATCGAATCGCGGGCAATCGTGTCCGCGTCGGGCGTGTAGTCGAACACCTCGACCGACACGAATCCGTCGTAAGACGCGTCGTGTAAGGCCGACACGATCGGCTCGTAGGTGACCTTCCCCGTGCCCGGCCCGCGGCGGTTCGGGTCGTTGGCGTGGAAGTGGGCCAGCGTGTCGGCGTGGTCGCGGATGACCTGCGGGATCGGGTCAGATTCCGTGCTCATCGCCTTGACGTCCAGGTGCAGGCGGCAGGCCGGGTGATCCACCGCAGCGATGATCTTTTCCGTCTCGTCGGCCGTGACCATGAAATCGCCCTCTTCGGGGCCGAGCGGCTCGAGTGCCAGCGTCACGCCGAGCGGGCCGGCCGTCTCGCTCACGGCCCGAAAGACCTCGGCTGCGCGGTCGAACGCGTGCTCGTATGTCACGCCCGGTTCGAGGTTGCGCTGCTTCGGGCTGCCGAACACCATGACCCGCCCGCCCATCGCTTTGCAAAGGTGGGCCAGGTGTTTGAGGAATTCGGTCGTCCGGTCGCGGACCGCGTCGTCGTCCGTCGTGATGTGCAGCCCCGGCGGCTTGACCAGCAGCCAATGCAGTCCGACGACCTCCAGTCCCGCGTCGGACGCAACCTTCGCGACGTGCTGCGCGTCAGCCTCGGTCAGGTCGCTTGGGTCGTCTTTCAGCGTGAACGGGGCGATCTCGATCCCGTCATAGCCATGCGACTTGACGGCCGCGCAGACCGTTTCAATGGGCGTGTTCTGCCACGTCTCATTACAGATGGCGAACTTCATGAGGATGCCTTTCTCAATGATTAAGGGCAGGTCGCCGCATCGCGAGTTTCTGGGTGACGCCGCGCGTGGGTGACGCAAGCTATCACGCGACGTGGTCGCCCGCAACGGCCTGTTTTTCACCTCCCGACTCCAGCCCGCCCGATACCAATCACGTTGAAGTAGGCCGATAACATGACGCCTCGCGCGATCAGTACGACCCCCCAGGCCTCCCAGGCCGCGTCGTCGCCTCCTGTGGAATGCGACTCATCGCTGCCGTATGCGCTGGCGAGCCTCGATCCTGAGCAGGCTCGCGACCTGATTGCGCGTCAGGCCGACGGTCTCTCGCCCCGTGATCTTCGCTTCGCGGCCGACGCCTGCCTCGCACGTCGTTGGTGGAAGCTGGCGATCGGCCTGTTGACGCGCGTGCCGGATGACGAAGCCGACCTGATGTTGCAACTCAAGCTTCGGCTGGCTCGAAACCTGGAGGCGATGCGCATCGCCCGGCCGACTGTCCACGACACGCTGACCGGTTCGACCATCCCGTTGGCCGACGCCACCGCGCGTGTCCGTTACCGCGTGATGGAATGCCCGTCAGGCCTGATGACCTTGGCCGACTGTGCCAACCCCAATCAGCCGATGGTCCTCTCACCCGCGGGCGACCCGGCCCACGGCCTGCGACAGGTCGTGGGGAGCCTGAGCGCAGCGATGAAGAGCGGTTCGGCCTTGGGCCTGTGCGGCCTCGGCGACGGATACCTGCTCAGCCACCTTTCCCGCAACCCGCCCGACCTGTTCATGGACCAGCAGCAGGTCGTTCATGTAATCGAGCCCGACCCGCATCTGCTGGTCATGTGCTTTGCATTGCACGACTACACCGGCCCGAGCGGGCCGATCGCCGACGAGAGGTTCCGCTGGTACGTCGGCCCGGGTTGGTCGTCGGACTATCGCGCCGCCGTCTTCGCCGACACGATGCTTCCGCCGCCGGTCACCTGCGTTCAGGTCGGTCCGACCGCCAGTGCGATCAAGTCGGTAATCGACCGCGTGACCGTTGAGTACGACCAACTCTGCGAGCGGCTCCGCCTGAAGGTCCGCACACGCGACGCCTCCCGCTCAACTGACGAGTTGATCGACCTGTTCAGCGACGACCCGCCGCGTCGGCCGCGCGTTTTGCTGTTGACCAGCCGGTTCACCACCGTCCTGCAGTACGCGACACGTGACGCGGCCGCGGCGTTCACGCAGCTCGGTTGGGACACGCACACCATCATCGAGCCTTCCCCCCGCCATCGGCCGATGCACCTGGCCATGCTCGAACAGCTCGACGCGTTCGACCCCGACGTCGTGTTCATGATCGACCACTTACGTCGCGAGCAGGGCCAACTCCTGCCGCCGAACATCCCCGTCATCACGTGGGTGCAGGACCACCTGCCCAACCTGACCAGCCGTGAAGCCGCCGCGAGCATCACGCCGCGCGACTTCATCCTCACCTTCGCTTCGCCCCTGTTCATCGACCAGCACGGCTACCCGCCGACGCAGTGCATCGACGTGCCGATGATGTGGACGAGCGCACTCAAGCGGCGCGACGAAGATACGTCGCAAACAGGCGACGACCTGGTTTATGTCTCGAATGTCAGCGGCGTGCCGAGCGAGTTGGCTGCGCGGATTGTCGACGACGCCGCAGGCTCAACGGCCGACCTGACTCGAGTGTGTGTTGAATGTCTGCTTGCGCTGTACGAGGCCGGCGACGCCGTTCCAACGCTGCACGACCTGCGCGCGCTGGTTGGTAAATGTGACGCATCAAATCTCAATGCGCAATCGGTTGAAGATGTCGTGCAACGGCTCTGGAACCCGCTCAACATCGCGTTGTATCGGCAGCAGGCATTGGGCTGGGTGGCCGAGTCGGCTGATGCACTAGGGCTATCGCTGGCATTGTTTGGTCAAGGGTGGGAGAACAATCCGAGATTCGCGGCGTTCGCGCGCGGGCCGGTCGAGCACGGCAAGGCGTTACAGGGCGTGACACGGCTGGCGAAGGTCAGCCTCGTGCTCGAGCCGTACCCGTGTTTTGTGCACCACCGCATGCTTGACGGGCTTGCGGCCGGCGGTTTCATGCTTGTGCGTGACCATCCGGCAAACAGGTTGCTACAGCGCTTGGCCAACAAATTGGACGACGACCGCTTGTGTGACGTGCAGTCGCGGGACGACGCGCTCCGCGCCGTCGCGGACGATCAGCGTGACGCGCTGGAGGCGCTGATTGACGAAGCGGCGGGCCTTGACTTCAGCAACGCCGCGGACCCCGTCCGACAGGTGCGCTGCTGGCAGCGGGCCGGCGCAATCGTCGCTCAGTCGCAGGCCTTGCCGCGCCTCGATGAGGTGACCTTTGCCGGCCCGGCCCAATGCCGAGCGCGGATCGAATCGCTCATCAACAACCCCGCGGCGCGACGCACGATCTGCGACGCGCAGTGGGCAAACGTCAAAGACCGACTGACCTTCAATGCGGGCTTGCGACGGGTCGTTTCGCAGATGCGTGAACGACTTGCAGCCGAGGCCGGGTCGGTCGAGCAGGATCGGTCGGCTGCGTAGTCAGCGGACCCACAACGTGGGGGCCAACCACACCGCGACGTGCAGCCGCGCACGTCGCACGTTGCCGTATGGAGCACCCGCGTGAGCCGCGCGTCGCAACTGGTCAAACCGCTCAAGCCTTTGACGCCCAGCGCGCCGGTCGCCGTATCGACGCCGCCGGCACGCACGGGGCCGCCGCAAGGTCAGGGCAAGATCCACTCGTTGGCCGAATTGGCTGAACGCCTGCCGCCCATGCGCACCGGCAAGACCGTCGTTCACTGTCACGGCGTGTTCGACCTGCTGCATATCGGCCATATCCGCCACCTCGAAGAAGCCCGGTCGATGGGCGACCTGCTGGTGGTGACGGTCACGCCCGACCGATTCGTCAACAAAGGCCCCGGCCGACCCGCGTTCGGCGAACGGCTGCGAGCCGAGGCGCTGGCCGCGCTGAACTGTGTCGACTACGTGGCGATCAACACCGCGTCCAAGGGCGACGTGCCGATCAGAGCACTGCGGCCCGATCTATACGTCAAAGGGCCGGATTATAAAGACGCGCAGCGCGACCAGACCGGCGGTATCTCGATCGAGCGCGAGGCTGTCGAGTCGGTCGGCGGCAGACTAGTCATCACCGAAGACGTCTCATTCAGTTCATCAACACTAATCAACCGTTATCTCGACCACCTTTCGGACGACGTGCGCCGGTACACCGCCGCGTTCGCCGAGCGTTTCACCATCGACGACGTGCTCGGCAGCCTCGAGGCCGCGCGGGCGCAGCGCGTGTTGATCGTTGGCGAGGCGATCATCGACGAGTACCAGTACTGCGAGGCGATCGGCAAGTCGTCGAAAGAGCCGACGCTGGCTGTCAAGCAACGCGAAGTCGAGCGTTTCGCCGGCGGGGCGGTTGCTGTAGCAAACCACGCCGCTCAGTTCTGCGACCACGTTGGCCTGTTGACCGTGCTGGGCGAACGCAAGCCCACCGGCGACTCGGTGGTCGCGACCGACCCCGACCGCGACGCGGCGTTTGTCCGCGACAGCCTCGACCCGCGCGTGGACGCGACGTTCATTCGTCGGCCGGACGCGCCGACGATCGTGAAGCGGCGATACGTTGACAGCTACTTTTTTCACAAGCTGTTCGAGGTCTATCAGATCGAAGACTCGCCGATGGTCGGCCCGGCCCGCGATGCGCTTTGTCACACGCTGGACACGACGTTGGCCGACTACGACGCCGTGATCGTCCTCGACTTCGGCCACGGCATGATTGGGCGTGAGGCTGTCACGTTGTTGTGCGACAAGTCGCCTTGGCTGGCGGTCAACGCGCAGTCGAACGCGGGCAATCTTGGCTACCACACGGTCAGCAAGTACCCGCGGGCCGACTACGTCTGTGTCGCGGAAAAGGAAATGCGGCTCGAAGCCCGCGACCGCGGCGGCGACCTGCGCCGCATCATCGAACAGGTCGCCGCTCGACTGAATGCGCGGCATGCGGTCGTGACACGCGGGTCGCATGGGTGTCTGTGCTACGAACGCGATGAGGGCTTCAGCGAAGCGCCCGCCCTGGCCGATCAGGTTCGCGACCGCATGGGCGCAGGCGACACGTTCCTGAGCGTGACCGGCCCGCTGCTCGCGGCCGGCGCGCCGATGCCCATCACTGCGCTCGTCGGCAACGCGGCGGGGGCGCAGGCCGTCGCGACCGTCGGCCACCGAACGTCACTGGACCGTGTCGGTTTGATCCGGCATTTGGAGTGTTTGCTTAAGTAATTCATTCAGCCAATCACGGGAAGGCGGCGATGCATCCATCGATACAACAAGTACTCGTCACCGGCGGCGCCGGCTACGTCGGCTCGGTCCTCGTGCCCAAGCTCCTGGCCGATGGCCGGCACGTGCGCGTCATCGACTGGTATCTCTTTCATCACGACCCGCTCGCCGACTACGTCAACGACCCACGCCTCGAGCAAGTGCGCGGCGACATCCGTGACGAGGTCGCGTTGCGACGTGCGTTGCAGGGTTGTGACGCGGTGATTCACCTCGCTTGCGTCGCTAACGACCCGTGCTTTGAACTCGACCCGCAGTTGAGCAGGTCGATCAACTTCGACGCGTTCGAGCCCCTCGTTCGGCTGGCCAAGGAGGCGGGCGTTAAGCGTTTTATCTACGCTTCGACGTCGAGTGTCTATGGCGTCAGCGACGAGCCGGAGGTCACAGAAGACCACCCGCTCGTGCCGATCACGGATTACAACCGGTTCAAGGGCATGTGTGAGCCGGTGTTGTTTGATCACACGTCGTCGGATTTCGTCGGCACGGTCATTCGCCCGGCCACGGTCTGCGGCATCTCGCCGCGGCAACGGCTTGACCTGACGGTGAACATCCTCACGACGCACGCCGTCGAGCGCGGCCGAATCACCGTGTTTGGCGGGTCTCAGCAGCGGCCGAACATCCACATCGACGACATCACCGACCTCTATGCGAGGCTCTTGCGTGAGCCGGCCGACCGCGTCGCCGACCGCACATGGAACGCGGGTTACCAGAACATGCGCGTTGATGAGATCGCGCAACTCGTCCGACGGGTGGTGCTCGAGGCGTGTCCCGACGTGAACGACATCGCCATCGACACGACGCCGAGCGACGACCTGCGCTCTTATCACATCTCGTCGAAGCGGATTGAACGTGATCTTGGTTTTCGGCCGAGGCACACGATTGAAGACGCCGTACGCGAAGTGACGGGTGCGCTGCTGGCCGGTGACCTGCCGGGGGCATTGGAAGACCCGCGTTACTACAACGTCAAGACGATGAAGGCGCAGTTGGCGTCGTTGCTTGCGGCGTGATTAGCGAACGGTGGACGCAATGAATGCCTCTC
This sequence comes from Phycisphaeraceae bacterium, assembly GCA_028284155.1. Classification (GTDB taxonomy): domain Bacteria; phylum Planctomycetota; class Phycisphaerae; order Phycisphaerales; family Phycisphaeraceae; genus JANQSF01. The sequence continues at coordinate 117,929 of JANQSF010000010.1, forward strand.
ATGCGCAACACGACCTGCAAGATATCGCCCGTCGGATTCGGCGGCGCGTGGTGCGCATGTCGCACGACGGCCGAGCGCCGCATCTTGGGTCGTCACTGTCGTGCATCGACATCCTCGTCGCCGCGTATTGGGGCGCATTGCGGATCGACCCGGCGCGACCTGACGATCCGGATCGAGACCGATTCATCCTGAGTAAGGGGCACGCGGCGGCGGCCTGGTACGCGACACTCGCACAGCGCGGCTGCTTTCCCGACGCGCTGCTCGACACATACAACCAGCCGGGCGGGGCGTTGCCGGAACAGCCGTCGCCGAATTGCGCGCCGGGGATCGAAGCCGCGACAGGCTCGCTGGGTCACGGCCTGTCGCTCGGATTGGGCATGGCGCTGGCGGCGCGGATGCGGCGGCAGCCGTCTCGCGTCTTTGTATTGCTCAGCGACGGCGAATGCAACGAGGGCAGTGTTTGGGAGGCGGCGATGCTCGCGTTAGCGCAGCGGGTCGGCCGACTGTGCGCGGTCGTTGACTACAACAAGTGGCAGGCGACGGGACGGAGCAACGAGGTGATGGCGCTTGACCCGCTGGCTGACAAGTGGCGGGCGTTCGGCTGGTCGGTCTGTGAGGTCGACGGGCACGATGTAGACGTGTTGGTCGACGCGATGAAGGCGGTTGGCGAGCACGGCGAGCAGCCGAGTGTGATTGTCGCGCACACTGTCAAAGGTAAGGGTGTGTCGTTCATGGAAGACGACAACAACTGGCACTACCGCGTGCCGGACGACGCGGAACTGGCCGCGTCGTTGACAGAGTTGACTCCGACGTAGGGTGGGCATTGCCCACCAAGGAGTACGGTGACGCAACGACAAGCGATGGTGGGCAGTGCCCACCCTACGACAAGACAAGCCACATGCTCACAAGCGCCACGACACACGACTCCTCATCCGCGCTATCCGCGTAATCCGCGGTCCATTCCTTTTCCCCTTCCGGCCCGCCACAAGCCCTATGCGTAACGCCTTCGCCGACGAGATCACGCAGCTAGCCGCACGCGACCCGCGCGTCGTGCTGTTGTCCGGCGACATCGGCAATAGGTTGTTCAACCCCTTCAAGGAGTCGTTCGGCGACCGTTTCATCAATTGTGGCATCGCCGAGCAGAACATGGTCAGCGTCGCCGCCGGCTTGGCGATGGGCGGGATGCGGCCGGTGGTCTATACGATCGCGCCGTTCGTGACCGCGCGATGTCTTGAGCAGATCCGGATCGACTTGGGGTATCACCGTCAGCCGGTCGTGGTCGTCGGCGTCGGCGCGGGGTTGAGTTACGCGAACCTGGGCGCGACGCACGAGACGCTGGACGACCTGGCGATGCTGCGCGCGATCCCGGGCTTGACGATCGTTTGCCCGGGTGACGCGATGGAAGTCCGCGGGTTGCTGCGCGCGTCGCTGGCGCACGACGGGCCGGTCTATTTGCGACTGGGCAAGAAGGGCGAGCCCGTCGTGCATGAAAGCGTGCCAGACATCGCCATCATTCGGGCGCTCGACGTGCGCCGGGGCGACGATGTCTGCCTGTTGAGTGTTGGAAACGTCCTGCCGATCGTCGTGCAGGCGACCGACCTGCTGGTTGAACGCGGCATCTCGCCGCGCGTCGTGAGTCTGCACACCGTCAAGCCGTTGGACGAAGCGATATTGCGCGACGTGTTTGCACAGCATGTCGTGGTTGCGACGGTCGAGGAACACAGCGTCGTCGGCGGTGCGGGCGGCGCGGTGGCTGAGTGGCTGATTGATCAGCCGACGCCGGCATCGGCGCGGCTGTTGCGCATCGGTTGTGACGACCGATACCTGTGTGAGGCGGGCGGTCAATCGCACGCGCGTGAACGGTATGGACTGACGCCGGCGTCGATCGCTCAGCGGGTCGAAGCCGCATACCGACACGCACGCCCTTTGACCATGACGGAGTGGGTCGCATCATGAAAACGGTTGCCGCGGTGCTGGTCGAACTCGGTCGGCCGCTTGAGTTGTGTGAACTGGAACTGCCGACGCTTCGGCCTGGGCAGGTGCTGGTCGAAATCGCGTACTCCGGTGTTTGCCACACGCAGGTGCTTGAAGCACGCGGTCGGCGCGGGCCGGACGATTACGTGCCGCACTGCCTCGGCCATGAGGGCAGCGGTGTCGTGCGTGATATCGGGACGGATGTGACGCGTGTTCAGCCGGGCGACCGGGTGATCCTGTCGTGGATCAAGGGCGGCGGGCTGGACGTGCCGGGCACGGTTTACGAAGGGCCGAGTGGCAGGGTGAACGCGGGCGGCGTGACGACGTTTCAGACGTTTAGCGTGGTCAGCGAGAACCGGTTGACACGGTTGCCCGACGGCGTGCCGATGCGCGAGGCGGCATTATTGGGTTGCGCTGCGCCGACGGGTATCGGTGCGGTATGGCACGCGGGTAACGTGCGGCGCGGACAGACCGTCGCGGTGTTCGGCGTTGGCGGTGTCGGCTTGTGCGCCGTCGCGGCCGCTGCGGAGCGCGGCGCTGAACACATAGTCGCGATCGATCGCCGAGCCGATCGACTGAATTGTGCGACGCAACTGGGCGCGACCGACACCATTAACGTCGATGACGACGACGCATTCGAACGCCTCAAAGCGTGTGCACCCGGTGGATTCGACGCCGCCATCGAGGCGACCGGTCGGCCGAGCGTCATGCGGCAGGCCCTGGAGTGCGTTCGGCCACGCGGCGGTCGGGCCGTGGTCATCGGCAACGCGCCGCACGGTGAGTCGTTGTCGATCGACCCGCAACAGCTCAACCAGGGCAAGCAACTGCTCGGCACGTGGGGCGGCGACAGCGAACCGGACCGCGACTATGCCGGCTATGCGTCGCTGATCGCAATAGGCCGACTCGACCTGTCGCCGCTCGTCGGTGCGACGTACACACTGGACCAGATTAATCAAGCGTTGGACGACCTGGAATCAGGCCGAGTGGTTCGACCGATGGTTGAGGTGAATGCAATTGGTTCTTGCGACAGGCAAATCGTCGAATCGAGTGCCCAGGTCGCATGATTCAGCCGCAGGTCAATGCGGATGCACGCGAACAGACATGACTCGCTAACTCGTAGTTTGTGCGAGTCCACATGTTCCCACGAAGTGGTGAGCCGTCAGAGGTTTAGACATGCGAATCGGTATCGACCTTGACAACACGATCGTCTGCTACGACGGCCTGTTCCACGACGAGGCGGTCGCGCGTGGCTGGATCGAACGTACCGTCTCGACCGACAAGGAGTCGGTTCGCCGCGCGTTCTGCGATGCAGACCGAGAAGATCGATGGACGGCGATACAGGGCGAGGTGTATGGCCGACGTATCCGCGATGCCAAGCCGTTTCCCGGTGTGCGCGACGCGATGGTCGCCTGGCGGTCGGCGGGTCACGACCTGTTCATCGTCAGTCATAAGACCCGTCGGCCTTACGCCGGTCCGCCTTACGACCTGCACGAGGCGGCGCGCGATTGGTTGACGGCTAACCGTATCCTCGCCGACGAGGCCGTCGGTTTGACCGATGATCGGGTATGGCTTGAGTTGGCCCGCGAGGCGAAACTCAGCCGAATCGGAGCGTTGGGCTGCGATGTCTTCATCGACGACCTGCCAAGGTTCCTGGCAGACCCGGCGTTCCCGAACGAGGTTCGACCTGTCCTGTTCGACCCGACCGACCGTCACGACGACGGTTCATTCGCGTACCGTACGACGTCGTGGGCGGGCCTGCGGGAATGGGTTCTTCACGAAACGGTGTTGCATTGATGTTGCCCGCGGCTAGGACTGAATCGATCGAGTCGTGCGATGAGGTGACGCTTGCGCACATTGAGCGGCTGTTGAATGGTGCGGGCCTACAGGGTCCGATGACGTTACAGCGGCGGACCGGCGGGCGAAACAATCGCACTTACCGTGTCACCGTGGGCGGGGCTGACCACGTGGTCAAAGCCTATAGCGACCGCGCGTTCGACCGACGAGACCGGCTTTCCGCGGAGGTCGGTTTCGCGGGGTTTGCTTGGCGGCATGGCGTGTGTTGTGTGCCTCGGCCGATCGTCAGCGACGCGGCGGCACGATTGGCGCTATTCGAGTTCGTCGAGGGGCGGAAACTGCGGCGCGATGAGGTCGACGCCCGCGCGGTCGCTCAAGCCCGGCATTTTGTGCGGCGTCTGAACAGACACCGCTTTAACGACGACGCGGCCGACCTGCCCGAGGCGGCGGAGGCCTGTTTCAGCATCGAGCAGCACTTGGCCTGCGTCGATCGCCGGATCGAGCGGTTGTGGCGGGCGTTGCCGCTGGAGTCGATCGGGATCGACCACGACGCGGCGGTGTTCGTGATGTCGGAACTGCTGCCTTTCTGGCGGCGTGTTCGGGCTTGGGCGACCATCGCGGCGAGGCGGGCCGGCGTCGCGATCGATCAGATGCTGCCCGCGCAAGACCGCCGGCTCTCGCCTTCCGATTTCGGTTTCCACAACGCGCTGCTGGGCAGCGACGGTCGGCTGCGGTTTCTCGATTTTGAGTACGCCGGGTGGGACGACCCAGCCAAACTCGTCTGCGACTTTTTCTGTCAGCCCGACCTGCCTGTGCCGATGCGGTACTTGGAGTCGTTCACTGATCGGCTGGTGGCGGACCTCTCCGACCCGCCGCTTCACCGCCTCCGGATCGGCCTGCTGTTGCCGGTCTACCGCGTCAAGTGGGCGTGCATCCTGCTCAATGAGTTCCTGCCCGAAGGGGCTTCGCGGCGATCTTTTGCCGGGTCGAACCCCCGTGATGTCGATAAGAAGAGGGCGCAGCTCGACCAGGCCAGGCACGTCCTCGACACGGTGGACGATGTCCGCGGCTTCGGTTTGTGACCTGCGGTCGGCCGGTCCTTCATGAAACGCAAGGGCGGGCCGGGATGAATCCGACCACAGCCGCCCGACTCCCCAAGGGCACGGACGCTTTGCCTGCGCACCGAACGATCATGGAAAATCGCGACACCATTGTAGTTCTCGGCGCCAACGCCTTTTCAGGTCAGGATTTCGCCGACCTGTTGTTGGATGAAACGCCGTGCCGCGTCGTCGGCGTGAGCCGGTCGCCGCAGCGGTCGCCGATGTTCATCCGGGCGCTGGCTCGGACGAACGGTGCGCTATCGAGGTATGCGTATCACCAGCTCGACATGAATCGCGACATGCCCCGGTTGCTCGACCTGCTCGACGCCGAGCGCCCAAGCTACATCGTTAATTTCGCCGCGCAGAGCGAGGTCGCGCCGAGTTGGGAACACCCCGAGCACTGGTATCAGACCAATACCGTCGCGCTGGCGGAACTGGTCAATCACCTACGACGGCGGGAATACCTCAAGCGCTACGTCCACATTTCGTCGCCCGAGGTGTACGGCACTTGCGTCGGAACGGTGCGCGAGGACGCGCCTCTGAACCCTTCGACGCCTTACGCCGCGTCGAAGGCGGCGGCGGACATGTTGCTGGAGACGTACCGGCGGCAGTTTGGCTTTCCCGTCATGTGGGTGCGCGCGACGAACGTGTACGGCGCGCGGCAGCAGCTCTTCAAGATCATCCCGCGCAGCGCGATCTACCTGAAGCTGGCCAAGACGATCGAGTTGCACGGCGGCGGACGGGCGGTCAAGTCGTACATCCACATCCGCGACGTGTCGCGCGGCGAGTTGGCCGTGCTGCGCGACGGGCGGATCGGCGACGTGTACCACCTGTCTCCTGACGGCGGCGTGGCCGTGCGCGACGTCGTGAGTGCGGTTTGCGAACGTGCCGGCCGACCATTCGACGAGGCGACGCGCGTCGTCGACGAACGCCCGGGACAGGACGCCGCGTACGTCATCGACTCGGCCAAGGCCCGCAACGAACTGGGCTGGTCACCGATGGTCGACCTCGCAGACGGGTTGGGTGAGGTTGTCGATTGGGTTGACCGGCATTGGGACACAATCCGAGACTTGCCATTGGAATACGAGCATCAGCCATGAGCGCAACATTCACTACGACCGACATCCTCGACCTCTACCGCAATGAGGCGCAACGCCACGGCGACGCCGGCACGTCGACCATTCAGGACGCGCGCACCCGCCGGCTTGAACTCGACGCGCTGGCGTCGTATATCCGCGACGGCCAGCGTGTGCTGGAGATCGGTTGCGGCAACGGCTACGTCGCGCAGGAACTGGTCAGCCGATTTGACATCGACCTGGAGGCGGTGGATCTGTCGCCGGACATGATCGACGTCGCCAAGGAACGCGACGTGTCGTCGTCCCTCGGCCGAGTGACGTTCGCAGTCTGCGACGTGTTGAAGCTGGTCGCGCCCGAACAGTTTGACCTGATCTTTACCGAGCGATGTTTGCAGAATCTGCCCACGTGGGGCGACCAGTCGGCAGCGCTTGCGAATATTGCGTCGGCGATGAAGCCGGGCGGCGAGTTTGTCATGCACGAGTCGTTTAACAGCGGGCATGACAACCTAAACACCGCCCGTGAAGAGGTCGGCCTGCCGCCGATCGGGCCGCCGTGGCACAACTTGTTCTTCGACGAGGCGCAGGTCGACGGTCGCATGGCTGAATTGGGTTGCAAACGGGTCGACCAGAACGCGTTTCTGAGCGGCTACTACTTCGGCTCGCGCGTGCTGATGCCCAAGCTGTTGGACGACCCGACAAAGGCCAAGTCGTCTTCCGTGTTGAATGATTTTTTCTGCGCCCTGCCCGCGGCGGGCGACTTCTGCCCGATGAAGATTGTGCGCTACCGCAAGGACGGGTGACACACGCGAGGATCGCATATGTTTGAGACCGCACGACAGAGCAAGTACGACCTCGACCCGGAGCTTTACGCCAAGTTGGTGGATGAGCTTTACGCGGCCTATCCGGACGGTGTGACATTGCCGCCGGAGTATGCGTCATTCGTTGACAACAACCTGATGCGGTTCCTGATCCGGTTGGCACGCTACAAGTTCGTCGCGCGCATGCTTAAGAAGACCGACCGCGTGCTCGAGGTCGGCAGCGGCTCGGGGCTCGGGTCGATGTTCCTGGCCCAGCACGCGGCGCGCGTCACGGGGCTGGACGTCAAGGAACACGAGGTGTTCGAGGCCCGCGCAATGAATCGGCGGGATAACGTCGAGTTCGTCGCGGGCGACTTCTTCGAGATGGACGCCGACGACCGTTACGACGCGATCGTCATGCTTGACGTGATCGAGCACATGGACGTGCCGCTCGGCCGACGGCTGGTCGAAACGGCGGCGCGTCATCTGGAGTCGACCGGCATGTTGGTCATCGGCACGCCGAGCGCCGCGTCGTACCCGCATCAGGGTGCGTTGAGTCGGGCGTCGCATGTGCACTGCTACGAGCAGGGCGAACTGCTCGGCCTGATCGGGGAGTCGTTTGGGCGGACGCTGCCGTTTTCGATGAACGACGAGGTCGTTCACACGGGACATCCGAACATGGCGTGGTACTACTTCGTCGTCGCTTTGTGTCCGAATCACAACGACTCGAAAGGGGGACGGGGGGCTTGACCGCAGCCACGTCACAAACTGTTTCGGCATCGTCCGCCCGCGTCCGTTTTCTTGACCTGAGTGTGCCACGCGACGAACGGGCGGCGATGCTTGAGGCGATGGATCGTGTGTTGTCACACGGTCAGTTGCTGCTTGGGCCGGAGGTTGAGCAACTCGAATCTCGACTGGCCGCGAGATGCGGTGTGCGTCACGCGGTGGGTGTGGGCAGCGGGTCGGCTGCGCTCTACTACGCGCTGCGGGCGGCGGACATCGGGCCGGGCGACGAGGTGATCACGTCGGCGATCTCGTTCATCGCCACGGCCAACGCGATCGTCCTGGCCGGTGCGAAGCCCGTGTTCGTTGACGTGGACGACGATCTGAACATTGACGCGCGTGCGGCCACGGCCGCAGTGACGCCGCGCACGCGCGCGGTCGTGCCTGTGCATTACACCGGCCGAGTGTGCGATATGGGCCGTTTGCTCGACACGGCTGCGGGGCATGACCTGCTCGTGATCGAGGACGCGTCGCAGGCGTTCGGCGCGACGCACGAAGGTCGGCCGGTCGGGTCGCTGGGCGACGCGGGGGCGATCAGCTTGAATCCGATGAAACTGTTGGCTGCGTGCGGCGAGGCGGGCGTAGTGGTGACTGACCGTCAGCCGATCCGCGGCCGTGTCGAGGCATTGCGTTACAACGGCCTGGTCAATCGCGAGGACTGTCTTTGGCCGAGCACGAACGGTCGCATCGACACACTGCAGGCGGCGATCCTGCTCGGTCGGCTCGAACGGATCGACCGTGTCATCGAGCGCCGCCGTGAGATCGCGCTCCGGTACGACGCGGCGTTGGCCGAATGTGTCGACGTGCCGGGCTTGCGCAGCGGCGACGTCGCGTACAGCTACACGATTCAGACCGATCGGCGGGACGAGCTGCGCGATTGGCTCGAACAGGCGGGCATCGAGGTCAAGGTGTATCACCCCAAGCCGATGCCGGACCACGCCGCGTACCGGCTTCGCGGGGACTGGTCGATCGACAACGCGCGCCGCTGTGTTCGGCGACTGCTCTGCCTGCCCGTTCACGAAAAGCTCCGCGACGACGAAGTCGATTACGTGATCGACCGTGTCCTCGCGTTCTTCGGTGGTGCGCGATGAACGCGGTCACGCACACATCGTCGGATGCGCCGGTTGTGGACGACGTTGTGTTACGCGACTTGCACGCGGCGGCGAAATCAGCGCCGTTACGACGGGCTCGCCTCTGCCTTCATCGTGACGCCGACGACGCCGTTCAGGAGATGGTCATCGCGCTTTGTCGTGACACGGTTGTCCGCGCGCACCGGCATCCGGGGCGTAGCGAGTCGATTCACGTGATTGACGGTGCGCTGCGGGTCGTGCTGTATGACGGTGACGGTCGTGCGTCGCGACGGGTCGCATTGGGCGAGGGTGGCGCTCGTCTGTTGCGGATTTCGTGCGGGCAGTGGCATTCGGTTGAGGTTTTATCCGACATGGCGTTCGTGCATGAGGTGGTGCAAGGGCCGTTTGATGGGAGGTCGAGTGAGTTCGCGCCTTGGGTCGGAGTTGAAGAAGGCGGGCCTACGGCCGCGCCGCTGAACGGGGTGTTTGGCGATGGGTGAGGTGAATCTGCTGGATATGTACCCGGTCGCCGATCGGCCGATCGAGGAGCGCGCCAAGACGTTGACGGAAGAGGTGCGGGCGGTTGCGCGGGAGTACGGCCGAGAGTTTTTCGACGGCGACCGTTTGTACGGCTACGGCGGCTACCGGTACGACGGTCGCTGGCAGAAGGTCGTTGCGCGGCTGAGAGAGCATTACGGGTTGGACGACGACGCGGCTGTGCTCGACATCGGCTGCGCGAAGGGCTTTCTCCTTTATGACTTTCGACAGGCGATGCCCGGTGCGACATTAGCGGGCGTCGATGTGTCGGAATACGCGATCGAGCACGCCATAGACGACGTGAAGCCCTATTTGCAGGTCGCGTCGGCCGACGTGCTGCCTTACGCCGACGACTCGTTCGACCTGGTGTTGTCGATCAGCACGATACACAATCTGCCTCGCGAGGCGTGCAAGCAAGCGTTACGTGAGATCGAACGAGTCAAAAAGCCGGGCGGTCACGCGTTTGTCACGGTCGACGCCTGGCGGAATGACGTCGAGCGTGACCGACTAATGAAGTGGATGTTGACGGCGTACACGTTCATGCACGTCGATGAATGGGTGGAGTTATTTGAGGAGGTTGGGTATACGGGGGATTACTATTGGTTTATTGCTTGAAGCGCGCTAACCCGCAAGCGGCTGTTGACTATTCCTCGCGGTATTCGACAGTGTAGTTGGGGCTTTCTTTGGTGATGGTGATGTGGTGGGGGTGTGACTCGGCCAGTGACGCGCCGCTGATGCGGCAGAACTGTGCGTCGCGTCGCAGGGCGGTGATGTCGGACGTGCCGCAGTAACCCATGCCGGCGCGGAGGCCGCCGACGAGTTGGTAGACAAAGTCGGAGAGCGGGCCGCGGTAGGGGACGCGGCCTTCGACGCCTTCGGGGACGAACTTCTTGCGGGGCGTGTCGCCTTGCGCGTAGCGGTCGGCTGAGCCGGCCATCATCGCGCCTTCGCTACCCATGCCGCGGTAGGTCTTGTAGCGTCGTCCCATGTGGATGACCATCTCGCCGGGCGATTCGTCCAGGCCGGCCAGCAGCGACCCGAGCATGACGACGCTCGCGCCGGAGGCGATCGCCTTGGTGATGTCGCCGGAGTGTCGGATGCCGCCGTCGGCGATGACGGGGATGCCGGCGTCGTCAGCCGCTTTGAGGGCGTTGATGACGGCCGTGACCTGCGGGACACCGACGCCGGACACGACGCGGGTCGTGCAGATCGAACCCGGGCCGATGCCGACCTTAACCGCGTCGGCTCCGGCTTCGATCAGGTCGCGTGCGCCGTGTTCCGTGGCGACGTTGCCGGCGATGACGTCGATATCGTGCGCCGCCTTAACCGCCTTGACGGTATCGATCACATTCTTCGAGTGGCCGTGCGCGGTGTCGACGACGACGGCGTCGACGTCGGCCTTGATCAACGCCTCGACCCGGTCGAGTTGATGCACGCCCACGGCCGCGGCGACGCGGAGTCGGCCGCGGTCGTCGCGACAGGCCAGCGGGAACTGGTGCAACATCGAGATGTCGCGCATCGTGATCAGGCCTTGCAACTGGTATGCGTCGTTGACGAGCATCAGCTTTTCGACCTTGGCTTTGTTGAGGATGCTTTCCGCGTCGGCCAGTGTCGTGTTTGGCGGGGCGGTAATCAGCGGCTCGGTCGTCATGACCTCGCGGATGGGCTGGTCCTGCGGTTGGCCCTCGGCGAACAGCAGGTCGCGGCGGGTGATGATGCCGACGACCTTGCCGTGGCGGTCGCCGGAGTCGGTGATGGGCACGCCGGAAATGTTCTGTTGCCGCATGAGGTGGCGGGCAGAGGCGATGGGGGCGCTGGGGCCCAGCGTCTGAGGGTCGAGGATGACGCCGTTGGCGGAGCGCTTGACTTTGGCGACCTCGCGGACCTGCGCCTCGACCGACATGTTCTTGTGGATGACGCCGAGGCCGCCTTCCTGGGCCAGGGCGATCGCCAGCGCCGACTCGGTGACGGTGTCCATCGGCGCGGACAACAGCGGGATGTTCAGCCGAATCCGGGCCGTGAGTTGGGTGGAGACGTCCGTTTCGGCGGGGATGAAGTCACTGCGGGCGGGTAGCAGCAGGACGTCGTCGAAGGTGATGCCGTCGGCAACTATCTTGGGGTAGGCTTCCATGGCACAAGTTATTCGTGCCGGGCTAAGGCGTCAAACTTTTGCGGTTTGATGCGGCGGGGCGTTGGCCTGCTCTAATGAAAAACCCCGCGGTTGGCCGGGGTCGGCGCTCCGCGGGGTGTTGTGTTTGTCAGGATGCGGTTTGAATTCATCGACGACTACGGCCGCTGGTTGCGGTACGGGTTGCTTGAGATCGTGTGGTAGACCATGGCGGCGTCACTCTCGGAGCCGCCTTCGCCGAGGTCGTCGTCCTCGAAGAAGAGGTTGTCGTTGCCCTCACGCACGCTCGTGCCGGGGTATTCGGTCGTCACGGTGTGCCGCTGCTCGAAGCTGACGCTGAGGTCGCCCCAGCCGACGGCGCCTTCCCACTGGCCGCTGCTGATGTCGGTCCACACGGAACTGACCTGGCTGGTCTCGTTCCCGCCGGTGTTTCGGTCGGACATGATGGCGGCACGTGCGTTGACATCGCACGACCAGGCCGAGTTCCGCGGCGTGCCCGGTGTGCCCAGACGGATCATGGCGTACGAGTTGTTGCGCAGTTGGACCTGGTTGCCGGTCGTCTGCTCGCCGGTTTCGCTGCGGTTGCCGCCGCTGGTCTGGTACGGCTGAGCCTCGGGGTCGATCGGATTGATCGCGTGGTCCGGCTCGATCAGGCCGTTGGCAAAGAGAATCGCGACGCGCGCCGCGGGAATGCTGCCGTCCGACCCGCTTAGGTAGATCTCGGCCGTCGGCACGATTTCGCCGCGTTCGTTCAGGCCGGGGAAACTGCCGCGATTGCCCTCGCAGTACTTCTTCATGCCCTTGAGCAGGGTGCTCATATTGACGTTGTTTTCCTGAATGCGCGCCCCGCGGCGGACGCCCATCAGGGCGGGCAAGAGGATGGCAATCAGCATCACGATGATCGAGATGACAACAAGCAGCTCGATCAGGCTGAATGCACGACGGGTGATACGATCGGTCATGGTGTTGACTCCCCTACACAGGCTAAAACCGAACCCTACACGCTACGCACGGGTCACGCGACACACGCGGCCCTTCACGGTCCATTCTTCGGTCGTCCAGCCGCCCGGCCCGTCGAGCGGGAGGCAACCGGCGACGCGTGGTATTGACTCAATTCGTTGGTCACCAGAAGTCTACCGGCCGACCCCACCCGGGTCAATGGCGGCTTGATAGGCAGGCGTTGAAGGATTTTCATGTGCACCCGTACTTCATGCGGGGCGGGTCGACCATGAAAAAACCCGGCCGCCTTTCGGCGGCCGGGGTTCTCTCCTGTTTCGCGGCCCTCTCTGTCGGCGTCCGCTACTGACGCCTTGTGGGTCAGCCCTTGCGGGCGTTTGACGACCCACCCCCGGGTCAGGTCAACCGATTACGGCATCGCCGCGACGTCGGCCTGTCCGTGGTGGTCTTGGCCGGTCGAGGTGTCCTGGAAGACCAACTCGCAGTTGGCCATCGGGTCCTCGTTGGTTTCCGACATGTCGAACAGGTTGTCCGTCGGGTTCGTCGTCTTCTGGTTGTAACGGGTGTTGGTCGCGATCGGGCCCAACTGACCGGAGTCGTCCACTTCCGAGATGAAGTTGGTCGAACCGTCGTTGAACACAACCGTGCCTTCCCATTCGCCCGACTCGAACTCGGACCAGACCGACTCGGCCGAACCCGAAGCGGCGGAATCCGACACGTTACGGTCGCCCAGAACGATGGCCTGCGAGTTGATCGTCTCGGCCCATTCCTTGCGGCGATCGTCGTCGTCGTCCTCGATCTCGAGCATGGCGTACGAGAAGTTGTTCGTCGAGAGCGTCGTGTCCGGGTTGGTGCCCGGCGTGCCGATCGGGTTCACTTCGACGAACGTGTCTGTGTTCATCGGGTCGGTCCGGTCGAGCGTGTTGCCCTTGTCGATCGGGTTCAGCATGTACTCGGGCGTGAAGTACGACTTGTTGAGCATGACGCAGTAGCGGGTGGTCGGCTCGGCACCGTCGGTGGTGTCGGCGGTGAACGTACCGTCGGCGGTCGGCCACGTGAACATGGGCACACGGGTACCGTCCGACTTCAGGCCCGGGAAGAAGCCGTCGCCGGTCGAGGTCTTGTTGTTCTGCGAGAAGGTGACCATCCCTTGGTGGATACCACGCTGCTGGGTGCTGTTGGTCATCTTGCGGGCCGTACGACGGGCGATGCCCAGGGCCGGCAGCAGGATGGCGATCAGCAGGGCGATAATCGAAATTACCACCAGCAGCTCGATCAGGGTGAAGGCCTTACGACGAGAATTCATGGTGTGCGCTCCTGTGGAGGGACATCTGATTTGATGGGCATGGGCCAAGATGTCACGAAACACAGGAATCGTCGGTCAGGGGGTCAGCGGGAGGACGCCCGCTGATAAGCGAATGAATGGTGGCGGTTGTCGCCCCTGGTGCCGCGTTCCGAGTCCCGCGCGTCTCCTGCACGCATACGCCATCAACCGACCAGAGCGGAACATTCGCCCTGTTGAATCGGCTTGACAATCAAACTGTGTAAGGAGCTGGTGGGTGGGGTCGTCTTGGTTGAGGTGGCGGGCGGCAGGGGATAGACCCGGGAAGAAGAATAGCGGTTTAGTATTAACTGCCTGCTGCCCTGTGCAAACCTCAATGTGGGAACTTGACCACCCTTCCGGCTCCTCGACAAGCTGCTTTGCAGCAGCCCTGTATCAATTAGGATACAGGTATACCCCTGCATGTCAACCCCTCGCCCAATGCCGCCAAGGCGTTTATTTGCCCTTTTTCGCCGGGATTTCGTGACACGTTCCAAGCCTTACGCGATTGAAGGCCTTCTCGGCTGTGACGGCTTTTCGCTTACCCATTGCCAAGGCTCACAGGTGATGGATGGCCGTTTGTTGCCATAAACATCGATTTAACAGGCCGATATGTGTTACTGATGCCCTGTGAGGCAAGCGAGTTGCAGATGGCTTGGCCGCGGTGTTCTTCATCAGCGGCTTATGCGTCGTTGCTACCGGCTCCTGGGCCGAGGAGCATTCAACAAGGCCGCCCTCAAGCGTCGATACGCACTCGAATGGGGGATTGGCCGAGATTGTGAGTGGAAAAGATGTGGATAATTGTGCGGCGATGGCAGCGTTCAAAGACGATGAAAGATCCCGTCTGCGTGGATCAATGATCGATTCTGGCTAACGTAAGGTCTCACCGACTTGAGGGCAGGATGCTCGTCGCTTTGAAACATCGACTCATGCTGATCGCGGCCGCCGTCGTCACGTCGTGGTTGGCAGGAACGTACGCGTCCGCCGCGCTCCAACCGCCCGACGGGTCGACGGGATTCGCCGTCACTTCGACCGCCGTTGGCGTCTGGCAAACGCTCGCGGTCTTGCTCGCCATTGCCGTGCCTGTGGTCGCCATCGGACTCATCATCGGGGCCACGGACAACCCTTTGGCCGGCCCATTCGTGGTGGGTCTGGCGATCACCGTCTTGTCCTGGACGGGCGGTTCGTCCGACGGCTGGTTCATGCGGACCGACCAACCGGGCGGGTTCGTCACGTTGATTCTCGAGACGATCGGATGGGGGTTGTTTCTGGTGGGATTGGTTGTAGCGATTGGCTTTGGCGATCGTGTCATACGAGGCATGTTGCCTGATTCAATATGCGCTTCTCGGGAGGGCAGAAAGCTGACGTGGGCACTTCCTAAACGCCACGCGTTAATCCCCGCAGTCATTTGCTTGGTTGTTGCAGGAGCGTGCGCATACGCGTTTGTGCGGAACTCAGAACCCGGCCAGGTTCTTCTGAGTGTGATGCTCGCTTTCGGTATCGGATCGATGACGGCACACCTGGCATACACGCAAACAAACCCAATCGCGATCCTCTTGAGTCCATTTGCGCTCGCAATCGTTGCTTACGGATACGCAGCACTTCGCTATGACGATTTCACACAGGTTCAAACCGCCTTGAACCAAATGCTCGTCTTGGGCGACGATATGACCGTTCCAAGAATCAATGGATTGGCGCTGGTGCTGCCGATGCAATACGTCGGTGCCGGTCTCGCCGGTTGTGCGCTGGGGCTAAGCGGCGCAGTCAATGTGGTCGCGGGAGACAAAAGAGAGATGGTCACTTCGGCACGCATCCAGGAGGGGCCGACAGGTGGATTCATGGCGGCGATGTGGGTCAGTCTGACACGCAAGTCAACACCGAAGAGAAGCGACGAGAATTGATCGTTGATTCGGCCGTGTGAGTTCGTTCACCCCTCTGGCCAAGCGACTCACTCCATGACTCGAAGATTCATCCGCCCGGCCGGCGCAAGGGCACGCGCGGTGGCAGCCCGGACGGTACCTGCGGCGGTGTCACCGGCGGCGCCTGGGTCAGGTCGGCTTCAAGCGCTTGCACGACCGCGTCCGGGATCACAAACGTCCTGCCGTTCTCGCCTCGGACAACGCCCTTGCCGCGCAGTTCGCCGGCCAGGCCGAGCAGTGAGACGCCGTACGTCTTGCCCGAATTGTCCGTGATGTCGAACGAGATGGCCGGCGGATCGACGCCGGGCAGCGGCTGAATGAACCTCTCGACGCGCAACCCAGCCAACTCGCTGAACAAACGGCGCATCGCCAGCGCGTTCAGTTTCAGGTCGTCGGCCGACAGCGCGCCCTTGTCATCGGCCTTGATTGTCCACGTCTTGTCGCCGCGTTTCACAACGACCTGTGCGATCTGGTCGGCTTTGACCGGTACGATCGTGCGGTAGCGGTACTCATCGTTCACGGCGCGGACGACCATCTGTGAGACCTGGAAGGGCATCGCGACCGACCCACGCATCGCTCTCGCCGTTTGCGGGTCGATGCGCAGGACGACGGGTGAGCCTTCAGCCGACTCCAGCGTCAGTTCGATCGACTGCTCGCCGGGCTTTTCGTCGTCCGCCAGCCACTTGACCGCCCGCAGGTACGACACGGCATCGACCATCTCCACAAACATGTCGTGCTCGAACACGTCGTGCCCGACCATCACCCAACGACCCGGGCCTTTCGTTTCGTCGTCGCCCTTCTTCGAGTTGTTATTGGCGTCGTTTGACTGATCGGCCTTGTTCGCTGAACCGGCTTCGGGCGATTCGTTGGATCGCTCAAACGTCCACGTCGTGCCGTCCGGCCGACGCAGCGTCACGCGCGTGAGGTCGTCCGGTTTGACGTCCGCCACCAGCAGGTCGCGGAACGTTCGGCGTGGGGCGAAGACGTCGGCCAGGCTTTCGAAGTCGACGATGTAGCCGGTCGTTTCTTTGTTGCGCAGCACGAGGCGTCGCTTGCTGGCCTGGGCCGCCGACTCGGGCGCGGGGAAGATTTGCAGCGTCTCCGGCTCGTCGTCACCGGTGACATACAGGCGGACGGTCGCGACGGGTTGGCCTTCCGGTTTCACGTCAGCCGCATACGCCGCGGCCCGCACAACGCGGAGGTTGTCGATGATCTTCGACACGCGCAGCGACTCCGGTTCGTATCCCGGCTTCGGGTCGTCGAACCGCCAGCCCGACGCTTCGCGGACGAGTTGCATGCCCGGCGCGTCCGTTCGTTCGACGTCGATGCGACGCGCCTCTTTGGTCTTCGTCAGCACCAGCCGCGGGTCGCGCAGGTCGTCGGCGGAGGCCAGGAAGCGCGACCGGTTCGGCGCGGGGATTTCGAACACGATCGGCGACACGCGGTCGCTGGCGTACGTTGCGTACCACGTTGTTTCTTCGATGTTGGTCGGCCGACCGACCGTCAACGTGTGTGTCACGCGGTCGGTCCGCGAGGCGTCGTCCTTGACCGGCACGTGACTGACCACCGTGACGACAACGCTGGGCTGATCCAGCCCGTACAACGCCGGTTCGTCCGGCTTGTCGGTCGTGAACTGCTGCACGGTCAGGCTTGACAGGCCTTCGACAAGAGCGGCGATGCGGGCGCGATCGACCCGCCCGGCGTGCGGCACGGTCAGCGACCAGTCGCTGCTTTCGTCCGACTTCATCGCCGTGACCGTGCCCGTTGGCTGTTGGAGCACGACCTTCGACACGGTCGCCGTGTCCGGCCCGGGCACGCGCCGGCTGCGGTAGTCGTTTGCCGTTTGTGTCAGTACGGCCCGGTGTGCCTGGCCGGTCTTGATGACGTGAACGATCGGCTCATCACCGACCCGCACGTATCCCCAGTCGCTTGACGCCGCCGAGTCGGCTGAGCCAAAGTGATAGACGTGCTCGATCGTCTCGCCTTCCTCCTCTTTCTCGTCGTCGTTGTCGTCGTCGGACTTGACGGGTTTGGTCTTCGTCTTGACCACGACGGTCGCTTGCGGCGGGTCGAGGTTCATGCGCGAAAGCGACGGCGCGTCGTCTTCCGACGGGTCGATCGTGCTGCTCGAACGCAGGTCGGCCAACCCCACAATCAATTGCATGACGCTTGAGTCGGTCAGCGGGAAGCGCACCGGTTCGACCTGCCACCAGCGGTCGTCCTGTTTTCGGAAGACGGCGTCGTCTTCGCCCGCCTTCTTGATCGTGACCTGGGTCGTTTCGGATACGTCGAATTTTGACGAAGGTACGAGCGCCTGGCCTGGGCGGTTGTCTTCTTCGGGCGAATCGGGGATCGGGTCGCCCTTGAACTCGAAGATGTACAGGTACACGCCGACGAAAACCAACAACACGAGCAGCGCGATAGTCGTTTTGAAGTTCATGGGTTGCCCTTTCAGGCTTCGTCCGACAAGTAGGGTGGGCACTGCCCACCCTGGGCCCCAATCGGTGGGCGTTGCGCGTCAACCACGCCGCATGAACCAGACGGTCAGGCCGATCGCGACGACGATCAGCGGCAGGCCGGCCAGCATGAGGCCGTTGATGGTCTTGACCGCGGGCTCGGACAGCGCGCCGACGCGCCGTTCGTCCTGCCGGCGGGCGCTGGCGGCGATCATCTCGTCGAGCCCGGCCAACCAGTACGTACTGTTGACGAACAACTCCGGGTTGGCGGGGAAGGTGAGCTGCGCACCCCGGCCGCGCCGCTCGTATTGCACGAGCACGCCGTCCACCGCCCATACGGCTGAGCTGGTGACGATCAGCCGTTGGCCTTGCTTGTTCTCGATCGCGGCTGCGAAAACGAACTCGTCTTCGGCAAGGTCTTCGTTGTACTTGGGTGGGTCGCTGCCGTCGGCGTTGGGCAGCGTTGCCGCCCACATCCGCGGCTCGCTGAGCGTGACGAGCTTGTGGACGGTCAGCCCCTTCTTCTTCATCGTCTCCTCGCTTGGCAGCGAGAGGGGCGATGCGCCGAAGAACAATCCTTGCACGCCCTGAAGCGCGACGCCGATGCGCGAGTCGGTTGGCCACTTCTTGATGACGTGCCACGTCTTGGGCAGCGTACGGTCGCGCTCGACCGCACGCTCGGTCATGACAACGCGGTCGCGGCGGATGCGCACGCCGAACTCTTCCAGCAGGTCGTCTACGGGATCGTCCTGTACGCGGGTCGTGAAGTTGTTGGCCGTCTCGCGTCGTCGCGGGCCGAGCACGAGCATCGCGCCGTCACCTGCGTCGAGGCGTTGGCGGATGGCGTCGACCATCGCCTTGTGGTCTGGGCCGAACAGCACGCCGGGCGGCTCCGGTTCGGGCGATTCGAGGTAGACCCAGACCGCCTTCTGTTCTTCTTTGATCTGTGGCATCTGCCCGCCGCGCCGACGCGGGTCGACATGCCAGACGTCCAACTCGAATCGCGACCGCGCGATCATGTTGCCGATCACAAAGTACGTGGCCGGCTGATTGCGCGGCGACAGCGGGTTGTACATGCCGATGTTGGTCAGCACGACTTTCGGGTCGTGTTTCTGCAACAGGCTCGCGATCGCGCCGGTGAGTCGTTCCTCGCCCAGGTAGATGTTGTGCTTTTCTTCGTCGGCTGAAGCCTCGTCATCCGGGGCGCGTTCCGACTCGTTGCGACGCAGCAGCGACGACGCGCCGACCAGGCGATGCCGTCGTTCCTCGGCGTCGTCTTTCTGATTCATGATCACGATGACGTCGTACCCGACGCCGGCGATGAGCTGTTCGTAGTCCGCGTCGGACGGGGCGTTGAGCAGGTCTTCCAACGGCTTGGCCAGCCGCTTGCGAGCGTCTTTCATGCGCGTGATCTGGTCGTGCATGAGGCCCTTGATCGTGACATCCACCTCCGGGCCGGCCGCGTCGAGTTCGCGCTGGAAGCCCTCGATGTACCGGGCATACACGGCCTCGTCGAGGTAAGACATCACGCCGCGTAACGACGTGCGGTCGGCTTCGTACTTGGGCAGCGGTGGCTTGAGCAGATCGGTGTGGTCGGACAACGCTGCCTCGATCTGCGTTTCGTCACGCTGCTTGAGCGTGTTGTGCAGGTTGGCCGCCAGTTGACGCGTCTTCTGCGGGACCTGCCGGTTCTGGACCATGTCCAACAGCGGACGCTGCTGGCCGCGCAGGTCGGCGCGGGCCTGTTCGAGGGCCTTGTGACCCGCCTCGACCGCGTCGCGCACCGGCTTCAGACGTCCTTCGAAACGTTCGTGGATCGACTCGTAAAACTCGTCGCGTTGTTCGAGGTCTTTGGCTGGGTCGATGATCTGCGACGTGATCTGGTCGCTGTATTCGTCGTACTCGCGGATCAGGTCGATGGTGCGCTTGCGCTCGTCCTGCTCCGGGTCCATGAGCGAGACGATGTGGATCGGCTCGTCGAGGCGGTCGAGCAGGTTTTCGGTCTGGTCCGACAGGCTGTACGTGCCCGTGCCGGTCAGGTCCCAACGGACCATCTTGCGGCTCTTGGCTGACATGCGCTGCACACCACGTTCGAGCATGACGTTGACGCCGACGACCAGCGCCAGCGCGATCAACGACGCGAGCGTGACGTTCAAGCCGTACTTGATGCGGCGTTGCAGGGCGGTTTCTTGTTGGGGCGTGTCAGCCATGGTTGGTCTACGGGTGCGTTAACGCCATCTGCGGCTTTGGACGATCATGCCAGCCAGGAACAGGAACAACATGCTCCCGCTTGCGAAGTAAACGACGTGCGTCAGGTCGATCAGGCCGCGGGCGAAGTCGGCGTAGCGGCGGTTCACGTCGATCGCGAACATCAGCTTCTGGTACTTGGGCGCCAGCGATAGTTGACGGGGCAGGTATTCCATGAGGAACGTCAGCGCACAGATGATGAACACGCCGATCAGGAACGCGATCGTCTGGTTGTTCGTCAACGCCGAGGTGAACGTCCCGATGGCGAGATAGAAACCGCCGACGAGCATCAGCCCGACCATGCCGCTGATGAACGGCCCCCAGTCGGGCATCGGTTTGGCGGTGAACAGGTAGACGATCCAGAACACGACAAAGGGCGTGAGCAGCGTGAGGAAGAACGTCAACGCCGCGACCCACTTGCCCAGCACGACGGCCGAGTCGGCCACGGGCGCGGTGACGAGCAACTCGATCGAGCCGGAGCGGTTCTCCTCGCTGATCAGCCTCATGCTGATGGCGGGTGCGAGAAAGATCAGGAAATACGCGGTGAACTGGAACGGCTCGCGGAGCGTGGCCGGCGCGCCGGGTTCGAACGAGCGAGCGAACACGATGGCCGCGCCGAAGCTGAACAGACCGAGCACGACGTACCCGATTGGCGAGTAGAACAGGCTCAGCAATTCGCGTTTCGCGATGGTCAGTGTGTGTCGCATGGGGCGCGGTCGTTCAGCTTCAAATTTGGCTGAAGTCGTGTGTCGGGTGCCACTGGCGGCTTGTCCGCCAGTGCTCTGGCCGTACAGTCAACTCACTGGCGGACAAGCCGCCAGTGGCACCCAGTCCGGCACGATGATTTCACGTTGCCTTTGCCTCTTTCTTGTGTTCCGCCTCGTCCATCTCGCGGAAAACCTGCATGTAATAGTCTTCGAGGCTGACCTGCCGCTGCCCGACGCCGCGCGTCGGCCAGGACTCGGCTGTCACGGCCGCGAGCACTTTTTCGCGCACGTCGCCTTCGCCTTTGGGTGTGATCTCAGCCCGGCACCAGCCCGCGGCCGACGATGTCTCGACGCGCGCGACGCCGGCGACTTTTTCGAGTTTCGATTTGACAGCCGACGGCTCCGCCTGCGTCTCGACGGTGACACGCGACCCACCTTTGGCCTTGCCGCGCAGGTCGTCCACCGTGCCGTCGGCGATCATCTTGCCCTTGCGGATGATCATGATCCGGTCGGCGACCTTCTCGATCTCCGCCAGGATGTGACTCGACAGCAGGATGGCGTGGTCGTTGCGCAGCTCTTCGAGGAACTTGCGGATCTCCACGATCTGGATCGGGTCGAGCCCGGCCGTCGGCTCGTCGAGGATGAGCACCTTCGGGTTGTGTAACAATGCTTGCGCCAAGCCGACACGCTGGCGGTTGCCCTTGGACAGGTGCCCGATCACCCGGCGGCGCAGCTGACTGAGGCCGCAGCGGTCGCAGACCGTGTCGATGCGTTCGCTGGTTGTCTTCTTGTCGAGTCGGAACAGTTTGGCGCGGAACTGAAGGAACTCTTCGACGCGCATCTCGAGATAGAGCGGGTTGTTTTCGGGCATGTAGCCGACGGCCGCCCGGGCGGACTCCGCCGCTTTCGTGACGTTATGCCCCGCCACGGTGGCCGTGCCCGCCGTGGGCGGGAGGTAGCCGGTCAGGATGCGCAGTGTGGTCGACTTGCCAGCTCCGTTGGGGCCGAGGAAGCCGACGATCTTGCCCTTGGGGATCGAAAACGACAGGTCGTCCACGGCGAGGGTGGGGCCATACCACTTGGTGATGTGTGCCGCTTCGATCATGTCGGGGCCTTGCGTCGACCGGGGGGCGTCCGGGGGCGACCGGGAATCGGCCGACGGCTTGGGGATGTCAGGGGGGACGGAATGGTAATCCCCGGAGTCAGTGTCGGTCAAGACGGGTTAAGTGTATGAACCGGGGCGGCATACCCGTTAGGATGATGGCAGAACGAGTGCCACGTGAGCGCGGAACGACGGCTATGCATCGGCGGGTAGGCTTCACAATCATCGAATTGCTGGTGGTGATCTCGATCATCATCCTGTTGATCGCGCTGCTGCTGCCCGCCCTGCGTCACGCGCGGAACCAGGCGCAGATCGCGTCGTGCATGTCACGGCTCGGCCAATTGGGCGCGGCTGTCGTGTCGTATCAGAATGATTGGACGCTGAACGAGCCCTGGACGTTCGCCAACGGCAGCGGCGACTACCCGCATGAGTCGGGCGGGCGCGGCGGATACAGCGAGATCGGCGACGGCCGACAGGGCTTGTTCCAGCGGACGCCGGCGCTTGGGCTACAAGTTCGCACGGGTTACATCCCGACGGGTGAGTCGTTTTTCTGCCCGAACAATCCGATTCCGTGGGAGCGTTGGTACGACCCGATCCCGGCCAGCTCGTTTACGAAATTCCATGGGACTTATGCTTGGCATTACCGGCACGTCAAGCGCAGCCGGGCGCTCGACGCTCGCGGCAACGGGGTGCTGTACGACAACCCGGAGTCCGAAAACCTGGTCATGATCGACGCGAACAACACGACCTGGTCGACATGGACGTTCCCGTACAACCTGGAGCATTACAACGCACTGATGGTCGCCGGCGACGTGCAGCGGGTCGATTGGGGGCTGGACTTCGACATTCAGCAATGGTTGTGGGGAGAGGCGCGGCGACCGTACGATTAGGACGATGGGCACAGATAGGTTTGGACAAAGCAACTCTTTTTCGCGCGGAATGTCATGCGTATTCGGATTGCGACGGATCAGGACCGCGATCGTGTGCGCGGCATCCACTTGGCCGCTTTCCCGGACTCAGAGCGCGACCTCGTCGCCGACTTGGCTGAGCGCTTGCTTTGTGAACCGACCTTGCCACCGGCGGTCAGCCTGATTGCGGAAACTGACGACGGCGTCGCCGGTCATGTTGCCTTCAGCCCCGTGTGGTCGGAGGATGACAGGGAGATGAACGGTTATATCCTGGCGCCGCTTGGCGTGCACCCCGAGTCACAGAAGCGAGGGGTCGGGTTGGGTCTTGTCGAGGCCGGTATGCAACGTCTCAAGGCCGCGGGTGTACAGGTCGTGTTTGTATATGGCGATCCGGCGTACTACGGCCGGTTCGGCTTCAGTGTTGAGTCGGCGGCCGGTTATGTGCCGCCGTACGCGCTGCAGTACCCACATGGTTGGCAAGCGTGTGAGTTGAGCGAAGTCGGCGGGGAAAGGCGCGAAGTCCGAGTGACTTGTGTTGATGCGCTGTGTGATCCGGAGCTTTGGTGACGATGGCGGCGAGGTGACCGGGCCATGCCGGATCGCGCCGCCTTTCGCTTGATACACTGGTCGCATGCACACGACCAGAACTTTGCGATACGTCCCTGTCCTCATGGTGTTTCTCGCGCTCGGCATGATCTCGCCACACGCGACGGCAGCCGAACATACGACCAATCCAAACTTCATCATCCTGTTCGTCGACGACTGGGGCTGGCGGGACGCGGCGTGCTACGGCAGCGACCTGTACGAAACACCGAACATCGACAAGCTGGCGGCGACCGGCGTGCGTTTCACGAACGGCTACTCAGCCTGCACGGTCTGCTCGCCGACGCGCAACGCATTGATGACTGGGATGTATCCCGGGCGAACGAATTGCACGGACTTCATCGCCGGGCACGTTCGGCCGAAAGCCAAACTGCGCGTCCCTGACTGGAACATGAAGCTCGACCACGGGCACACGACCATCGCCGAGGCGCTCAAGAAGCACGGCTACGCGACGGCCCACGTCGGCAAGTGGCACCTCATGCCGCGCGGCCAGAAAGACATGAACGACTACCTGCCAACGCGGCACGGGTTCGACATCAACGTCGGCGGCAACGAGTGGGGCCTGCCCGGCAGCTACCACTACCCATACAAGCGGAAGAACCGCTACGCCCGGGCCGTGACCAACCTGCCGCCTGGCGGCAAGCCCGGCGATTACCTGACCGACTTCCTCACCGACCACGCCCTCAAGTTCATTGCGTCGAACAAGGACAAGCCGTTCTTCCTCAACTTCTGCTACTACAACGTGCACACGCCGTTGCAGGGCCGGGTCGACCTCGTCAAGCGTTACGAGAAGAAGTTGGCGAACATGCCTCACAGCGACCGCGTGCAGCGTCACAAGTTGGCCGTCTACGCGGCGATGGTGCACAGCGTGGACGAGAGCGTCGGCCGCATCATGAAGAAACTGGACGAGTTGGACATCGCCGACAACACGGTGATCATCCTGGCCGGCGACAACGGCGGGCTGGACCGTAACAACCGACCGACCGACAACCACCCGTTGCGGCAGGGCAAGGGGCATGTCTACGAAGGCGGAACGCGCGTCCCCACAATCATCCGTTGGCCGGGCAAGGGTGCGACGGGGGCAGTGTCGCATACGCCGGTGATGACCATCGATTTTTATCCGACGATGCTCAAGATCGCGGGTCTCACGGGCGTCGCGGCGCACAACAAAAACGTCGATGGCGCGAGCCTCATCCCTGTGTTGCGCGACCCGTCAGCCAAACTCGATCGCGACTTGTTCTGGCACTACCCGCACTACCACACCGGCGGCGCGACCCCGCACGGCGCGGTCCGCAGCGGCGACTACAAGCTGATCGAGTTTTACGAGGACATGCGCGTCGAGTTGTACAACGTAAAGCAAGACATCGGTGAGAAGAATGACCTGGCGCCGAAGTCGCCGAATTTGGTCCAGACCTTGCGTGACAAGCTGCACGCTTGGCGGAAGAAGATCGACGCGCAGATGCCGACGAAGAATCCGAATTATGTTCGGAATTGACCGTAGGGTGGGCCAAGGCTCGGCGCGGCCCACCGTTTCGCGCCCGAGTGATACCTTGACACAACTGTTCATCATCGGCGTCCGGTGGTGGGCCGCGCAAAGCCTTGGCCCACCCTACCCGACAAGGGCGCCGTTCAGGAGCATGCTCATGCCCGACACCCCCTCACGACGCGACGTGCTGCAATCGGCTGGCCTTGGTGCGGCAATACTGACAACCGGCGTGGCCGGCTCGGCCCGCGGGTTTGCCGCGAATGAAACGATCCACCTCGGCGTCATCGGCTGCGGCGGGCGGGCGGCGCGCAACCTGATGCCTAAGGCCATGAAGCAGCCGGGCGTCAAGGTGGTCGCGTTATGTGACGTGTTCGACGGCAACCTCGGCCGGGCCAAAGCGACGGTCGAGAAGGCTGGCGGCAATCCGTTTACGACAAAGCGGCATGAGGAGTTGCTTGCTCGCAAAGACGTCGACGCCGTGATCGTTGGCACGCCCGACCACTGGCACGTGCCGGTCACGGTTGACGCGTGCGCTGCGGGCAAGGACGTCTATTGCGAGAAGCCGCTGACGCACGACCTGTCCGAAGGTGAGAAGGTCATCGCGGCGCAGAACGAGCACAAGTGCGTCGTTCAGGTGGGCACGCAGCAGCGGTCGATGCCGCAGTGGGCCAAGGCTCGCAAGCTCGTGCAGGCGGGCAAGATCGGCCACGTCCACAAGGTGCACATGTCGTGGAACCGCAACTTCATCCCGTTCCGCAAGTACGTGCCCAACATCAACCCGAATCAGTTCGACTGGAAGCGGTTTCTGGGCAACGCGCCGGATCAGCCGTTCGACCCGTACCGGGCGCTGGGCAACTGGCGGTGGTTCTGGGATTTCGGCGCGGGCATCCTGGGCGACCTGATGGTGCACTGGATGGACGCGGTCAACTGGGTGCTCGACCTGCCGGCCCCGTCGCACGCGGTGACGGTCGGCGACCAGTTCGCGACGAAGGGCGTGTGGGAGACGCCGGACACGATCCAGACGTTGCTCCAGTACCCGAAGCAGAAACTCCAGGTCCACTTCGAGGGCACGTTCGTCAACCGGCACCGCAAGGCCGGCACGACCTTCATGGGGACCAAGGGCACGCTCTACGTCGATCGCGGGCGGTACGAGTTGCACCCCGAGCCGCGTAGCGACTTCAAGCCGGAGGTCTTCTCGCCCGGCGGTGGTGAGAAGGGGGCCGATTTCGATGTGGACGGCACGTCGTTGCACATCGCCGACTGGCTGGACTGCATCCGCACGCGTCGCAAGCCGATCGCGCCGGCCGAGGCGGGCGTCGCGGCGGCGGCGGCGGCGCACATCGCGAACGCGGCGTTGCGGGGCAAGGCGTGAGAATTCACTTAACGCGATTTGATCTGGGAGGGCGAGGCGCCGTCCGAGCCGCAGGCGCGCGGCTTGCGCACAGAATTCACCGCGGCTCGGACAGAGCCACGCCGCCCCGCCAACAACTGACGCACACCCATCCCCGTTGATTCGACTGCATCGTTTGCTTGCGCCTGGCCGTGGTTGATCCGGGCCTCAGTCACCGCCAACCTGGTCTCGTTCGCCACGCGGCTCGCGCTACTGCCGCGGTTCGTCCAGGTCGTTGTAGGGAGACGTGTCCATCGGGTCGGGGGGCGGTTGAGCTTGTTGCTGCCCTTCATACGGCGGTGTCGTGCCCCATTGCTGTTGCTGTGCCCGGTTATAGGGCGGGTAGCCGGCTTGCCCCTGCGGTCGGTTAGGGTTGAATGGGGGGTAACCCTTCTGGCCGTAACCCTGTTGCCCCGGCGGCGCGTAGCCCGCGCCCGTTTCGGCGATTGGGCCAAGATACTGCGCGTCGCCGAATCCGATCATCGGGTAGAACACGATCGGCAGGAAGATCATTCCGATCGCCCACGCGGGCTCCTTGCCGAAACACTTGGCGATGTCGATTGCGTGAAAGATCTGAACGACCATTTGGGCAATCGGTATGAACTCGAGCACCACCCACCATGAGGGGCGACCGACGATCTGGTTGAGCACGATTTTGTCGTAGATGGGGATTAGCGACGCCCAGCCTGGCTGGCCCGCTTTGGTGAAGATGCCCCAGTAGAGCAACGCCTGCATCCCGCTGTACATGACCAACGAGAAGCAGCACAATCCGCACATGAGACCGATCGCCTCGACCCCACCGGCCGGCGGAGCACCCCGGGCCTGACCCAGCATCAACAGCAAGTCCATGCTTGTCATTTCAACTTCTCACACGCCGCGGGCGTCGCGGGACGTTGGGGGAATGGGCCGTCGGTTACCGGGGCGGGGTCGGTCGAAGTACGACCCGCCGTGCCTTGACGCACGAAGCGACAAGATTGACCAGAAACAGCGTCAAGATCAAGGTGAGCCAGACGCCGGGCACGGCCCGTCCGGCGAGCAGCGCGGCGTACTCCGTGGTCAGGCCGCAACCCGGGCAGACGCCGACGACCGAGTCGAGCGGACAATGCCAGCGCGGCTCACCGCCGACCCACGCTTTCCACATGGCGTATGCAGACCACAGCGCGAACGGCAGGTTGTAGCCGATCAGAATCGCGGGCGCAGACCGTCGAGTCTCATTCGGCGAGCGGTTGTCCATCAGCGTCGGGAAGTTTCTTCATGATGATCTGAATCAGGTCGATCAGCGACCAGATGCCGCATCCGCCAAGCGTTAGCAACTGAATGATGCCGATCGTCGTGTAGCCCAGGTAGAAGCGGTGAACGCCCAAACCACCCAAGAAGAGGTTCAGCAGCAAGGCGACCATCCATTGTCGCTGCTGACCGCCGCCCGCGGGTCCGACTGGCTGTTGTTCTGACATGGGTTCACTCCCGAAGGTGAAGGATCAAGAGATACAATTCGGCCGACGCCCGCAGACTCCACGGGTCCGACCACAACGGCCGACAAGATAACGCGGCCGCGACAATCCCGCAACGTCCTTCGCCCGCAGTGTCCGGAAGCACGACCCCCCGCCCGCCATTGGTGCGTCTAGGCGTCTTGATCCTCGTGGACAACTCGTCGCTGCTGCACCTCGATCCTTGATCCCGACTCCCATCCCGCACGTGATGTCGTCCCCTACAATCGCCGGATGACCACAACCGCCCCCCAATGCCTCGCCCGCCTCGCCCTCGAAGACGGCAGCGTTTTCCATGGTCGAGTGTTCGGTGACCCAACGCCGCGCAACATCGACGGCGAGGTGTGTTTCAACACGTCGCTGACCGGTTACCAGGAGGTTCTGACCGACCCGTCCTATGCCGGCCAGATCGTCACGATGACGTACCCGCTGATCGGGAACTACGGCGTGAACGACGGCGACCTCGAATCGCGCGACGTATTCCTGCGTGGGTTCGTCGTCCGCGAGTTGGCGAACGTGGCCAGCAACTACCGGTCGACGAGCAAACTGGAAGATTGGCTTGCGTCGCGCGGCATCACAGGGATCACCGGCATCGACACGCGGGCGCTGACCCGCAAGCTGCGGATCGACGGCGCGATGAAGGGCATCCTCTCGACCTTGCCGGCCGGCGAGGCGAGCGACGCCGAGTTGGTCGAAGCCGCCCGAGCGTCGACCGGCCTGGTCGGCGTGAACATGGTCAAGACCGTCAGCCTGAACGAGACGCGCAAGTGGGACGAGCACCTGGGCGACTGGTCGCCGATCCAGGGGCCGCGCAGCGGGTCGTCTGCCGATACGAGCGAGAAACGGTTCAACGTGGTCGCGCTGGACTGCGGCGCGAAGCTGAACATCCTGCGCAACCTGGTTGACTCCGGCTGCAACGTGACAGTCGTGCCTTACGACACGCCGGCCGAAGCAATCCTCGCTTGGGACGCCGACGGCCTATTCGTGTCCAACGGCCCGGGCGACCCGGCCGCGGTAAACGCCACGGCCGACACGCTGAAACAGTTGCACGGCAAGCTGCCGATCTTCGGGATCTGTCTTGGCCACCAGTTGTTGAGTCTGTCGCTGGGGGCCGAGACATTCAAGCTCAAGTTCGGCCACCGCGGTGGCAATCAGCCTGTGCAGAATATGGCGACGCAGAAAGTCGAAATCACGAGTCAGAACCACGGCTTCGCCGTCGATACCGACAGTCTCGCGAAGGTCGGCGGCGAGCCGACGCACATTAACCTGAACGACCGCACGCTCGAGGGCTTCCGCCACAAGGACATGCCCATCTTCGCCGTGCAATACCACCCCGAAGCCAGCCCCGGCCCGCACGACGCGCGGTACCTGTTCGACTGCTTCATCGACATGATGACGACGGGCGGGAGCCCGACGGGCGAGCAGATGGACGCGGCGCAGCGGTCGCGGAACGAGTTGGTCGTCGGCGGGTGAGTCGCGCGCCCTTTCGGGCTAATTCAAAATGCAAGATGCAAAATGCAAAATGCGGAGCGTGACTCGGTACGCGGGGTGCCTGTGAATAAGCGAAGCGTTTCACGGAT
>JANQSF010000044.1 GCA_028284155.1 Phycisphaeraceae bacterium
TTGCTCGCGCCCGACATCACACTGCCTGCGGCTCCGCCTTGCCCGTGTGATGGCACCCGCAATCGGGATCTGTCTCGTGCCACGGCCGTGTCGGCCGTGCAGAACACCCTCGATGAACCGCACGGCCGACACGGCCGTGGCACGAATCTGATCTACCAACGCTACGATGACCGCTTAACACAAATTGGAACGTCACATGCTCAAACTCCTTTACGTCATGCTCGGCGGGGCCGTCGGCGCGGGGCTGCGGTACGGCGTCTACATGCTCTGCGACCGTTACACGACAGGCCCGTTCCCGTACGGCACGCTCACGGTCAACGTCGTCGGCTGCGGGCTGATCGGCGTGCTCGCGGTCGTTCTGCACATCGGCGTGCCCGACCGAGAACACGACCCACTCCGCCTCCTGCTGGTCGTCGGCCTGCTCGGCGGCTTTACGACGTTCTCAGCGTTCGGGTACGACACGCTCAAACTGCTGAATGATCAACGCGTGGGGTTGGCGATGGTGAATGTCGTTGCGAATAACGTGGTGGGGTTGGTCGCGGTGTGGGTAGCGTATCGAGTGACTCAGAGATTTGTGGTGGCGTCTTAGAAGCGTGAGGCGACGAAACTGGACGTTACTGATTCTTGCAGAATGGGAGCCTTGACTTGAGCCATCTAAACCGCCAAATGCGTCGAATCAATTTGTAGTAATCACTGATCAGTGACAGTTGCGGGAGGTGTTGCGGAGATTGCGGGTTCCACCACTTCTCCGCTTTGGTCTGACCATTTTCGAATGTCTTATGCCAGTAACTCACACCGTCCAAGACTTCAGTGCAGCAGCTCGAAGCCGATTCGCTTGCTTCTTTCAGCGTAAACCACGAACTGAGCGATTTAGGACACTTGCGAGACGGGATTCTCAATGTCGCGGAGTCGTGAGATGCCTCGCGGTAATCGAATCCATCCACGGCAACGCCCAAATCAGCATCATCCGCAAGGCCTGGCTTTGAAGGCGCGGTGATTCGCGGGACGGCCCACCACAGTTGTGTTGTCCCGGTAACTGTGGAGACCTCGATTTCAGTTGTCGAGTACACGAATGTGAACAGGCACTCTGGGTCGAAAGACTCACACACGATCAGACGCGACACACCGAGCACACGGGGTCTTGCACCGATATCAGTGAGTCGTTCCAAGCCGAACCTTGAATCGATAAAGTCCGGATCAAAGATGTAGGCTTGACGGAGGTCTTCAGTATCTGACATCGCTACGCAATCTACCCAGTGCGACGTCCCCACCTACTGGATGAACACCGGAAAATGAAACTCGCCTTCGAGTTCCGTCTCCGCCAACACGTCGCTTGGGTCGTCGATCGGCACGAGGCGTAGTGCGTCGTTGCCGACGGAGTAGAGCCAGTCGTCGATGCGCACGCTGCGGCGGACCGGTTGCTTGTGGACGACGCGGCCGACCTCGGTCAGGCCGGCGACGGTGTCGACGTCGATGACGGCCAGGCCGAACGTCGCCTCGCCGTAGTTGCCGCCGCCGATGGGGAACGCAGCCGTTTCGCGTGAGGCGAAGTAGTTGAACGCCAGGTGGTTCCACTCAGCCTCGCTGTACGAGTAGTCGTGGTCCTGGTCGAACAGCAATGTGCTGACCTCGGTCGGGTTCGACGCGTCGGTCACGTCGAAGAGCGTCATCTTCAAGCCCTGGAATCGACCGCGGTCGTCGGCATCGCGGCCGAAGCCGATCAGGTGCGTGTCGCCGACCGGTTGCAGGTAGGTCGAGACGCCCTCGATTTCGAGGAAGCCGGCCTCGAACGGGTCGGTCGGGTCGCTCAGGTCGATCACGTGCAGCGGGTCGACGCGACGGAACGTCACGACGTAGCCGCGGTCGCCGACGAAACGGGCGGAGAAGATGCGCTGCCCCGGCGCAAGACCGGTTACTTCGCCAACGATTTCGAGATTGTCGCCCGTGTCTTTCAGGACGAAGACGCTGTTGGCCAGTTCGTCGTTGAAGTCGGTCGTCGCGACGCGGAGGTGGCCGTCGTGCTCGTCCATCGAGAACGAGTTGCGCACCCAGCCCGGCACGGAGCCGACGCCCTCCGCCTCGATCGTCTCGCCGAGGCTGAATTTGAAGATGTCGGTTCGCGACGCGCCGCCCCAGAAGTCGGTCGGCCGCTGCCACGCCTGCGCGGCGAAGAACATGTTGTCAGCCGACGCGTAGATCGTCCCACGCAGACCCATCGCGGTGAACGACGCATCCACACCGGCGTTGCCGTCCGTCACGTCGATCCGCATGATCGACACGAGGTTCTGCCCGTCCATGTCTGGCGCGACGTAGACCGAGTCGCCGGTGATCAGGTCGCCGGTTTCGCTCGTCCCGTCAGCCGACGTGCTGGTGACCTGCGGGAAGGTCTGGTCGTCCAACGCCTCAGCCAGTTGCGCGCGGTACTCAGCCTCGGTCGAATAGCGCAGGCCGCCGTCATCGGTCTCGACGATCTGCGGCGCGGGCAGGTCGACCACGTTGCTGACGACCAGGAACGTATCGTCACCGATCCGCCGCGTGGCCAGCAACGTGCCGTCGATCGTGTTCGACTCGACCATCTTGGGCTCGGCCGCGTCGCTGACGTCGTAGTGCGTGACCGTCACCGACGGGTCGTACTCCCGCCACCAGTCCGGCGCGATAATGTCAGCCACGAGGCCCGTCGGGGCCAAATGGTCGAACGGCAGGAAAAACTCGTCGTGCGTGATGACGGTGAGTGTGTCGCCGTTGAGGTACAGCCCGTGCGGCGCTCCGGCCAACTCGAGCGTGCTGACCGTTGCAAGACCGCTGTCCGGGTTCGCGTCGATGATCTTGACGTGCCCGCCGTCGATCAGGTAGAGGTACGAGCCGTCGGTCTTGACGACATCGGCCTCGTCGACGCCTGTGACCTGCACATTCGTGTCTTCGAAGTCGGTCGATGCGAGCACGCCGCCGGAGCCGGCGCTCTCAGCCGTCGTTGTGCCGGCAAGGCCGTCAATAAAGACCGGCGCGCCGGCCGCGTCGTTGGCCTGACCTGTCACGATGCGGTCGGCCACGGTGGTAAACGCGATGTCGGGCACGATATCAATCACGCCGCCTCGCCAGCCGATCCACGGCCAAACGTGATCGACCTTCTGGCCGAGTTGGTGTTCCCAACGGTCCACGGCCGCGTCGATGAAGAAAACGACCAGCCCCTGACCGGTCGGGATCTGCTCAAGCGAACGGTCTTCGGAGTCGTCTTCGATGGTGTTGTCGCGTCGTGCGCCGCGCAGCTTGTCGAGGATCGTGTTGACGATGAGATTGTCTATCCCGCCGCCGCCGGCGATGTCGTCTGCCCCTTCGTCGCCGCGGATGTTGTCCGCGCCGCCACCGCCGAGGATGCGGTCGTTGCCGAACCCGCCGACGATGTCGTCGTCGCCGCCGCCGCCGATGATGAAGTCGTCGCCGTCGCCGCCGACGATCTGGTCGTTGTGGCCGCCGCCGATGAGCCGGTCGTTCCCCGCGTCGCCCATGATCATGTCGACACCGACCGAACCTGTCGCGCGGTCGTTGCCCGCCCCGCCCATGAGCGTGTCATCGCCGGGTCCGCCGATCAGCACGTCATGCGTGAATGAGCCTTCCAGTTTGTCGTTGCCGGGTCCGCCGTTGAGGAACGTGCGGATGTGTTTGTTCAAGCCTTCGAGGTTGATGCTGATGTGGTCGTTGCCGCGTCGTCCGAGGACGCGCAGGTTGCGCAGACGGTCGAGATTGTCGTGCGTGTCCACGACCTGCCCGTTGACGGTGGCGACGAGTGTGGCCGGGTCGTTGGCGTCGATCTCGATCACGATGTGGTCGTCCGGCGCGTTGCGGTCGGCGTCGCCGCGGATGACCCAGACGGGGCCGCTGGACAGCAGCACGCGCGGCTCCATCGACTCGAGCATCGGCCGATGACAACGGTCGTGTCGTTTAGCGAAACGGGGCAGACGAATTGACATGAGGCAAGCTCCCACACCGTGGTTTCGCGCCTCTTTCTGCTCCGACCCGCCGGTGAATCGTCGCCCCGCGGGGATGCCTAAGTATCACCGCATTTGGCTGAACGGGCAAGTCTCGCCGCACGGTTTTCGGACCGTCTGGCGCGACTTATCGGCTAATGACGGTCGCACCGGCCTTGCCGACGACGCGTGAAGGCTGGTGGCTACGATTCGGCAGGCCGTTATCGGCTGTCAGAAAAAAATGTCCAACGATGAACACCCGATGACCGAAGCCCGCACCGAAGCCGCCGTCCCGCGACGCAAGCGTTTCTCCTGGTTGCGCATGTCGGTCGTGCTGCTCCTGATGTACGTCTGTCTCGTGGGGTGCGCCGTGCTGTTCGAAGACAAGTTCATCTACTTCCCGACGCGTTACCCGGACGGCTATTGGAGCGTGGCCAAGTCGCAAAGCCCGCTGGCACCACGCATCGAAGACGTGTTCATGGAAGCAAGCGACGGCGTGCGAATCCACGGGTGGTACTGCAAGCCCGCATTGCAGGAGGCCGACGCGGTGACGGGCGAGTTGTCGCCGGCTCGCCAAGACTCAGAAGGTCGGCCGGTCATCCTGTTCCTGCACGGCAACGCGGGCAACCTGACCTACCGCTACGACATCGTTCAGATGCTGTTGGCAATGGACACGGACGTGTTCATTATCGACTACCACGGCTACGGCAAGAGCGAGGGCGAACCGGGCGAGGCCGCGCTGTACGCCGACGCGCAGGCGGCGTGGGACGAGCTGACGATCACGCGCAAGATCGACCCGAAGCGGATCATCCTGTTCGGCAAGTCGCTCGGTTCAGCGCCGGCCATCGAGTTGGCGACGCGCGTCGAGCCGGCCGGCATCGTCGTCGAGGCCGCGTTCACGTCGGTCCCCGACATGGCGTCTTCCGTCCTGCCGATCGTGCCGAAGTTTGCCATCTCGACCAAGATGAATTCGATCGACCGCATTGCCAACGTCAAGTGCCCGAAGCTGTTCACGCACAGCCCGGTTGATGAAATGATTCCGTATGAGCACGGGCGTCGTCTGTATGAAGCGGCGAGTGAGCCGAAGACGTTCTACGCCGTCGAACGCGCGAAGCACAACGACATGCACGTGATCGGCGGGACAGCTTACCGCGAGGCGTTGCGGAAGTTCTTCGACGAATGTACAGATCGCAAATCGCCGTAGCAACTGCCATTTAGCCGCGTCGCTTGCGACGCGCGTTGGCCCGAAGCGCGTCGCAAGTGACGCGGCTAAATGGCGGAGCGGGTTTACCCGCTCCATTGCGTGATGAAGTAAAGCGCGATCGCCGCGATGCCGAGCACAACAAGCGCGACGAGGAAGACGATCCACGGCACCCAGACGAGCGGGCGTTTCTTGAGGCGCGAGCGTTGCAGCCGGAGCCGTTGCGCGATGCGGCCGTCGATCGCGGTGCGTAGTTCGGTCAACGGCTCGGGTGTGGGTTCCGACGACAGGTCGTCGGCCAAGGCCGACGCGGCAGACCGCATCTGCTCGACGAACGCCCGGCTGTCAGCGTCCTGCTCGAGTTCCGCTTCGATGGCGGCGCGTTCGACTTCGTCCAGTTCACCCAGCGCGTACGCGGTCAGGCGAAGCCGTTGCGGATCGAATTGGTCGGTGTCGTGCGTCATGCCGTGGTCAATTGCCCCGTTTTTCCTTTTCAGGAACCTGAGCCTCTTCCGGGGGTGTGGTCATTTCGTTACGGATTGTTTCCAGGCCTGTCGTGATCAGGTAGCCGACCGTGCTGACCGGATGGTCGGTGATCTTCGAGATCTCCCGGTAGGTCATGCCGTGTTGAAACTTGAGGCGGATGACCTCCTGCTGGTGCTCCGGCAGTGCGTCGAGCAGGTCGGCGGCACGGTGTTGTTCGTCGTGCTGCTGGGCGACCTGCTGCGGGCCGGGCGTTTCGGCCGGCCGAAGACGGGCGGCGGCGTCGCTGAGCCGGGTCATCCGCTTTTCTTTGCGGTTGATGTTCAGCGAGAGGTTGCGGGCGACGGTGTAGAGCCACTGGGCCAGGTGGTCGTCGATCGTGCCCTTGTCCTGGTCGCAGAGCCTCAGGAACGTGTCCTGCACGACGTCGCGGGCCCGCTCGGCGTCGCCGCCGAGCAGTCGGCGGGCGTACTGCTGGAGCGGGCCTTCAAAGCGGGTGACAGCCGCTTTGACCCATTCGGCGTCGATCGTGGACGGGGGTTCAGACAACGGGGCGGGTCGCGGTGTTGAGGAAGGACTACCTTACTAACACATGTTCGGCGGGTTTGTCCGTGATTGTGAAGGGCGCGGGCTTTGGATCGCCTGGGATTGAGGGCGGTGCGCGGGTCACTGAAGTGGCCGCGCCTTGCGGGAGGCGGGGTGAAGTTGGATCAACAAGTCATTTGAATTCAACCCCTGGCGGACGAAAAACTTGAACTTTTCACGGCACGCCGCTTGCATGATTGGGCTGATATGACTATACTCCGGGACTCAGCGGCGTCGGTATGTCCAAGGGTGTCGGCACAAAACATTGTTATTTAACGACTTACGGTCAGCTTGGATGAGGTGATCCATGCGGTTACAGTCCGTGCGCGATTACTCCAAGCATGGGGATGCTCTGCCTGTCCCCAACTTGGTGTCAGTCCAACAAGCCTCGTATCAGCGATTCCTGCAGCTCGAGCAGTCTCACGACGAGCGCGAACTGCGGATGGGCCTGGAAGGCCTGCTGCGCGAGGTGTTCCCCATCGTCAGTTATGACGGCAACATGCAGCTTGAGTACCTGTACTACAAGCTGGATGAGGCCCGTTATACGCCCGACGAGTGCCGCCAGCTCCGGCTGACATACGGCATGCCGTTCCGCATCGGCGTTCGGCTTGTGCGCCAGGACGTGGCCGAGATCCCCGAGGAAGAGATCTACCTCGGCGAGATCCCGATCATGATGGGCGGCGGCGAGTTCATCGTCAATGGGGCTGAGCGCGTCATCGTCTCACAGTTGCACCGCTCGCCCGGCGTCGATTTCTCCATCGCCAGTGCCGAGGCTGACCGCCCGCTGCACTCGGCCCGCATCATCCCCGAGCGCGGCTCGTGGATCGAGCTGGAGGTCACGAAGAAAGACGTCCTGACGATGCGGATCGATCAGTCGACGAAGATCCCCGCGACGACGTTCCTGCGCGCCCTGCGCGGCGAAGACATCCGCAAGCGGATGATCGAGGAAGGCGTCGAGGACGAAGACAAGATCAAAGCCAAGATCGCCGAGGTCACGACGACCGAGGCGTTGCTGCACGAGTTTTACGACGTCATCACCATCAAGGTGACTGACCTCCGCCCCGAGCATTACGGCGGCGCGGCGATCATCGACAGCGACACCGGTGAAGAGGTCGTCGGCGCCGGCCGACAGATCGGCGAGGCGATCGAGACGATCCAGGCGTCCGGCCTGAAGACCATCGAGGTCATCGCCGATGTCTCCGACCCGCTCATCCTCAACACCATGGCTGAGGAAAAGCAGGTCGAGATCGAAGGCCTGGACGTGACCGAGCACGAGGCGGCGTTGCTGCACCTTTACGCCCGCCTGCGTCCCGGCAACCCGCCGCAGGTCGATAAGGCCCGCCAGCTTTTCGCCGAGAAGTTCTTCGACGAGAACCGCTACCGCCTGGGCAAAGTCGGTCGGTTCCGTATCAACCGCAAATTCGATCTCGAAGTTCCCGAAGACGTCATGGCGTTGCGGTCGGAAGACTTCCTGCACGTCATGAAGTACATCCTCGACCTGCGCAACGCGCGGAACAAAGCCCACGTCGACGACATCGACCACCTGGGCAACCGCCGTTTGCGCACGCTCGACGAATTGGCCGTCGAAGAGCTGCGCAAGGGCTTCCTCAAGCTGCGTCGCACGGTCCAGGAGCGCATGAGCGTCAAGGACCCGGACGAGCTTGCGAAGGTCGCCGACCTGATCAACTCCAAGTCGATCAGCAGCGCGATCGAGCACTTCTTCGGCCGATCCGAGCTGTCGCAGGTCGTTGATCAGACGAACATGCTCAGCATGCTCAAGCACGAGCGGACGCTCAGCGCGATGGGCCCCGGCGGCCTGAACCGCAAGCGTGCCGGCTTCGAGGTGCGCGACGTACACATCTCGCACTACGGCCGTATCTGCCCGATCGAGACGCCGGAAGGCACGAACATCGGCCTGATCTCGTCGCTCGGTATCTATTCGCAGGTCGATGAATACGGCTTCCTGCTCACGCCGTACCGCAAGGTCGAAAAGGGCAAGGTCGGTGGCAAGGTCGAATACCTGCGGGCTGACGAAGAGATGAAGATGACGTTGGCGCCGACCGACGTGGTCGACGACGACGGCAAGCTGCAAGCCGGCCACCTGTTGGCCCGCGTCGACGGCGACCTGTCGCAGGTCGATGCGGCCGACGTCGATTTCATCGACATCAGCCCGAAGCAGATCGTCGGCGTGTCGGCTGCGTTGATCCCGTTCCTGGAACACGACGACGCCAACCGCGCGCTGATGGGCTCGAACATGCAGCGGCAGGCTGTGCCGCTGATCAAGACGCAGCCGCCGTGCGTGGCGACCGGCCTTGAAAAGGAAGTGACCAAGTACTCGGGCATGCTCGTGCACGCCAAGAACGCCGGCACGGTCACCTACGTCGACGCCAAGCGCATCGTCATCGACAACGCGGACGAATACGAGCTGCGCAAATTCGTCGGTCTGAATGAGCGGACCTGCCTGAACCAGCGGCCGATCGTCAAGATGCACGAGAAGGTCAAGAAGGGGCAGATTCTGACCGACGGTGGCGCGACATCCAACGGCGAGATGGCGTTGGGCAAGAACGTGCTCGTCGCGTTCAACACTTACGACGGTTACAACTTCGAGGACGCGATCGTCATGAGCGAAAGGCTCGTGCGCGACGACGTGTTCACCTCGATCCACATCGACGAGTTCGACGTCGAGATCCGCGAGACGAAGCTGGGTCGCGAAGAGTTCACCCGCGACATCCCGAACGTCTCGGAGAAGATGCTCGGCAGCCTCGACGAGCACGGCATCATCCGGATCGGTTCTTATGTCCGCCCCGGCGACATCCTCGTCGGCAAGGTCAGCCCGAAGTCCAAGAGCGAACTGAGCCCGGAAGAAAAACTGCTGCACGCGATCTTCGGCCGAGCGGGCGAGGACGTGAAGAACGACTCGCTGGAAGTGCCGGCCGGCACCGAGGGCATCGTGATCGCGGCCAAGCGGTTCAGCCGACGCATGCACATGAACGACGAGCAGAAGAAGCAGCTCCGTCGTGAGATGCGTCAGTACGAGGCGGACATGGACGAGCGGGCGGCCGACCTGTTCCGGCAGATGGTCGAAGAGATCAACGAGATCACCGGCTCGGAGATGGTCGACCCGTCCACGCGTCAGAAGGTCGGCCTCAGCGACATCACCGAGGTCGTGCTCGAACAGATCAGCGACTTCCAGGTGAAGTGGATCAAGGGCAACAAGGAAGTCAAGGGCCAGGCGACGGACGTTTACAACGCGTTCTGGCCGCGCATCGAAGCGCTGCAAAAGGAAAAGGTCCGCAAGCTTGCGCACATGAAGCGCGGCGACGAGCTGCCGTCCGGCGTGCTCGAGATGGTCAAGATTTACCTGGCCACGAAGCGGACGCTGAGCGTCGGCGACAAGATGGCCGGCCGACACGGCAACAAGGGCGTCATCGCCCGCATCGTGCCGCAGGAAGACATGCCGTTCCTCGAAGACGGCACGCCGGTCGACGTGTTGCTCAACCCGCTGGGCGTGCCCAGCCGCATGAACGTCGGCCAGATTCTGGAACTGCACCTGGGCTGGGCGTGCGGCGTGCTCGGCTTCCAGGCGGTCACGCCTGTCTTCGACGGTGCGACGGAAGACGAGATTCACGCGGCGATCGACGAGGCCAACCAGCACGTTGCTGATCGGCTCAAGGCGTTCGAGGAAACCGGCGAGCCGCTCGACCCGGCAGAAATCCTCGTCCACATGCCGCGCGGCGGCAAGGTGCAGCTCTACGACGGACGCACGGGCGAGAAGTTCGACCAGCGCACCGCCGTCGGCCATATGTACATGCTCAAACTGCACCACCTGGTCGACGACAAGATCCACGCCCGCGCGACCGGGCCTTACTCGCTCATTACGCAACAGCCGTTGGGCGGCAAGGCGCGGACGGGCGGCCAGCGTTTCGGCGAGATGGAAGTGTGGGCGCTCGAAGGCTACGGCGCCGCGTACGTCCTGCAGGAACTGCTGACCGTCAAGAGCGACGACGTGGAAGGCCGGACCAAGATCTACGAGTCGATGGTCAAGGGCACGAATACGCTCGAGGCCGGCATGCCCGTCGCGTTCGACGTGTTGTGCAACGAGATCAAAGGTCTTGGCCTAAACATCACAATGGAAAAGGCCTCGATCGACAACTCGGGGATTCTGTAAACGACACCCGCTGACCCCGCCGCGTGACCTGCGCGGCCGGGGTCGGTGTTACACCGTGCATCGCGTTGAGTTGATCGCCGCCGGCAACACGACCGGCGGTTCATCGAACACGGAGTGTTCAACGTATGGCTGAGACGATTTACGACCGCGTCAACGACTTCGGCAGCGTCAAGATCTCGCTGGCAAGCCCCAACGACATCCGCTCGTGGAGCTTCGGCGAGGACAAGAAGCCGGAGACGATCAACTACCGCACGTACCGCCCTGAAAAGGACGGCCTGTTTTGCGAGCGCATCTTCGGGCCGGAGCGCGACTACGAGTGCGCCTGCGGCAAGTACAAGGGCACGAAGTTCAAGGGCATTATCTGCGACCGCTGTGGCGTGAAAGTCACGCACAGCCGCGTGCGCCGCAAGCGCATGGGTCACATCAACCTGGCCGCGCCGATCGTGCACATCTGGTTTTTCAAGTCGATGCCGTCGCGCCTGGGCAACCTGCTGGGCATGAAGACGACCGACCTCGAAAAGGTCGTCTACTTCCAGGACTACGTCGTGATCGATCCGGGCGACGTGCCCGACCTCAAAGCCCAGCAGGTCATGACCGAGGACGAGCACCGGCAGTATTACGAGAAGCACGGCAACTCGTTCCTGGCCATGATGGGCGCCGAGGCAGTCAAGGAACTGCTCGTCCGTCTCGATCTGGACGAGGTCGCTGCCGAGCTGCGCGCCGACCTGAAGGCGACCAAGAGCAAGCAGAAGATCAAGGACCTGTCCAAGCGTCTGAAGATCGTCGAGCAGATCCGCGGCTCGGAGAACAAGCCCGAGTGGATGGTCATGGACGTGATCCCC
This sequence comes from Phycisphaeraceae bacterium, assembly GCA_028284155.1. Lineage (GTDB taxonomy): Bacteria > Planctomycetota > Phycisphaerae > Phycisphaerales > Phycisphaeraceae > JANQSF01. The sequence goes on from JANQSF010000044.1 coordinate 11,245, forward strand.
GTGATCCCGCCCGACCTGCGTCCGCTGGTCCTGCTGGAGTCGGGCAACTTCGCCACGAGCGACCTGAACGACCTGTACCGCCGCATCATCAACCGCAACAACCGGCTCAAGAAGCTGATGGACCTCAACGCCCCCGAGGTCATCATCCGCAACGAGAAGCGCATGTTGCAGCAGTCGGTCGACGCGCTGTTCGACAACGGCCGATGCCGACGCCCGGTGCTCGGTTCGAGCAACCGCCCGCTCAAGTCGCTGACCGACATGATCAAGGGCAAGCAGGGCCGCTTCCGCGAGAACCTGCTGGGCAAGCGTGTCGATTACTCGGCGCGGTCGGTCATCGTCGTCGGCCCGGAA
>JANQSF010000049.1 GCA_028284155.1 Phycisphaeraceae bacterium
CGCAGGCCTTCGGGCGGATCGACATCAAGACCAACGTGATTGACTCGAACCTGATCGCCGGCGGCACGGCCGACCCGGCGAGCGTCGGCAACTTCCGCGTTGGCGGCGACTTCACCGGCTCGACACTCGACGTCGGCGTCGATAACGTCGACGACGTGTTCGACGGCAACGACATGCTGTTGGGCGGCGAAGATTATTTCGTCAAGACGATGCAGATTGGCGGCGCGGCGACCGGGCAAGGCATCTTCACGGCGGGGCAGTTCCCCAAGAGTGTGCGGATCAATGGTGTGAATACCGATCCGCTGAACGACCCGGATAATCGGTTTGTGATTACACCGGTTTGAGGCACGACGCGCTAAGCCGCAAGCGGCGGGGGATGCGTCGTGTTACGATGATTGACGGTGAGTTGTCGTGCCGATCGTTCCGATTCGAGGTATTCGGCCATGCTCAACGAACTCAAAGCCCGCGTGATCGACATGCTCGTTCGGCCGCGGCCGATTCGGCCGCAGACCGAGCGGCAGTTGCCTCAGTTCCTGGCTGAGCACACGGACAACCTGAACGTGTTCTTTCTGGGCGCGAGCGAGTTGCTGGAAGAGTACGAACTGGACCTGCTGTTCGCGCCGCACTTCACGCCGACGTTCGACGACAGCGTTGAGGTGTCCGATTTGCTCTACCACTGGCGGCCGACCGAGCCCGAACTCGATCAACTGACGCGGCAGATCTTTGCCGAAGCGCCGCCCGCCATCGTGCAGATGTCGGACGGAACGGACGTGCAACTGACTCTGCACGAGGTGATGGTCGAGCGTTTCATCCGGTTGTTGCGGCTGACGCACGCGGCGGACTCGGAATCGGCGGCGTCCTTGCGTGACGCGCTGCCGGCCGGGCTTTGGCCGGTGGCGATGGCGCTGGTGCGTCAGCGGGGATTCACGCCGGCCAAGCAGCAGTGGGTTGCGGACTTTGTCAATCACGCGGCGGGTCGGCACGAGGTCACGCAGCGCTTCCTCGTGCTGTTGTGCGAGTTCATCGCGGCACAACAAACGCTCGCAAGCGAGCCGCTGGCTCAGGCCATCAGCGCGACGGTCGCGGCGCACCGAGATTCGGTAACGCGTGTGTCGTCCGGCCATGCGTACTGGTCGCCGGACGTCGCCCAACATCACCACTACCGCGGGCAGGGTGACGTCGATGAGCACCGGGTCGCCGAAGCGCAACAAGACCTGGACGCCGCGTTGCTTATCGAAAAAGACCTGGCTGCGTACGGACGTGAAGCGGAACCACAAGGTTGATCGGGAAGCGTGTGCATGAATCGATCGGCAGACGGAAACGAACGCGACAAGGTGCTGGCCTCGACAGGTTGGGGCGTGAAGCCGGACGATCAGCCGGCTAACGCCGAGGAAGTCGCCGACAACGCCAAGGCGCCGATGCGCTACGACCGCGACGAGCCCGATATCCTCGCGAAGATTCTGCAGCGTCAGCGGCGCGGGTTCAACAAGGCGAATCGCGTGCGCGTCGGGCCAGATGAGGTCGTGATCTACGACATCAACGGCGACAGTTTCACCGTCACGGGCCTCGGCTACGGCGACCCAAAACTGATCGAGTTGCTCATACACCTGGGCGCGTCGTTCGACCCGCGGCGTCTGGGTGAAATCCCCGCGGACGACCCGAAGGTGCGTGAGTACGAATTGAGCCGATCGTGGGCCTGGGGGGCGGAGCGCACGGGTTAGCGACCTGCCAACGGCGTTGATCTTGCGACCGACTTGACCGTCGGATATACTTCAAACAAGTAGTTGTCTCGTGTCGTAATCGATCGTCATGTATCGGGCCGAATTGAACTCGGCTGGTCATGGTCAATGATCGGTTGTGCCAGTTTGGACAACGTTCATTTTCCGTGGCGGTTTGTGCCGCCGGGACAATCGAGGTCTGTGCATGAACGGTCGCTCACCTGTTCAGGGAGTCGTTCATGGTCACCTCCTCTTCGGGCAACGGTAAGGCGAAGTACCCGGGCATCCCCACCATCACCGACGGCGCCGGCGCGGTCGTGTGGGTTGAGACGCACATCACACAGGGCGCGTGCGCGTTCCCGATCACCAGCTCAACGACGATGGGCGGTGGTTACAGCGCCGCCGTCGCCAACGGCAAGAAGAACCTCTGGGACGAGAAGCTTGTCTTTATCGAGCCGGAAAGTGAACACTCCTCCGCATCGACTTGTGAGGGGTTTACGCTGGCCGGCGGGCGGGTCACCAACTTTACCAGCGGGCAGGGGCTTGTGCTGATGAAGGAGGTGCTCTACACGATCAGCGGCAAGCGGCTGCCGGCCGTGTTCCACATCGGCGCGCGGGCGCTGACCAGCCACAGCCTGAACGTGCATGCCGGGCACGACGACGTCATGTCGTGCGCCGACGTCGGCTGGGGCATTCTGTTTGGGCAAAACCCGCAGGAGGCGGCCGACCTGGCACTCATTTCGCGGCGGGCGGCTGAGTCGTGTCAGTCGCCTTTCATGAATGTGCAGGACGGTTTCCTGATCACGCACACGATCGAGAACGTCAACCTGCCCGAGCAGGAGTTCATGAAGGATTACATGGGTCGGCCTCAGGACAGGATCATCAACCTGTTCGACGTTGACCACCCGGTGATGACGGGCGTCGTGCAGGACCAGGACTCGTACATGAAGGGCAAGATCGCCCAACGGCATTACTACGTGCACATGAAGCCGGCCGTGGTCGAGGCGATGGAAGCGTTCACCAAGGCGACCGGGCGAGCGTATGGCCTGATCGATGAGTATCGCACCGACGACGCCGAGTTCATCCTCGTCGGCATGGGCTGCATGATGGAGACGGCCAAGCCGACGGTTGACCACATGCGCGACACATTGGGCCTGCCCGTCGGTGCGATCAACGTGCGCAGCTACCGGCCGTTCCCCGGGCCGGAGATCGTCAAGGCGTTGAGCAGGTGCCGGGCGTTCACCGTACTGGAGCGCATGGACGACCCGATCGCGCCGTCGAACCCGCTGATGCGCGATATCAAGTCGTGCTTTGTCGACGCCGCGCTGGGGCTCGAAGAGTACAAGGCGGATGGCGTCTCGGTTGACACCGCGCAATTGCCGATCATGATCCAGTGCTCGGCCGGTCTTGGCAGTCGTGACATCCGGCCCGGTCACTTGATCGGCCTTGTTGAAAACATGCGCGCCGCCGCGGGCGGCAAGTCGCACCGCGAGTTCTGCACGATCGGCATCAAGCATGAGACGGCGATCGAACCGCCCAGCGACCCGGACGTTCGGCCTGAAGGCGCGTTCTCGATGCGCGGCCACTCGGTCGGCGGGTACGGTTCGGTCACGACGAATAAGGTCATCGCCACGCTCATGGGCGACCTGTTCGGGCTGCACGTGCAGGCCTACCCGAAGTATGGGTCGTCGAAGAAGGGCCTACCGACGACGTACTACCTCACGGTCGCGCCGTCAAAGATTTTCACACACTGCGAGTTGGAAGACGTCGAGTTCATTCCATTGAACGACGTGAACGCGATGAACCTCGGTGACACGCTACGTGGTTTGGCTGACGGCGGGACGGTGTTCCTGAACTCCCCGAAGACCGACCCGCTGGAGGTATGGAAAGACGTGCCCAAGTGGGCGCGTAAGCGGATGCGCGAGCAGAACGCGCGCATCATGGCGTTGGATACGTTCCGCATCGCCGACGAAGTGGCGACCAACCCCGAGCTGCGCATCCGCATGATGGGCGTCGTGCTCGTGGGTGTCTTCCTGCGGGCGACTCCGTTCGCCGAGCGGTACGGCATGGGCTTCGACCAGCTCATGGAGGGCATCGAAAAAGCCGTGCGCAGCTACTGGGGCAAACGCGGCGAGCAGGTCGTGCAGGACAACCTCACGTGCATCCGCCGCGGTTACCAGGATGTGTTCGAGGTGCCACGCGAGGTCATTCTGGATACGTCGCTCGACGAGGAATCGACGCCGGCTTTGCCGGTCGTGCCGTGATTTCAACCGTGTGTCTTTGAGTCGATCGCGCGGCCGATCAGACACCTCGGCCGCGCTTCAATTCCTTCTTGGAGCCCTTTCATGTCCGTTACTCCGGCCAAGCTCCCAACCAACGCCGACGAAGTCGTCGACAAGAAGCACTTTTTCAGCCACGTGTTGCCGCTCTATGAGCGCGGCGTCGGCGACGTTGAACTCGAAGCCGATTTGGACACCGCCCGCTCGGCCATTCCCGCGGCGACGGGCGGGCCGCGCGACTTCTCCTTCATCGCGCCCGAGATCCCCGAGTTCATCGCCGAAAACTGCGTCGGCTGCATGGACTGTGTCACCGAGTGTCCGGACACGGCCATCCTTGGCAAGGCGTTGCCTCAGGACGACGTCGAGCAGAAGCTGGCCAACCTGCCGGACGATGAGCGTGCGGTCATCGCCGAAGACTGGGCCAAGACCCGAAAATACTGGGGCGCGAACGAGAAGCGCGGCAAGACGCCGGCGTACTTCGGCATCTATATCGATCCGACCAAGTGCAAGGGCTGCGCCGAGTGCGTCCAGGTCTGCGACGACGACGCGCTGAAGATGATCAAGAAAACCGACACGAACATGCCTCAGTTCCGGCTAAAGTTCGACCACTTCCAAAACGTCGGTCCGACCCCGGAAGACTACATCAACGAAAAAGTGCTGGCCGACATGATGCTGCGCGACGAGGCGTTGCAATACGTCGGCGGCGCCGGGTCGTGCGCGGGCTGCGGCGAAGCGACCGTGCTTCGCATGTTCATCGCCGCGACCTGCTTCAAGCACGGCGCGGAGAACGTCGGCCTAATCGCCGCGACGGGCTGCAACACCGTCTACACGTCGACGTACCCCTACAACCCGTACACGCTGCCGTGGTCGAACTCGCTGTTTGAGAACGCGCCGACCTACGCGATGGGTGTCCGCTCCAAGTGGGACCAGCAAGGCTGGGGCGATAAGAAATTGTGGGTCATCGGCGGCGACGGCGCGATGCTCGACATCGGATTCCAGTCGCTGTCGCGCATGCTCATGAGCGGGATGGACATCAACGTCATCGTGCTGGACACGCAGGTCTATTCCAACACGGGCGGGCAGGCGTCGACCGCGACTTACATGGGACAGAACACGAAGATGAGCGTGCACGGCTCCGAGATCGCCGGCAAGATCGAACGACGCAAGGAACTGGCCCAGATCTGCATGGCCCACCCGGATGTGTACGTCGCGCAGACGACGGCGGCGCACGTCAATCACTTCTACAAGTCGATCATCCGCGCCAACGAGTACAAGGGCCCGTCGGTCATCATCACCTACACGACCTGCCAACCCGAGCACGGCGTGGGCGACCACCTGGCGGGCGACCGAGCCCGGCTGGCGGTCGATTCGCGGGCCTTCCCGTTGCTCACGTACGACCCCGAAGCGGGCGGCTTGATCAAGGACAGGCTCGACCTGCGCGGGAACCCGGCCGGCAACAAGGACTGGTACCACGACCCGAAGACCGACGAGGACGTCGACTTCGTCACGTTCGCACGCGGCGAGGGCCGGTTCGAGAAACACTTCGACGCCGACGGCGGCCCCTCGGAAACGCTGCTCCGCGCCAACGAGGACCGTCGGCTCAACTGGCGGATGCTCCAGGAAATGGCCGGCGTGACGCCGGAAGTGGTTGAAAGCTCTGACTGAATGACGAGCCCGGATGTGCGTCTGCGCGATACACTTGGCGCGGCGGCGGATACGTGTGACGCCGCGTGTCGTTCGACAACTTGACAGAGGTAACCGGCCATGCGCGACTCAGCGGTGGAGCATCACATCTACGACGGCGACATCGACCAACTGGTCGACTTCGAGCATGTGGAAGAACGGATCATGCTCGTGCCGGATACGAAGGCGACCGACCGCGGTGTCGACCCGACGCCGCGCATCCGCATCATGTGGGGCCAGCGGTTGCTGGACGACCTGCAGGCGGGCCGGTACCGGTCGCTGGTCTGCGCCGTCAACGCCGAGGACAACAGCCACGGCATCATCGCGCAACTCGCAGACCTGCTGCCGACAAGCCAATGGAACACCGAAACAATCACCTCGCACGCCAAGCATTTTGTCCAGGCGCGCACCATCACCGTGGTGAAGTACGACATGGACGCGGTCGAGGTCTTCGCCCTGCTCCGGCCGGCCGAGCACGAACACCTGGACCTGAACGACATCGCCCAAGGCTTTCAGATGATCACGGCCATGATGCACCGGCGGTGCGAGCGGCAGCCGATCGCGTCGGTCAGCTTCCTGGGTGCGAACGCCAACCGCCTGCTGCTGGAAGACGGTTCGGAGCCGTCGTTCGAGTCGGTCTTGAACACGATGTACACCGCGGGATTCCGCGGCGATGTCTACACCTCGCCGTTCATGTGGTCGGCCTGCCGAACGGGTGTCTTTGCGCGGTACCCGTTCCCCGAGTCGATCTCGCGGTTCCGCGAGGGCGGGTTCTGACCTTCATTCGAAGACGTGAACCGAGCCGTCTTCACAACTGACGACCACCCGCCCGTCGGCCACCGCGATGCCGCATTCGGTCACGCGCGCCGGCAGGTCGATGTGTTGGCGCACTCGGCCGGTCGCGGCGTCGATCACAAACAGGTCGCCGGTCGAACCGTCTCGCTTGCCTCCGGCGACCAGCAGCGTGTCGCCGGCGCACACCATCGCGCCGAGCGATTCAACATCTGACAACGCCCCCGCGTCCAACGCCCACGCCGCAGGCGCGTCTTTTTCTTTGGACCGAATCGACCAGAGCACGGTCCGGGCGCGCGGGCCGGGGTCGATCAGGCCGAACCCCGCATGGTCGGCCACGGCGACACGGTGACCGCGCAGCCGGTGGAATGCGTTCGCACGCATCGCCCCCTTCCAACCGTGCGTCGAACCGCCGCGTCCGCTTGCCGTTCGGAATCGGACGCGCGTGCCCTGTCGGTCGAACACGACCGCCGGCCTGACACCGTTCGCCTCGATGGGCAGGTCTTTCAGGTCGGCCGAAAGGCGATACGCGCCGCCCGCGCCATACGACCCCCCGGGCGGTGAGACGACCCAGACGCCGGCCCCGTCCGCATCGGCCACCGTGATGTTGTTGGCGATTGCCGGCGGCGCGTCCATGTCGAGCACACGGCGGGCCAGCGGCCGACCCGTCGTCAGGTCGAGCGACCAGACATGTAACCCGCCGAGGTCGGTGTGCTGACCCGCAACGGCGATCACCGCGTTACCCAGTATGGTCACACTGCCCGGCACGGGAAACGACGAGGACAGGTGGCCGTGCAGCATGGCTAAGCCGTCGGTCGGCGCCGCGACAAACCGCCAAACGAGCTTGCCATCCTTGAGCCGCAGCGCATACACCGCGCCGTCGTCGCAACCGAACACGGCCAAACCCCGCGCCAGAGTGGGCGGGCTGTCGATCTTGCCGCCGGCGCGATACGACCAGCGCACTTCCCCTGTCTCCTCGTCGAGCGCGATGACACCGTGCGACTCCGGCGCGGCGACGACGACCAGCCCGCCGCCGACGACCGGCGCCGACAACGCGCCCAAATGCCGCTCGCTGTGTCGCCGATCGGAGTCGAGCGCGTCGGACCGGTGCTCGACCGCGTTCGCCGTCCACTTGGCTTTCAATGTTCGCGCCAGTTTCGATTGGCTCGATGCGGTGCGCTGCGCATTGCCCAGCAGGGTCGGCCACTGCGCCTCGAACGACTCCGGTGGCGTCGCGTCGACACCGCGTGTCAGCCGGTCCTTGTCGTCGATCACCCGCCCCGGGACGTCGGGCGCCATCGCGATGTAACCGCGCATGTAGTCGCCGCAGTCGCAGGGGGTTGGCGTGACGAACGCCAACCCATGCGCCGGGACAACGCCCTGCCCGCAGGCGGCGCGGGCGCCCTGTTGGATGAGCCCTTTCCCATCAGGCCCGACATACAGCCAGGCGTTGGCCATGAACCAGTTCACCGTCGCGCGCGAGGCCGTACACGCGCCATTGGTCCGACCCGTCCGGCGCAGCCCACGCGGCCGCTTCACCGGCTCACCGATCGGCTCACCGGTCCGCGCGTCAAGCCGATACACACCCGTCCCGTCGAGCAACGCGACTTCGCCGCCGCGGATGACCGGCCGTTGCGAGCCCTGCGTGTAGAGTTGTTTCGGATCGAACGACCGACGCCAATGCAGGCGTCCCGTACGCAGATCGAGCACGGTCACGCTGCCGCCGGCCTTGAACTGGTAGCTGCTGACGTGCAGCAGCAGCAAGCCGTCGCGGGCGCTCATGGTCTTGAAGCTCGCGCGAGACACGAACGGCCCGTTCTTCGTATCCACAAGCTTGCGCTCGGGGTGAACGTCCGTGCTGCGCCATACCGGCTTACCCGTTTTCACGTCGAATGCGGCGACCGCGCGGACATAGTCGCTGCCGTTGTTGCGCTGCCGCTTTCCGGGGTACACCGCCTCGGCCGCAATAACGACCTCGTCGGACACGATCGGCGAGAACCAACTGGCGCCGTCGATCGAACGCGACCACAGCCGTTTTCCCGTCAACCGGTCGAGAGCGACCAGTTGCGACGCGTAGGCCTGCACAACGACCTGTTCATTGACGACAAACCAGGGCACGGGCTTTTCCCGGCGTGTCCGCCCCGCCCACGGCACCTCGACCGGCTCGGCCGACCCGGCACGGACGCCCTGCTCGTACACGCGGATGTGTTCACCGGTCGCCAGCGACAACGCGACGAGCGGACCCGACTCGACCCGTCGCGATCGCTCGTCCGGATCGCGTTCGTGTCATGCCACAAGAACACCTCGCCGGAGGCGATCGACACGTCGTGCTTATGGTCGAGCGCGACTCTGCGTTTCCATAGCAACAGGCCGTTGGCGGCGTCGCGGCAGACGAGTTCGCCCGACGTGCTGTCAACGTACAACGCCCGCCCTTCGGCGATCCGCATGATCTTGCCGTCGGCTGTGCCGTCCTCGAAAGCAGGCCCGTGCTGCCACTGCACCGCCCGCGGGAAACCGGCGACCTGGTCATGGCTGACACAGTTCCCACTGGCGTCGTACCAGTGAGCAAACCAACCGTCGAGTTTGTCGTTTGATACGCGCGGCACGACCCGCCACGCGTCGTTCCCCCACAAACAAGGCGTTCCACGCAAGGCCAACACACGCTGCAACTCGGCCGCTTGCGGTAAGACGTCGCCAAGCGCTCCCGGGTTGGCCGCCACCAGATTCACGAAACGGTCCGGGTGTGGAAGCCGGCCGCCTTTGGGCAATTGGCTGACGACCACACGCCCGCCGAGACCGCGGCGGGCCACCTCCCCTCGAAGCGCGTCGATCAGCCTCGAGTCCGGTGTCAGCAATTGAACGACTACGGGCAACCGCTCAGCCAGGTCGCACGCCAGCGACGCATCGCGGTCGATCACGACGGCCAGGCCCCGCGTTTCCCGACCCCATTGCGCAGCTTTGAGAAGGCCCTCGACATCCGGTTCCGCCGCCCGAACACCGGCACAGGTCGCCGCAAGAAGCACCCAAGCAACCACGAGCGAGGCAATTCGGCGATTCGCCAGGGACCGGCCGAGGAATGAAAAACGGGTCGGTAGTGAACTTGACGTTTCCATGCTGGTTCTTGCCTTGCAAGGCCGGTCAGCTAACACCGCCTCGGCGACCCGCTCGGGCGTTGACGCCCGGTTCGCGACATCTACAATGACGCCGCTGATCCGCCGAGATCGGCCTGATACGCCCCACCCAGCGAGCCCCAAGCCGTGGCCAACACCTTCCGATGTGCCCTGGTGACCCCCGAAGAGCAGTTGCTCGACGAGGAAGTGACCGCCGCCGTGTTGCCCGCCCACGACGGGCAGGTCGGCGTGTTGCCGTCGCGCTCGCCGCTGCTCGTCCAACTCGGGTCCGGCCTGCTGCGGCTCGACTACGTCGAGGGCGGCTCGCGGCACTTCTTTGTCAACGGCGGGTTCGCCCAGATGAAGGGCAACCGGCTGTCGCTGCTGACCGACGAGGCGAAGCCGGCTGAGAACATCATCCTCAACGAGGCCGAGGCCGCCTTCGCCGAGGCCAAAGACCGCACATTCCGCAGCGACGACGAGTTCGACAAGCGCCAACGCGACCTCGAACGCGCCCGCGGGATGGTCAAACTGCATGGGCAGTTCGACAACAAGCTCTGACACAGATTCGGGGCGGTGAGTCGCAGCGCAAAACACCCGTCGTTGAATCCTGCTCACACATGAACGATCGCTCAACACGACACGCGCGATCGGTCGATCTATATAATCACGCCACACACCCGCGGCGCAGGATGCGCCGCCTCGCATAAAGGTGCATGGATGCGCCACTGGACGACCCGCATTTTTCCAAGCATGTTCCACCGCCGCGTCGCCCTGCTGGGCGTGACGGTGGTCACTGTGTGTGTCTTGCTGTCAATCCAGTTGGCCCGGCTGACCATCGTGCAGGGCAGTCAGTGGCGCGACCGGGCGGAATCGACGCTCGTCGTCAACCGGCTTGTCCCCACGTCGCGCGGCGCGATCTACGACAGCGAACTCCGCCCGCTGGCGGTCGAACTGCCCAGCGAAGAACTGGCCGTGCGGTATAGCGTCATCACCGGCCAATGGGCTTACCAGCGCGCCCGGCGCGCCGCGAGGAAAGCGCACGGGCGAGAGTGGGACGAGCTGCCGTTCGAGGAGCGTGAACGGCACATCGCGCAAGAGCAAAAGGCGTTCGACGAACAGACCGAGCGGCTTTGGTCGGCTTTGTGTGCTTACGGCGACATGGGGCGCGACGAGCTGAACGCCCGCAAGCGCACCATCGTCAAGCGCGTGCAGCGCATCGCCAGCTCGGTCTGGCGACGCGACCTAGAAGCCCGCCGCAAGGCCGGCCACGACGTCGAGTGGTCGGACGTCTCCCAGCCGGTCGGCGAACAACGCGCGCACCACCCGCTGCTCGAAGACCTGCCCACGGTCACCGCCGACGAGGTCCGCCACCGCATTGCGCAGGCGGGCGACGACGCCGACAACGTCTGGTCGCAGGTCGAGTTGACGCCCAGTCGAACGCGGGCCTACCCACTGACAGAAATGACGCTGCTCATCGACACGAGCACTTTCCCGACGCCGCTGCGGCAGTCCCACCCGGTCGAGGTCACGGTCGAAGGCGTTGGCGTGCACCTGCTGGGGCGGATGCGTGACGCGTGGTCGAAAGACATGACCGCTCGGCCATTCCGTAAGCGCAACGACGCCGGCCAATACGACATCGACCCGGCCGGCTACCTGCCCGGCGACCGCGTCGGCGCGGCCGGCGTCGAACAGGCGATGGAAAACGTCCTGCGCGGCACGCGCGGCCGCGTCGTGCAACACCTCGACACCGGCAAAGAAGTCCGCGACGAACCAACGCCCGGCGGTAACGTCACGCTCTCGATCGACATGCAGTTGCAGGCCCGCGTACAAGCGGTCATGACACCTGCGCTCGGCCTGATGAAGGTCCAGCCGTGGCACGCACGCCAGCCCAGCGCGCCGGTCGGCACGCCGCTCAACGGCGCGGCCGTCATCATTGATGTCGATAGTGCCGAAGTGCTCGCGGCCGTCACCGTCCCGACCTTCACGTTCGACGATTTGCAGAACGACCCCGACTCCGTTTGGCAGGACGAACTGACGCAGCGTTGGGTCAACCGAGCGATCGGTCGCCCTTACGCGCCCGGCTCGACGATGAAGCCGATCGTCTACGTCGCGGCTGTCACCGAGGGCAAGCACTCGGCCCACCACGCGATCAACTGCAAAGGGCACCTGCTCAAACACCGCAAAGACCGCTACCGCTGCTGGCTCTACAAACAGTACGGCGCGGCGCACGGCCCACTCGTCGCCAACGAAGCGATCCAGCGCAGTTGCAATGAGTTCTTCTACACGCTCGGCCATCGTATGGGCGCTGAAAGACTCGTCCCGTGGTACCAACGGTTCGGGCTCGGCGTTGATACCGGCGTCGAACTGTCCGAAGCCGCGAGCGGCAAGTTGCCCGACGTGACCGGCCCCGGCAGACGCCCCGAGCACGAGGGCATCCTGATGGGCATCGGCCAGGGGCCGATCAGCATCACACCGCTGCAACTCGCCTCCGCGTACGCGACGCTGGCGCGTGGCGGCACGTACTTGCGACCGACGTTCTTCCGTTCGATCGACGATACACGTCAGCGCACCGACCTCGGGCTGAGCCCCGCGGCCGTACGCCTCGCGCTCGACGGCCTGAAGCGCAGCGTCAACGATCGGCACGGCACCAGCCATCACATCGCCATGCTCAACCGCGAGACGATCTTCAACATCGAAGGTGTCACCGTGATGGGCAAGACCGGCACTGCCACCGCCGCGCCGCACTGGATCGACCGCGACGGCAACGGCCGAATGGGCGAAAGCGAGATTGTGCGCCAAGGCGACCATGCGTGGTTCGTCGGGCTGGTTCAGCGGGAAGGTGAGTCGCGTCCTGCGTTCGCGTTTGCCGTCATCGTCGAGTTCGGCGGCTCCGGCGGCGCGTGCGCCGGGCCAATCGCTAATCAACTGTTACACGCCCTGCGTGCGGAGGGGTATCTGTGATCCGCGCGCCGCTGTTTGCACGCCTCCGCGACCTGCTCCGCCCGCACCCGGGCTGGGTCGCGTGCGCCGCGGCGGTGGCGCTGGCCGTCATCGGCATCCTCGCCATCGGCACGGCCGACGCCGCGCACAGCCCGCGCGCCGGATTCGCCCAGAAGCAGACCGTTTGGCTCGTCATCTCCATCGCCGTGATGGCTTTCGCCATGTCGCCCCACCCGAGGCAAGTGGCCGCGGCCGCGCCCTGGCTGCTCGGCGTCACGCTGTTCGTCCTCGTGCTCATCGTCCTGCCGTTCATGCCGCGGTCGATCGTGCCGCGCATCAACGGTATCCGCGCGTGGATCAACCTCGGCTTCATGAACTTCCAGCCGAGCGAGGTCGCCAAACTCGTGTTCGTCCTCGTCATGGCCGGCTACCTCCAACACCGCGACAACCACCGCACGCTGCGCGGCCTGCTCAAGCCGTTCCTGATCATGCTCGTGCCCGTCATGCTCATCCTGCGACAACCCGATCTGGGCACGGCCATCCTGTTCGCGCCCGCGCTGTTCGCAATGCTCGTCGCGGCCGGGGCGAAGCTGCGACACATGGTCTCGCTCGGCGGGCTGGGCGTGGTGGGCGTCGCGCTCATCGTGGCCAGCGTCTACCTCCTGCCCGACTCGGCCCAACTGCTCCGCCCCCACCAGCGCATGCGCATCAAGTCGATGATCAGCCTCGCCCAGAACGAAACGCGATACGTCGATGACGAAGCGTACCAGCAGTACAAGACGCTCGGCCTGATCGGGTCGGGACGCGTCTGGGGATACGGCGGCGAGCGCAGCGAGACCATCGTCCGCTTCGCCAAGGTGCCCGAAGACCACAACGACATGGTGTTCGGCGTCGTGGTCAACCGGTTCGGCTTCGTCGGCGGGTTGGCCGTGCTTTTGTTGTACGCCGTCATGATCATCGCCATGCTCCGCGCCAGCGCCATGAGCAAAGATCCGTTCGCCCGGCTCGCGATTGTCGGCTTCGCAACTCTCGTCCTCGCGCAGATGGCGATCAACATCGGCATGAACGTCGGCCTGCTGCCCGTCGTCGGCATCACGCTCCCGTTTGTGTCGTACGGCGGGTCGAGCCTCGTCGCCGCATTCGCGATGGTCGGCCTCGTCAACAACTTCGCCTCCCGCCGCCCCACCATCCTCGCAAGACCCAGCTTCGAGTTCGACCGCCCCCGCGTCGCCACATCGACCTGAAGCCCACGCATTCCAATGCGTGGGTTTCCGTTATTCCTGCACTGAAGCCGGGTCTTTCCGAAGACCCGGATCTCCGCGCGCACTTCAACACACCACCCTCTCCTACCATCGCCCCGTGCCCACGCCGCCCCCCGACTTTGTCCGCAACGACCTGACCGCGCTCGGTATCGACGTCACCAATGCCCAACTCGAGCAACTCGCCCATTTCCTCGACCTGCTGCTCGACGCGAATGAGAAAGTCAACCTCACGTCGATCCGCGACCGCGACGAGGCGTGGAAGCGGCACATCATCGACAGCCTGACCTCCCTGCCCGCCTTCACCGCCCTGCCGGAAGGTCGTGCGATCGACGTCGGCACCGGCGGGGGCTTGCCCGGTCTGCCCCTGGCGATCATGTGCCCACACCTGTCGTTTACACTCGCCGACGCGACGGGCAAGAAGGTGCGCATCGTCGAACAGATAGCAACCGAACTCGGCCTCGCGCACGTCATTGCCGTGCAACAACGCGCTGAACAACTGGGGCAAGACCCAACACACCGACAGGTCTACGACATCGCCGTCACCCGCGCGATCGGCCCGATGAACGTCCTGCTCGAATACTGCCTGCCACTGGTCAAAGTCGGCGGCGCGGTCGTGGCGATGAAAGGCCCGTCCGTCGAACGCGAACTCGACGAAGCCGGCGACGCGCTGGCGACGCTCGGCGCGGGCAATGTCGAAGTCATCGAAGCCTACCCGGAAGACTTCGGCGTCAACACCGTCATCGTCCTCGTCGCCAAGGAACGCCCCACACCCAAGACCTACCCCCGCGCCCCCGGCGTCCCCAAACAAAGCCCGCTCTAACCAACTGCAACACACCAACTCCAAATACAACACACCGCAACATACTCCCCCAAGCCGGGTCTTTCCGAAGACCCGGATCTCTTCACACTCATGCCCGATCTGCCCCCCAACCACCACACCACCGACACCGCCCTCATCGGCGCCGGCCCCATCGGCCTCGAACTCGCTGTCAACCTCAAAGCCGCCGGCGTCGACTACCTCCATCTCGACGCGCAGCAGGTCGGCCACACCGTCACGTGGTACCCCAAGGGCGTGCAGTTTTTCTCCTCGCCGCAGCGCATCGCCATCGCCGGCGTACCGCTGGTCACACCCGACCAATCCAAAGCCACACGCGAGCAATACCTCGCCTACTTGCGCGGCATCGTCGAACAGTTCGGCCTCGATATCCAGACCTTCCAACGCGTCGAGTCGTTGCAGCGCGACGGCGAACACTTCATGCTCACAACCCGCTCGACCCGGCAACCCAACGCCCAATCGAAGACCATCAAAGCCAAGCGCGTCGTGCTCGCCGTCGGCGACATGCACGCCCCGCGCAAGCTCGGCATCGCCGGCGAAGACCTGCCGCACGTCAGTCACTACTTCGACGAACCACACCAGTACTTCCACCAACGCCTGCTGATCGTCGGCGGCCGCAATTCGGCCGTCGAAGCGGCCATCCGCTGCCAACGGGCCGGCGCCGACGTCACGCTCAGCTACCGCCGCGGCGCGTTCGACGACAAGAGCGTCAAGTACTGGATCAAGCCCGAAATCGACTGGCTCATCAAGACCGGCGCGATCAAGTTTCATCCGCGCACCCTTCCGACACGCATCACGCCCGACCACGTCGAACTCTCGTTTGTCGAGGGAGAAGGCTCACCCATCACCGTCCCCGCCGACTTCGTCCTCCTGCTCACCGGGTACGTCATGGACACCTCGCTACTCGAGCAGGCGGGTGTCGAACTGCACGGCGAGAACCGCGCACCGCGGCTCGACCACGCGACCATGTCCACCAACGTGCCCGGCCTGTACGTCGTCGGCACAGCCGCGGCCGGCACGCAGGTGCGCTTCAAACTCTTCATCGAAAACGCGCATTCGCACGTCGTCAAGGTCGTCCGCGACCTGACCGGCCAGGACCCGCCGCACGTCAATCCCCTGGCGTGGGAACGGCTGCACGAAGACCCCCTGGGCGGCACAAAACACGCTGAATCATGATGATTTTGAGATCGTCCGTGCGGATGCGTACAATCGTGGACGACGTTTGCCCGATGTTCCTTCCGGCGGCCACCCTTCCACTCGACAAGGATGCGACCCATGCGGCGACGACTCCCTTTGACGCTGACCTGCCTCTTCGTGCTCGCGACCGCCGCACCGATGCTCGCGGCCGACAAGGTCGACGAAGCCAAGGAACGGCAGGAAGCCGAACGCAAGCGCATCAAGGCGGCTGAGCAGAAACGCAAAGACGCGGTCAAGTCGAAGATCCGATTGCTCGAAGCGCTCGAAGGCGCCAGCACACCCGCGCCGAAGGTCGAGCCGAAGAAGAAGGTCGGGGGCTCAGCCCGCATCCGCCCCACCCAGCGCACCAAGCGCGAGGTCGAATGGACCAAGACATTCGAAGCGCCCGGCGAGATCGAAGACTCGAACAAGGTGAAAACGTACGGCCAAGGCCGGACGCGCACGTACACGATCGAGCCGGAGCCGACGGTCGTTGAGTTCAAGGTCGAATCCGATGTTTGGCGGATGTCCTGGATCACCGAGCCCACGGCCCGCAGCGGCAAGCTCAAGATGGTGCTCAAGCGCAAGATCACGACGCCCAGCGGGCTCACGCAGTGGCGGCCATACAAGGCGCTGCCTTCCGTCCGGGCCGGCGCCAAGGGTGGCGTAGTCCTCCAGGCCGAGGGCGAGTACATGCTCGAACTGCTCGGCCAGAACGTGAAGTACCACTTCAATGTTGAAGAGGCGAAGGTCGTCAAGGTCGAGCCGAAAGCCGACGACAAGCCGGAAGCGAAGGAAAAAGCCGGGGTCGAGAAGAAAGACGCGAAGGATCCCAAGCCGGCGGCCGAGGCCGCGAAACCGAAGGCCGAGGCGAAGAAGCCTTGACCACCACGTCCTGACTTAAGGATCAGCCCCAACGCTTAAGTTCTCCAACATTCGCTGCGCGACGCCGCGGGAGATGTTGACGTACTGCTTCTGCGCGACCACATCGCCGCCCGTCGTCGAATGGACGTCGGTCACGACGATCGTCTTGAGCTTGGCCAACTGCACCACGCCATGCGCCAGCCGGGCACGCACGTTGTTCGGCACGGGTGTGCCGGCCGCCACCGCGTCGGTCGCGAGCACCAGCCGTTCCAGGGCCGGGATAAACGACGGGTCCCCTGCCTTCACGCGGTCGGTCACGTCCTGCAACATGAACAGCAACCGCACGCCGTCTTTGTCCGGCAACTCACGTGCCAGCGCGTCGCGGTAGGCCAACACGACGAAGTTGTTCGCTTCAATGTCACTCTTGGCTTGCGCGAAACGCTCGACCTCGTTCAACCTCGCTCGCGCGATGTCTTCCGGCTTCGGCCCGTAGCGGTCGTTCGGTGAGAGCGCGCCACGCAGCCCCATGTTCGTCCCCGACCCCGGCCCGACCACGCCCAAGTGCGGGCGGCCGCCCGACGACCCCGGCACGGGTGTGAAGTCGGTCACGAACGAAGTCTGCACACCCAATCCAATACCCACGCCGCCGCCCCGCGGCTTCGGCGGCGGGGCAGGCTTCGGCTGCGACGCCAGCTTCGGCACGACGGCCAGGATCCGTCGATAGTCCTGCTCTTTCAGCTCGCTGAAATCGGGTGCGAAACTCATGACCTGCCACTTGATGTACGCATCCAGCGCCGAATCACGCTGCAACCGGCGCGACAGCACACGCACCAGCGACGCGTTATCGACGCCGAACCCCTTCTGCTGCGCGTAGCTCTCCCGCTGCCGAGGCCAACGCTGCTCTCGCTTCCACGACAGTCGTGCCTCCTGCGTCAGTTCACCGATCACGAACGCGATCGAGCGACGCTTCTGCACGACGGGCGCGCCGTCGCGGTTCGGTTGCGCGATGACCGTGTGACCGATCATCAGTAACACCAACGCGGCAACAGTCAGCAGTTTGAGTCGCTTCATCGATTGGTTCCTGATCGAATGCCCCATCAAGCCGGGGCTTTCCAAAGACCCGGATGTCGGCGTCGCTCTACACCATTCCGGGCCGGCACGGCCCGGCTCACAGGCAGTGAGCGTAGCTCACTGCACCGTCGGCACGCGCACGTTCACCCGCTTGCCGCGTCGCAACACGACGACGTTGACGTGTGGTTTGCCGCGGTAGTTTAAGCGGTAATAGCGGTGGTACTCACGCGGCGTCATCTTGATGGGCTTACCTTCAAGTCCGACGATGACATCGCCCTCGCGTAGGCCGGCGTTAAACGCCACCTTGCCCTCCGGACTGTTACGGTTGAGCCACTTGATGCGGAAAGCGGTATTCTCGACGGGCAGTCTGAGGTTCTTCTTCTGGCCCTCATCCAATGCCGGCGCCCAGTAGCCGGGCCGAGGCTTGAGTGCCCACATCGACCCACGCCAGGTGAAATCGGCCTTCTTCCAACCCTTGGTCATCCGAACCACGTGGTCCTTTACCGTGCCCGTACCGCTCGCCATCGTAAAGGTCGCCTGCGCATCGCCAAGCGGCAGGTGATGCAAGACCCATTGGATGTCGGCGATCGACGTAATGGGTTGTCCGTTGACCATGGCGACGTGGCTGCCCGGCTTGATGCCGGCGCGGGCCGCGGGTGAGCCGGGCTTGACCGACTCGACACGACGGCCGTCGTGACGATCAATCTTGATGCCGACACTGTCCGGTAGCGGGTAGCGGTACAGCTTCTCAACACTGAACGTCCCAGCGTCATTCCACTGTTCCTGCTCGGCGTCGTGGATGTTGTGGCAGTGCACGCAGTTACGTCGGGTCGTCGTGCCGCGGTAACGATCCTTGTTCGGCAGGCCCGGCATTTCCAGCGCCGTCTTGTAAGGCTTCGGCTTGCCGCGCTTGCCAGCCAACTCCGCCTTGTTGCGTGGGTAAGCCTCGTGCAGCGCCAACACGCGCTTCATGCACGCCTCCAACGACTTCATCGAGTTGTAAGCGTCAGGCCCCTCCGCGCTCTGCGTGCCGTACCGCGCATACACCGTCCCGTCGGCATTGATGAACACCGCCGCCCAGTTCAGGTCGTAATCAAATTGGAACAGACTCAGATCGACGTGCTTCATCTCGACCTGCCGAACGCTGACGAACTTGTCACGCGCCAGCTTGTGCACCGCCTCGTTCCCCTTGGCGACCTCCGCGTCGAACCCCTTGCAGGCTGAGCACGGCACGCAACGGAACGTCACGAATAGCGGCTTGTTGGTCCGCTTGGCCTCCGCCATCGCCGACGGCAGGTCGTTGTAGATCCAGAGGTCCGACCCCTTCACGTTCAGGTCGTCCAGACCACCGGGCACCTTGCCGATGTCAGCCACCGCCACACCCGACAGCGACGCGAGCAGGAGACAGGTCAAAGCGAAACCGGCGCGAGAAGAAATGGGACGCATGCGTGGCTCCGTTCGGTTGAGTTGCTTGGCATACACGTCTATTACCTCGGTAGTTTACAGGTAGTGCGCATGCGGATCAATCCCACCTTGAGCGAGAAACACAATCTTGTGACAAATGCCGTCGAGTTGAAACTGCATGTCAGGGCTCCAAGCAGCTCCCTCCCCCTATGACCGCCGAAACACAAGGCAAGCTCAATGCCGCCAAGACTTTGCGATGCAGATCGTGCGATGTCACCCCGACAGCCGGATCGCCCCTCGCGCAACGCAATCGGCGATTGCGTGTCAGGCCAGACACACCCTGACATGTTGGGTTTGTCAGGGCGCGTCGTGTTGATTATTCGTGATGCGGATCGGTTCACGCACCGGCGCACACGACCCGGTCTGTGCGCACGCGGGCGGCAGCGCCGCCAACTCGGTCGGCGTATCCGCTTTGAGCGGTCGGGCTTAGCGAGGCGCCCGACGCGGCGCTCGCGGCAACGACATGAGTAATCCCGCGCGGATTGTGCGCAGACGCGCAATGACCCGCTCGCGAGGGCTTCACAATACCCATTACGTCACTTGGGTGTGTGCTGGACCGAGCCCCCGCAATCGAACCTGATCACCGCTATAAAAAAGGCTGGTGGAACTTGATGTGGACCAACCAAAGAAGGTTGACAATCGACCACGCGACTATGACATTCTTGATCGACTTACTTGCGCGCTGAAATGGGCGTCTGCAGACAATCAGTGCTGCCGCGCCAATCCAAGGTAAACAGACGACGATCATGATCGGCTGAGCCAACCATGACATTGGTAGTGGCCTGTCATTGATTCTTGCGACATAATGAGCTTGAAGGCCAGCGTGCATCAGGACGGCGACAGACAGGCCGATCGACGCCATCAAGCATGCGAACGATACGAGCCACGTCCAGTGCACTGGGCATTTAGCCACGACATGCAACGTCCATTCACTACCGCATTCGGGGCACTTGTTACTCGCGCAGCCCCTAAGGTTGTAACCGCATGATGGGCAAGCTACATCGGTGTGCTGAACATACCGGGTGACCAACTCAACGCGTTCAGGGTCGCTCACGGTCATACCCCTGCAAGACTGCAAAGACGTGTTACGCACCTGCTTAACGGGCGATGAGGGAGCGCAGTAGGCCGTGCCTACAACTCCGCCGACGTCCCCCACTTCCCAGCCATGACAATCTCGCTCAACGGCTTGCGTTGCCGCTGACCGCGGTCGCGCTTGGCGATGTCCTGGTCGGCGCCCGCGTCGGGGTGCGCGGCGTAGCCGATAGTCAGGGCCGTGACCGGGTCGTGGCCATCGGGGATGTCGAACGTCTGCCGTGCGACGGCCTGATTGATGCCGGCCATCTGGTGGACCTGCAAGCCGGTGTGCATGGCCTGGAACGTCAGGTTGGCGACGGCCAGCGCGACATCGTGTTCCGCGACGCGGTTCGGCTTGCCGTTGCGTGTGAAGTTGCGGGCCGCGACGGTCAAGACCAATGCGCCGGCGTCTTTCGCCCACGCCTGGTTGGCTTCCATCAGGCATTCGAGCATCTGCGACCACGCCGCCTCGTCGTCGCGCGTCGCGACGAAGAACGTCCAAGGCTGTTCGTTGAAACTCGAAGCCGCCCAGCGCGCGGCCTCGAAACACGAGCGCAACTTGTCGGGCTCGACGGCCTTCGGCTCGTAGACATACGGGCTATAGCGTTCAGCCAACAGCGGGTGGATGGGGTTGTCGGTCTGCGCGATGCGGTCGGGGTTGGGGTGTTGCATGGGGGGATTGTAAGCGGGTGGCGTCAGGTCGTTTGGGAAGAGTGCTCAGCCGCAAGCCACTGAATGCGTTCTTTGTAGGGTGGGCCAAGGCTTTGCGCGGCCCACCGAAGGGCGCTTCAATGACATGTTGAAGCATACATTTCATATCGACGCCAACTGGTGGGCCGCGCCGAGCCTTGGCCCACCCTACCCAATGCGTCGAAGGATCAACAGGTTGTCGGCGTATCGGCCGTCGAACGGGACGGGGTCGTCGATGTCGTAGTTGAAGTCGTAGGTGGCGACGTGTTCCAGTCGCGGCTCGGCCGCGAGCAGTTGCTTCAGTTGTTTCAGGTCGTAGGTGCGGAACGTCCAGCAGGTCTCGTACCGCTTCGTTTCGCCCTCGCGTTCGACAACGAGGCGGGAACGGACCTGCTCGGTGCGCGACTTGCGGTCGGCCGGCCAACCCTGGATGTTGCACGTCACGTGTACGCCGTCGCGCTGCGCGACCCAGCGTTCGCGGTTGCGCTTGGTCACGGCGTAGTCGGTCAGGTGCAGGCCGAGCACGTAGACGCCGCCGGGCTTGAGCGCGTCGGCCATGCAGCGCAGGTGGCTGACGGCCTCCGCCTCCGTCAGCAGGTACTTGAACGTGCTGACCAGACAGTGGGCCAGGTCGAATTTCTGACGGAACCGAAACGACTCCATCCGCGTCTGTTTGAGCGTCCCGCGGTGGCCGTCGGCCGCGAGCCGCTGCCGGGCGAATTCGAGCATGGGTTCGCTCAAGTCGAAGCCGGTCACGCCGAACCCGTAGTCGGCCAGTGCGGACAGGAGTCGGCCGCTGCCGCAGGCCGGTTCGAGCACCCGTTCGCCCCCTGATCGGCCGAACCGTTCGTGGGCCGAGACGAGGAAATCGGCCTCGTGGTCCGTATCGGCATCGAAGATGATGTCGTAATACAGCGGCGTTTCGTACCAGTCGAACGGCTCGTAACGTGGCATAGCCGGCAGTTTAGGCCGACCCGCCGCTGGACGCTTCCGCCTTCGACGTGTTGAACCGATAGGCAACCGGTGGAACGCCCCGCCGGTTCCGCGTAGCCTTAACCACCGGCCGGCAGGACGCCTGGTCGGCCCCGCCCGAATCGGATTCCAGAGAGTCATCCCATGAAGTGGTTGGTCCCGACGGTGCTGTTGTTTGGCGTGGGCGTCGCCTCGTCGCAGGCGGTGACCGACCCGCGGCTGGCGCCGTGGCCCGTGCTCAAGCGCATCTACGACGACAAGGCGGACAAGGCGGCGCAGGGTCTGGCCGCCCAGCAAGGCGTGGCGTTACGTTCAGCCTTCAAGGCGCGCGGCGTTGACGCCAAGCTCATGGCTGACGACCTGATGGAAGCCGGGTTGGCCAAGCGGAGCACGCCCGCCGTCGCGGCCGTGCACTTCCAATACGCATACGACCTTGGCAAACGCCACCCCGTCGGCTACGGCGTCGCGATCCGCGCCGTTGAGCAGTTGGACAAGCTCCTGCCCAAAGAGGCGCACGAGTGGAACGTCCGCCTGCTGACCATTCTGCAAGCCCATTACAACTACATCTCGGGTTTGGAAAAGCCGTCGTTTCGGCCGAGGCTGATCCAGACGCTTGTCACGATCGGCCACGAGCGCACGATTGCGCGCGACCACGCGTCGGCCGCGCGGTATTACAGCCAGGCGTTACGATTGGCCCGCCAGACCGGCCCGAAGGTCGCCGAGGCCATTCAAGGACTCTGGGAAGGCGCGCGCGACCGCGCGGCCACACAGTTGCGCATCGACGCCTACGAAATGCGATTGGCGGACAACCCCGGTGACACGCGCGCCAGCGCCGAGTTAGTGCAGCTCTACATCGTCGATCTGGATGACCCGAAGAAGGCGCAAAAACTGTTGGACGCAGTCACGGATGCGTCGTATCAGAAGTTTGTCCCGTTGGCGGCGAAGCCCGTCAAGAAGCTGATGGCCGACGACCTCAAAGCGTTAGCCGACTGGTACGAGTCGTTGGCCGAGACGGCCCGCGGCCCCAGCAAGCCGGCCATGCTCGACCGTGTCGCCGTGTACCGCAAACGGCACGAAGCGTTGGTCGGCGGCAAGTCGGCCACGGTCGATGACGCGTTGGCGGCGCTCGACGTGCTCTCGGATACCAAAGAGCCGATCAAGCCCAAGAAGCCCGAGCCGAAGCCGATCGACGTCGAAGCGTTGGCCAGCCAATCGCCGGACAACGTCTACCTGCCGCCCGTCCCACGCCGCAACCCGGACGGCGACATCCCCACCGGTTCCGGCCGAGCGCCGGGCTTCTTCGGCCTGCCGACGAACTAAGCTTTGTCCGAAGAGTCACCGGCTCACCCGTAGGGTGCGCTTCAGCGCACCAAGGACGCGGGGAAACCGTCCGTTCATCGTGGTGCGCTGAAGCGCACCCTACTTGTCTTCAGCCCCGGTCTTCGCCCGGGGACAGTCCTTCAATTCACCTTCCGTACCCGGCTTCGCCCGGTGACCACGCAACCCAACACGCTCACGCGACACGGCAATTGCCGTGCGAACGTGCGCCGTCCGATATCGGTCCGCGGCCAGAGGCCGCGGCTGAAGGAGCGATGGACTATTCAATCGAAACGTCAACACACCATGCAGGCGCAATAGAAAAAGGCGACGATTCTTACGAATCGCCGCCCGGAGGGAAAAGAGAGACGCCTAAAGGAAAGTTGCCGGCCCGCGGCGGTCAGCCGGGGCTCAGCAGGGTGCTGGCCTCTTCCATGGCCTGCGGGATGGCCTCGATGACGCCGTCCAATTGGGCTTGCGTCAGGCCAACTTCATCAAGCACGCCGGGTTGCGGCTCCGCCGACTCGACCGTGCGTGTGTATCCCAATCCAAGCCGCGCGGCCGTCACGTCGGCCACGTGCACCAAAGACGCCAACGCGCGGTGGTTCGGCGGCAACTCGAGCGGGCGGTGGTGATAGCCGGTGACATAAGCGAACGACGTG
Organism: Phycisphaeraceae bacterium; assembly: GCA_028284155.1. Classification (GTDB taxonomy): domain Bacteria; phylum Planctomycetota; class Phycisphaerae; order Phycisphaerales; family Phycisphaeraceae; genus JANQSF01. Next base: position 23,913 of record JANQSF010000049.1, read on the forward strand.
GGGAACTTCCAGGACTTGCAAAGCCCGCTGCCGAACTGCTCGTGCGTCGCACCGACAATATCCAACTCGACGCCGCGCAGTGTTGCGTTCGCGTCCGAGTCCATTTTCTCGATCGCTTCGACGAACTGCGCACGGCGCGCCTGGATCTCGACCATGATGCCCAGGTCGTGGATCAGGCCGCTGAGGAACGCCTCGTCCGGCAGCCCGAGGCCGACCTCTTTCGAAAGCAACTGCGTCGTCGTCGCGACGGCGATCGAGTGTGTCCAGAGGTCTTTGGCGTTGAAGCTCGGCGTGATCTGACCACCGCGGAACAGCTTGGCCAGGCTCGCCGCGATGGCGATGTTCTTCACCGCGTTCAGACCGAGCAGCACGATCGCGCGGTTGATCGATCCGATCTGACCGGGCAAACCGTAGAAGGCCGAGTTCACGACCTTCAGGATGCGCGCGCCCAGCGCGGGGTCGTTGCTGATGATCTTGTTCAAATCCTGCGCGGTCGAGTCGGGGTCTTCGACCAGCTTGATGATCTTGACGGTGATCTCGGGCAGGGTCGCGATGTGGCTGATCTCTTGGATCGCGGCCTGCACGAGTTGGTCTTGACGTGCGGCGTCCTCCGCCGACGGCTGGGCTGCGACCTGACTCATCTTCTGCCTCGCTCGCATGGGGGGTTTGGAGTTGTCTTGGTGTGTATCGACCCCGATTCGGGCGGACTTAAACGCTGCGACCTAACCTTGGGACATGCAATGGCGCGTCTATTTTCGCCAATCCCCCCACGTCGGACCGCTGTTTCAACGCATCGAGAAGCAGCCCGGTTGGGTGACCCGCACGGCCTTTATCGCGATGGCTTTGGCCGTCGTGATTCCGGTTGTAATGATCGCAACGGTTGCGCTGGCGGTCGGCCTGGTCGTGTTCATCGTCCTGGGCGCGATCGCCAGTGTGATCAGCACAATCAAGGGTGCTTGGCGAGCCGTGTTCACGCGCGACGGGCGCAAGAATGTGCGTGTGGTGGAACGGGAGTGACGCCGGTTCGCATCGCGACAGGAATGGCACAATTCTCGTATATTCCTTCGGGACACTTACCGTCTCTCGATTCCCGCCCGCAAGCGCAATTCAAAGTTCAGCCCGCCCACGAACCCATCATGAACGCCCTCAAGACAATCAACTATCTGATCGCTGTCGCCATGCTCGCGGTGGCTGTCAGTCCGACTCTCGCCCAACCCCAACCCTCCCCCACCGCCGCGCCGCCAACACCTGCTCCGGCCGCGCCGCAGCCCGTGCCCGACGCGTTCGTCAGTCCGAACGCGACGATGATCACGTTCCTGCGTTCGATGAACGTCAAGGCAGACAAGGCCAAGCCCGACAGCGAACGCGACGATGCGCTGGCGTTGGCGATCCAATGCCTCGACACGTCGAAACTGACCAGCGCCAACCGCAACGCCGAGATCGCCGACCGCCTGCTGGTCGTCATCAACCGGCTCGGCCGATACGAGGTCGGCGACCTGTGGACCAGAGACGACCTGACCACGCAGAAGGACGCCAAGGAACAGGTCTACTTCCCCCACCCGCGCTTCGAGCCGATCCTCGAACGCCACCCGCAGGTCAAACCGGAGGGCCGCATCGTCCTGACGAAACAGGACGACGGGCGCTGGCTGTTCTCAGCCGAGACGGTGGCCGGCATCGACGCGCTCTACCTCAGCGTGTCCGACCTGCCCGTGCTGTTCGGCAAGGACGAGAGCGAACTCGGCGTCGGCCTGTGGCTCCGCCAATACATGCCCGCCAGCCTCAAGGGTTCGACGCTGCTCGGCCTGGAATACTGGCAGTGGGTCGCGCTGTTCGCGCTGATTCTGCTCGGGCTGATCCTCGACCACGTCGTCCGGGCGGTCGTCCGCGCTGTTGCCGGTGCGATCATCAAACGCAAGGGCGGCGAAGCGAAACCCGAAACCATGCGCCGCACGGTGCGCCCCGCGGGGCTGCTGATCGCCGCGATCTTCTGGGTCAGCGCCGTCGGGCTGCTCGGCCTGCCGGACCTCGGCCACACGATCGTGCAGGGCGCCGCTCGCGTCTTCGCCATCCTGGCCGGTACGCTGTTCGCCTGGCGGTTGAACAACCTCATCTGCGAATCGCTGCTCAGCCGGGCGGCCAAGACTCAGAACAAGTTCGACGACGTGCTCATCCCCATGATCCGCACGGCCGTACGTATCTTCGTCGTCATCTTCGCTTTGATCTACGGCGGCATCAGCCTGAACCTTAACGTCATGCCGCTGCTCGCCTCGCTGACCGTCGGCGGCGTCGGCTTCGCCTTCGCCGCCAAGGACACGCTCGAAAACTTCTTCGGCTCCGCCACCGTGTTGATCGATCAGCCGTTCGGCGTCGGCGATTGGATCGTCGTCGGCGACACGGAGGGCACGGTCGAGGAGATCGGCTTCCGCTCGACGCGTGTCCGCACGTTCTACAACTCGCTGATCACGATGCCCAACGCCAACCTCGTCCGCGCCGTCGTGGACAACTACGGCAAGCGCAAGTACCGACGGTGGAAAACGCACATCGGCGTGCAGTACGACACCACGCCCGACCAGTTGGTCGCCCTGACCGAGGGCATCCGAGAGCTGATCCGGTCACACCCTTACACGCGCAAAGACTACTTCCAGGTGCGCGTCCACCAGTTCAGCGGGTCGAGCATCGACATCCTGCTCTACATCTTCCACGAGGTGCCCGACTGGTCCACCGAACTGCGCGAACGCGAACGCCTCATGCTCGACATCATGCGCCTCTGCGAACAACTCGGTGTGCAGTTCGCCTTCCCGACGCAGACACTGCACCTATTCCAGCACGACGACCCGTCCGCCCCCGAGCCGGGCGACGCGCCGCAACAACTGACCGAACGCCGCGCCCAGGTCACCGGCATCCGCGCCGCCCGCAAGCTGATCGAAAACCAACCCTGGCGCGACAACCCGCCCGGCCCGGTCACCTACCGGGAGAGCTCAGACAGCCTCGACGAAGACGACCCCGACAGCGACGACGAAACGTTCATCGAAGACCGTTCAGCAGGCAGTTGATCGCCCCGACAACCGACCCGCCCGTTCAGACGATCGGCGTGATGATCAGCCCGGCGATCGCGCTGCGCGTGCTCGAACCGCCCAGGTCGTCGATCTCGACCGTCAGTCGGCCGTCCACGACCTGCACGTTGGACGTCAGCGTGACGAACTCACCGGCCTGCGTGGTCACGACGTCGATGAACACTCCTTCCACCACGACCTGCGTCAGGTCGCGCAGCTTGGTCTGATCGCCGAGGATGACTTGCACCTCGTACTGACCGTTGGCGAGCGCCGCTTCGAACGTCGCGTCGAACACCGCGTTGAAGTCACGAGTCAACGCATCCGAACCGCCGCGGTCCTTGCTCTTGATACTGCCCGCCAGCCAACCGAATCCGTCCGTCGGGTTGTATGACGTCGATTCCGTGACACGTACAAAGCCCGCCTCGACCGACGAACCCGACGTACCGAAATCAAACGCCAACGCCGCGGGCGGCGGAGGTGGCGGAGGCGGGGGCGGCGGCGGAGGAGGCGGAGGAGGTGGCGGCGCGTCGTCGTTCAGGATCGTGCCGACTCCCTGACCGTCCGCGATCGTCGCGGGACCGTTGTTCAGCGTGAGGTCGAGTGTGAACGTTTCGTCGGGTTCTTCGGTCGTGTCACCCGTCACATCGACCGTCACGGTTTGAGACAAACCGCCAGTCGGCGTGAACGTCAATTGACCCGTCGACTGCGCGTAGTCGTCGTCCGCCAACGTGGCCATGCCGTCCGACGTCGCGTAGTCAATCACCACGTCCGATGTCGGCGCACCGTCAAGCGTCACGGTGAACACGAACGCCGTCGTGCCCGCGTCGCCTTCCGACAACACAACGTCCGTCACTGACACGTTCACCGGGGGTGGAGGCGGAGGAGGAGGCGGTGGCGGAGGAGGCGGTGGCGGAGGAGGCGGCGCGTCGTCGTTCAGGATCGTGCCGACACCCTGACCGTCCGCGATCGTCGCGGGACCGTTGTTCAGCGTAAGGTCAAGCGTGAACGTCTCATCCGGTTCTTCGGTCGTATCCCCGGTCACATCGACCGTCACGGTCTGTGACAAACCGCTCGTCGGTGTGAACGTCAATTGTCCGCTGGAGGGCGCGTAGTCGTTGTCAACCAACGTCGCCGTATCGTCTGACGTCGAGTAGTCAATCACCACGTCCGATGTCGGCACATTGTCGAGTGACACCGTAAACACAAACGATGTCGTCCCCGCGTCGCCTTCCGACAACGACACGTCCGTCACCGACACGTTCACGGGGGGCGGAGGTGGAGGCGGTGGCGGCGGGTCGCCCGCGGGCGTGACCGTCAACGCGTTCAACGCCGAACGCGTGCTCGAACCGCCCAGGTCCTCCACGTGCAGCGTCAGTCGTCCGTCGTCGACCTGCACCTCGGCTGACAGCGTCACGAACTCGCCCGAATCCGTCGACTGGATGGGCTGCTCAACGCCTTCGATCGTCAACAATGTCAGGTCACGTGCGTTCACCACGTCACCCAGCGTCACCGAAACCTCGTACAAACCGGAAGGCACGTCCGCTTCGAACGTCGCGTCGAACACCGCGTTGAAGTCACGCGTCAGCGCGTCGGCGCCCCCGCGGTCTTTACTCTTGACGCTTCCGTCTACCCAACCGAATCCATCCGTCGGGTTGTAGGACGTTGAGTCCGTCACAAGTTCAAAACCCGCCTCTATTGGCGAACCAGACGTGCCGAAATCAAACGCCAACGCCACAGGTGGCGGAGGAGGTGGCGGAGGCGGTGGTGGCGGCGGCGGTAGTGGCGGCGCGTCGTCGTTCTGGATCGTGCCGACACCCTGACCGTCCGCGATCGTTGCGGGCCCATTGTTCAACGTCAGTTCGAGTGTGAATGTCTCATCCGGCTCTTCGGTCACATCCCCCGTCACATCGACCGTCACGATCTTCGACAACCCGCCCGTCGGCGTGAATGTCAATTGACCAGTCGACGACACGTAATCGTTGTCAACCAACGTCGCCGTGCCGTCCGATGTCGTGTAATCGATCACCACGTCAGACGTCGGCGCGCCGTCAAGCGACACGGTAAACACAAACGCCGTCGTCCCCGCGTCACCTTCCGACAGAGCAACGTCCGTCACCGACACACTCACCGGCGGAGGCGGTGGAGGCGGTGGTGGAGGCGGTGGTGGAGGTGGTGGCGGCGGCGGAGGCGGCGGCGCGTCGTCGTTCTGGATCGTGCCGACACCCTGACCGTCCGTGATCGTTGCGGGACCGTTGTTCAACGCCAGGTCGAGCGTGAATGTCTCATCCGGCTCTTCAGTCACATCCCCCGTCACATCGACCGTCACAATCTGCGACAACCCGCCCGTCGGCGTAAACGTCAATTGGCCGACCGACGACACGTAATCGTTGGCAACCAACGTCGCCGTGCCGTCCGATGTGGTGTAATCGATCACCACGTCAGACGTCGGCGCGCCGTCAAGCGACACGGTGAACACGAACGACGTCGTCCCCGCGTCGCCTTCCGGCAACGACACGTCCGTGACCGACACACTCACCGGCGGAGGCGGTGGCGGTGGCGGTGGCGGTGGCGGAGGTGGCGGCGGTGGAGGAGGTGGCGGCGGAGGCGGGTCGCCCGCGGGCGTCACGGTCAGCGCGTTCAGCGCCGAACGCGTGCTCGAACCGCCCAGGTCTTCCACACGCAACGTCAGTCGGCCGTCGTTGACCTGCACCTGCGCTGTCAGCGTCACGAACTCACCGGCGTCCGTCGATTGCGTCGGCTGTTCGACGCCCTCGATCGTCACCACCGTCTCGTCACGAACGTTCACGACGTCGCCCAGCGTGACCGACACCTCGTACAGACCCGACGGCACGTCCGCCTCGAACGTCGCGTCGAAGACGGCGTTGAAGTCGCGCGTCAGCGCGTCCGACCCGCCGCGGTCTTTGCTCTTGACACTCCCGGTCAGCCAACCGAACCCCGTCGAGCCGCTGTACGACGTGCCGTCCGTCACTTGCGCATACCCAACCTCCACCGGCGAGCCGCTGGTGCCGAAGTCGTACCGCAACGAAACGGGCGGTGGCGGCGGCGGAGGGGGTGGCGGCGGCGGCACGTCGAGTTCGAACGAGCTGGCGAACGCTTGGTTGCCGACCTGGTCGATGCCAAGGATCGCGTCGGCCGCGATCGCCAACTGATACACGCCGTTGGCAAGCGGGCCAGCCAAGTCGAACACGGCACGTGTGATCGGCCCGCTGCTGACGCCGGCGGCCGACTGACCGTTAATTGTCAGATCGGACGGGTCGAGTGAACCGACATCGATCGGATGGCTGAAGTCCACAACGACCTGTGTCGGTTCGACAGTTATCAGTGCGCCGTTAGCCGGGTCGATCGACACCACGCTCGGACCGGACGACGAACCGTTCTGTCCAGAGATGCGCAGCGTGTACGTGCCTTCGATCTCGTTCTGACCGGCGATCTCGACCGTGTACAGCCCGTCTTCCGTGATCGCCACGACGAGCGACTCGTCGCCCAACACGGCGCTCACAGCCACGACCTGACCGGCCGCGTCTAACACACGTAACGATGGATCAATGCCTCCGTCGAACGCGCCAGCGACGTGCGCCCATGCGTCAATGGTGACATCGTCGCCGGCCGACGCCAGGAACGCGTATCGGTCGGCCCCGGTGAACTTGGCGGACGACAGGCCGGCATCCGCGTCACCGATCGCCAGATAGATGCCCGTCAATGGGCCGTGCACCGCCTCGCGCCGTTCGACGTCGAGCAAGACACCGTCGGAGGACAAACCGCGCAGGTCGGCAGTGACGGCGGCCCCCGTTTCGCCGGGCAGGCTGAGGATGCTCGCGTCGGCGATCTGCCCGGTCTGCGATCGGTTTTCCAACCGTTGCGTGACCACGCCGATGGAGGTCTGCACAGCCGACGTCGCCGCGCCGAACGAAACCGCCTCGGCCCGTTCGTCGTCGTAGTAATTCTCGTTCACGCCCGGCAGTTGGGTCATGGCCAACAACAACGCGTCCGGCTCAAACGTCAGCGGATTGGAAAGCACCGGCTCGACCAGCGATCGGCCGGACGCGTCGGCCGGCAATGTCGCAACGCCCGCCGCCACGTCAACGCCCGGGCCGAAGTCCAGCGCGAGGTAAGCCAAGCCGTCCTGCTGCGTCGGGTCGTCACGCCAGTTGATCTGGAAGCCGTTGCTGAAGAAGCCTTCAAAGGTGACCGTGTAGGCCGGGTCGTTCATCAGCCCGTCAAAATCACGACGCGCGCGCAGGTGCGTGTGGCCGAACTCGTCGCTGACCAGCGCCGACGTTCGGCCGTACGGGACCTGGCCGTCCGACAAGTACGACACCGAGACCTGCTCAACGTCGCCGTTGCCCAGGTTCTGAACAAAGCCGATGTTGTGGCCCGCATAGGCGCGGTGCAGCGCCTGCGCATTGAAACGCTCCAGGTGGCTCATGGTGAACAGCGCGTCCGGCTCGAAGCCGACGCCGTCGACCGTGACGGGGAAGCCGTCCGACTCCGCCTGCGCCGCGCCGACACGAGCCGACACCTCCGACCCGCCGATCAGGATCGCGCCGATGACCAGGCCTTCGGTGTTTTGACGTGTCGCTTCGAGCCGAACGCCGTCGGTGATCCAGCCGGCCATCTCGAACTTGTCGTTCGCGTTGTTCGTGATCGACTCGGTCAGCCGAAGGATCTCGTTGCCACCAGTAAAACTGCTGATGTCGCCGATCCGGCCCGTGACCAGTTTCGACTCCGGGTCGAGCAGCACGCCGCCGCGGTCGCGGATGCCCGTCCACGCGACCAGGTTGCCGTCGGTGATGCCGAAGCTCAAACGGCTGTCTTGCGTCAGCCCGCCCAACTCACCCGTCGCACTGGTCATGAAGAAGATCGCGGCCTTGGGCGTGCCGAACCCCGGCGCGACGAAGTCGATGAACGCTTCGCCGTCGAGCGTGTCGCGCGGCGGCGCGGACGCCATCACGACGGCGACGTTGTTCAGCCCGTCGTACGACAGGCCGGGCTCGTCTTCCGTGTAATGCACGATCAGACGCACGCCGTCCACCCGGACAGTCGTGGCCCCGTCAACGGTCGTTTCATAACGCAGCGACACACCGAAGCCATCCGACTCGACCGCCCCGACCGTCAGCGGTACGCCCCACGTGTCCGTCGCCCCGCCGTACCGGTAGGTCGCGTCCGACGTGGTCAGCGGCGTGCCCGTCGCTTTGTTCAAACCGACCGGTTGGCCGTTGATCAACAGATAGACATCGCCGTCCGCCGGCGCGCCGCTTGGCGTGCTGGCGTGCGCCACGACTTCGACTTCAATACCCAGCACGCGCGCCGAGTCGGGGATGTCGATATCGAAATCCGTCAGCTCAAGGTTGCCGGTCGAATTGACGGCCGACACGGTCGACATCGCGTACACACCGTTGACAACGCGGCCGTGATCGACGTTGCTCCAGTTGGTGTCCGTCTCGGCCTGCATCGACTGGTCGACGGCAAGCGGCGAGCCCACCGCCTGCGAATCACCGGCCGCGACCTGCCCTACGACGGCCTGCCCGTCAAGCAACACGGGTGCGTCGCCCGATACGGCCGCGCTCGACTCCAGATCGGCGTCGCGCGACACAGCGAGGCTGTAGTCGCCAGCCGAGCCGGTGACCCTGGCCAAGTAGGTTTGCACCTGACCGTCGGACGTGTCGTCGACGTAGTGGTAGATCGCGCTCGCCGCTTCGCCCGCCGCGACACCCTCAACCAACCGTGTTTGGCCGGTCGCGTCAAAGAGTTCGACCAGCCCGGCCCCGTCCGACTTCGACAAGGCGAGCGACGCGCTTTGGCCGTCCGCGAGTGTGAACGCGTGCCAATCCTCCGTGTCCACCACCGCGCCCGACAACACGGCGATGTCGTCATACGCCCTGCCTTCGCTGCCCAACCCGTCGCGCCCGCTCTGCTGGAACCGCACCCTGAAGTTCGGCCCCAACGTCAAACCGTGTGTCGCGGCGACCTCCGCCAGGTCGACCTCGACCGTTTCCCAATCGCTCGACTCGCCGCCGGTATTCACGGTGACCCAATTGACTCCATTGCTGCTGACAGCCACGCCGTCGCCTTCCAGCAGGCCGGAGAACGACGACGGCAGCGGTTCGGATTCATCATTGAAGGAGCGGTGCGCGAATCGCAGCACGGGGTTGGCGACGGCTGACAGATCAGCCGACCACGTCGCGTGATTGATAACCGAATCGCCCCGTCCGAATCGATACATCCATAGCGCGAAGCGGCCGTCGTCCGCGCCATACGACTCGAGCACCTCGACCCGCCCTTCCGCGCCGTTGCTTCCGACCGACCAGCCGCCGCCGATCACGCCGGACTCAAAGCTCTCACTCAAAACGACCTGCCCGCCGACCGCGCTGCCGAGTTGGCCCACGGTCGCGCCCCACTGGCCGACGCCCCCCGCCAAGTCAATAAACGCATTGTCCAGCGACTCCGCCGCGCCGCTCGTGTTGTTGACGGGCCCCAAAGCGACTTCCGCTTCGATCACGGCGTTCCAAACGGCGCGGGCCTGATAAACGCCGACGCTGCCGACCACGCCGCTGACGCGCACCGAATAAGTACCGGTCACCGGCGCAACAACGGTCGACAGATCAACGACCTCGCCCGGCCCGGCCGCTGACGCCGCAGCGACAACGCCGCCGCCCGGTGCGACCAACTCCAGTTGAGGCGTCAATCCGGCTGCGGCTTCAACGCGGAACGAAGCAACTTGGCCGGCGATCAGTTCAACCGTGTGGTTGTCGATGTCACCCGCTTGGCCGATCACAGCCGAGGTCGAGGACTCGACGATGGGCGAACCATCGAAACCCAACTGCTGCAACGTTGAACGCATGCCGACGTCCGCGGCCTCATCCAGTACGAAGCCGATGCTGAAGTCGCCGCCCGGTATGCCGTCGCCGGACACGCCCGTCGGGAACGGGTCGTTCGGCCGCTCGCCGTCGAGCACCAGGCCGTCCACGTCCATGATCGCGTGTTTGCCGCTGACCAATGTCAGCACGTAAACGTCGTCCGGCAGGTCCGCGTAGTGGACCGTGATCGACATCGCCTGATCGTCGTACGCAAACGAGTACGGGTAGTGTGCACCGGTCGCGTCGCCAAACAACACGATGTCGCCGCCGGTCAACTCGTCCGTCGCAAGCGGTTCGCTTAAGGTCGCCGTGAAGGTCAGCGGGCCGGCCGCGAGTTGATCGCCATCGTTGATCGTCGCGTCAACGACCTCCGGGGCGTCCGGCGCGTAGTCGAACTGCACCGACAGATGTGTATTGAACTCACCGCCGGCCGACACCAGACTGCCGCCCTGCACGACGAACTGATTGCTGCCCACCAACAGATTGAGCGGCAGCGTCACCTCGACCGTGTCGCCATCGATGAGCTGCACGTCGAGCGCGGCCGCGCCGTTGAGTCGGAAGTCGTTTGGATGCACCGAGTCGGGATCGACGGGTCGGTTGAGTTCGACGATCACCGACTCCAACGGCGTCTGCACCGTGTCCCCGTCGGCCGGCGACGTGCTCGTGACCGCGAACGGCAGGACCGAGGTCGTCCGCCCGGCGACGTTCACGACGTACTCACCTTCCGAGCCGCTTTCTGCGATCACGCGCAGGTCGTAGATGCCCGACTCGGTCGCAGTGAAACTCAACGTTTCGTCGCCCGCGACATTCGTGTGCGGCACCGGCGCCCCGGACGGCGCTGTGAGTTCGAGCCCGATGTCCAATGCATTCCAGACAGCCAACGAACCGAACGTCGGGGCGACGCCGGTGATGGTGACCTCGTCGCCCGCGTTGACGTTGACCGCAAAATGGTCGACATCGCCCAGCCCGCTCCCGACGTGGCCGAGCACGGTGTCCGTCGCGCTCAGGTCCTGGGCCTCAGCCGGTTCGTTGTTCAGTTCCGTGTCGAACAGCGCGTCGCGGACCGCGACGAGCGAGTAACTGCCGACATCGCCCGACACGCGCACGTAATACGTGTCAGCCAAACCGTCCGACGTGCCGTCAATCACCGGGCTGATGGCCGCGTCAACCCGCTGGTCCGACAGCGATCGCTCCACGTAGTTGTAAGTCACGGTCACCGAGCCATCGAAGGAGCCGAGATGGCTGACATGCGAGTTCGACGGGTTGCCCGAGTCGTTGGCGTTGCTGACCGTCGCCCGTTCAAACACATCGATGTCATACATCTGCGAGCCGGCGAAGGCGTCCGCTTGCGCGCCCGTGAACACCAGCGTCTCGTCAACCGTCGGGTTGAGCGTGCCGGGCACGAACACCTCGCCGTCGCCGAGCGTCGCCTGCCCCGACGCCGGCGCGTCGACGCGTACGTCCTCATCAATGACAATCAAAACCGGGTCGTCAATGTCCAGGCCGAGACGCGACTCGGCCGTCCACGAAACGGTCTGTTCGGCGAAACTCGATATCGAGACATCGAACGTCCCGACGCCCTCAAACTCGACCTCGACCGACGTGAGCATGCCCAGCGAATCGTCGAACTGTTGAAACGTCAGCGCCTCATCGACCCGGTTGATCTGGTTGGCGCTCGACGTGGTGAAGTCGTTGACGATCGAAAACGGAACGGTCTGCACGACCTGCGCGGCTGCGCCGTACCCGCTCTCCCGGCTCGACTGCGCGATCTTCGGCCCACTGGCTGGATACAGGTCGAGTTGGATGTCCCGACCTTCCAGATGCGACGCGACCACGCTGAGTGTCTGCCCGTCGTTCAGCGTCAGGCTGTACCAGTCTTCATCCGTCCCGTTTTTCAGTTCACCCGTCACCGCGCCGCGCTGGACGTCGCCCGTACCGAGGTCGATGAACGTCGACCCGATGTTTTGTGCGCCGGCCCGGTTGTGATTCGAATTGCCGCCGGCCGCTTCCAGTTCCCAATCCGCGTTGAACGTCGCGCGGGCCGTGTATAAACCGCCCGCCGCCTGGGTGCCGTCGGTCACGCGCACCGTGTGCGTGCCGGCCGAGGCGATTGGATGCCCCTGAATCAATGGGTCGGTCCCCGCAACGGATGACGCGGAGGCGACTTCATTCGACCCCGGGTCGAACAGTTGCAGATTGGCTTCGGGAAGCTCAGCCGAGAAAACGGTCAGTGTCAGCAGGTCGCCCGGCTGGGCATCGAGCGTGTGGTCCTTCGCGCCGCCGGGCGACAGGGCGTCCGACAGTTGACTTGTATAGATCAAAGACCCAAGCGGCTGAGTCGGCGTGGGGGCAGGCAGCACCGAAAGCAGGACACGCGGCTCCAACGCCTCCATCGCATCAAATCGGCCAAAGCGACAAGCCGACCGCCCAGCCCGACGTCGCGTCATGCGGCGGGACATCTTGCCCAATGCCAGCCGGTATCGGACAAGCAACATTCGCCATGGACGTTTCCCCAGATGCATGAACTCCTCACCTCATGGCCGAACCCAGACGCTCGCTTGACACCACCCCATGGCATGATGGGGATAGGCTGCTCCGCCTCGACCCCGCCTGCGTTGTAGGAATGTATCTCGCCTCCTGTGCCGCTGAGCAGGCCAAAACGAACCCGCCGGCGAGCAAGATTGTACCATAGACCTGTCGGGAATAAACCCCCGATTTAGGCATACCGACGAATCCACGCCTAATCGTCCCCAAGCCGCCAACCGAGTACTATTCTAACGGTCACCATGCGTCGCCGACTCACATCCATTCTCCCTGTCGCCCTCGTCGCCCTCGCGGCGATTCCCGTGCTGATGCCGGTCGGGGCGGTGGTTTGCGTCGACCACAACGGCTCGATCGCGATCGAAGGACCGCACCAGACGCTGGTTCACGCGCACGGCGGCGAGCATGCGGCCCACGTCGGGTGCTGCGCGAACCACTCCCACCCCCACCCACACGACAAGTCGACGACGACGCTTCACACCCACCACGCCGAATGCGACGACGTGTCCGGCCTGGCTGAACTCTGGCGCCCGTCGGCCCCGGATCGGGTCGATGCACTTCAAGCCTACCCGCTGGGCGTTGCGATTCATTTGAACACGTTCGACCCCGGCACGTCGCTGCCGCCCGTCCGTCATCTGAGCGGTTCGCCGCCCCGCACATTAGTGCAAACCGAAGCACTGCGCTCAGTCGTGCTGCGCCTTTGAATCCCCGTACATCTTGAATTGATCCCTTCCGTCGCGCCCGACGCCGGCTGTTCGTTGCGCGCGCTGTCTCCGTGGACACGGACCTGAACGGGCACGACCGCATACGCCCTTGGACAATTGCCATGACTCGACACACCACCGCCGTGCTGTGTACGGCTGCCCTGTTGTTGACGGGATGCCAAGCGTACGAACGGGAGCCGATCGACATCGACGCCCACGCGCGCGATTGGCCGAATCGCGCGATCGACGACGCGCGAATCACGCCGTACATTGACGCGCTCGACGCGCGATCAGGCTATGCCAACGATCGGCCAAACGATCATGCCGGTACGCTCTCGTTACGTCGCGCCCAAGCGATGGCGTTAACCTTCAACCCGGACCTGCGCGTTGCTCGCCTCGAA
>JANQSF010000062.1 GCA_028284155.1 Phycisphaeraceae bacterium
GCACCAAGTACGCCTACGCGTTCGACGACGTCGGCATCCGCTACGTCACCGACATCTACCGCCCGATGTGGGTCGGCCCGACGGCGACGGAGATCTACGCCGAGGTCTTCCGCAAAGCCGCGCTCAACCCCAAGGTCAACGACCCGGACGGTAACCCGGACGAACTGCGCAGCCGAATGATGACCTTCCAGGACCTGAACGCGGCGGCAACGCAGTTCCGCGCCATCCCACGCGGGCAGTTGATCCTCGACCGAGTTATTGCCGTTCGGGCCGGCGGCTCGACGCCACTGCACGGGATGGTCAACATCAATGAGATTTCCGAGGCGACGCTTCGGGAAATCCTGCCCTTGAGTCCGGCCATGCCGAGCGGCGGCGACATCATCACGGAGATCCGCGAGTTCCGCGAAGGATCGGGCGCGGGAGCGGCCAGCAAGACGCGCGGCGCGACCGAGCGCGCTTTCGCCAGCATTGGCGAGTTGCTGCAGTTGCCTTCGATCCGCAATCTGGCCAGAGACGGCACCTTCACGGCGGTGCATGGTGTTCAGATCGCCTTCGACGGCGGCGGCAACCCGATCCCGGCGGCCGGCCCATCGACGTACCCCGTCAGCGCCGGCCTGACCGGTCAGGTCGGCGTGCCCGACGGCCGAACGGAAGAGGTTCGCATCGCCGGCATGTTGGCCAACGTCGTGACGACACGCAGCGATTTCTTCACGGCTTACATTGTCATTCAAGGTTACCGCGACGATTGGGTCAACCCGACTGAAACGGGGCAGTTCATCGCTGTGTTCGACCGGACCAATGTCACGAACGGTTCGGCACTGCCCAAGGTTGTGGCCGTGCACCGAGTGAAGTGAGCCGATCAACCGGCCGATCTCAATTCAACGACACCCGCGGCGACCGACCCGATTCTGGGACGGCCGCCGCTTTTTTTCGCGCGGCCGCTTGCGGCTTAGCGCGGCTTGCCCTGTGTCATTCAGTCCCTGTCAATAACGTGAGGCGTCAACTCCACATTCCCAGCTTCGTCGCGGGCCTTGGCCTCGATCTTTTGAATACCGCCCGTCAACTCGACCTGCCAATCAACGACACCCGGTGCGGAACGCGTCAGCGCCGCTTCTTGACCATTCACAAGGACCTTGACGATCTTGCCGTTGTCGTGCGACACGCCGCGAACAACGGTCTTCTTCGAATCGCGCGTCACACGCAGCACGGTCGTCGCCGGCGGGTGGTCGTCGACCGGGTCGAGCACTTTGGGGAAGGCCACGTTCGACACCTCGGTGATCCGCGCCTCCGGTCCGGTCAGCGGGTAGTCGGACTCGTACTTGTTACCGTCGCCGAGGTGGTCCTTGGCCTTGACGGTCACGACCTTGGCGTGTCGGCCTTCGCCGAAGTGGTCGTGGATGAAGTAGGGGACGGTCTTGTCGGTGATCGGGTCGGCCCGCGCGCCGCCGCCGATGTTGAATGTCGGCCAACGGTCTTTGTAACGCTCGTCGCGCTCGACGCGCAGGTTGCGGATGTGCACAGCCGCGTCGCCGGACAGATTGTTATCACTCATGTGGATCAGCGGGCTGCGGTTGTTGCCGTAGCCGGTCTGCGTGAACGTCAACCCGTCCACGGTGATGATGCCCGTCTGCGCGCTGGCGTCGTCCATGCCGCGGTTGAACGGCTCGGCCGCCATGCGCGAGATGTGCAGGTTGCGGTAGACGTGATTCTCGAACGCCGGCCGATACACGCCGTACGCCGCGTCGTGCAGGCGGACGTTTTCCATGAGCATGGCCGGGCTGTGCGGGCGGAACGCGTAGTGCGCGCCCCAGATCGTCAGGTCGGTGATCGTGTGCGGGTGCTTCGTGTCCGGCCCGGTCCAGTCGATGCGGCGGAAGTAAGCGAGTTGCTTCTCACTGCGGATCGGCGAGTCGGGCTGACTCCCGCCGTTGGCCGCGACGACCATGCCGTAAAACCCCTCCGTGTGCGCCTCGTTCTGCGAGAACCGCCAGATCGGGATCGTGCGGACATCGACCTCCTTGAGCGAGCCGTCCGCTTGGCGGATCGGCATCGTGCTGCTCAGATACCGGCTGTGCCGCATGTCGTAGCGGTAGCCGTACTCTTCGTTCTCGCACGAGACGTTGCGCGTAAATGAGTTGCGGCCGTTCGACCACCAGAACCCCGCGCCGTCGTTCGGGTCGAAGGGCAAGGCCTGCTTCTTCATGCGCGGGCCGACCTTTGCCTGCACGGCGAGGTTGCGGTCGAGCAGGTTGTACACCTCGGTTGCGTCTTCGAGAAAGTACCCGTGCCCGACGCTCTTGTAGCCGACGCAGTCGCGGACGAGCAGGTACTGCGTCCCGTGGATCGTCACCCACCGGTTGTGTGAGTCGACGACGGCCGCGCCGACGACGGACGACCCGCGCATCGTGTCTTCCACGAGGTGGAAGTGGATCGGGTATCGGCCCAGCACGCCCTTTTTGCCCAGGTGCGCAAAGCGTGCGTAGCTGATCGACCCGGCGCTGCCCCAGTGGTACATCGTGTGCCCGCGGCCGGCCGTGGTCGATGGGTCGGCGCTCTCGACGATCACGTTGCGCGACAGGTTGGCGACTTCGCTGCGGAAGTCGCCCACGCCGAAGTGTTCGAACTCAAGAGGTTTGTCCAGCGTAAGCGTCGCGCCGTCGATCGCCTTGATCGTGCGCTGCTCGGTCTGCGGGCCTTTCTCACGCTTCGATGCCGTAACGATCACCGAGTCGCCGACGCGCCAACCGGTGACGGTCTCGCGCAGCGTCACGCTCCCATCGCCGGGCTGGGCGGTCGCGCCGAGTTTGACCCATGTGCGGTTCATCGGCGAGCCGTGTAACTCAAACCTGCCACCCGGACGTGCAATAATCGCCGGCTCGTTCTCGGCGTTCATGCCGTCGAGGTGGTGCAGGCGGATGCGCGCCGTGCGTCCGGCTGCCACCGGTTGACCCGGCAGCCCCACGGCGAGCAACGCCTCGTCACCATGGGGTTTGTGTCCATGGTCGTGCTTGTGTACGTCCTCGACGCCAGAGTCGTCGTCAGCGCTGGGCTGAATGGTGACCAGCCCGACGTTCAATTCGGTGTCGCGGTCGCGCGCAAAGGTGAGTGTCCCCGCGACGCGCACCGAACGCAGCACGCCATTCGATTGCACGTCATAGATGACGTGCGTGCCACGTTGGATCAAAACGCGGTCGTTGGCCTTGGGCACGCGGCCTGGCTTCCAGGTGTCGGCCTTCGACCACGGGCCGTCCTTGATGGAAATCACCGTGTGTCGGCCCTTGATGATCGCCTTTTTTGCTGAGGCGACGGCGTCGGCCGCCTGGCTCGGGGTTGCCGACAAGGCGGCGACGACACACATCGCGGCAACCCATGCCGACAGGCGGGCCGATAACCGGGAGGCGGGGCGTTTTGCGTCGTAGCGAATGGGCATCGTTGATCCTCGAAATGGGCGTGACGCGGGCGAATGAAGCGGCGGTCAACCTAGAACCATTGGCTGAACACAACACAATGTTAACGCCGGCTGCTGAAGCAGGGTTAAACGACATCACCAGGGCCGGTTATCCGATTCAGCCCGACGGGGATTTGCCCGATGCTCTATGCGACCGCCGGCATTCTCGTGGTGGGTAGGGATCGTCCCAT
Source organism: Phycisphaeraceae bacterium (assembly GCA_028284155.1). Classification (GTDB taxonomy): domain Bacteria; phylum Planctomycetota; class Phycisphaerae; order Phycisphaerales; family Phycisphaeraceae; genus JANQSF01. Next base: position 3,640 of record JANQSF010000062.1, read on the forward strand.
CCGGCCTCGGCACGGCAGGGAGTGCCGGAACGGGCCAGAACGCTCCACGACTTGACCCGGCCAACCCGGCTAGAATGGACGCTCTGGCGAGTTTCTTAGACGATCAGGTGGATGGTAGTGGCAAGGATTCTCGGCATCAGCGCGTTCTATCACGATTCGGCCGCGGCCCTGGTGGTCGACGGCGAGATCGTTGCCGCTGCGCAGGAAGAGCGATTCACTCGCAAAAAGCACGACCACGAGTTCCCGGTCAACGCGATCGACTACTGCCTGCAAGAGGCGGGTCTGAACCCGGAAGACCTCGACTACGTCGGCTTCTACGACAAGCCGCTGCTCAAGTTTGAGCGTCTGTTGGAGACTTACCTCTCATACGCCCCGCGCGGCTTCCGCTCGTTTGTGCAGGCGATGCCGCTCTGGCTCACGCAAAAGCTCCACCTGCCGCGCGAGATGAACAAGGGCCTCAAGAAGGCCTACAAGAAACGCTACGTCTTCACCGAGCACCACGAGTCGCACGCGGCCAGCGCGTTCTTCCCGTCGCCGTTTGACGAGGCGGCGATCCTCACGCTCGACGGAGTCGGAGAGTGGGCGACGACCAGCTTCGGCGTCGGTCGCGGCAACAAGATCGAGCTGACGCACGAGCTGCACTTCCCGCACTCGCTCGGCCTGCTCTACTCGGCCTTCACTTACTACTGCGGCTTCCGCGTCAACTCCGGCGAGTACAAGCTCATGGGCTTGGCGCCGTACGGCGAGCCGAAGTACACCGACCTGATCGCGGACAACCTGATCGACATCAAGGAAGACGGCTCGTTCCGCATGGACATGTCGTACTTCAACTACTGCCAGGGCCTGACGATGACGAACGCGAAGTTCGCGTCGTTGTTCAGCCGCCCAGCGCGTAAGCCCGAGACGCCGATCGATCAGTTCGATATGGACGTCGCCGCGTCGGTGCAGAAGGTGACCGAAGACGTGATGCTCAAGTGCGCGCACCACGTTCACAAGACGACCGGCCTGAAAGACCTGTGTCTGGCGGGAGGCGTCGCGCTCAATTGCGTCGGCAACGGCAAGATTCTACGCGAGGGGCCGTTCGACAACGTCTGGATTCAGCCCGCTGCCGGCGACGCTGGCGGGGCGCTGGGCACGGCGTTGTTCATCTGGCATCAACTGCTGGACAACCCGCGCACGCACGCCAACGACGACCTGATGGACAACCAGACCGGCTCGCTGCTTGGCCCGCGTTTCGCGGACGACGAGATCAAGGCCTGCCTGGATGAGGCCGGCGCGAAGTATCACCACTACGCGAACGAAGATGAACTCTGCAACGCCGTGGCCGACCTGATGGCCAACGAGAAGGTCGTGGGCTGGATGCAGGGCCGGATGGAGTTCGGCCCGCGGGCGCTCGGTTCACGGTCGATCATCGGCGACGCGCGCAGCGAGAAGATGCAGCAGGTCATGAACCTGAAGATCAAGTTCCGCGAGTCGTTTCGGCCGTTCGCGCCGAGCATCCTGCGCAACCGGGTGGACGAGTTCTTCGAGATGCGGCCGAACGAGGACAGCCCGTACATGCTGCTGGTCGCGCCGGTGCAGGACGCCAAGCGCTGCAAGCTCAACGGTGAGATGGACAAGGCCTCCGGCCTGGACAAACTGAAGGTCAAGCGCAGTGAAGTGCCTGCGATCACGCACGTCGACTTCTCCGCTCGTGTGCAGACGGTCGACCCGCAGCGACACGGTCGATACCACAAGCTGATCAGCGCGTTTGAGGCGAAGACGGGAAGCCCGGTCGTCATCAACACGAGCTTCAACGTGCGGGGCGAGCCGATCGTCTGCACGCCGGCCGACGCGTACCGCTGTTTCATGGGCACGAACATGGACGTGCTGGTGATCGAGAATTACGTGCTGATCAAGGACGAGCAGCCGAACGCCGGTGAGGTGACGAACGACGAGTATCTGTCGCAGTTTGCGTTGGATTGAGATGCACCGATGCTGAAAGTCAACACGAACCCGTCGCGCAAGGAACTCGCCTGGTTTGGCGTGGTGATGCTCGCGTTTTTCGGCATCATCGGCGCGATCGTGTGGTGGAAGTTCGAGGCGACGCTGATCGCGCAGATCATCTGGGGGGCGGCGGGGGCGTTGACTCTCGTTTACTACGCGGTGCCGCCCGTGCGGCAGGCGATGTACCTTGGGTTGATGTACGCCGTCCACCCGATCGGCTGGACGATTTCGCACATCCTGCTGGGGTTGATCTACTATCTTGTGGCGACGCCGATCGGCCTGATCATGCGGGCGTGCGGCAAGGACCCCATGCAGCGCAAGCTGGAACCGGATGCCGAGTCGTATTGGATCGCACGCGAGACCCAGCCCGAGGCAGAGCGGTATTTCCGGCAGTTCTAAGAATCGAGGCCGCGTGGTGCCGCCGAGACGGACACCACGTCGCAACGCGACAGGGAGCATATGGGATGTCCGACACGGAAACGACACAACCCGCAGACGGTGACGCGACACAGTCGAGCGTTTTTGAGCAGCAAGCGGAAGAGGATCAGCTTGGCTTGGTGGCTGAGTTCTGGGACTTCCTCAAACACAACAAGAAGTGGTGGCTGATCCCGCTGATCGTCTGCCTGCTCGGGCTGGGCGCGCTGCTCATCTTCGCGGCCGCGGCGGGACCGGGGCAGGTGTTTATCTACACGTTGTTCTGATTGCGCGGGTCGACGCACGATTACGACGGGTGCTTCAGATGTTCATTGAAAACAAAAGCCCGCCGACGGCTGTCGGCGGGCTTTGTTGATTCCAATTTAACTGCGTTTTGTATCGTTGCTCACGCCTACGCCTGCCTTCGTCGCCGACGCAGGCCCAGCCCGGCGACAGCCATTATCGCCAAGCCCGCGGTTGCTGGCTCCGGAACCTGGTTGGCCACGAAGACCTGTGCCCCGAAGAAACTGCCGTCTGAACCATCGTTCCCGCCGTAGTCCAGAGCGATGTCGATAAAGTCGCCGGGACTGACACCCGGTACGGAAAAGACGTCACGAAGTCCGACGGCGTCAGTCCCTCCGATCGAGAGTGTGCCCAATTCAACGCCGTTGTGGAACAAGTGCAAAACGGTCCCGTCACCACCGTTGACGTTCTGTGCGGCCAGGAACGCTTCAACGAACATATCGCCACCCTGTTCCGCGATGTACCGACGGACCGCCCACTGGTTGCCGAATGTGCCGGCAGCGCTCGTATTGGGGTGACCGAGCGTTTGACCAACGACGGTCCATGGCGGATTTACCGCACCGCCCATCCAGTCCCAATTGGTACCGTTGAACGTAAATCCTGGGTCACCGCCGGGTCCAAACTCAATGAAGTCGTCCGTCCCTCCGGGGCTTGCGTCGTATGCGCCGTTTGCAGACAGATTGTGGTAACCATTGAACCAGTTATCCTGGCCCTGTACGCCGGAGAAGTCAGCCGCCGAATCCGCGATCAACGTTGAGCCTCTTTCGGCAACCAGATCGATCACGCCGGAGAAGTTGCTGCCGTCCGAACCGTCCGACGAGTCGCCACTCGGTCCGGTCGGATCGAGAGCGATATCAACCACGTCGCCGATGCTCAAATTGGGGATGTGTACGGACCACGTCCTACCCGTCGTGTCATTCCCCGCGATGGGGATCACGGCTTCCGGCATTCCATTGACAAACGCGTGTGCCGTGACTCCCGTGCCGTTGGGATTCGTTTTGGCGACCTGCAGGTCGATGTTGACACCACCATTCACCGTGCTGGTCCAGCGACGAACCGCCCACTGCTCGGTCGTGTTGTTCGTGCCATTGGGGTGTCCACCGTTCTGGGTGATTTCAGTCCACGGCGGGTTGCTGGCACCACCGGCGTTCGCATTGCCGGCCGCATTGAACCAGTCCCACTTGTTGCTGGGAACGTGAAAGCCAAAGTCCGAGACCGGTGCCGCCGAACTCGAGAACGGAATGAAGTCCGCCGCGTCGTATGGGCTGTTGGCAGTCTCGTTGTGATAACCGTAGCTCCAGTTGTTCGTGCCCTGAACGCCCGAGAACTCGGTAACCGAGTTGCCCACTTCAACGGCACTTGCTGTGCTCGCGCCGAACAAGGCAATCGCCGAAACAACAACCGCGGCCAACGCCGCACGATGGGTGAACATTCCACGCATGATGGTCTCTCCGCGCAATCTCAGTTTGATGGGGCCTTCAACCCGGTTCAACGAATCTGAACGTCTCACAAATCCTCCTCACGACGCGCGAGGGGGACTCAAGTGTAGCCACAGAACCACCTTGCAGCAAGACTCAAGGGAGAATTGTCAAGATAGGCAAGTCTTGTGGCTGTCAGTCTTTGTCCGCACTGTTCAAATCAGGCCTACGGATGTGCGACGTCGACGTTCCGATCTCCCGCCGCAATGTTTTGACGGGTGGATTCGGCAACGCCCGGCCAACGGACCTCGATCTGCTTGGCCTTGGATTGGCCGAGCCCGAAGACCGCCGCGGCCGACGACTGCGAAAGGTAGCCGCCGCCAGCCGCAACCTCGCGGGTCTGTCTCGAACCGTTATCGAAGATCAGCGTCACCCGCGCACCGACTCCAGTTGGGTTGCCGGGACGACCCTTGAGCTTGACCGTCAGAATGCGGTTCGACGATACAGCGCGGTTGCGGTGGGCGACCAGCGTTTCGTCGTTGCGCGTAGTCAGCAGGTCGGGCAGGCCGTCGGCGTTCAGGTCGAGCGATGCCGCGCCTTTGGCGTCGCCGGTCACGATCAGCCCGCTGCGACTTGGCCAAACAGGTGACAGGCCACCTTTGCCGTCGCCGCGGAGCAGCAGGCCAACGCCGCCGTCCATTCGGCCGGTCTCGATCTGCGTGCTGAAGAAGTTCTGAGCCAGGTACACATCGATGTTGCCGTCGGCGTCGAAGTCCTGCGCGACGATGCCGAAACTCGGCGCCGCCTGAGCCAAAAGCGGCAGGGCGACGAAGCGGAAACGCGGCGTCGATGCGGAGTCCGATTCATTGATGAGCACGCCGCTACGCAACTCGGTCGCGGCGAATCGGTGGGCCTGCTCGAGTTTCGGCTTGGTGTAGATGCTGTCCAGCGAAGCCAAGCCGAACGACTTGTAGGTAGGGAACTTGTCCGCGATAAAGGGCATGGCCGTTGATGAGCAGCTCCGCCCGCGCACGGGATAGATGATGTCCGATTCGTCTTTCGCTTCGACCAGGCAGAACTTGCCATCACCCTCGAAGTCGCCGTAGTAGAGCAGTGAGGGGTGCTTGGGCGATGCGTGATACTTTGTGTTCACGCCGAAGTTGGTCACGATGTAATCCATGTCGCCGTCACGATCGAGGTCGGCCGCCGCGATGCCGTTCCACCAGCCGGTACGGTCAGCGAGCCCGGCGTCTTTGGTCGCGTCACGCAATCGGCCGCCGTCGTTCACGAACAGCTTGATCGGCCCCCATTCGATCGACAACAGCAGGTCAACGCGCCCGTCGCCCGTCGCGTCCGACCAGACCGCGCTGGTGACGAGGCCGGCCTGCCGCAGCCCTGGCGCGGCGTCGTCGGTGACGTCCACAAACTTGCCGCCGTCGTTGCGCAGCAGTCGGCTGCTTGGCGACAACGGGTACTTGCCCGGAATGACACGCCCGCCCACGAACAGGTCGAGGTCACCGTCGTGGTCGAAGTCGGCCGCCGTGACAACGCTGGACGAATCGAGCACATCCGGTAGCGCGTCGCGTGTCGCAATCGTGAACCGCCCCTTGCCGTCGTTGAGGTACAGCCGATCGCGCAGTGACGCCTCGCTCGGCCCGCCTAACTCGACCTCCGTGCCGCCACTGCTCATGTAGAGATCGAGGTCGCCGTCGCCGTCGGCGTCGAAGAGCAGCGGACACAGGTCTTCCTGGTGGGCGTGGTCCTGCAATGCGGAAGATACGCGCCAACGGAACGAGCCGTCACCTTGATTGACGTGGATCTGCGCGCCTTGGCCGGCCGCGCCCGCCAACACGACGTCGTCGTCGCCGTCGCCGTCGATGTCGCCCACCGCGATGCCCGGCCCAAGCTGCGAGTGATGCCAGGGCAGCAGCGTCTGGCGTGCGTAATCGTTGAATCGCCGCTCCTTGTGGGCGACCGCCTCGAGTCCTTTGAACAGCTCGAACATCGGCGGTGCCTGCTCCTCGACAGGCCGCTTAGGCGCGTTCGCCGGTTCGGTGATCGTGTACAGACGACCTGCCGGCATGCCCTTGAGCGTCTGCCGCTTGCCGCTTGGCCAATCAATGATCAACTCGTCGATCTGTTTCGCGTCACCGAGGCCGAGGTGAACCATCGGCTCGTTGCATGACATGTAGCCACGCGCGAGCGTAAGCCGACGCGTCTGCGTCATGCCGTCTGCGATTGCACGCACAACGGCGCCGACGCCAAACCGATTTGACGCATCACCAACCAATTGCAGCACGACGCGATTCCCCGACGTGCCGTTGTTGCGATAGATACCGACACCCTCGTTGACGTTGCTCACAATCAGGTCCAGATCGCCGTCGCGGTCCAGGTCACCATAAGCAGCGCCCCAACTGATGCCCTTGTGGTCGAGCCCCCACGCCTTGGCTGACTTCTCGAAACGCAGGTCGCCCGTGTTCCGAAACGCCAGGTTCGTTTCAGGCCGCGCGGGCGACGTGTTGACCATCTCCCACTGCTTGACCTGAAGTTGCAGTTGTTCGTCCCGAGTCAGGCTGCCGGCCGGTCGCCCCGCCAGCGCTTCCTTGCGCATCCTTTCGATCGCCAGGTCCTGGTCGCTGTTCATCAGGCTGCGGGCGATGCCGTTAGTGATGAACAAATCCAGCCGCCCGTCGTTGTCCAGGTCGCCGAACTTGGGGCACCAGGTCCAGTCCGACTTGGCCAACCCCGACATGAAAGCGATCTCCATGAACCGGTCGGTGCCGGTATTCAGGAACATCGCATTCCGCATGTATTGACGCGGCTCCGCCGTCTCCATGAACCACGTGTTCGCGCCCATCGCGCCCATCGTGGTCTTTTCCATGAAGTGCGTCGTCGCCGCCATGTCGGTCGCGAGAAAGTCGAAGTGTCCGTCGTTGTTGATGTCGGCCGCGTCCGAACCCATCGAGAACCAAGGCGTGTGCGGCACGGCCTGCCGGATCACGTCGGTAAACGTGCCGTCGCCGTTGTTGCGGTACAGGAAGTCGGGCGCCCAGAAGTCGTTGGCCACGTAAAGGTCTTCGTCGCCGTCGTTGTCGTAGTCCCACCACGTCGCGCTCAGGCCGTGGTAGTACGTGTCGTGTTCGAGGCCGGCGTCCTTCGTGACGTCGGTAAATGTCCCGTCGCCGTTGTTGCGGTAGAGAAAGTCCCTGTCTCCCGCCGCTTCGAAGCGGTACCCGCCGCCGGGCAGTTCCAACGCATAGATCAGCCTTCGGTGACGTTCGGCGATCACCGGCTTGCCGCCGACGTTCTTGATCTCGTACTTCGGCTCTTCACCGGGCAACGGGTACATGCGGTTGGTCAGCAGGTACGCGTCCAGGTCGCCGTCACGGTCGTAGTCGGCAAACGCCATCGTGTGACTTGCGCCGGTGTAGTCAAGCCCCATTTCCCTGGCCTGGTCTTCGAACTTACCCTCGCCATCGTTGATGTAGAGTTTGTTTGCCGCCTCGTAGTTGCACACGTACAGGTCGAGATCGCCGTCGTTGTCGATATCGACAAACGTCGCGCCGGACGACCACGCCACCTCGGAGTCGATCCCCGCGGCGTCGCTGACGTCCTTGAACTGCCAGTCACTAACCTGTCGATAGAGCCGGTTGCGACCGGTCTGGCTGGTCAGGAACACGTCCGGCCGACCGTCGTCGTCGTAGTCGCCGATGCACACACCGCCGCCGGCGAACGCCGACGTGTACAAGTGCATCCATCGGTGTTCGTTATCGACATCGTTACGAAACGGCATGCCGACGGCCTTGCCGTCCAGACGTTCGAACAGCGTCTTACCGGTCCCGTCGCCCGCGTCGGCCAGCGCGACCGACGTCACGCCCGGGGCGATAAACCCGCCGCTGTCGTCATCAGGGCCGCCGCGGTCACATCCGGTCACGACCGCCAAGCTCAGCATCCATCCGATGGTCAGTATTCGCTTCATCCCACACATATCGACCTCATTGGCTAAGAAGTGAACCTTCATTCCCGGCCTCAATCGTATTCGATTGATAACGTCGAAGCGACCCATAACCCCGAGGCCGCGGGCGGCTTGGAGACCTTTGGGTCGTGGGGCAGACCTTCCTGCCTGCCGGCTTGAGACTGAAGACAGGAGTGTCCGCCCTGAAACAGACTGTTAGCACTCCTCCGCTTCCACCCGCCCCTCCCGCAGCACGAAGACGACGTCGGCCAATTCTCGCGACTCGGCAAGGTTGTGTGTGACGTGAAGCGTGGTGACGGCGTTGTGTTCCCGGATCGACCGGAGTAGTCCGTAGAGCTGCTCCCGCGTCTCGTCGTCCAACGCGCTCAGCGGCTCGTCCATGCACAACACTCGCGGTCGGAACGCCAGCGCTCGGCCGAGCGCCACGCGCTGACGTTCGCCGCCGCTGAGGCCGGTCGGCCGCCGGTCGAGCAGGTGCGCGATACCGAGTTGGTCAGCCAATTCCGCCACCCGCTGATCGACCTTGTCACGCGGCCATCGGCGGATGTCCAATGAGAACGACAACTGCTCAGCCACGGTCATGGATGGAAACAATGCCCCGTCTTGTGGCACGTATCCGATCCCGCGCTCGGCTGGCTTGAGGCCGGTCACGTCCCGATCAGCCAACGTGATCCGCCCGCCGCTGATCCCGCGCAATCCACAAATCGCCTCCAGGATCGTCGTCTTCCCACTGCCGGTCTTACCCATCAGCACGGCGTATTGGCCCGCGGGAACGTGCAGATCGACGTCGTCCATACGGAATGCGCCCTGCTCGATCTGAAGGTGCTCGACGGCGATCATGGGAAGCAAGGATAGCCCATGCCGGACGGCTGGTGGCACAGGCTTTCAGGGCTAAAATGGGCGCATGAAGATTTGGCTTGTCCGTGGCGTGGTGGCGGCGGTCGTCGCGTTCTTCGTGGGAACGTTGGCGACGTTGCAACAGGTCTATCTGCCGAATCTCCGCGGCCTGGCGTGGGACGTTGTGTTTGCCATTATCTTTGGTGAGAAGAACCGCCTCGACGCGGACGACTGGAGTATTTTCGCCACGTCGACAGTTGTTTGGGTGATTCCGGAAGTCCTGTTTAGCCTTGCCCTGTATGTGATTGGAGAGAGGATCGCAGCCAAGGTCTTTCAGTTTGATCGACCGCGACGAGGGTGCTGTGTTGCGTGCGGATACAACTTGCGCGGCGTATCTGGCAAGTGTCCTGAATGCGGACAACCTACCGGTCAAGCGTCGCCCGACCAACAATCACCAATCATCTTAAGAGATTGATTGTTCGGTATTTGTTCCCTAAAATGATTTATGCTTAGAAAGGTTGTTCGCGCGCAGAATACCGTGTTACCCCTTCGAACACGACGTGTCAGAACCTGGGCCGTCATCTGCCTCGGTTTGCTGATGGTGTCTCCGGCCGAGCTTATCTTGACCCGTGTTCATGCGAGCGATCGGCTTCGTCAGCCGGACGCGTCTGAGCCGACTGGCGCGACCTGCCCGGTCAGAGCGACCACGATTCAAGTCGTTGGCTGCGGGGGCGGCCACCCGGGGGACAAATGTGCATGCCGCGTTTATCATTTTGTTAATGGTGATCTTACAACGATATGGTGTCGAAAATGGGGGAGGGGGACGGTCGGCACACCATCCGCCGTTGACTCGGAGGTCAAGTTGTCGAACGACGGGGGATTGGCGAGAAACTCGCTTATCGCCGACGTATCGTTGTACGGACGGCCCGTTCAAGGTATAAACCATTGGAAGGCGGGCCTTTTCGCCTACCTTCCCCCAACGGTGCAAGCCGCCCCGCCGTACCTGCCGGCGGGTTCCAACGCCTGTTTTGAGGGTTCGGCGAAAGCCGCTATTGCCCTTGTCCTGCTTGACGCCCGACGCCACCGCCCGATCCACTTTTCGGAGAGGCTCCGATGACCCAAATGTTCCGACGCGTTGTCTCCACCTTGATCGCCCTCGCGGTGCTGACCGCCGTGTCGCTACCCGCGGCGCAGGCCCAGCAGGTCACCGACGAGATGGTCGGGAAGTCCATTCAAAAGATCAAGGCGTACCTCTATAAAAACCAGGACCAGAAAGAGGGCACGTGGGAACACCTCTACACCTCGGGTCACGTCGGTGAGGGCGGCGCGACGGTGATTGTGGTCACGGCACTGCTGGCCAGCGGCGAGTCAAGCCAGAACCCGCAACTCAAGAAGGCGATCGACTGGCTTCGTGAGAAGTCGAAGGAAGAGACCAACCCGCGCGTGCTCAACGCCAAGGAGTCGCAGGGCAAGACCTACGTTGTCGGTTTGAGGGCGCACGTCTGGGGCGCTCTGCCCGAGCCGTACATGCCACTGCTCGAGGCCGAGTTTGAATGGCTGATCGGCGGGGCCTATCAGGACGACGCGACCTTCACCTATGGTCACAGCAAGGGCGCTGCCAAGGGGCGATACGACCACTCCTGCACGCAGTACGGCATCCTCGGATTGTGGGAATGCGCCAAGCGCGGCATCCGTGTTTCGCAGGGATTCTGGGAAAAGGTCGAAGCGCACTTCATCGCCAATCAGCAGGCCGACGGCGGTTGGCCTTATGTCGGCGGCGGTGAACGGCCGTCGACCGATTCGATGACGACGGCCGGCGTGACAGCGCTGCTGACTGCTCGTCAGGAGTTGTATCCGCAGAAAGCTTCGGACAAGATCAACAAGTCCATCGAAAAGGGCTTGGCGAGAATGGACAAGACGTATTCCGGCGGCGAGAAGCTCTACACGCTTTACGGTGTTGAGCGTGTCGCGTTGGCCAGTGGTTGGCGTTACTTCAACAAGAAGGACTGGTACCGCGTCGGCGCGAGCACCGTCATGCGGAAGCAGAGCCCAGCCGGCAATGTCGGCAACCTGCCTGACACCTGCTTCGCCCTGATGTTCCTGGCCCGCGGCCGGCACCCCGTCTGGGTCACGAAGCTCAAGCTGGACGGCCTGCAGTGGAACAACCGCCCGAACGATCTCTATCACTTAACGCACTTCCTGTCCGATCAGCGTGAGGGCGAGTTGAACTGGCAGGTGATCGACGTAGACAAGCGTCCGGTAGACGACCTGCTGACAACGCCGGTGGCGTACATGTCGTTGGCGCCCGGTTCGTTTGACCTCAATGGCGATCAGCAGGCGAAGCTCAAGCAGTACCTCGACCTGGGCGGCATGATCGTGCTGAACCCCGAAGGCGCCAGCGCGTCGGTTCGCCGCACGGCTGAACAGTTTTTTGAGGCGATGTACCCGCAACTCAAGTTCCGCAACCTTGAAGCTGAGCACCCCGTGTTCCGCTCGTGGTACCAGCTCACGCCGAAGGACGGCAAGGGCATGCGCGGCCTGTCGAACGGCGCGCGGGAACTGGTCATCGTCAACGGCGTCGACTGGGGTCTGATCGGCCGTGGTGGCGGGTCCAAGGCCGCCAACGACACGACAGCCAAGATGGCGCAGAATGTCTTCGCGTTGGCAACGGACAAGGGTGCCCTCAACAACCGTCTGGTCGAACGCGTGTTGCGTCAGAAGGGCGAAGCCGCCAGCGAGGTGACCATCGGTCGCGCCAAGTACAACGGCAACTGGCTGCCCGAACCGGGCGCCTGGGACATGCAAAGCCGATTCATGGTCAACTCGGCGAAGGTCGGCGTGAAGACGCAGGACATCGAACTGGCCAACATCAACGGATCCGGTGTGCAGGTCGTTCACTTGGCCGGGACGCGGGAGGTCACGCTGTCTGAAGCCGAATTGGCGGCGGTGGTCAACTTCACGCGCGCCGGTGGCACGGTCATTCTCGAAACGGTCGGCGGGCACGGCAACTTCGCCCGCGCCGTTGAGAAGCAACTCGAGGGCGCGTTCAGCCAGCCGGCCGTCGAACTGGCCAGCAACGAAACCCTGCTCAGCGGCAAGGGCATTCAGGGCGCGTCGGACGTCACCCGCGTGACGTACCGCCGTCACGCGATCGTCTCGATGCAGGTCAAGGGTCGGCCGCGGTTGGCGGCGTTCTACGTCAACGATCGGCCGGCCGTCATCGTGTCGAACGAAGACCTGACGCTGGGCATGCTCGGCGTTGACCAGTGGGGCGTTCTTGGCTACTCGAAAGACTCGGCCCGGAAAATCATGGCCAACATCGTCCTGCGAGCGCAGGGCAAGGCCGCGGAGTAAACACGACAAGTGCGCGTCTAGCGCAGCCCATTTGACCCAATCAAGAAACGCAGGATCCGCCGACTTCCGGCGGGCTCCTGCGTTTCTTGTCATTCTGAAACGCGCACCCCTTAAACTGTTGAGTATGCAGTACCGCAATCTGGGCAACACAGGCCTAAACGTTTCAACCGTCGGGCTCGGCTGCTGGGCCATCACCGGCGACTTTACGTGGGGCGATCAGGCGGAGGCCGACTCGCTGGCGACGATCCAGACCGCGCTCGACGTCGGCATCAACCTGTTCGACACGGCCGAGGTCTACGGAGACGGGTCGAGCGAGGTCATGCTGGGCAAGGCGCTGGGCGCGCGCCGCGGCGACGTGATCATCGCGTCGAAAGTGCACGAGTCGCATCTGGCCGGTGAGCAGGTCGTCGCGGCGTGCGAGGCGAGTCTGAAACGACTTGGCACGGACTTCATCGACCTGTATCAGGTGCACTGGCCACTGCGCGACGTGCCGTGGGACGAGACGTTCAACGCGCTGCGCCAACTCAAAGAACAGGGCAAGATCCGACATATCGGGCTGAGCAACTTTGGCGCTGAAGACCTGCACGACCTGGTAGTGATCGGGTCGGCGACCGGCGTGTCGTCGAACCAATTGATCTACAACCTGCTGGCCCGCGCGATCGAGTACGCCGTGCTGCCCTCATGTGTCGAACGTGACATCGGCGTGCTTTGTTACTCACCGTTGGCTCAGGGGTTGTTAACGGGCAAGTTCAGCTCGGCCGACGACGTGCCGCTGCCCCGCGCGCGGACGCGGCACTTCTCGAAGGATCGTCAACACACACGGCACGGCTGCGACGGGTGCGAGTCCGAGACCTTCACGGCGATTGCGAACGTCCAAGCCATCTGTGAGCGGATTGGTCAGCCCATGGCCGACGTCGCCTTGGCGTGGTGCCTTCACCAGCGGGGAATCACGAGCGTTCTGGCCGGCGGTCGGCAGCCCAGGCAGGTCGAGCAGAACGCCCGCGCCGCCGCCCTGAAGCTCGACGAGGCGACGCTGGCCGACCTGTCGGCCGCGACCGAGCCGGTCAAACAGGCCCTGGGGCCGAGCCCCGACCTGTGGGAATCACCCGCCAACGCCCGGATGCGATAGGGCGGAGGGTGAGGAATATGCCCTTACTCCAAACGACGCGGCGGGTTGTGCGTCTATAGGGGTGAGCAGAGGGGATACGGTGCACCGGATGGGCAGACCCTCGGCAAGCAGTGTCATACGTGACCTCGCCGCGACGCGGCGCGGGCAGGAGCCGTGCGGCACGGTGACAGACGCGACTGGCCATGAGTTCGGCCGACAGTGGCGAACGGCGTTCGTGCGAGCGGACGGCGAGGGTGTTGACTACGCGGCGATCGTGGACCGATTCCAGTCGCCCCTGTTGCGGTACGTCTACCCGCTGCTGTCCAGCGGGTCGGGAGCGGAGCAGGACGCACAGGACGCCGTGCAGGACACGTTCCTTCGCCTGCACAAACAGGTCGAGCAGCACGGCGAGACGAGTATCGACCACTTGGCGAATTGGTTGTTTCGTGTCGCTCACAACGTCGCGCGTGACGTCGGCAGAAAGCGCAGCGCCCGCAGCAGGGCGTTCGAAAAGGCCGGCCAACTCACGCCGGATCGATCCGCAGGCGTTGACGAGGTGGATCAGTTGGCCGACCTCGAGGAACGCGAGGCAAGACAAAGGGCCATGGACGAGTTGCACCGACTGCCCGAGCAATGGCGACAGGTCCTGCTCTTGAAGATCACGCAACACATGACCCTCCGACAGATTGCCGAAGTGACCGGCCTGACGGTCGGCAACGTCGGCTACCGGATCACTCAAGGCTTACAGGAACTGTCCCGTCGCCTGAAGCGCGACGGGGTGATTTGATGAACGACTCACTGGAACGTTGACGCGGCAACGTCCCGCCGATAGCGGGAGCTAACACCATGCATTGCGAACAAGCCGAAATGCTGCTCGGGCAACACGTGTTCGACGAACTCGAAGACGCCCCGCGCGCCGAACTCGAGTCGCACCTGGCCGACTGTCCCGTGTGCAGTGAGAAACTGGGCGACATGCGGCTCACCGCGGCCATGCTGCGGGACGCGGTGGCGATCGAGAGCGACCCGGTGTTGTCCGACGAGCGTCGCGACCGGGTGTTGCAGGCGATAACTTCGTCCACGCCGACCGTCCTGCCTTGGCGGGAACGTCACCCGCGCGTGTGGCGGGGTGTCAACGCCGTGTTCACTTTCCGCGGCGCAAGTGTCGCGGCGGCGGCGGTGTTGATGTGCGTGGGGTTGCTTGGATTGCTGTTGCCCGCGATGGGACCGGCGCGGCGTTCGGCTTCCATGAATCGGGAGTTCGCCGCTTCTTCAACGCTGACCGAATCGGGCGGCGAGTCTTTATCAAGAGTCGATTCGAACGTTGTTATGCCTTCTCTGGCATATGGATTTCCAACGGAAGGCCATTCGACGCGATCGAGCAACGGCCGCTGGGACGTCGCGCCGCCGGGCACGCAAGGCGGAGTCACCCAGTTTGACCTGCGGACGGCGAATTCTTCAACGAGGAGTGGAGGCGCTGGTCCGACCGACAAGTTCGTCACGGCCGATAAGGACAGAGTCCATTACGGGCACGTTAGAGTTCCGGGTAAGAAAAGTCCGGATCGTGGCGGCGTAGATTTCATCCCGCCCAGTCGCTATGGCTCCGATGACAACAGTGATTTCGCTTGGAATGACCTATCGGCCGATCGGCCCAGTGACGGCGATTCCCTTGCGGCGATTGTGCCCCAAAGAGGCGACGACGGCTGGAAGTACTCGTCGGCCGAGCCTCGCAAGGTCGCGCTCGGCGACAATCTCGATACAAGGACGTTTTCGACCCAGGCGGGCAAGAAGACGAGCGGGGATGATGCGGTAGCGGGAACGACCTACGCTGCGGGTGTGAGGGTTACCGATCGCTCCGCTCCGGATCGACCTGTCGATCAGTTCCCGAATTGGGCCGGCCCGCGCGTTGCGCGAGATGAAAAGCTCGGCAAAGACGGTGACGGCGAAGCCGACAATCGGCAGTGGTTCGTGCCGAAGAACGGCGAGTCAGGCGGCGGCGCGGTCGCGTCCGGGAAAAAGGCGTCAGAAGAATTCGGCGTTGTGCTCACGCCGAGCGACGACCTGAAGCAGCAGGTGTCCGACGGCACGGTCAGGATGACACGTCTGCCGGATTCCGCGCAGAAGCAGGTTCAGTCGTACTTCAGCCGTTTGGGCAGGTCGTCCGCCAGTGACAGTGTCCCGGTTCCGGATGCGGCTGAACCAACGGGCCCCGGCAGGTTTGGTCGCGATCTTGGCAAGGATGGGCAGTTGTCGAACGGCCGGGCGGTTGACACCACGCGCCCGGGCGACAGTGCAAAGCGTCCGTCGCTTGATGACCAGCGATTGACCGTGCGCCCGAATGTTGCAACCGGGGCGAGTCAGCAGCAGGGGCAGGCCCAGGCCTTGTCGGAACTGTTCAACGAGGACCGGGACAAGATTACGCAACTTGGGAAGAGTGGTGTCGATTACGGCGCTTACGCCGTGCCGCCACGAACACCGGCCAAGCTGCCCAAGCTATTTAAGGAGATTGAAGACGGGGATGGCCGCGGCGTTGTGACCCGCGTGCAACTCAAGGGGGAAACGTCCGGCCAAACAGGTGGTGTACGCGACGACTACCGATTGGGATTCGCCAACGGTCATCAAGCGGCGTCGAGCCAGTCGATCCCCGGTGGCCAATCGGCGATGGTCGGACCTAACACAACCGACCCGGCTGATGCCGCACCGCAGGGGGCGGGGAGGACGGCGCAATTCGCTGGGGCACTCGATGCGCTGTCGGGTGAAGACTTGAACAAGAACGCTCCGGACGATGCCGGCGTTCGGCTGAGCTTGGCCGACGCCGAGCGGTCGCGTCGTTTGTTGCCGCTCAAAGGTGTCGATGGTGACGAGTCGTTCGAGCGCGGCTATTTCAAGAACAACGCTCCGGCCGAGGGGGGCCAATTGGAAGCTCGCCTCACGAGACTCGACTCGATCCGTGGTCGGGAGCGTGAGTCCGGATTGCTCGAACGCGACGGCAAGTCGGCCGGCGCGTTCAAGGAACTCGAACGCTACGACGAATCCGAACGTCGGTACCGGGTCGAAGGCAAGCCGGCCGACCCCAAGACGGACGAACCGACCGGTGAGCTGTTGGACACGGTGCCCCTGGCGGAAGCCGGCCGAGCGACAACAGGCCTGCCCGGCCATCGTTTGGCGCCCAAGTTCGCCGCGCAGGCCGACCCCGCCAAGTCGGCATCTGAGTCGGGCTCAAGCCGACACTTGGTGCGCGGCGTGGAAGGCGTTGACCAGACCGTGGGTGGCGGCAAGTTCGAAGGACTCCGCACCGATCCGACCAATCAGACGGCGCGGCCCGGCGGCGGTGGTGGTGGCGGCGTGATCGACGAAGCGACCCTGCCGGGTTACTACGACGCGACCGGTGGGAGACCGGCCGCGGCCGGCGAAGTCAATGGCAAGGGCAAGTCAAATGACTTCTTGCCTCGATTCAGCGACGACATTGAATTGCGCAGAGACGCGACGAAGGCCGAGGTCGGTGAGTTGATGAATCGGAGCGAGCGCTTGGCCAAGCAGGGGCGTCACGCGGACGCGAACGACGCTGTTCAGCAAGCAAAGCTCGTGCTCGACCAGAACCGGCGAGTGATCCCTGCGCAGGAATTCGAGTCATTGCGACGAAAGACGACGCTGCGCGCGGCGCAGATCGAACACGGTCGAGTGCAGTTGCAGGAGGATGACTCAAGGTCGTTGACCACGGGCCGGCAAAAGACGCTGGCAAGCCGCGGGTCGGACGGGGTCGTTAACGACCTGTTTGATGCCGACATTGAAGGGGAGAACCGGCAGTCCAAGCCGGCCGCAAGATCGAACAGGGAATTGGCGCTGCTTGACTTGCTCAAGGCGCAAAAGAGTGCGATTCAAGCTGAGCTTGAGGCAGCAAGCGCGCCGAACGCCCGGGTCACGCCGGGTGTGTCTGCGCTTTCCACGGAGAGCCGGAAACGGTCGGCCGAATCGGCTGAGCAAAGTTTGAAATGGAGAGAGTCGCATCGCCGCGAGTTGGAAAAGAAGCTGGCCGTGTTCGAGCGTCGGGTAGTGGAGGAACAGGCCAGGCAGAACAAGGAATTGGGCCAGGCCAGAGGCAATGCGGAGTTGCGCGCGGTCGAGAGGTTGCAGCGGGAAATCCGCTCACTCAAAGAGAGCCTTGCAGAGGCGGAAGAAAGCGCGCTGGCAAGGAGTGAATTGCTGGCTCGTCTCCCAGCGGACGTGTTGCAAAAGGCAGATAACGCTGCGCATGGCAGCGCTTTGTCGGTCTATGAGGATAATGCCGACCTGCCGACCAACCTGCGTAGCCGTTTTTCGGAGTCCAAAGACCGCGTCGAACAGGCCGCACGCGAACACACGAACGGCGAGGTGCAACGTCTCCTTCGCCGCGCCAACGACCTGCGCAAGGAACAGCAGTATGACGCGGCGCTGGGTTTGCTAGATCAGGCTAAGTTTCTCGATCCGAAGAATGAGGCGGTACACGCCTTGACCGACGTAATTCAAGATACGAAGGTCTTTCGCGAGGCTAAGAAGCATATGGAGAGGCGGGCGACCGCGAACGCCCGACATTCAACGACGAGTCGCGGCGCGACCATCCCGGCTGCCGATGCGATGAACTACCCCACGGATTGGCCTCAGGTCACAGCCTCGCGGATGTCGGGACCGACGCCCGGCGAGGCCGCGCTTAACCTGCGCACGAAGACGGCCCTGGTCGATCGTTCCATCACGGTCGACTTCAAGACTAACCGGCTCGACGGTGTCATTGACCACATCCGGCAGCAGACGGGTCTCAACATCTTCGTCAATTGGGCGGGTCTGGAATCGGTCGGCATCGAGCGCGACACACCCGTGACTCTGTCTCTCAAAAACAAGGTCTCGGCTGAAAAGGCATTGCGACTCGTGCTGGCGCAGACAGGGTCGACCAGCGAATTAGAGCCGATCGGTTTCAATGTCGTCGAAGGCGTCGTCAATATCTCGACCGAACGTGACCTGAAACGCGACGAATGGGTGGAGCAAGCCGAACCCGACGACACACCCCTTCCCCCCGCGTCGAACTTCAAGGCCGGGCCTGTCAACCCTTGGGAACTGACCGCGCAGGACCACCAGTCGACGTTCGCGCTCGACGTGGATACAGCCTCGTACTCGCTGTCGCGGAATTACATCCGGCGCGGGTTCCTGCCGCCGGCCGCGGCGGTGCGGATGGAGGAGTTTGTCAACGCGTTCGACTACAACTACCCGACGCAGGGCGACAGCACGTTCAGCGTGCACGCCGAGGCGGCCCGGTCTCCGTTCGCGCCGTCGGGTGAGCGGCGGACGCTGCTGAAGGTTGGCGTGCGAGGCAAGGTGATCGGCCGAGACCAGCGCAAGCCGGCGCACCTCGTGTTCGTGGTTGACATCTCCGGTTCGATGGCACGCGGCGACCGTCTGCCGCTCGTGCAGCACGCGCTACGGTTGGCCGTCGACCAACTCAATGAGAACGACCGAGTCACGCTGATCGGCTACCGCACGAAAGACTACCTGCTGCTCGACGCGCTGCGTGCCAGCGACCGCAACAAGTCGCGCATCACGCGGATGATCGACGCGCTGCAGGCGGGTGGCCCGACCAACCTGCGCGTCGGCCTGTCGTCCGGCTACGAGGCCGCGCGGGCGTCGTTCAAGCCCGGTCACATCAACCGCGTCATCCTCTGTTCCGACGGCGTGGCCAACGTCGGCCAGGTCGAAGCGGACACGCTGTTGCAGACCGTCGCCTCGGCCCGCAGCCAGGGCATTACCTTCTCGGCCGTCGGCTTCGGGCACGGCGTTTACAACGACGCGCTGATGGAACGGCTGGCCAACGGCGGCGACGGGCAGTATGTGTTCGTCGATTCGCGAACGGAAGCCAAACGTGTTTTCGTTGACGAGTTTACGGCCTCGATGCAGACGATCGCCAAGGACGCCAAGATCCAGGTCGAGTTCAACAAGGAGCGTGTGCGTCGGTATCGGTTGATCGGTTACGAGAACCGCGCGATCGCGGACAAAGACTTCCGCAACGACAGCATCGACGCCGGCGAGGTCGGCAGCGGTCAGTCGTCCACGGCGTTGTACGAACTGGAACTGGTCGAACCAAAGGCCGGCGAGTTGGGCGAGCAGCAGGGCGATAAGCCCGCAGCGCTGGCGACGGTGTACGTGAGATACAAAGACGCCGACACCGGCGACGTGGCCGAGTTCGCTCGACCCGTGTCTGACGACCTGATTCAGCGACACACACCGACGAGCCGGCCGCGTTTGTTCCTGGCGGCGTCGGCCGCGCAGTTTGCCGAGTTGTTGCGTGAGAGCCCGCACGCCCGGCATGGCAATCTGCGTGACGTACAACGTGTCATGGAGCAGGTCACGCCGCACCTGCCGCTGGACTCGCAGGCCCGTGAATTGCTCGAACTGGTCAAGGCCGCGCAAGGCCTGCCGCGCATGAAGTAACCCACCCGAAACGACTGGCGGCCGGGCAAGCCGCGCCGCCAGACGAAGGGATGAACATGAAACAGTTGACCGTGCTCGTGATGTCGTTGGTGACCGTCCTGCCTGCGCTCGCCTTGGCGCAGCCAAAAGCCGCCGCGCCCGAACCGACCGACGCCCCGCCGCCGACGCGCATCACCGACCTGACCGTGCAAGGACGAATCGACGGCGCCAACATCGGCTTCGACATCGATATGGCGGTCACGTCGTACGCGGTGTGGCAGCAGACGCCGATCGTGTCAGGCCATGTCGTATTAGACAAGATCACCGAGCCGGCCGGCGGTTTTCGGCCGCACTTCGAGCCAATCAAGACGAAGGCCGGCGGCGTGACCTATCACGTGCTTTGGCCGCGCTCGGGCGACCACCAGTTCAAGGCGACGTTCGCCGCCCGCGCCAACCCGGTGCAGGATGGCCAGTGGCGCGAGACAACGATCGGCCTGCCGGCGGCGCGGCTTCGTCAGATTCAGATCGTGGCCGACCGAACCGACCTGCAGGTGCAGTTCCCCGGCGCGATGCGCGTCGTTCGGCAGGTCGTTGACGGCCAACTCACCATGACCGCTTTGCTCGGCCCGAAGTCGCCGCTGGTCGTGCGCTGGAAGCCGCTGGTCGAGGTGCAGGAGGCCAAACTTGTCTTGGGTAGCACGGCCAACACGATCGCGACGGTCGGCGTCGGTGCGCTGCGCATCGATTCGTTTTTCCAGTTCGACATCGCACAAGGCAAGCTCAATCAACTGACGTTCAACGTGCCCAAGTCACTGAGCATCACGCAGGTGCGCGGGCAACACATCCGAGACTGGCGCATCGCCGAACCGGCTGAAGGTGCGCCGGACGACGCGCCGCGCACACTCACCGTGTCGCTCAACCGTGCGCAGGACAAGGTGTATGCGTTGCAGGTGTTGGCTGAACAGCCCTTGCCCGCGCTGCCCACCGAAATCGACCTGCCGGTGACGACGCCGACGCTCGACGGTGTCGGCATCCGTGCCGGCGGGCAGGTCGCCGTTGGCACGAATAGCGCGATCCAACTCGTAGTCAGGCAGGCGGGCGGGTTGTCGCAGATCGATGGCTCTGGTTTCACACGCGTGGCGCTGGACGCCAAGAAATACCCGCGCGCGATCCCGTCGAGCAAGTCGTTCTTCTATCAATTCGCCGCGAGCCCGTACCAACTCCGCCTCGCGTTGGACGACGTCGTTCCGACCTTCGACGTCGAGCACATGACGGTCGTGCGCGTCAAGGAAGACGACCTGGTCGTGGGCGTCAACGCGACGCTGGACATCCGCGACGCGCCGATCCGATCGGCCGTGCTCGAATTGCCCGTCGGTCTTGACGTGACGCAGGTCGATGCCGGTCGGCATGCGGTCGAGCACGCCGTCCTGCCCCGACCGGCCGACGCGGCGGCCGACGACCCGCAGCGCGTCGAATTGACTTTCACGCAGCCGGTCATCGGCAAAGTGGCCATCAGTGTGGTTTTGAAACTCGGCCAAAGCCCATTCGGCCAAGTGCGCAACCTGCGCGCCCCAAGTTTTGGGGGCGCGCGGTCGCAGCGCGGTCACGTCGCGGTGGCGGTCGACCCGGGCGTGCAGTTGGCTGACCCGGTCGTGCAGAACCTGCGCGAAGTCAGCACGGCCTCCATCCAGCAGCGCGTGGCCGACACGCAGTTCGTTTACCGGCTGCGCGCGGCCGACTGGACACTTGGCTTGACCGCCAGCGCCAAGCCGGCCGACGTGCGCGTCGAGACGTTTCACCTGCTGACCCTGGCCGACTCGATCGCCACGGGTAGTGTGGCTGTGACGTACTTCATCACCGGTTCGCCGATCGATCGACTTCAATTCCGCGTCTCACCCAGGTTGCAGAACGTCGAGTTCGTCGGTGCCGATGTCCGCCGCTGGTCGCGTGACGAAAACGACCCGCAACTGCTGACGGTCGAATTGAAACGCAAGGTCGACGGCCCGTACAACCTGCTTGTGACCTACACGCAGCGATACGACGACGAGACCCCGGTAACAGTCGGTGGCGTGGCGGTGGAGCAGACGCAAACACAAATGGGTTACATGGTCGTGGCGAGCCATCGCAATGTGAAACTCTCCTCGCCCGGCGGGCCGGAGGCGGGCGGCGCGGCCGTGCTGGCGATCGATCGTCAGGAAGTGCCGGCCGGCTACAGGCTCATGGTGCAGGCGCCGATTCTGCGGACGTACAAGTACGTCGCCGCGCCGCATGAGGTCGTGTTGAATGTGCAGCCTTACACGCGCGTCAGCCTGCCGAACGCCGTCGTCGAGGTCATGCAGATGTCGACGCAGGTCTATGTGGACGACGCCGGTCCGTCCGAGTCGCAGACGCGCGTGCGGTATGTCGTCAAGAACGCATCGGAGCAATTCCTGCCGTTGAGTATGCCCAAGGGCGCGGCCAACTTCAAGGTGTACGAGCCGGCCGACCACCCGGACGAGGAGCCGCGCCGCGTCGGCGCCGTGTTCGATAAGCAACGCGGCATGCTGCTCGTTCCGTTGGACCGTAAGCGCAACCCCAACCACCCGATCACACTCGAGGTCGAGTACGGCCTTGACCACCGAGACGATTCCGACGGCGGCGTCATTCAGATCACCGCGCCGACCAGCGACCTGCGTTCGACATTCGACCGGTGGGGCATCCACGCGCCGAAGGACTGGGCACTGCTGCCCGTCGAGAACGAGGGCAACATGGTCGCGCAGCATCGCGAACAGACGCGGGGCGATTTGTCGCTTGTGATGGACAACGTCACCGACCGATGGCGCGCGGCGATAAGCCGCTGGCTCGACGATGTCGTCATCTGTTATGCCGTGCTCGCAGTCGCGGCGATGGTGCTGGTGTTCGCCTTCCGGCGACAGGCCGTGGTTGACGCCGCAGCCTGGATCGTGCTGGTCGGCCTGTTCTGGATAGGTGTCGTCGCAGCGGGCGTCAGTAGCGACCCAGCTGCGGTTCCCGACACATCACTCTCGCATCCGCGCGACGTTCTGTCTTATCCTCAAGGCGGCCAGCCCGACAACTGGCAATCGCTCACGCACACGCAGGCCGTCGGCCTTGAGAACGAAGCGCCGCTGAGCGTGGCCGTGCAGGTCGTGCCGGCGTGGCGTCAGCACGCGCCAGGCTTCGCGCCGTTCGGCATTGCCGTGTTCGGTTTGGCGTGCTTCTTTTTGGCCGTGGCATTGCGCAAGTTGCGTTGGGTGCTGGTCAGTGTTGGCGTGGTCGCGTTGCTGTTCGCCGCGGCGCGGTTCCCGCACGCGACGCCGATTCTGGGTCACCTGTTGACGTGGGGCGTGCCCGTGCTGCTGGCAATCGGCTTCGCCCTGGTCACTTATTGCTGCCGAAGTTGCCAGACGTCGAATGAAAACGAGCCGGAGTCGGGCGCGTCTGACACGCCGCCGCTGCCCGGCGGCGCGACGGTGGCCGGGCTCGCATTGGCGTTCATGTTGGTGTTTGCGAACACAGCCAACGCCCAACCCGCCGCAGACGCGCCCACTATCGAGAAGCCGCAGTTCATGCGCTGCGAAGCGACGATGGTCGCCGGCAACGACAGCGTCGATGTCGGCCTGAATCTGCGAATCACCGCGGCCAAGCCGATGCGGCTGCCCGTACTGAACCCCGCGTCGATCATGCTGTCGCCCGAGAAGACCGACGGCCCCGTGCGGGTCGTTTCCATCGGCGGACAGACATTCGTCAATGTCAAGCAGGCGGGCACGTATGATCTGCAACTGCGATTCCTCAGCCCGCTTCCGCCGGCTGATGCGCAGCAGCGTCGAACGTTTTCGCTCGGCCTGCCCGCGGCGTTGACGAACCAGGTGGTATTCACGATCCCGAATGCGGGGCTGGAAGTCTTGTCACCCACGGCCATGCGCTTCGGCGCGACGGAGGCGGACGGTCAAACAACCGTCAACGCGTTGTTCGGACCCGGTGACACGGCCGTGATCGCCTGGAAACCGCGTGAACGTCGAACCGAAATCGAGAAGACCGTCCTGTTCGCCGACGTGGCGACGGCTGTGCGATTCGAAGAAGGTGTGGTGCAGGCGGCGCACGACGTGAGTTTTCAGATCGCGCAGGGGCAACTAAGCGACATCAAGTTGGCCGTGCCGCAGAACATGATCGTGACGGCTGTGCAGGGCGTTGATGTCGGCGCGTGGCGATTCGACCCGGCGACAAACACACTCGAAGTGCGACTGTCGAAGCCGGCGACGGGAGAATATCGCCTGCGCACGGTCACGCAGGTGTCGACGACGCGAACGCCCTATGACGTGTCCGTCGGCGGCGTGCGCGTGATCGACGCGGTGCGACAACGCGGCACGATGGGGTTGCTCGAAAGCGCGACGGTGCACGTCCGCGTCGATCAAGCGCCGGCTTCCATGAATGTTGATGATTTTACTCGTGACGCTGCGGCGTTGATCCACGCGTTGGCCACACAGCGGAATTCGGGCGGCGGGCAGGCCGCCGCGCGCGTGCGACACGCTTACCGCATCCGCGGCGAGGCGGACGTGGTACAGATTCGGGCGACTCGGATCGAGCCGGAGTATCGGTCACGCGAAATGGGCGTGTTCACAGTGGCCGATCAGCGGCTCGCCTATAACACCAACTACTACGTCGAGGTCTCGAAGGCTGGCGTGTTTTCCGCGACGCTCAACGTGCCGGCTGAGTACGAGATCGACGAGCTGTCAGCGCCGCAGGTCAGTCACTGGGACGAAGAAGTCGTGGACGGACAACGCGTCGTGCAGGTCCAATTCAAGGGTCGGATGCTCGGCGTCGTCAACCTCCGCCTGCTGATGAGTCGGCCGGAGCCGCAACTGCCGCAGCAGGTCACGCTGCCGCGCGTTGTGCTGGTCGGCGCGAGCAAGCACGACGGGCGGATCGTGATCGAGTCGGAGCAGGGCGTGCGACTGGCCGTCGCCGCGCGGGAGGGCGTCAACGAACGCGACCCGCTCCGCCTCGACCCACCAATCCGTCAGCCGGCCGGCGTCCTCGTGTTCGACCTGTTGCGCAGTGACTGGGCGTTGCAGTTGACCACGGAAGTGATCGAGCCGCGCGTCAATGTCGATTTCCTGCACGTCGCGGAGGTCAGTGAATCGGTCGTGTACCACACGCACCACCTGCGCTACAGCTTTTACAACGCGGGCGTCAAGACGTTTGAAATCGACGTGCCGCAGGACGCGTCGAGCGTGCTGATCAGCGGGCCCTTCATCGCCCGCCGCGAGCAGGTCGAGCCCGGCCGATGGCGGATCGAGTTGGAGAAGAAGGTCTTTAACAACCACGTGCTGACGGTGACTTACGAAGACCGCTTCGATCGCGGCGGCGGCGCGGTCGCGTTGCGGCCGGTCGCCGCGCGGGACGTCGATCAGCAGACGGGGCACGTCGTGGTGATGGCCAACGACCGGGTCGAACTGGGTAGGCAGCGCGTCGGCGCGACCTTGGAACCTGTTAACGCCCGCACGATCGAACGCGGCCTGTTCGGGGCCGACGACCTCTCTTCGGCCGCGTTTGCCTACTTCAGCGCGTCACCTGCGTACGACCTGGCGATGACTGTTCGTCGACACGCCGCGGCCGACCTGTTGGAAGCGGACGTTCGGCAGGCGGATGTGACCAGCGTCGTGGCTGACAGCGGCACGACGATCAACCGAGTCGAAGTGTACCTGAGTGTGGGCAGCAAGCGACACCTTGAGGCCCGGTTGCCCAAGGGAGCGACGGTCTGGTCGTTACTGGTCGATGGTCGTGCGACCGCGCCGTCGACGCGGACGGACAGCAAGGGCAACGCCGTGCTGTTGATCCCATTACCGCCGTCGCCCTCTCGCGAGATGGTCGACGCCAAGGTAGACCTGATCTACGTCGCGCCGCCGGCCGCCGGTTGGTCGTCCGGCCAACACGACTACCGCGGCCCACGGTTTGACCTGCCGCTGCGCAGTCTTACCTGGCGGTTGCTGTTGCCGATCGGGTTTGACTACGACGACTTCGAAGGAACGCTCGCGGTCGATGACCAGACCGTCGATGATCAAGTCGTGCACCAGTACGGCCTGTCGATGTATCAGCAGCAGATGCACGACCAGACGATTGAGCGACGTCGCGCCGCGGGTGAGCAGATCCAGATCAGCGGCCTGTACGCGCAGCAGGGCGAGCAAGTCGCGGCGATCAACGCGTTGCAGAAGGCACGTGACCACGCGCAACAGATCGACGCGGCGCTGAGCGAAGACTACCGCCAGCAGCACAACCTCTTGGTCTATCAGAACGCGATGGTCGGGCTGCGTATCGCCAACCGTCGTTTGTATGACCAGAGCCACGGTGCGGCGACGGGCGGGCGGGGCAAGTCGGATCGCTTCCTGATCACGCCCGAGCAGTTACGGCACTTCCCAAGCAGTCTGAACAAGCACGACAGCGACAACCTGAAGCTGATCGTGCGTCGCATCATCGCGTCGCACGAGGCGGCAGGCCGCGCGGACATGCAGCTTTCGATCGTGCTGCCACAGCACGGTCGCGAGTTGCGATTCATCCGGGCCGTGCAGGTTCAGCCAAACGCGGACATGCAGGTGTCATTCACTGCGAGACGGGCTGTGCGCGACACCATCCAGCACGGCTGGCTGACGGCGGGCGGCCTGGTCGTCGTATTTGCGTTGCTGATGGCTGGGCTTGTTTATGTCGGAAGGCGGTTGCCGCGTTGGCGGGCGTGCTGCGTGACGACGAAGTCGACGGACGTCGTTGTTTTGAGAGAAGAGGCTGAAAACGACGCGCCGTCTGCTGACGCGACCGAACCCGACAAGGGCGATTCCTGAGCCGTTGCCTGTCCGTGCTCGGTTCGAGCATGAGTCGTGGGATACTTTGAAATGAGCGACTGTCTCGTGCCACGGCCGTGTCGGCCGTGTGGTTACGCAATAGTGTTCCACACGGCCGACACGGCCGTGGCACGAATTCGACGCCTCAAAGTGTACCTCTACCCGAGCGTGCCCGGAAACCGCGGATGTGAGCGGCTATGATGCTGTGTAGTTCGACCAACACTCAACAGGAGAGCCGCTATGCTCGACCCCGCCCGCAACCGAGTTGTCGCGTTTGTCGTTGTCGGTCTGTTGATCGCCGCTGGCGGTTGTGAAGGCAACGGGCAGAAGCAGGCGGAGGTCGAGCGTCCGTTGGAAGACGCCCGCATGGCCTACGCGGACGAGCGGACCGCCGATGCGAATGCATTGCTCGAGCGGGGCGACCGTGTCGCGGCGGCCGAGTCCGCGCGTGAAGCGCTCCGAGTCGAGCCGCAACACGCGGGGGCACAGGCTGCATTGCGCGCAGCCGAAGCGCCGCCGGGGCCGATCGGCGAGGTGCCCCTTCTTGACCGGCATCTACGAGACCTTCGTGTTCGGCGATCCGAAGCGCTTGCCGAGTTCTACTCGCTCATGAACCGGGCCAGGTCGTTGGCGACGCAGCATCGTTACGAGCAAGCCCTCAACGCCGTACAGCAAGCCCAGGCGGTGCTGCACCGTAAGCGGGCGTCGTTGATCACGCTCGACTATGAAACGGCCCAGCGCGAAACCCATCGCTGGCAGGCGACGACTGAGGTTCGACGTGATCTGGACCGTTGTGAGTCGCAGGTCCGGTTGAAGGCCGAGGCGGAATACGAGGCGGGCGAACGCAAACGACTCTCGGACCTTCAAGCACGGGCGAACGCAAATCTTGTCCTGCGTCGTGTACGTGACATGCGTATCGAGCAGCGGTACGACCGCGCGATCGAATTGATCGCGACAGCTCGGTTCATCGATCCGCACAACCCTGCGCTGGATAATGCGATTCAGGGTGTCATCGAAGCCCGCATCGCGACGCGCGCCAAGCAAGCCGTTCGACAACGTGCCCTGTCCGCGGCGGGTCAGTCGGCCGACAACGTCGAGGCATCGGCTGTGCCGTCGACCCTGGTGGCGTATCCGCGCGATTGGCCCGCGATCACGGGCAATCGGTTGCCCTGAATGGCGAGACCCGTTTGCGCATGAAAAACCCCGGAACTCACGTCGCCGCTCGTCCCGGGGTGGCCCCCCATTGGAAGCTTCTCATACTCGCTCGTCCGGCACAGATCGTTCGGAAGCGAGGCAGATGATATCAGATTATCGGACTGCCTGTCCCGTCACCCGGCCGTCAGAACGCGAACTGCCAACCGACCTGGATGATCCAGTCCGTCTCGAGTTGTGGGCCTTCCAGCTTTTGCCAGATAGGCATGCCGCCCTCGATGGCAAAGCGGTGACCTTTCAAGAAGCCGTCGCGGATGTACAGGTTGACACCCAAAAGCAGGTCGAGACGTTGGCCGCCGCGGCGGTCGGGCTCGGCCGTGGGGACCAGCGGGATGCCGATTGGGTTCGTCCTGGCGATGCGGTCGTCCTGGCCGTCGATGTTGCCCCAGAGGTCGTAGTTGAGGCGGACGGAGCTGCTGATCCACTCCGACCAATTCCAGCCGAACCAAGTGGTGACGTTCAACGTGTCGCCGAGGCTGTAGTCCTCGTCGTTTCGGCCCATGCGAATGACGCCGCTGGCCTGCGTACCCCACGACCAATTGCTACGCTGGTAGACGTAGCTGCCGCCTAGCATCGCATCGACCGTGCCGGAGCCGATCTGCATGGGATAGGGCAGCACCGCCCGCCCCAGCGGCGTCATGTCCTTTTCGTCGATCGAACCCGTGGGCACGGACAGGCCAACGTTGAATTGCACGTTGTGCCGCCCCTTGACGTAAACGGGGAACAACGCGCCCAGTTTCAGGTCGCCGATGTCCTCGCCGACGGTCGTGAACCGCACGCCGTTGCGCACGCGGTGGTCCATCTTCTTGCGGACGATCGGCAGCATGGCCATGAGGGTGACCCAGTCGGTCGGGGCGTACATCACGCCGAGCATGTGCATCTGCATCGTCATCTTGGTCGGCGTGACGAAGAAGTCTTCGAGCACATTGCTGTTGCTCACCCGGCTGTCGCCGCGGCGGTTGCCTTTCATCTCCATGTACATGTAGCGATACGAGAGCATGACCTCGCCCTTGTGGTGGGCGTGATCGGCCATCACGCCGATCGGCGCGTGCGAGTCAGGCCGAGCGCCGTTGTAGACGTAGCCCGTGCTGTCCGCCAGCGGCCAGTTCGGGTTGAAGAACGGCCCGAACGGTCCGCCTTCGCCGGTGTCGCGGTGGCCGTCGGCCGGCGCATCGTGGTCGACGAACTCGGTGTCGAGACCGAGATAGCGGGGCGGATCGACGTAGTTCAGGTTGACCGGTTCTTCGATCGACGAAAGGGAAGTATCAATCGGTTCGATGTGCCGCGCATCCGCGAGTAGGGCGGGCGTGAGCGATATTGCCACGGCGGCGATAAGCAGGTGACGAATCATGGTTTTCTCCGAACGACGCGCCGGATAGGCGCGTCAGGCTTCCGATGTCACGTCGCGAACGACGGGCGTCGCGATCACGGACAGGCGCGGTGACAACGTCACCGGGCTTGGAAAGTATTGAAAGAAGGCAAGAATCGGCTTAGGCCAAGCCGACCGGCGGCGCGCGATCGCGGCGTGAAGAAAGGGGGCGCACCGTGAGAGCAACCGTCTCACATGTTTGCAAGCGTTCGATCAACCGCTCGCCAGGCGACGCGATCGTCGCCACCGCCGGCGGTGTCTGAAGTGTGGTGACCAGGTGGCAGACGGCGCAATCCGACGCGGGGTCGCGCTGCGGTGAAGGTTCGTTCGGCTGGTCGGTAGTACCCGTCGCTGGGCAGCAGGTCGCGTGCGCCGCGTGGCACGTTGGCGATCCGTCCGACAGGCGGACCGCGCCCCGCTCGTGGGACGGCACGAAGACGCCGAACCACAGCGCGGTGTAGACGATCAGGGCAAGGCTGGTCCGTCGGTGGGCCATGAGCCACCATGATAGCAAAGGGCTCAACCGATCGGCCCGAAATCTGCTTTCGCGACGTGGCGAAGTATGAGCCGGGCGTCTGTCTCCTGCCACGGCCGTGTCGGCCGTGCGGGGCAACAAGGGCCTTCCGCACGGCCGACACGGCCGTGGCACACAGACCGACCTCCATCGACACCGCTACAGACCCGTGGGGCGTATCATCGCCCTCGATCGAGACCGCTCCGTCGCCGACTCCGGAGTCAACTTCCCCATGCACCTGTTCCCCGCTATCGACCTGCGAGACGGCCACGTCGTTCGGTTGTACCAGGGTGACTATGACCAGCAGACGACGTACGGCAACGACCCGGTCGCGCAGGCCCGCCTGTTCGCCGACGCCGGTTCGACCTGGCTGCACGTGGTCGATCTGGACGGGGCGCGGACAGGGAACATCACGCACATTGACGTCATCCGCCGCATGTGTGACGAGACGTCGCTGAAAGTCGAGGTCGGTGGGGGGGTTCGATCGTCGGGCACGATCGACGCGCTGCTCGACGCCGGTGTCGCGCGGGTCATTCTCGGCACGGCGGCGCTCAAGGATTGGGCGTGGTTCGAAGGATTGATGGGCAACCCGACCTACCGCGGGCGCGTCGTGCTCGGGCTCGACGCGCGCAAAGGCAAGGTCGCTGTCAGCGGCTGGGAGTCACAACTCGACGCTACGGCGGTCGAGATCGCGCAGCGCGTCACAGATTGGCCGCTCGCCGCGATCGTCTACACCGACATCGCCACCGACGGCACGCTGCAAGGCCCGAACGTCGAAGCCACGCGTGAGATGGCCGAGGCGACCGACGTGCCGATCGTGGCGTCGGGCGGCGTCGGGACGTTGGATCACTTGCGCGCGCTTCGAGCGTTGCCCATTCAAGGCGCGATTGTGGGGCGGGCGTTGTATGACGGGGCGTTTACGATTGAGGAGGGGTTGAAGACGTTTGAGTCAGTAAGCTGACAGCGCCGTAGGCCGGGCACGTTGCCCGGCGGTCTCCCGCCATCGATCGACCAATCGCCGGGCAATGTGCCCGGCCTACCTGCTGCAAGGCCCGAACGTCGAAGCCACGCGTGAGATGGCCGAGGCGACCGACGTGCCCATCGTCGCGTCGGGTGGGGTGGGGACCTTGGATCACTTACGCGCGCTGCGCGACCTGCCGATTCAAGGCGCGATCGTCGGGCGGGCGTTGTATGACGGGGCGTTTACGATTGACGAAGCGCTCGGCGCGTTTGAGCGCGGATGTTAATCACTTGGCGTTCAGCTACCGCCCGATTGCCATGAGCGGGAAGCATGTACGCACATTGCCCGCCAAAAAGTGTTGTTGGGCAGCCAACGCCGGCCGACGTGCCTAGCTTACTTGATGTTGAAGCATGTGGTAAAGGCATTATCGCCAAATGTCAGTCGGCATGCGTAAAGCAGTCACATGTACCGCGGCGTCGGGTTGAACCAACTCGGGTACAACAAGCACATCATCAAATGAAACAACGCGATTGTAAAAGGCAGAAAACAGGAGAAAGCGAGGCCGGCCCGCCAAGCCCATTTGCGATAACTGTCAATCCACTCATCTGGAACGAAGAGTTCACAAAAAGGTCCGAGGAGATAGCACGCGTTTGCGAGCAGTAGCCCACTGCACGCGCCTGCACAATGAAAAAGGGAGGCAATGCCTCCCATGTCACAATCGTAAGAATGTAGGCGCCCACTATCCTTGATGATGATTGGTGCGCAGATGATGTGTTCGAAGGCATCAAGGACTCCCCCAAACGCCATATAGCCCAAGATCATTGCAATGATGAGGGCGACGTTGTAATGAAGACGGCGACCTTCCCACCAATTACGAGTTGGGAAGTCTGAATCAGGACTGGCCGGTTGTGACATGACAGACCGATCACTTGGCATTCAGCCACCGTCCGATCGCCATGATCGGGAAATAGAGCCGGTAAAGGTGGTAGCGCAAGTAGAAGACTTTCGGGAAGCCCGTCCCGGTGAACCAGTCTTCCCGCCACGAGCCGGCTTTGTCACCGGTTTCGTCGTCGTCTTGCGAGAGTTGCGTGTCGATGAGCCAACGGATCGCGCGTTGCACGTCGGGGTCTTCGGGTCCGAAGATCGCGAGCATGGCCATCGCGCCCCACGCGGTTTGGCTAGCGGTAGGGGGGCCCTGACCCATCAATGAACGGTCTTCGTAACTGTCGGCCGACTCGCCGAACGAGCCGTCGGTGCGTTGGACGCTCTTTAGCCATTGGCCGGCGCGTTGGACCCACTCGGCGTCCATATCTTGTCCGACAAGGCGCAGTCCGCACACCGCTTGCCACGTGCCGTAGATGTAATTGACTCCCCATCGGCCGAACCACGGACCTTCCGGCTCTTGCTTGTTGATGTTGAACTCAATCGCTCGTTGCACAGCCGGGTGCGAGACGTTGAATCCCATGTGGCCGAGGCACTCGAGGGTGCGCCCGGTGATGTCGGCGCACGACGGGTCTTGGATGGCGTTGTGGTCGGCGAACGGGATGTACTCCATGATCGGCCGATCGCACGCGTCGCGGTCGAACGCGGCCCAGCCATGGTCGGGATTCTGCATCGCAAATACCCACCGCACGCCGCGCTCTGCCGCTTCGTGCGCGGCGCTGCCCGGCTCCCCCAGGCGTTTGAGCGCCATCGCGACCATCACCGTGTCGTCGACATCGGGGTAAAACTTGTTGCGGTACTCAAAGAACCAGCCGGCCGGCTCGAGATTGGGGAAGCGATTGTGGTCGATGTTGTTCTGCCAGTCGCCCGCGAAGCGGCACTCCTTTTCGAGCAGCCAGTGGACGCATTTTCGAATGGCGGGGTGGTCTTTGGGCAGACCCGCTTCGGCCAGCGCGTACGCGGCGATGCCCGTGTCCCACACCGGGCTGAAGCAGGGTTGTAAACGGGTGCGCGTGTCGCCGTTTTCGTCTTGCGCGTCGATCATGTAGTCGACGAGGTACTGCTCGTGCGCCTTCATCAACGGGTGATCGCCTTTGTAGCCACGACATTGCAGCGCAATCAGCAGGTAGACGATCGGCGGAAAGATCGCGCCGGGGCCGTCCGAGTCTTCGGTGTGTTTGACGATCCAGTCTTCGATGCGCTGCAGCGCGCGCTTGCGCCACGGCGTCATGCCGAACTTGTCGATGACTTTGAGAAACTTGTCCGCGACAAGGAAGAAGCGCGACCAGAACGGGTGCTGCTCGTGTCCATCGACACCGCCGATCAATCGGTGGCGGTCGCGCTGACTTACGTACATCTCGTCAATGCCCTTGTCTTTGGGAATGTCGCGCACCGGCCGATAGGTCGTCACGATTGACAGGGGCGTGATCATCGTTCGCGACCACGCGCTGACCTTGT
Source organism: Phycisphaeraceae bacterium (assembly GCA_028284155.1). Taxonomy (GTDB): domain Bacteria; phylum Planctomycetota; class Phycisphaerae; order Phycisphaerales; family Phycisphaeraceae; genus JANQSF01. The sequence goes on from JANQSF010000062.1 coordinate 36,757, forward strand.
CCAAGTGGAAGTAGAACCACTTGGGCAGGTAGACGATCTCCGGCGGGATCGAAGGGTTCGCCTTCCAACTGACCTGTCCGAGCGCGGCGAGATAGAACTTGCTGAACGAGTTGACACGTTCGGCGCCGCCGTGCGCAAGGACCAGTTCGCGAGCCTTGCGCATGTGATCCGCTTCCGGGTCGTCCCCATGTAATTTCAAACACAGGTACGCCTTGACTGTCGCGCTCAGGTCGAACTTGCCGCCGCCGAGTTCGCCGCCCGGGTATTGGCCCCAACCGCCATCAGGCCGTTGCTGGCTTCGGAGTTGGTCGACGATCGCGGGCAGGCGCGGGTCGTTTTCGTTGCCCATGATCCATTTCATGAGCACGTATTCGGATTGCAGGATCGAGTCGCCTTCCAGTTCGGCGCACCAATGCCCGTCTGCATGTTGCAGGTCGAGCAGGGCGGCGACGGCCTTGTCCAGCGTGACCTGTGCTCCGTCGCGCAGCGTGGGCGGCGACTTGGCTTCAGGGGCTTCCACCGTCGGCGGGCTGGCGGGCATGGTCGGGGCTTGAGACATGACGGACGTTCTCCGGACGCGCGCCGCGTTGCAGGCCGTCAGCAAGGGCAATCAGCCCCCGATCGGGCGATCACCGTAGCAGGCTCAGCGGCGACGAGCAAGGTGATTGCCGGTCCCCCGGGTCCACCTATCATGTCGGCGTGGGGCGTTCCAAACCATTGCAATTGAGCCGCTAACAGCCAGTTTGATGAGCGCAGACGACACCACCTCGCGCGATGAGTCGAACGAGAACGACGCACACGAGGCGTCGGACTCAGACGCTGTCGATCCCACTGTTGATTCCGCCGGCGAGTCTGCGGCTTCGTCGGACGCCGAATCGAGCGGCGGCCCCGGACCGCCGCCGTCGTTCGGCCGACAGATGGCTCAACTGGTCATCATCCCCGCCGTGATCGCCATCGCGGGCATCGCGGTCGTGATGTTGTTCGGCGTTCTCGCGCCGAGCGAAGAGACGCCCGAGGCGCTGGTCGCGCGAATTGCGCAGTCCGGCGGCGTCGGCAAGATCGGCCCGTTCAACGACCCGCGCAACAGCGAGCGTTACCGCGCAGCCGCGACGCTCTCACGCATGCTCAAGGCAGATGAGGTCGACCAGGAGAAGTTCCCCGACCTTCACGCCAAGTTGATCAAAGTCATCAAGCCGTTTGAATCCGGCTCAGGCGCGGCAGGATCACTGCCAGCCGACGCGGCGCTCGACCCGCAACTGCATGGCATGGTCGTCTATATCCTGAGCCAACTCGGCCAACCGGGCGGGCTGGAGGTTGTCGCCCAGCGGCTGGACGGGTCGTACGAATCGATCGTCCAACAGTTTGCCATCCTCGGCGTGTTGCAGTGGCCCGACCGCGAGGCCGCGACGGTGCATCTGCCCGCAGTGCGTGACCTGCTGGCGGAGCGCTACCCGGTCGAGCTGCGGACGGAGGCGGCGTGGGCTGTGGGGGCGCTGGCGAAGAAGGGCGACACCGTTTCGAAAGACCGTTTGCGGGCCGCGATGCAGACAACCGAGTCGAACAGCCGAACCCTGCGTTGGAACTCAGCCATCGCCCTAGCCAGGCTGGGCGACGAGCAGGGCGGGCGGTTCGTGGCCGACGTCCTGCTCAACCGCGACGCGTTGGCCGACCTGCCCGCGGCGGAGACGGGCACGGACTCGACGCGGAAGATGCCGCCTGCCATGCAGGATCATGTCATTCTGTCCACACTGCACGCCGTATCGGAAATGACGCAACCGGCTGTTTGGGCTAGCATTGAGCGGCTCGAAAACGACCCGGGCAACAAGGAAATTGCCAAGCAGGTCGACCGCCTGCTGCGGGCCAAACGCGAGTCGAGCGACGGATCGACCGACAACCCGTGATAGGGCATCCCTTTGGCCCGCATGCTGCGGGCTGAACCGTGAGGGTTGGCGATGGCAACCACGCACGAACAAGTCGTCAAAGTCTGGATCGAGCCCGGCTGCATCGTCTGCGATGCGTGTGAGACGGACTGCCCCGAGGTCTTCGAGGTCACGGAAGAGACCTGTCTCATCCGTCCCGAAGCCAAGAGCGCCGACTTCACCAAGCCGTTGACCCCTTCGATTCAGACCGCGGCCGAAGGCTGCCCGGTCGATGTGATCAAGTTTGACACGGTTGAGGTCGAAGGCGAAGCGCCTTGGGCCGGTCAGGAAGAGGAAGCCGCCGCGGCCGGTGCGCCAAGCGGCGGCGGTGGCGGCGGGGGAGCCAAGAAGGGCGGTTGGGAGCCGCCGGAAGGCCCGCCCGACCCGGCGTGGGCCGGCCTGTTGGAGACGTCGCACACGAGCGGCAGCCGATCGAGCGGCGGCCCGGCGGTGCGAGTCCGTTCGACGACACTGCCCGCCAAGGCCCCAATCGAAGCCGTCACCGCGGCCGTGCCTGACGACGCGCCGCCTGACGCGCTCAGCGCCACGATGGTCGGCGTGGGACTGGCACGCCCCAGCGCCAGCACGGCTGAATCAATCAAAGCCAAAGGCGAAGAGAAAGCCCGCAAGACGGGCGTCGGCTCGCGCATCCGCATCTGGCTCCTGCTTGGGTGGGGCGGGTTGTTGTTCTGCGGGGCGACCGTCGGCGCGGCGTTACAGGCGTTCATCGTGCCGAAGGTCACGAAAGAGCCGCCGAGCATCTTCAAGGCCGGCAAATTGGCCGACTTTCCCGACGTCGCCGTCTACGAACAATTCAAGGGCAGCCAGCAGGTCTGGATCGTCCGTCAGTCTGACGACAAACTCGTCGCTTTGAGCACGATCTGCACGCACCTGGGCTGCATCCCCAACTGGTGGCCGGGCGACGCCAAGTTCAAGTGCCCGTGTCACGGCTCGGGCTTCTACATGAACGGCATCAACTTCGAAGGCCCCGCGCCCCGCCCGCTCGAACGCCACAGGATCTATCTTGATGGCGACACCGTCATGGTCGACAAGGCGTACTTATACCGCGAGGAAAAGGGTCAGTGGGACGACGCCAACTCGTACGTCATGGTGTGAGTTAGACAAACGCTGGCGGCCCGCAATGCAGGCCTGACCTTCCAGATCTCGACGTGGCATCTTGGGCCTACTCTACTACATTCGGATGTGGCTCACTAAGGTGCCGATCAGACGGGTGAAGTGTTGTTACCGAGCGACAGCCGAAGCCGGTGCTCCGTTGTCATCCAAACAGATCGAAATCCATCACCTGGCCGGCGGCAACATTGAGCGCATGACGGAAGCGTGGATCAAGAACCACGGATGTGGCGAGCCGATGACCTGGCACGCCATCTGCGCCCTCGACTTGGCCGGACGCGACCCACGCCGAGCCGTGCAGATCATGTACGAATCGGGCGGCAAAGCCACCTTCGATGAGATCGCCGCTTTCAGCCGAATCGACGACGGTTCAGAGTGACCGCCGTCGTCGTCGAGCCAGCATTGCCAGACCCAGCATCGCGGGCCGGCGAACGCCTGGACGGGGCGTCGCACGCTCGCGAAGTGGGGGCCTATAGTCTCCGCGTTCGATCCGCCCGTGTGACCTTGCCTCGGACCTCGCCCATGCTCGGCAAAGCCTGGAATTGGATCCGCACATCTCAGGTCTGGAGTTCGATCTTCAGACACGGCATCCCGCGCGACCGACGCACGCGCGTGATGGCCATCATGAGCAATGTGTTTCTCCACCTGCACCCGGTGGCCGTGCGCAAGAGCGGTATCCGCCTCAGCTTCACCTGGTGCATGGGCGGCCTGACGTTTTTCCTCTTCCTGGCCGAGACCATCAGCGGCGTGCTGCTGATGTTCTACTACCGGCCGGTCCCCGAGTACGCGTTCGCCGACATCATCGCGCTGCGGGCGCACATCACGCTCGGCCTGCTCCGTGAGATACACCGGTGGGGGGCGCACGCCATGATCATCGCGATCTGGCTGCACATGATGCGCGTCTTCCTGACCGGCAGCTACAAACCGCCACGCGAGTTCAACTGGGGCGTCGGTGTCATCCTGCTCGTCCTGACGATGCTGTTGTCGTTTACCGGCTACCTGCTGCCTTGGGATCAGCTCGCCATCTGGGCGATCACCGTCGGCTCGAACATGGGCAAGGCCACGCCGTTCGTCGGCATGCAGGGCCCGTTCACCGACATGGTCCAGCTCGCCGGCGTGCCGCTGGTGACGACGAAGTCCGACGCCGCGTTCATGCTGCTGGCCGGCACGAGCGTCGGCGAGAACGCGTTGATGCGCTTCTACGTCCTGCACTGCATCGCGCTGCCGCTGGCCGCGGCGACGCTTATTGCCGTGCACTTCTGGCGCATCCGCAAAGACGGCGGCATCAGCGGGCCGCTTTGATTCAGTAGTCCTTGAGAAGACGGCGTATGGAAACCACCGCACCCGCAGGACGTTCGACCTACCGCCCGCCGTGGCGTCTGCTCATCGGTGCGGCTTTGGTCATCTTCATGGCCATCCCGATCGTCACGATGGTCATCTTCGGCGACGTCCCGATGCCGACGTCGATCGACAAGTTCAAAGAATTTACCAACCGGCTGAGCGTCCCCGAGGTCAGCCTGACGTTCTTCTTCACGCCGCTGTTTGTCGCCGGCTTCGTCTTTTACAAGGAGTGGACGAAGCCCGTCGTCGCGATCCCGCTGGGAATCGTCTTCACGATCTTCTACTTCGGGTCGATGGTGATCGACGCGAACTACTTCGCCATCCTTGAAAAGCCGGACAATGTGCCCATCTCGATGATGCTGTTCGGCACGGGCTTTCTCATGTGGTGGGCCATGCGACAGGCTGCCATCAACGACGAAAACATCCGGCAGGGCAAGCCGCTGCTCGAAGGCAGCAAGGACGACAAGGTCCTGGTTTGGCCGGACCTCGTTTATACCGAACTGATCTGCATCGTGATCGCCTCGGCCATCTTGGTCATCTGGTCGATCGTCCTGCGCGCCCCGCTGGAAGCGCCAGCCAACCCGGAAGGGCCCCCGAACCCGTCCAAGGCCCCGTGGTACTTCCTCGGTTTGCAGGAGATGCTCGTCTACTTCGACCCGTGGATGGCCGGCGTTGTCCTGCCGACGATGATTATCACCGGCCTGATCGGCATGCCGTACTGCGACACCAACCCGAAGGGCAACGGCTACTACACCGTCTCGCAACGCCCGTTCATCATCTTCAACTGGATGTTCGGCTTCATCGTCCTCTGGGTCGTACTCATCGTGTTCGGCACGTTCCTGCGCGGCCCGAACTGGAACTTCTACGGCCCATACGAACCGTGGGACGCGTCGATCCAGCCGGCGATGACCAACATCAACCTCAGCGACTACTTCTGGAACGGCGAGAACCTGGCCGGCTTCGGCCTGGGCGTCGGCCTGCCGGAAAACATGTGGCTGCGCGAACTGCCCGGCATCATCTTCACACTCGCCTTCTGCTTCGGCCTGCCCGTCCTCCTGGCCCGCACCGTCATGCGCCGCATGTACCTCCAGATGGGGGCCTTGCGCTTCTACTTCATGGCCATCCACTTCGTCATCATGGGCATGATGCCCCTCAAGATGGTCCTCCGCTGGGTGCTGACCCTGAAGTACTTCATCTATCTGCCTGAGTTGAATTTCAATCTCTAGCTGGCTTGCGTAGGTCAGGTCATTTGATCTGACATCGGCGCGCACTTGCTTGCTCGGTGTCAGATCAAATGACCTGACCTACTTGCTGCTTTGAACGTCAATCTTTGATTGAAGGTTGACTCCCTTGGCGGCGTCCAGAACAATAAAGGCAAGGCCACACCGCCCAGCACCCCCGATGATGTAATCGGCCGTCTGACGATGCCGACCGACGACCAGGTCCGCCCGCATATCGCCCGCGCGATTCTTAAGACTCGATTCGCACAAGCGGATGAGACCAGGATGAGGACACTCGCGGCCAAAGCGAATTCCGTTGGATTGACTGATCGCGAACAAGCAGAGGCGACAGAGTACGAACTGGTAGGCGGTTTACTGGGCCAGATGTGGTCGACCGCTAGGCGGTCACTTGGCACATGTCCTTCATCGTCTTCGTGACAGGTGGGATCCCTGACGTATACAGGTGCCATGCGGCCCGCGATCCATCATCGAGTGCATTGATTGTGCTCTACAAGCAAATGCCTGCCGGGCCGTGGCGTGCGCTGATGCGGACGATTGTTGTTACTACAACTTGGCCGTGGTTCTTGTGGCGATTGATCTTGGCTGGGCCGTCGGCCAAATCGTGGCCGATTGGCGATCCGGCAAACTGGTCACCGCGTGAGCGACGGCGGTTAGCGCGCGATTCGGCGGGATCGACGAAGACGTAGGTGATTGAATGTTGCAGCCACGGCGGAAAGGCACGTTGTCTGACGTTTTTGATACATCGATCTCAAACCGCAACAGCCTTGGTTGGCGAAGGACGGCTCAGTGGCGATACTAATGTAGAATCTAGTGGGTGACCCTATCTAACCAATATCCATTGTGTTGAAACACTGAAGAGATGATGCCATGATCACTGATCCTGTGCCCTTCTTGGCGAATATCGCACTCGTTGCACACGCTGATGGCAAGCTTTGTGCAAACGAACTTGGTCAGCTTGAGGCGATTAGGCAGGAACTAAAACTTAAGAAACGGGACTACAACGAGGCCGTCAAGCGCTTGTTGAGGCGGGCGACTACAAGCCAACGCCAGTTGGATCATTCGCCGACCAAGTAAAGAATCTTGAATCGATGCTTCGGGTTGCCTACGCGGGTGATGATCTTGACAAGAGTGAGGCCGTTGTCATCCGAGACTTCTGTAAAACGATTGGCGTTACGCAAGACCAACTGAATCGTGTTGTCAAAGAGGTGGTGACCACTCTCAAGAGCACAGGGAGAGTGTGTCCGAAGTGCGGTGCCGACAATGACTCCGATGCCGCATTCTGCAGCAAGTGTGGCACGGGGCTTGAGCGAGATGTGGCCTCTGTTAACGTCAAGCTAGAGATACCCGAGCAGGGCATCGCCATTGAATTCGCTGACTCAACTGCGTCGGGGTTCGCCAAAGCCCTGGAGATCGCGAAGGCTACGCCGGCGTATCAATCGGCTAAGCGGGGACGCGGCACGAGCACCGACAGGTTCAGCTGATGCAGCAAGTCGTACAAGCCGCTGAGCGAGTAGCTCACGCCGAACTCGTCTTGCAAGATGCCGAGCATGTCTTGGCCACGCAACGCCGCGACGCCGTCGGCTTCGGTCGGCCCGTCGAGCACGCGTTGGCGGAACGCGTCGTGCCGATCAGCCGAGAGGGTCGGCGGTCGGCCGGGCTGACGTTTGACGGCGATCGCGTCCAGCCCGCCGTCGCGGTAGG
>JANQSF010000104.1 GCA_028284155.1 Phycisphaeraceae bacterium
CCCCCCACCCCCGCCCCCGGGGGTGAACACGACGGAAACACACCGGCCGAGACCCGTCGACACGAACACGGCGCAACCGAAGACACCCGGCACCCGGACGTGCTGGAAGAGCTGCGCCAGGACGCACGGAGGCTACGCGTGGCCCGACAACTCCCCGACGACCCATTGAGCTGGGTCTGGATCAAACGTGTCATCGACGACTTCGACCGGTTCAAGCAAGGGACCGGACTGTCCAACGCCCAGCTGTCCCGCAAACTCGGTAAGGGCTACAGCGTGCCGACGCTGTCCACCTTCTGCTCGCTCAAGGGCGAGGACGAATACGCCCGCGCCGGGGACGTCGAACGCATCGCGCGCGGGCTCAACGCGTTCATGGAACAGCACGCCCGCAACGCCGAAGCGCCCAGGCCCGCGGGGTTCGTGCAGACCACCGTCGCGCAGCGCATCATCACCGCCATCCAGTCGGCCATCTCCCTGCGCAGCATCGCGATCATCTACGGACCCGCCGGGGTCGGCAAGACGATGACCCTCGAAGCGGCGCAGAAGATCGTGCCCGGATCCGTCCTGGTCCGCACGCGGCGCACGACCCGCACCATGAGCGGCCTGGCCAAACAGCTCAAGGCCGCCATGCGCATCCGCTGCGCCGGCACGCAGTACGCGATCCAGGACGCCCTGATCGAAGCGCTCAAGGGCACCGACCGGCCGGTCCTGATCGACGAAGCTCACCAGTTGACCATGGGCGCCCTGGAGTTCCTGCGCGATATCCATGACGAGTGCGGCGTGCCGATGTGCCTGTCCGGCACGGTCGATCTCGAAAAGCGCGTCGGCGATACCGAGATGTGGTACGGCCAGTTCGCCAGCCGCACGGCGCTGCGCTACGACATCGCCCAGGACCTGAGCAATCACGTCAAACGCAAGCAGGCCCTGTACACCGTGCAACAGATCGTTGAGTGCTTCGCCAGCGACAAGCTGCGCCTGACCGACGACGGCGCCCAGTTCCTGTTCGAACTGGCCCACTGCCTCGGCCTGGGCTGCCTGCGGCTGTGCAAGCAGGTCGCCTTCGTCGCCGCCACCAAGGCCAAAGGCAAGCCGGTCGACCGCAAGGCGCTGGTGCAGGTCGTTCAGCAGATGCACGGCATCAACTACAGCCGTCAACGCGTCGACGTCAAACTCAAGGAACTGAGTGTGAAGGTTGCGTAGACAAGGCACGCAGCCGTCCTGAACACCACTGAGTTAACCATGGCCTGGAGCAAACTACAACGTCAGATCGCCGCGATGGCGTGCAGGCACGCGGGGCTCGACGAAGCCGACCGCCGGACGCTGCTGCGCCAGCTGCCCAACGCGCGCAAAGTCGAGCCGCCGTCGTCCAGGGCGCCCGACCTGACTCAAGGTGAGTTCGAGACGTTCATGGCGCGCGTCGAGTGGATCGCGGGCGGCAAGTTGCCGCGATACTCGGCGTGGTACTGGCAGGACCAGGTCGGCGGTGACGGGACGTTGAAGCGGATGCGCTACCTCGTGCGCTGCATCGCCACCACGCTGGAACTGAACCACAACGCCGACGGTGAGCCGTTGCTGGCACCGGACGGGGTTGGCCTGGCGGGCTGGATCAGTAAGCGCGTCACGGGGGGACGCACGTCGCGGCTTGAGCAACTGAATCAGAGCGAACTGAAGGCGCTGATCCTCGGGCTGCGCGACCACGGCACGCGCCACGGCGTCACGTGGCGCGCAAGCGGGCGGGCACAGATCGAGGGGGCGTTGTTGGCCTAATCAGCAGAAGGCTCGCTGCGGGCGATATGGCGTTGATATTGATAGGTTTATGCAGTCGAAACTATGGACGGCCGGACTCGGCCCAGGTGCGCGTCGGGCGTCGGCAGTCCATAGGTAGTGCATTCTCTAGCTGTATGCAGTATCCTGTAGCAGTTGATCTCGTAGACGCATCCTATTTCGGGGAACATCTCGGATGAGTTGGCAAGAGGTCGCCAGTACTGCAGACAAGACGATCCGCGCTGCGCGCGATGCTGTCCGCCGATACCGACGCCCGGGGTCACCGCTGGTATTGGCGGCAATCCTGCTGTTCGTCGGTTATCACGTCAGCGATTGGTTCCCTGGCAACCTCGAAGAACTCCTTCAGTCCTATTACTTGATCACGATCCTGGCCGGCCTTTGCTACCTGACCGGCTTTGTCTTCCTTGCCATCGCAGCTCGGCGCATCTGGCGTTACGCCCAACCGCTCAAGCCCACGCCTGTTCAGGATCGGCCGCGCGTGATCAAGGGGCCTTTGGCGTTTACCGCCGACGACGGCGAGGTTTTTCGAAAACTCCAACGTGAAGACGAACTCGGGGAACTTGTCGGCCATGTGATGGACGATCAGATCCCGCTGATCGTTGTGATGGGTGAGTCGGGCGCCGGTAAGACGTCGCTCCTTCGGGCCGGGCTGACGCACATCCTTCGGGACAAGGACGTGTCATATCACTATTGGGAAGTACTGCCAAAGAATCCTGAAGAGGGTCTGTTGCGCGCGATTGACGGCGTTGACAACCTGGGCGATCTGATCAATCCGACGGAGGAGGTCTGTCCGCGGCCGCGGGTGATCGTCCTCGACCAGTTCGAACAGTTGCGCGGCCGATCCGCGAGCCGCAACCCCATCCTGCGGCTGCTGCGGCGCGTGGCACGCGAGGCAAAACCGCCGCACCGCGTCACTTGGATCGGCGCTTTCCGACGGGAATACCTGTCCGATTGGCACGACGAGTTCCTGATCGCCGAACTCAAGCGAGGATTCTCCCCTCGACCCCCGATATCCGTACGTCTCATGCCCCTCGATCTGGCGCGCGAGATCATCGCCACGCTGTGCGCCGAGGCTAGGCTGACCGTCGAGCAAAAAGTCGTGGACAATCTTCTGACAGCGACACAGATCGACGGCGTTGTCTCGCCGGTGGATATCGGAATCGGCCTGATGGTGCTGTCAGAACTGGCGAAGGACGGCGTGGTCACGCACAGTGACTACCACTTCGCCGGTGGGGCCGACGGTGTGCTGGCCCAATACATCGAGCGCAAACTCGCGGCATTCACCGAACCGGACCGAGAGAAACTGCTGCTCGCCATGCTCGCCTTGCGCGACCCCCGGACGGATCAGCGGCTTGCCGAGGGGCTCACCGTCGATGAAGTCGCGATCGCCATCCAGGCCGACCCGGACCGGTTGCGCCCGCAACTCAAAAGGCTCGCCCAGAGTGACGCCCGCCTGCTCGAAGCCGTTGGAGACGATCGCTACCGCCTGCCGCACGAGCGGTTGATCTCCGCACTCAACCGGGTCACCGGCGAAATCCTGCCGGAGATTCAACAGGCCCGTCTGAAACTGGAGTCGGCGTACCTCGCCTGGCAGAACAACGACCAGCGCAAGCAGTATCTGCTCGGCGGCACCAACCTAAGAAATGTCGACCGCTATGAGTCGCAGATCCACTGGGGCGAAGATGTCGAGAACAAGAAGCAATTTGTGCGTCGGAGCCGGCAAAGGCGCATGATACGACATGCCGCGTGCATCGCTGCCACCTTGGCTCTCATTGTCACAGTTGGGTTCGTCAAACGTGCATTTGATCAGGCTCAGGCACGCCAGTGGCTAGCTGACAACAACTACCCGACGCAACTGTATGACTATCAGCACCAACTAGAATCGCTCAGTCTGAATGACCCACTGAATCTTGAGAGGTTTCCGTGGATCAATACCAATAAGATCCGCGCACTTGAGTTAGACGCTAGCGGGAAATCCATCTCTGGACTCGCACGATTGGTGAATTGTGAATCGTTGGAGTCGCTCACACTCGACCTTAGTTCTTCACAAGTGGGCGACTTGCAGTCCCTCAAGGACCTGAACGCCCTAAACCGACTCACACTCGACCTCGTAGCTTCACAAGTTAGAGACCTGCAGGCGCTCAAGGATTTGAACGCACTGACCCACCTCACGCTCGTCCTAAACTATTCGGATGTTAGCGACTTGCAGGCGATCGAGGGGCTAAGCACCTTGACCAATCTGATACTCGATCTCAGAGGTACGCTCTTGAACGACCTGCAGGCGCTCAACGAACTGAAATCCCTTACCCACCTCACGATCTACCTCTCTTCAGCGGTTAACGATTTGCACGCGCTCAAGGGTTTGAACGCCTTAACCCATCTCACGCTCGGCTTCGGAAGTTCACAAATGAGCGACTTAAGCGCGATCAAGGACCTGACCGCACTGACCCACCTCACGCTCGACCTCAGCTATTCCCAAGTGCGAGACCTACAGGCACTGAAGAACCTAACCGCACTAACCCACCTCACGCTCGACCTTAGCTATTCCCAAGTGCGAGACCTACAGGCACTGAAGGACCTAACCGCACTGACCCACCTCACAATCCACCTCAGTGGATCGCGAGTGAGCGACCTACAGGCGCTCAAGGCTCTGAACGCCCTGACCCACCTCACGCTCAACCTCAGCGATTCACGAGTGAGCGACCTTCAGGCTCTCAAGGGTTTGAACGCTCTGACTAACCTCTCGATTAGCTTTGGTGTCTATTCGGTAGTGAGCGGCATGGACGTGCTCAAGGATCTGAACGCCCTGACCCACCTCACGCTCGATCTCACTCACACGCAAGTCCACGACGTGCAGGCGCTCAGAGGGCTAAATGCCTTGACCACTCTCACACTCGACCTCAGTGGAACTTCCTTACTGCGCGACATTCAGGCCCTTGGGGACCTAACCGTCCTGACCCACCTCACGCTCAATCTCCGTGGTTCTACGCGAGTGAGAGACCTACAGACACTCAAGAATCTGAATGCCCTGACCCACCTCACGCTCGATCTCCGCAGTTCGGAATTGAGCGACCTGGACGCGCTCAAGGATTTGAACGATCTAACCCACCTCACACTCGACCTCGAGCTTTCAAATGTGAGTAATCTGCAAGTGGTCAACGACCTGACCACCCTGACCCACCTCACGCTCAACCTCAGCAATTCGCAGGTGAGAGACCTGCAAGCGCTCACGAGTCTGACCGCCCTGACCTATCTCAAGCTCAACGTCGGTAATTCGAGAGTGAGCGACTTGCGGGCAATTGGGGACCTTTCTGGCCTGAGGTCTCTTATCCTGCGTGCTGACTCCGATCAACGCGTGACACTCAGGAAGATTCCGGCGCACACCACGCGTCTTGAGTTCTGACACATGCATCGGACGGAATAAACGAATCAGAAGATTCCCAGATTCAATTACATCCCTCCACAGGAAGCGATACATCATTTCGTTATTCATGATCAATACTCGCACGACAATAGAGCATGATCGATAACCCGTCCGCCAAGCTGAACAAACCGCGATTATGGGCAATAAGGGGGTTTCAATATAGGCACGTACAGACTGCGCCAATCGGATGTCACGAGCGCCACCTGAGCGCCTGCATACGTATCCCCGTAGGCGTTCCAAATCCGCCTGCAGCCAACAGTCTTTCCGCAAGTCGTCCCCCTCCGAAACTCTGGTAATGCCACCATCGTATGGCGTGCTATCTGGGCGCTATCGCCGGGGTCATGAATCTGAACGTCAAGAACAGCCTTGTGTCGGTTCGCAACGGGGACTACGTCATCGTCGGCAGAGGTTCTCTCGTGGGGGACATCGCATGAACAGATTCTCGACGTCAGCAACGGCATGCTCGTTGTCCCCACGTTGCCCTACGCGACTCCGTTGGTGCCTCATATCCATCGGTTGGGTTCTGGCATGCTGCGTTGGGGATGCGGTTGGCCAAGATACACCGACAGTAGAACCGCCGCTGGACTGGCAGCTTGAGGGGATCAAGGCGGGCCTAAGAGATCCTTCAGCGGAAGTGCGGGGGAACACGCTCTTCTTGTGCGCTGAGAATAAGTGGGCCCGCTGGCTCGATCCGACGCAGGTCACTCCGCTGCTCAAGGACGACGATGATGACGTACGTCGTTTCGCAGTCTTCGTTCTGGGGCGGATGGGCAAGGATGGCGCCGCCTTCGCCAACCTGGTCGTCCCGCTGCTCAAGGACACCGATCCCTGGATGCGTCAGGCCGCAGAGGTTGCGCTGGGGGAGATGGTCGAGGAAGGCGCCGCTGTTGCCGCGCAGATCGTTCCGCTGCTCAAGGACACCGATCCCTGGGTGCGTCGCTACGCAGCCGATGTGCTGGGGCAGATGGGCAAGGAAGGCGCAGCCTTCGCCGAGCAGGTTGTCCCGCTGCTTAAGGATACCCATGACATCATACGTCGCTCCGCAGCCGAAGCGCTAGGACAGATGGGCAGCGAAGGTGCCGCCTTCGCCGAGCAGGTCGTCCCGCTGCTCAAGGACGCCGATCCTTTCGTGCGTGGCTCCGCAGCCAATGCGCTGGGGCAGATGGGCAGAGAAGGCGCCGCCTTGGCCGCCCAGGTCGCTCCGTTGCTCAAGGACGCCGATCACTCAGTGCGTCGCTCCGCAGCCAAAACGCTGGCGCAGATGGGCAAGGAAGGTGCCACCTTCGTAGCACAACTCGTCCCGCTGTTCATGGATACCGATGGTGACGTACGTCGCTCCGCAGCCGAAGCGCTTGGGCAGTTGGGCAAACAGGGCGCCGCTGTTGCCACGCTGGTCGTCCCGCTGCTCAAGCACCCCGATCCTTGGGTGCGTTGCTCCGCAGCCTATGCGCTGGGGCAGATGGGAAAGGAAGGCGCCGCCTTTGCCGCCCAGGTCGCTCCGATGCTCAACGACACCGATTGGGTGGTGCGTAGCTATGCAGCCGAAGCGCTGGGGCAGATGGGCAAGGAGGGCGCCGCCTTCGTAGCACAACTCGTCCCGCTACTCATGGATACCGATGACGACGTACGTCGCTCCGCAGCCAAAGCGCTGGGGCAGATGGGCAAGGAGGGCGCCTCCTTCGTAGCACAACTCGTCCCGCTGCTCATGGATGCCGATGACGACGTACGTCGCTCCGCAGCCGAAGCGCTGGAGCAGATGGGCAAGGAAGACGCCGCCGTTGCTGTGCAGGTCGTCCCGCTGCTCAAGGACGCCGATCCTTACGTGCGTGGCTCCGCAGCCGAAGCGCTGGGGCAGATGGGCAAGGAAGACGCCGCCGTTGTCGCCCAGGTCGCTCTGTTGCTGAGGGACACTGATTCCACGGCGCGTCACAACGCAGCCCGTGCGCTGGGGCGGATGGGCAAGGAAGGCGCCGCCTTTGCCGCCCAGGTCGCTCCGTTGCTCAAGGACACCGATTGGGTGGTGCGTCGCTACGCAGCCGAAGCGCTGGGGCAGATGGGCAAGGAGGGCGCCGCCTTCGTAGCACAACTCGTCCCGCTGCTCATGGATACCGATGACGACGTACGTCGCTCCGCAGCCGAAGCGCTGGGGCAGATGGGCAAGGAAGGCGCCGCCTTTGCCGCCCAGGTGGTCCCGCTACTCAAGCACCCCGATACATACGTGCGTCGCTCCGCAGCCGAAGCGCTGGGGCAGATGGGCGGGGAAGGTGCTGCTTTTTCCGCCCAGGTCCTCCCGCTGCTTAAGGACACCGATAAAGAGGTGCGTCGCTACGCAGCCAAAGCGCTAGTGCATATGGGCAACCAATCCGATGTTGCGGCGGTCCGAAACGAGTTGCTGGTCTCAGCGATGGACGCACTGCATGTGATCGACGTGGTGGAACGTCACCGTCTCCGCGCACACTTACGCATCTGGTGCGGCGGCCACCCCGAACTCCAACTTGCCCTGGACTGGCTCGCTGATCCCGAGTACGACCCGATCCCCCCAAATCGCCTCCCATCTGCGGAATTGCTTGAATTGCTTGGGCTATTCTCCGAGCTTTGGGATCACACAGACGAATTCTCGAGGGTGCAGTCCGTTCTGGCGACGCGTATCGCCGAGGTCGTCACCGCCGTGCCCGCTGTACCCGATGCCGAACTAGAGACACTGCTCGGCAAGTTGCGTGACCAGACCGCTTCTAACCCGGTCATTCAACAGGCCATTGCCGGAGCCCTGAACCGGATTGAGACGGGCAAATGGGTGAGACGCGTCGTGATCGCCGTGGGCATTCATCTGTCGTGCTGGCTGCTGCTACTGCTCGCCTACCCGCGATCGGTCTGGGTGCAGACGTTCTGCTTCTGGAATCCTTGGTTCCGCAAGTTTCTCGGCTTTCCATACGTGGGACTGGTGCTCCGTTACGTGCCTCTTGCTCGACGCCGACTCTTCGCACCTTTTGCCGACGTGCTCGTCGCGGACGCCCGGCTCGCGCAATTGGACGATGAACAGTGGTTTCCAGACTGCACGGTGCGCGATCTCGACGTCGATCCGCGGCAGCAGAAGAGCCTGCCCCTGACCGAGGCCGTGCCGAACCTGCACGGGCAGATTGTGCTGATCGGCGAATCCGGCCTGGGCAAGACAATGTACCTGCGCCGTCTCGTTCAACACGCCGTGAACAGTGGACGGATCGCGGCCTATCTGCCGGCGGAGGATTGCAGTGCAGGTGTGATCGAAGCATTGAAAAGCCGACTCGAGGGTCCGGCCAAGGACCACGCTTTTCTGCGCGACCTGGTTTTCGCCGGCGCGATCGACATCGGGATCGACGGCCTCAATCAGGTCCCGCCCGACACGCGCGCGCAGGTCTCCCAGTTCATGAGCAGGTTTGTCCGTGGCAACATCATGGTGACCACGCAGCCGATGGAGTGGCGCGCCCCGCAGCTAGCCCGGCGCTACCGACTGGAACCGCTCGAGCCGGACAAGATTGGGTCCTTTCTCAAGAGCCGTGAGCCGCTTCTGCCGGAGGACGCAAAGCTGAGCGGCGAGCCGTTCCAGGCAGCCTGCGACAAGTACGTGGCCGAAGTGCTCGAAGCGGCTTATGCGGACGCCGCCGAGTTGGCAACCGCGCGCGAAGTGCTCTCAAATCCGCTCGATGCAACAGTGGCCGCTGAAATTCTCGGCGGCGGCGTCACGCCCGACCTCCTGGACCTGCGCGCCCAGCAGTATGAAGCCATGGCCACCGAGTATCGAGACGAAGTCGGCGCGAACTTCCCGTTGGATGCGCTTGCGGAGGCGGCCTACGACATGCGCGTGGAAGGAACCGACCTTTTCCCAAAGGACAAGTTCCCACGCGAACTGAGTTTCCTGGCCAGGCACCGCCTGCTTGTACGGAGGCAATCTCGTGTAGCGGGCGACGGAGAAAAGCAGGAGTGGTGGGTCTTCCGTCACGACAAGTTCCTGGAGTTCTTCGTCGTGCACGCGTTCATCGGGGCTGACAGGGCACGCCGCGAAGAACACCTGGGTGATCCCCCATTCCGTGGCGTCTACCTGCGGCTCGGCGAAGTACTCCCCACGGCCGACGCCGCGGATCTTCGCGAACAATTCATCCGCTACGCCGCGAAGACCGACGACAACTCAACAAGCAACGAGTACATCCGCATCCTGATCCGAAGAGGTCTGCAGACCCCGCCCGCGACGGGCTATCGCAATTCCCGTATCAAGGCGCAGAACTGAAGAGAGCCAAGTTGAAGTGACGGCCTGCAATCCGCTTGGGCACTGACACCACCAGGTCCAATGCGTAAATGGAGGCCGAGCGACGATCGCCAGGCGGCAATGGGGCGCGGGGACGTTGCCCTGCCGACACCAGGGCGTCGGATTCAGTCGGCCGGCGACCCCGTGCACGATGCCTCGAACCCCGCCGGCTACGACCGCAAGCGTCAGGGCGATGTGATCGACGCGATCGGCGCGTTGAACCGTTCATCGATCCGCGAAGGGTTGGTTTGGGCGGGCCAATGAGGCGCCAAGCGCCAACCCCATTCCGACGCGCTACCCCTACGGCGGGGCTTCGAAGGACGATCGAATCCCGTTCTGCGCGCGCCATTTCGGCTGATCCGTAGCCCGCATCCCGTTTTGACATTCCAGGCCATTCCGGCCGCAAGTCTTGAATTCCCACATATTTCCTTCGTTTCCCTGGAAATCCCGCTTTGCGCGCGCTCTGACAACGATCAAGGCCGAGTCGCACGTGACGTGCAGTACCGGAACACCGACAACGAGTTGGAGTGGTACGAGGGACAACACGAATACGACACCGCCGGCCGACTGATCCGCTGCACACAATGGTCGTACACCGAAGGTGAGAAGCTCAAGCCGAATCACCCGTCGCGCACGCAGGTCGTCGAGGCGACCTACAACGACAAGGGCGAGTGCGAACGCCTGATCCGCACCGGTGTTCGGGAAGACGGCCAACCTTTCCGCTCGACCGACTTCATCGACCTGCCGGCCGGCAGAATGATGGATCTGCGCCGCCAGGTCGAAGCGAAGCTGCCGGACGCGATCGTCAAGGTTGCCGAACTAGCCAAGGTCAAGGAACCCGTCTACTGCCTGCTGCTCGTTTACGACCACGAGGTCGGCGAAGACTACCTGCCGCCCTACCTCGCGCTGGGGACCGACGCTGAACGACAAGCCTGGGGACCCGCGGCCGACAAGCACTGGAACCCGGCCGAGATGAAGCACTACCAGACGGACGGCCTGGAGTACCCCGACGACGCGGTCAAAGCCGTCTGCGACGACCTGAACGCCGCGCGGTCGATGCAGGGCACCGGCTACGAAGACATCCCCGTCATCTGCCGAATCGCCGCCACGCTGAACGAACGCGACTGGTCCAAGACGCTCAACGTCACCGACGACTTCGCCGTGCTGGCCATCGACCTGGAAGGCGAACACTTCAAGTCGAACCTGAACAAGTGCGTGCCGGCTGACAAACGCAAGGCGCTGCGTAAGGGCAAGTGGTTGTAAACGACCTCATCGAGAACAAGCGCCGCGTGCGCGGGGTTGAATTCAACAGATCATGACTCTGCCCGTGTACAACCTCAATCGGCTTGGCCACAACGGGAGCGTCGCGCATGGCCATCCGTTTTGAACACACCGAGACGATTCAGACCACCCCGCAGCGCGCGTTCGAGGTGATCGACGACCTGCCGCTGACCGCGCAGTGGCTGCCGCCTTGCGTGTCGCTGAACAAAGTCGGCGACGGGCCGAACGCGCCCGGCGACAAGCTGCGGTACGTCTTCAAACAAGGCGGGCATCAGGGCGAGATGGAGGGCGAGATCGTCGACCGGGAAGACGGGCAGCGGCTGCATTGCCGATACTTCGACAAGGCGTTCGAAGTGGCGGTCGACCTGTGCGTGGACGACGCGCCGGAAGGCGTCACGACAACCCACATCGTCGAGATCACACCCAAGGGCTTGATGGGCAAACTCATGTCACCGTTGATCCGCAGGGGCCTGACCAAACAGACGCGCGAAGCGGCAGCCAATCTCAAGCGGCTGCTCGAATCCGAATCGGACTAGCGCTCTGGCCGAAAAGTAGGGTGCGATTCAGCGCACCACGGTATACGGACGGTTTCCCCGCGTCCTGGGTGCGCTAAAGCGCACCCTACGGGTGGGCCGGTGACATTTCGAACAAAGCCTACTTGGGCAACACATTTCATATAGCGTTCAAACTGCTGGATTGGGCAGCGCGTTGGGTGTGAATACGCTCCTACTTCTTACCCTTCGGCCGCAGCGGCCCCGACAGGTTCTTCGAGTTCAGATTCACACCCGGGTGATCCGCCACGTTGACCCACACATGCACGTGTGGCGCGCCGCGGTAGTGCCAGACGAAGGCTGGGCCCTCGAGTCGCCAGTTGTCCCAGATCTTGTCTTCGCCCCAGTCTTCGTCCTCATAGAAGGCCAGGTGGCAGGCGTCGAGCCCGCCCTGCTTCTTCAAGGCGGCGACGACCTCGTCGCGGTCGCTCTGGCGGTACGGCTCGATCAACAGTTGCAGGACCTCCTGCACGTGCGCTTTTTGATCGCGTGACAGGTCGGCCACGGGGATGCCGTCGTACTTGGCGGCCTTGTCGGCTCCACGGAACGCGATTCGCGACTCGTCCGGTGACTCGAAGGCCAAGGCGCGTTTGCGCTGCTTGCCGTCGAGCATGTCGTACACCTTGTTGGCGGCCTTGGCCTGATGCCAGAAGACATTGCCCGGGTGGTGGTATTTCTCGAAGTAGCCGCTGGCGGCGTGGCCATACAGGATCGGCCCGCCGAACGCCACGTGGTCGGCGCTGTCGCCGTCGCAGCGCATCGTCCCGTGTCGGCCGGTCAACACGAACTCAAACTTGCCGGCGCTCCCGGATGCGCCGGGCTGACCGAAGATGGCGATCGACTGTTTCTTGCCGAACCCGCCCATGTCGTCTTTGAACTGTTTGTCGAACCGCTCGACCCAATCGGGGTTGACCAACCCCTCGAAGATGTCGCGGATCATCTGTTGCTGGTCGGCGGTGTAGAAACCGCTCTTGACCTTCGGCTTGGTGATCATCCAGTTGTTGGAGATATGCGTGCGCAACAGCCCGCGTTTGCCGGCTGTGTGGTCCCAGTCAAAACAGATTTCCTTGCGCTGCTTGTCCGTCAGCGAGTCGTAAAGCAACTTGACAACGGTCTCGCTCTTCGGCTTCGCGGACGATCCTGATTTCACCGCCGCTGACAGCACACTGGACGCGACCCCGCCGCACGTGATCGCCGCAGCGCCGGCCGACGCAGAGGCCAGGAACGATCGCCGGGTCAACGGATGATTCGTCGCTTCGGACATGTTCGGCTCCTTGATGGGATTGAGATGTCGATCGCAGCGGGCAGGACGAACGCCCTGCCCAAAGATTGTACTTGCAACGACACGGGATAGCCGGACGACCTGCCCAGCCTACGGTCCCAAACAAGGCTTTGTCCGAAATGTCACCGGCCCACCCGTAGGGTGCGCTTTAGCGCACCCAGGCCGCTGGGAAACCGTCCGTTCATCGTGGTGCGCTGAAGCGCACCCTACTTTTTGGACGAAGCCAAGGCTGTTTCGTGCGCACACGCGCGTGAACACGTCCCCGTGTATGAGGCGCTTGTTTGGTCACAATTCTGTCACACCAGATCACGATGTCGGGCCCCGCCAATCCCGCCACGCGACCGGCGATTCTGAGCCGACCGGCGGGGGACTGACGTCAGGGGGTAATCCCCATATCAAACTCAAAACACTTGATGTGCCGGTTGTTAGGTCGTTTTCGCAATGTCAGGGGAGGGATGGGCCAACCCGCCACGCCACTGGGCAGGTTCGACCTTGTTGGCCAGCCGTTTCGTCGGCGCGGGTCGCGCACAAATGCGAAGCGCCTTTCAGTCTTTCTCGGACCTGTGCAACGGCGTGGCCGGCGCGGAACTGTTGCGGCGGGCGGCGCGTCTATCGACGCGGACACGTCACAAACAAGGAGTCAAACATCATGCGTCGAACCACCGCCCTTGCGTGCATCGCTTTGTTGTTCTTCGCGGCTGTGCCGCCTTCGTTTGCCGAGCCGTATCGGCCTGACATCGACTGGCGTGACCAACTGGTCAAACTCACCATCATGACACGGGCCGGCGATCAGCACGTCGGGCTGGCGAAGGACGAGCCGATCGTGTTCGCGTCGGCGACGGTGGGCAAGGTCAGCCTGACCTGGCGGGGCATCAGCCATGTGTCGTTCGACAAGGCCGCGCCGCACAAGGCGACGGTTTACTTCATCAACGGCGATCGGCTGATCGGCCGATTCGTGTCGGCTGAGCTGTCGCTGATCAACTTCGACGGCGGCGTCGCGGTGGCGTGCAAGGACATCCGCACGCTGCACGTCAACGACCATCGGCCGCTAGGCTCGACGGTCGGCCTGTCGCGGGGGTTGGTGCTGTACTACCCGTTCGACGGCGACCTGAACGACGCTTCGGGGCACGGGCAACACGCGTCGCCGATCGGCGCGACGGCGTTTGCCGGCGGCGTGCGCGGCAAGGCGTTGCGGTTGGGCGGAATCGACAAACGCGGCTACCTGCGTGTGTCGAACACGGAGCACCTGCGGTTCAAGGACGCGATGACGATCTCCTGCTGGGTTCGGCTGACCGGCAAGGCGAGCACGACGGCGATGGACTGCACGGGGCCGAAGGTCGCGGACGGGATTCACTGCGTCGCGTCGCAGAGCGGCGAACGGGTGGGCTGGACGCTCAAGACACTGGGCGAACACCTGCCCAAGCGCGTGGCCTACTTCGGGGCTTACGCGTTTTCGTCGGCCAACACCGGTGTGCGCGGGGACGATCCGGCCGAGGTCGGCCGATGGACGCACCTTGCCGCGGTGTCGGGCAAGCACGGCGTCAAGCTATACATGAACGGCAACCTCGTCGCCGAAACGTCCAAGGCGTTGGACTTCACCAAGTCGAACGGCGAAGACCTGTACATCGGCACGCAGTTGGGCAAGGGGTCGTGCGGGCGGTATTGGTACCCGTGGCTTGGCGAGATCGACGAGTTGCGCATCCACAACCGCGCCTTGAGCGCCGCGGAGATCGAGTCGCTGTACGGCCAGGTGCGCGTGCAACTGACCGACGCGCGCTGAGCGGTGGAGCATGACAAAGGGATTGTGTGCGAACGGCTGAAACGACACGATTAACGCTCCCGACGGCGATCGCCGGTGGACCGTCCCCGGCCGACTGCTTGACCGCCAAACAAAAACGGTCGGCCCGAAGGCCGACCGTTTGTCGATTCAAAATAGATTGCTCACGCATCGGTTGCTTACGCACGCCGACGGCGACGCAGCAGCGTCAGGCTGACCAAGCCGAGCATCGTCGCGGTGGCGGGCTCGGGAACGCCCGCGAACGGTTCATTCGACAGCGTGATGCCGAAGACACCGTCGGTCAGCAGGACAAAGTTGCCGTTGAAGTTATTCTGAATGCCCTGCGCGATGCTGATCTCGAACGAGTCGCCACCGCCGCGTTCGAAGAACATGGCGAAGATCTCGGTCTCAATGCCCTCGGGCGGCACGACGAAGTGGCCGACGGTCTGGTTGTGACCGGTCGTTCCTTCGAAACGGATTTCGCTGCTGAACGGCCCACCCGGCAGCGTGCCTTGGTCCCCCACGCTGTCGAAGAACCAATCCGTCAAACGCAGCAGGCGTCCGTCATCGCTGGCGACGGAGATCGAGTACGTGCCTTCGGGGATACGCGCATACGTGTTGACGGCCACGATGAAGTCGTTGCCACCATTGTTGCTGCCGTGCGGGTACACGTCAGCGCCGCCGAAGTTGCCATTGCCTCCGCCCATGTTGACCCGGTCGCGCACATCCTCGGCGAAGATGTTGACGTTGTAGGTCTGGCCGTTCGCCATCACAGGGCCAGTACCCGTCGCGGCGAGGTAGATCATCTCGCCTTCGGTCATGTTGTTGATCTGTGTGTCCGTCGCGCCGTTGCCGCCAGCGATTCTGACCATGCGCGTGTTGTAGTGCTCGGGCAGCACGAAGGACGCATTGAAGGCGTCGCTGAAGAACTCCAGTTCGTTAATCTGGTGGTTGTTGTTGCCCGTTTCGCTGACGAAGTAGCGCACGTGCCGATATGCCGGCGGGGTCGCATAATCCGTTCCGGCCTCGAACAAACGCACCTCGTTCCGATCGATGAACGCCTGAACACCCGGCGTGCTCTGAGCGTAAATGGTCGTCCAGGTCGTGCCGTCATTGGACCCCTGGATCTCCCAGACCTGCGGGTCGCGACCGGGTGTGTCGTTACCACCCGTGATCGTGAATCGGTCGATCACGTGAGGCACACCAAAGTCTGCCGCAACCCACTTCGGAGCGGCACCATTATTGGTCCCGTTGCAGCACCACTTGTTGTTGCCGCCGCCGACACCGTTGTCGAACACATTGAAGGAGAACTCACCCCCACCGAATCCCGGTTCGTCGTTGGCGGAGAACGAGGCGTCGTAGCCGATGTCCGCATCGGGCGCCCCGTTACCTTCCGGATCGGTCAGGTCGTATTGAACCATCCCATTAAATGTCTTTCGATTCAGAAGGTTGCCCGTCCCATTGCCCAAGTCTTGACCCGGCGGTTCGGGGAGAATGGTGTTGTTGGGCGTGAAGACGGTCGGGCCAACGCTGTTGGTCACACTGACCCCGTACTGACCGTCACCCAATATGCGCCACGGGTTGAACCCGTTATTCTGCACACCGCCGTTGTTGAAGAAGGAACTGCCAGGCGTGATTTGGGCGACCACGACCTCAAACGAGTCGCCGCCTCCACGCTCGAAGAAGCTGGTGTCCACCATCGTGGTGTAACCACCTGCGGGCACGGTAAAGGCCATACCCGTAAAGGCGTGTCCGCCCGTGTTGTTCTTGGCAATACCGTTGGCCGGCTGAGGTCCGTTCAGGCTGAATGTGCCCGTGATTCCACCGGGAATCGGGGTGTCGAATGTAAGTTGGCCACCGTCGTCACGCCCAAAAGCAACCGCCCAGTTGCCAGCCGGGAAATTGAGTTCAGCGAAGCCCTGGATGGAATAGTCGTCCTGGTTATTCAGTCCGCCGGGGACGGTCTGATCGCCACCAAATCGACCACCGGAATAGTTGATCTGGTTAGACGCCTCGAGCGGGGTGTTCGTCGAGACGTTGTAGACGGCATTGGCATTGGGCGGGAACGGCCCAAACGTCCCCGTCACACCGGGGGCGACATTCTCAAGGATCGCACGGTTTTCCAGATTGTTGTTGAAGTCATTGTCCGTGCTCCCACCGCCGGGGGTGATTTGCACACCGCGCACCGCCCAACCGCTATGCGGCAAGGCCTGAGCAGAATCCGCGCCGATCGCTGCCATCAACAGCGCAGCCAAAACGACTGCCAACCCGTGACTTGTTTGCTTGAAACGCCTCATCAAAGAGTCTCCTATCCAGATGTGGGAACCACACGCACAAATCAGAATGAACGAATCAATGAATCAACAGACCGAAGTCTGGTTTACACGCACCAATTTGTCAGAACTACACGCCCTACACAGATTCAAGAACGGGCAACAGACAGCGTTCTGACCTACCACGCAGCCCTAATCCTCCGCCAACAATCTCGTCGACGGAACGGCTCGGAGTGTCTGGATTCGTTCAGAACCGAATCAGAAAGACCTATTCAGACTCTCCACGCAAGAAACAACATAACAAATACAAATACCCGTGTCAAGGGGCAAGATCCAGCTTTGTCTGGCCCCGCCGATGGGGTGCTCGGCTCGGCCGGGAAGGCGCTCATATTCAACACTCTAACAAAGGGTTATGTCAGACGGGGCGTTCGGCCGGGCCGGCGGACGGGGCTCGCCGACGTTGCTCATGAGCATGTATCCTTGGCGTGCGATCGAGACAAGCACGGCTTCCGCGAACAAGCCTCGGCTGGATCCGACCCCGGTTCACCGCCTTCGTCAAGAGACACCGCCATGCCCGACCACCGCATCGTTGACCACGACACCTGGCTGACCGAACGCGTGGCGCTGCTCGCGAAGGAAAAAGAGCTGACCCGCCTGCGCGACGACCTGACGCGGCAACGCCGCGACCTGCCGTGGGAGAAGGTCGACAAGGCCTACACCTTTGACGGCCCCGCCGGCCGATGGTCGCTGGCCGACCTGTTCGGCCGACACAGCCAACTGATCGTCTATCACTTCATGTTCGACCCGGACTGGGACGAGGGGTGCAAAGTCTGTTCGATGTTGGCTGACCACTACGAACCGCTGGTGGACCACCTCGCGCACCGGGACGTGTCGCTGATGACCGTCTCGCGGGCGCCGCTGGACAAGATCGAAGACTTCCGTCAACGCATGGGCTGGTCGTTCACGTGGGTTTCGTCACACGGCGGCGACTTCAACCGGGACTACCACGTCACGTTCACGCAGGAAGAACTTGACAACGGCACGGCTCACTACAACTACCAGGACGGCGTGAAGTTCCCCGTGACCGAAGCGCCCGGCATCAGCGCGTTCTACAAAGACGCGGACGGGGCGGTGTATCACACCTACTCGTCGTTCGGCAGAGGGCTGGAAAACTTCCTGGGCATCTACCACTTCCTCGACATCGCGCCAAAGGGGCGGGACGAGGATGGGTTGCGCTACCCGATGGAATGGGTGCGGCACAAGGACAAGTACGACGATGAGTCGTTCGTGGACCCGTACGTGTGACGACGCATTTTGCAAGCAAGTCGTTGCACGCGGGCTTGAATGAGGGCATGACACGACGAATCCCACTGATACACAGAATTGCTAGCCGGGGGTTTTGTCCGACTCCTTGTGCAACAACTCGACCGCGCGCAGGATCCGCGCAGCGTTTCGATCGGCGTTGCACCAGAGCGTAAGCAGGACGAGCACGATCGGGACGTAGACCGTTAGCACGGCGAAGAAGAGGACGACATGAAGCCGATCGGAAAAGTCCAGCAAACAAATGAATGTCACACCCAGGCCGATTTCCGCGATACCGGCCAGCGCGAGGAACCAGTTGGTCGCACGGCCCCAATAGTCCATGTCGTCGAGCGCGCGTTGGCGTGCGTTGTCCAGAACAGTGTCGTCAGCCATGGTAGAGTCTCCGTTGTTCGTCGTTTTGTTGATCATTCGTTTTCCGCAAGCCGTCGCCTCATGACGGACAGGCCGTATGACAGCCGGGACTTGACCGTCCCGACAGCGAGACCGAGCACGGCGGCGACTTCTTTGAGCGGCATGGATTCGAGGTAGTGCAGGACCAGCACGGCCCGGCTGGCGGGCGGGACGTGATCGAGCGTGAGAATGACCTGATCGAGCTGTTCGCGGCGTGATGCCGTGTCGTGGGCCGTCGGGCTGAGCGCGGGGTCGGTTGGCGGCTGCTCGGCCAGCATGTCGGCTTCCCGCCGTCGGCGTTTGACCCGCCGAAACGCCGCGCGCGTTGCGATGCGGTAGCACCAGGGCCGAAACAGTGCCGGATCGCGAAGCGTCCGCAGTTTGCGGCAGATGGTCACGAGCACGTCCTGCAAGAGGTCTTCGGCCATGTGTTTGTCCCGAACGATCCCATCGACACAGCGATAGATCGGCATTTGCACCGCACGCAGAAGTTGGTCGAGCGCATCGCGGTCGCCGACCTGCGCACGTAAGACCCAAAGCACTATCTGCGAGCTTTCAGCCAAACCAGGCCTCCCATGTGTAAGAGGCGAGCCGGCGGTCTCAGGTTCGGTTGTCGGTCGTGTTTGGGGACAACATTCCCAAAAGCGGTCGCACAACGACTAAAGAAAAAACGGCCAACACAAGGTTGGCCGTTGGCTTGGATCGATTGTCGTTTGGTGCGCGAACGTTTACACGAGTTCGCGCACCGGGTCGCGGTGGTCGAGCAGGTATTGCGGCCGACCGGCGGGGTCGTGGAACTGCTGTGTCCGCGTGTTGATGCCCATGTTGTGGTAGAGCGTGGCGTGGACGTTGTGCACGTGGACGGGCGTCACGGCGTCGCCGGCGATGCGGTCGGACTCGCCGACGGCCTGGCCGGCTTTGATGCCGCCGCCGGCGATCCACGCGGCCGCGACGCGCGGCCAGTGGTCGCGGCCGCCGCCGTTGCCGTTGACGCGCGGCGTTCGGCCGAACTCGCCCCAGACGATCACCGTCACGTCGTCGAGCATGCGCCGGTCGTACAGGTCGTCTAACAACGCGCTGAGACCCATGTCCAACGCGGGCAGTTGGTCGCTGAGCGTCTTGAAGTTGTTGCTGTGCGTGTCCCAACCGCCCCACCGCATGGCCACGCAGCGGACGCCGGCCTCGATCATCCGCCGGGCGAGCAGGAAGTTCTTGTTGTCACGCCGTCGGCCGCGCCCGTCGCCCTGGTAACGCTTGAGAACTTCCGGCTTCTCCTTGTTCAGGTCGAGCGCGTCGGCCATCTTGCCGCTGGTGATGACGTCGACGGCCCGTTGGCTGAAGGCGTCGAACGCGTCCATCTTGCCGGTCTGGTCGGCTTCGCGCCGCAGGCCGTCCAGCTTGGACAGCAGGTCGTTGCGGCTGCCCAGGCGGTCGGCCTTGACGTGCGACATGGTCAGGTTCGCCCGGCCGTTGCCGTCGGGGATGTACGGGCTGTAGATCGGGCCGAGGTAGCCGGCCTCGACCTTGCCCATGAGCGAGACATACGGCGGGGCTTTCTGTTCATCGACGCCGTCGCACGTCTTGGCGATGACCGAGCCGATGCCCGGCCGGCCGCCGACGGCTTCGAGGTTCTGCTTGCGGTAGCCGGTCATGGCTGTGCGGTGGCTGTGCTCGTTGACATTGCCGATCAGGCCGCGGATGACGGCGAACCGGTCGGCCATCGTCGCGAGCTTGGGGAAGTGCTCGCAGATGTGCAGGCCGGGCACGTTGGTCTTGATCGGCGAAAACTCGCCGCGGTACTCGACCGGTGCGTCGGGCTTGAGGTCCCACATGTCCTGGTGCGACGGCCCGCCGCCGAGGTGGATGTTGATCAACGCCTTGCTCGACGAGCCGATGCCCGCCGCCGCTTCGGCGCGCAGGATGTCGGCCGTACCCAGCCCCGCAAAGCCGAGGCCGAGCGCGCCGGCGCGCAGAAAGCTTCGACGTGAGACACGGTCGCAGTAGTTACGGTTCGTCGAGCCGAGGATGTCGAGCATGGGGAGGCTCCGAGTAGGGTGGGCAATGCCCACCTTCTGACTTCGTAGGTCAGGTCAAACGACCTGTTTCAAGCAACGCGCTAAGCCGCGAGCGGCCCGCCTTGTTGGGTTAATGGTTGAACAAGAATTCCTTGGTGTTAATCAACGCCCAAATCAGGTCTTCGTAACCCAGCTTCTTGTCCTTCTCTTCATACTTGGTCAGGTATGTCTTGGCGATCTTGAGTTCCTCGGCCACCGGCGGTCGGCTGAACGCGCGGTAGTAGAGTTCGGTGATCTTTTCGTCGTCGCTGCGCTTGTCGCGGGCGAGGGTCGCGGCGCGGCCCTGGCTGAGCTTGTCCTGGATCTCGCGCGAGTTGATCAGGTGCAGGCTCTGCGCGAGGTTCGCGTCGCCGCTGCGTTCGCACTCGCAGACGCTCGAACCTTCCGGCTTGCCGAACACGGTCAGGAAGTAGCTGTTCACGCCGCCGTGGTCGGGGATCTGCACCGCCCGCGTGCCCGTCGGCAGGCCGCTGAACGACGACTGCTTGCCGGTGACCTCGTCGATCGCGTCCAGCAGCACCTCGGCGTTGAGGCGACGCGGGTAGAACCGGCTGAAGTTCTGCTTGTCGTCCTTGTTGTAGCCGTTGGGGAAGCACGAACGCTGGTACGTTTCCGACATGACGATGGTCTTGACCAGCTTCTTCATGTCGAAGCCGTCCTTGATGAAGTTCTTGGCCATCGCGTCGAGCAACTCGGGGTTCGTCGCCGGGTTGGTCGCGCGCATGTCGTCTTCCGGCTCGACCACGCCGCGGCTGAAGAAGTGCTTCCAGTAACGGTTGACCAGCGAGCGGGCGAAGAACGGGTTCTTCTCAGCGCCAAGCCAGGCGGCCAACTCGAGCCGCGGGTCGCGCTCGGGGGCGATGTCCATCGGCTCGGAGCCGAGGCCGGTCGGCTTGACAGGCTGGCCGGTCTTGAGGTTGCGGGCGCTGGCCGTGCCGGGGTTGTGATAGATCACCTGCTCGTTCGGACGCAGGCCATTCTTTCGGCCTACGCGCGAAAAGAAAGCGGTGAAGCCGTAGTAGTCTTCCTGGCTCCACACCTCGAACGGGTGGTGGTGACACTTGGCGCACTGCATGCGAATGCCCATGAAGAGCTGTGCGACGTCTTCCATCTGCTCTTCGGGCTTCTGCACCTCGCGGTACCAGACGGCCGGCGGGTTGTGGCCCGGCTCGCCCGACGCGGCGATCACGTTGGCCACGAACTTGTTGTACGGCATGTTGCTGTGCAACGCCTCGCGGATCCACGCGTGGAAGCCGAACGTGCCGTGCGTGTACGTGTCCTGCCGACGCTTGTTGCGCAGGATGGCCGACCACTTGTTGGCGAAGTAGTCGGCGTAGGCCGTCGAGGCGAGCAACTCATCGACGTACTTCTCGCGCTTGTTCGGGTCTTTGTCTTCGAGAAAGGCCTTGGCTCGCTCCATCTTCGGCAGCCTGCCGGTCAGGTCGAGTGTGACGCGGCGGAGGAACGTCGCGTCGTCAGCCGTCTCGCTCGGCGGCATGCCCAGCAGTTGCAGTTTGGCGAACACCGCTTCGTCGATGTAGTTGGCCGGCTTTGGCAAGTTCTCGACCGGCGCGCCCAGCGGGATCGTCGCGCGGAAGACGCCGACGTGCCCCTGGTAGCGGATCATGATGCCCACGTCGCCCGGCCGACCCATCGCGCTGACGAGGCCGTCCATGTTAACCTCGCCGATCTCCTTGTCGTTCGGCTCGTACTGCGCGGTATGCGTGACGTCATCGACCGAGCCGTCGCTGTACTTGGCGAGCACGCGCAACTGCTGCTTGCCCTCAGGCGTGAGCACACGCATCTTCGGGTAGACCTCCAGGCCGGTCACGACCGGGTCTTCCGGCGAGCCGTACGGCATGCCCTGCGCGATCCAGCGCTTGATCAGGCGGTAGTCGTGCGAGTCTTTCGTGATGCGTTCGCCGCCGCCGTGCGGCACGATATTCGCCGCCTTAAGCAGCAGCAGCGAGTAGTCGGGCGCGGCCGGGAACAGGCGACGCGCGCGCCCTTCTTTGACGAGGTACTCGTAGTCTTCCTGCGGCTCGAAGCCGAGCAGGCTGAGGCGGAAGCCGTTCTGCCCGCCGCTCTTGCCGTGGCAGCCGCCACCGTTGCAGCCCGTTTTGGTGAAGATGGGCGTGATCTGGTTCTTGAAGTTGATCCGCGGCGGACTGACGAAGTCGGCGACCTTCACCTTGACCGACGCCGTCTTGTTGTCCGGGCCGATGGCCGTAACCGTCGCCTCGCCCTCTGCGAGAGGTGTGACCATGCCGTTCGCATCGACCTTGCAGATGTTGGCCGGCGATACGTTGAACTTGACCTGCCGCGTCAGGTCACGGACCTGGTCGCCCGTGAACTGGCCGGTGACAACCACTTGCAAGCGGCCTTCCTGCCCGCGCACGACGGCGGATGCGCCTTCTTTGGCGTCGGCGCCGCCGGCCTTGATGCTCAGGCCGGTCAGTTGACCGGGGTCAACTCCGGGGGCCGGCTTGGGCGCGTCGGCCGCGTGCAGCGGCAGCGCGAGGCAAAGGATGGCGAGCATCGTGCTCAAGGTCAGGACGTTCCGTCTGATAGTCATCTCAGGACTCCGAGTCAGTTGACTGACACTGTCGTTTGTGAACTACACAACTTCGCGCATCGGCTTGGCCTCGTTATCAACCAGATAACGCGGCCGGCCTTGCAGGTCGGGCACGGTCGCGGTTTCGACGTCAATGCCCAGGTTGTGATAGAGGGTTGCGAAAACTTCGGGGAAGGTCACGGGGCGGTCCTTGGCGTGCTCGCCCAGGCGGCTGGTCGAACCGATGACCTGCCCGGTCCGCATGCCGCCGCCGGCCATGAGCGCACAACTGACCTGCGGCCAGTGGTCGCGGCCACCGTTCTTGTTGATCTTGGGCGTTCGCCCGAACTCACCCCAAACGATCACCGACACGTCGCGGTCGAGCCCGCGGTCGTGCAGGTCGTTCACGAGGGCGCTGACGCCTTGATCCAGCAGCGGCATGTCCTGCCGCGAACGCTTGAAGTTGCCGCCGTGCCAGTCCCATCGGCTGAACGCCAACGTCACGACACGGGCACCTGCCTCAACCAGTCGGCGGGCCATGAGGAACTGGTCGAGCCGTTTCCACGGCCCGTCGGCCGTCGGCTTCGTCGTGCCCTTGGCAGTGCCGTATCGCTCGAGCACTTTCGGGTCTTCTTTCGACGTGTCGAGCGCTTCGGCGAGTCGGCTTGATGTCAGGATGCCCATGGCCTGTTGCTGGAACGCGTCCATGCCGTCCATCGCGCCGGTCTTATCCGCGGCGCGGCGGAACTTGTCGAACGACTTGAGCAGGTCGGCGCGGTTCTTGACGCGGTCGAGCGTCACGCCTTCGGTCAACTTCATGTTGGCCTGCACGTCGCCACCTTCGGGTGTGAAGGGCGTGTACGCAGGGCCGAGGAAACCGGGCGCGCCGTTGTCACCCCAGGGGCCGTGACTCGTTTTCGGCGACAGGCCGAGCGACGGCGGCACGGATTGATTGGCGCCGCCCTCGAGGTACGAAACGACCGATCCGATGCAAGGCCAGCCGCCGGGCGGGCCGCTGCGCGGCGGGCGGCCGGTGAGGCATTGCACGGCGTCGTGACCACCCCGCGCGCCGACCATCGAACGGATGAAGTTGTAACGGTCGGCGTGCTTGGCGATGTTGGGAAACAGCTCGCAGATTTCGATGCCCGAGACGTTCGTCTTAATCGGTTTGAACTCGCCGCGGATCTCGCGAGGCGCGTCAACCTTGATGTCCCACATGTCCTGGTGCGGCGGGCCGCCGGCCAGGAAGATCATGATTAACGCTTTGTGCGATCGTCCCGCCTTGGCCTGCGCCTCGGCTTGCAGCAACTGCGGCAGCGCGAGGCCACCCATCGCCAGCCCGCCGATGCTCAGGAAGTTTCGACGCGACATGCCGTCGCAAAACCGCTCGCCGCTCTTGCCGCCAAGGATGGTCAACATGCTTGTTGCGCTCCGAGAGTCCGGTGCCCTACCTGCACCGATAGACCGGGGGCCAATTCCTGGGGCGGCTCCAAATGGGGGCAGACCGTCCCTGACCTATCCTATATTTTATCGACCGACGGGCAGGGTTAGCATCCAATCCACGACCCGCCGCGTAAGTCTATTTATTAAAATAGGTTAAACGCCAAAAAACAAGAGTGAAATCGACCGATGAACAACGCCGCCGCGCCTGACCCCGATCCGCAAGCCGTCTCCCCTTCCCAGAGGCGTGACTCTCCGACGCGCCGACGGGCGATCCTGCCAGCCAAGATCTTCCTGCCGGCGCTATTCCTGCTGCTGGTCGTGGGGTTCGTCCTGTTGGCACGATCGGGCGAGACGATGCGGCAATACCGGATCATGTACACGCCGCTGGTCGTGGGCGGCGCGGCCGGGCTGTTCCTGGTTTGGGCGTTGCTCTTGTCCGGGTTCCGGGCGCGCGTGCGGCTCGGCATCGCGCTGTTCTACGTCTTGCTGATCGCGTTGGCCGCTTCGTCGCTGCGCATCGTAGACGTCAAGGGCGACCTGATCCCCGTGTTCGCTTTCCGTTGGTCGACGCCGCGGCAGATCGAAACGGTGCGACCTGATACGCCGGCGTCGGACGAGCTGAAGGACGCGGCGGCCGACTACCCGCGCTTCGGCGGGCCGAGCGGTGACTTCACACTCGACAGCCCTGCGTTGTCGCGCGACTGGCCTGCGGACGGCCCGCGTCTGTTGTGGCGGATCGAGATGGGCCCGGCGTGGTCGGCCTTCGCCGTCGCGGGGCACCGCGCGGTCACGCAGGAGCAACAGCGCGACAGCAAGAACGAACGCGTCGTGTGCTACGACCTGTTCACGGGCGACGAGTTGTGGTCGCACGAAGATGTGGCGCGCTACGGCACGACCATCGCCGGTGTCGGCCCGCGCGCGACGCCGACGATTCACAACGACCGTGTCTTCACTGTCGGTGCGACGGGTGTGATGAACTGCCTCGACCTGAACACGGGTGACGTCGTGTGGTCGAAGAGCATCCTGACGGACCACGGACAGAAGACGCCCGAATGGGGTTACGCCAGTTCGCCGCTGATTGTCGATGACACGGTCGTGGTGCCGGTCGGCGGGAAAGACCAGGCGCTGGTCGCGTACGACGTCGAGACGGGTGAGAAACGATGGTCGGCCGGCGACGACGAGGCGAGTTACAGCTCGCCGATGCTCGCGACGATCGACGGCGTGCGCCAGATCGTGATCCTGAACCATCACAGCGTGGCCGGCCACGACCCGACGACCGGCGCGATGCTGTGGCAACACTCCTGGCCGGCGACGCGCTACTCGGCGGCGCGGTCGCGTAACCCAAAAGTGACGCAGCCGATCGTTTGGCCTGATGGGCGGGTGTTCCTGACCAGCAGTTACGGTGTTGGTTGCGCGCTGTTGCAAGTCACACGTGACGGCGACGCGTGGGCGACCTCAGTCGAGTGGGACAACCTTAACCTCAAGTCCAAATTCTCCAACGTCGTGACGCACGGCGGCTTCGTGTACGGCCTCGACGACGGCGACCTGACGTGCCTGAACCTCGAAGACGGCGAGTGGGAGTGGCGGGACGGTTATTACGGACATGGGCAGATCATCCTGGTCAACGACTTGTTGCTAATTCAAGCCGAAGAGCCGGGCGACATCGCGCTGGTCGAGGCATCACCGGATGATTACACAGAGGTCGCGCGGTTCGCCCCGTTGAGCGACAAGACGTGGAACCACGCGACGTTGGCCGGTCGGCTGCTGATCGTGCGGAATGCGGTGGAGGCGGCGTGTTTTGTGTTGCCGGTGAGTGAGTGAATTCGGGGCACGCTAGGTGACACGACGCCCAGGGATTGGAATCCCTGGGCTTCAGGCGCGATCGGACGTTCTATGATGGGTGGTTGGAACAACCATTGACGGATTGACTGTGATGCGTTTCATCAAGATGCACGGTATCGGCAACGACTACGTCTACGTCAACGGGTTTGACGAGCGTGTGGACGACCCCGCGGCGTTGGCGCGCGTGATTGCCGACCGGCACACGGGCGTGGGCGGAGACGGGTTGATCCTGTTGCTGCCACCGAGCAACGGGACGTCGGCCGACGTGCGGATGCGCATGTTCAACGCCGACGGGTCGGAGGCGGAGATGTGCGGCAACGGCATCCGTTGCGTATGCAAACTCGCGCACGACGACAACGTTTCCCGCGCGCAGCCGATGCGCATTGAGACGGGCAACGGCGTGCTCACGCTTCAATACGCGACCAACGGCAACGGCAAGGTCAGCGACGTGACCGTCGACATGGGCGAGCCGATCCTCACGCCGACCGACGTGCCCGTCAAGATCGACGGCGTCGAGGCTGTGGCGGACTACGACACCTCGACGCTCATCGACTGGGCCACGCCCGTCAACGCCGAGCACGCAGGTTGGATCGAGGCGTGCGGACTCGACGCGCGCATGACCTGCGTCTCCATGGGCAACCCGCACGTCACGTTCTACTGCCGCGACGTTTCGAAGGTGCCACTCGAAACCATCGGCCCGGTCATCGAACGGCACGCGCTGTTCCCCAATCGGATCAACGTTCACTTTGTGCAGGTTCACGACCGTGGCGAAGTGACGATGCGGACATGGGAACGCGGCACGGGTATCACGCTCGCGTGCGGCACGGGCGCGTCGGCGGTGTGCGTGTCGGGTGTGTTGACCGGTCGCAACGACCGAGAGGTGTTAGCCCACCTGCCCGGCGGCGACCTGACGCTGCGGTGGGACGAATCGTCTAATCATGTGTTTATGACCGGGCCGGCGGCGGAGGTGTTTCGAGGTGACTGGCCTGTGAAGAATGGCTGATTGATGATGGATGCAGGATGATGTTCGGACATGCGATCGAACATCATCCTGCATCCATCATCAATCAGCCATCCGTAACGCCTCGCCCCATCTCACTTCGGAACATCCACAAAAACGCCGGGCCTCCGAGCAGGGCTGTGTAGATGCCGATCGGCATTCGGCCCTGCCCGAAGTTGAGCATGGTGGTCAACGCGTCGGCGCCGACGACGAGCGTGCCGCCGAGCATCGCGGCGGCGGGGATGACCAGGCGGTGGCGTGGGCCGAGCAGGAGGCGTGCCAGGTGCGGGCAGATCAGGCCGACGAACGCGACGGGGCCGGCTAACACGACGGCCCCGGCCGCGAGCAAGGCCGCGATGACGAATAAAGTCGTTCGCAACAGGCCGACGCGGACGCCCAGACTCAACGCCTCAGCCTCGCTGAACGTCGCGACGTCCATCGCTCGGCCGCGCATCCAAAGCCAGACGAAGCCGCCGAGTGTGAGCACCGACAGAGCGAACACCTCACGCGTGCTCAGGTTTTCGTTCAGGTAGCCCATCATCCAACGCGCGAGGTCGGAGACAAGGCCGCCTTGGCTGTGCATGTAGTTGACCGTCATGATGCCCGCGCCGCAGAGCGTGCTGAGCACGACGCCGGTGAGCAGCAGCGTTACCGGGTCGACAATGCCGCGTCGTCTGCCGATCACAAACACGACCGCCGCGATGGCGAGCGACCCAGCCATGGCGCCGATGTGACCTGCACTCAAAGCCAATCCGAAATGCAGCACGGCGTACTTCTGCGCCACGACGCCGAGCGCCGCGCCGCCGGACAGCCCGAGGATGAACGGCTCGGCCAACACATTGCGCAGCAGCGCCTGCAGCGCGACGCCCGCCAATGCCAGCGCGACGCCCGCGACGAGCCCGACCACGGCCCGGTGCAACCGCAGGTCGAGCAAGTGCAGCACGGCGTAGTCGTCGTCCGCGCCCGTCAGCGGCGCAACAAACAGCCGGTGCAAAGCGTCCCCTAAGTCGCCGGCCGGCGTCGAAAGTCTGAATTGATCGCTCACGAAACAACGCAGCACGACGACGGCGAGGAGCATCGCCAACAGCGTGATCAGGACCAACCCCGCGCGTCGACCGCTTGACTCTCCCTCGCTTCGCACGCGGGGTTCAGTCGTTGTCATCGGGGTTGTCTGGGGTGATGTTGTTGACCGTGTCGGGATCGTTCGACGGGCGGGCCGTGTCGCGCAGGAATTGGTCGACCTCTTCGATCGTCATCGCGCGGCCGCCGCTGGACGCTTCGCGCGCCTTCTTGACGGCCGCGTCGATCTTGTCAGCCACCTCGGGGTGCACCGCCTTGGCCATCTTCATCGCCAGGTCGCCCAGCGACGTCGAAGGCAGCAGCGCCATCGGGTCGTCGATCAGCGCGATGCGCTTGTTCGCCACGGCGGGCACCAGCGGTTGACCGGTCTTGGCGTCGACGCCACTCAGCCCGCGGAACGAAGCCAACCGCGGGTCGTCGCCGATCGAGCCCAGCGGCTTGCCGTTCGGCTCGATGATCAAGATCACGCTCGGGGCGAGCTTGAGCAGCGTTTCCTTGTCGATCGTGGGCGCGCCGTCCTTCATCACGGAGGCGGCGTTGCTCGCGCCGATGTAGTTCAGCAGGTTGTCGTGCACCTGGCCCGGCCCGACGACGCGCAGCGGCTGCGTACCGATGACCAGCAACACGGGCGGGTAACGCGGCGGGACGCGGGGCAGCGCGGCGCGGCGGGCTTTGCGCTCAGCCTCGTCCGCGATGGCGTCGATCGCGGTGATCAACTCGGTGCGCTTCTGCAGGTTCGCGCCTTCGATCGTGTACGTGTGCTCGCTCGTCACCTCGCGCACGGCGGCCAACGAAGCAAGCAGGTCGAAATACAACTCGCCCGCCCTGGCCTGTGCGTCGAGCAGGAAACCCAACGTCTGCTGTTGCGTCGGCCCGGCAGATGGCGCGGGCTTGTCGCTGGGCGAGTCGCTGTCGCCGTCGTCCGTCGCGTCGTCGGCCTTGGGCGAAGGCGCGATGATCAGTTCACCGGGGTTGTACAGAATGCTCGCGACGGCTGTGACCGTCTTGGGCACGGGATACGCGACGAGTTGGATGCCGTGTTGGCTGGCGAATTCAGCCAGGCGTTTGGGCACGCCGTCCTTGTCGCTCATGGTCAGGATCAGCGTCGGCTGAAGTTCGAGCAGCTTTTCGAGATTGGGGTCGAGGTACGTGCCGACCACGGCCGCCCCGTCCGGCGCGGCCGCGTCGTTCTCGCCGACGCCCACGATCGCCTCACCCTTGCCCAGGTCGACGACCATCTTGGTCAAGGCGGGTGACAGGCTCACGACGCGCGGCCCGTCGGCCGACCCGCCGTCCGACGAGCCGAAGTCACAGCCGACCAGCGCGGCGGCGAGCCACAACGCGCATCCAATCACCAACCGCCGTGTCATCCTGGCATGGGGCATGGGCGAATCGTAGTGATCGGTCAATTCTTGGGTCAACGGAAGTTATGCTCAGCCCGTTCGGCTCCGAGCAGCGGGTGCAATCTGCGTCGGGACGACCGCAAACCGTGTCATACATCGGATTCAGGGCGTCCACCAACCCCGGCCAGACGCGCGAGCCCCATCGGCCAGATTGATGTTCTCGGCCCGATCACAGAGCCGCCCCACCCGCCAAACAAGCCCGATTGCCCCGTTTCAGGTCGATCGACCCCCAAGAACAGGGGCGAAAAAAAATTGTGTAAACGTACATTTTCCTCTTGATTAATCCGAGGGCTTCGGCGATAATGGCGTTGTTGGCGGACGGACACGATCACCGGACGCCGGCCTCGGCCGACCCCCGCCTCGACCGTCAGGTCATCTCGGCCGACCGCAAGCGTGTGCCCGCCAACCTGTGAGCGACCGCATGGCTCATCGGCAAGACCCAGCAAATAACGCCCCGGCCGACCCCCGTCGGCTGAGCCGTTTTGATTCGCGCGTGTAGTCCAGTTGTCCCGACCTGTGGAGGCCCGCCCATGCATCGCAACCGCATCGCCCTGACCGCCGCACTTTGCCTGCTCGTCGCCGCGCCGGCCGCGCTCGGCCAATCGCTGAACGACCGCATCCGCGACTACAACCGTCGCAACGGCGCCGTGACCAGCCCGGTCACCTCGACCGTCGGCTCCCGCCGAACCATCGAACTGTCCATGAGGCAGATCATCCAGGAAGTGAATATCGAAGCCGTGCCGGCCAAACAGGCGTTTCAGTGGTGGTCGCTGACGACGGGTGTGCCGCTGGTCATGAACTGGTCGGCCCTCGAGGTCGAAGGCGTCGACGCCAACACGCTGATCACGCTCCGCCTGCGCTCCGTGCCGGCCGACCAGTTGCTGCGGCTCATGCTGCAACGCGTCACACCCGAACTGACCACGCTCATGTACAACACCACGCCCTGGTACACCGAGGTGATGACCCGGCGGCAGGCTTTGAAGCGGTCGGTCGTCCGCGTGTACGTGATCGAAGACCTGCTGCTGACGATCCCGCGTTTCGAGAACACGCAGGAGTTTGACCTGAACAGCGCGCTGTCCAACACCAGCTCTGGCGGCAGCGCCGGGCCGGGCGTCGCGCAGTCGTCGACCAGCATCTTCGACAAGGACCAGCGCGACCGCGAGCCGGTCAAGAGCAAGGAAGAACGCGGCGAAGACCTGGCACAGATCATCCGTGACACGATCGAGCCGACCATCTGGATCGGCAACGGCGGCGAGTACGGGTCAGTCCGTTACTTCAGCGGCCGACTGATCGTCAGCGCCCCCGAGTTCGTGCACCAGCAGATCGGCATCCCGTCGGTCAGCGGCACACGTGCCGCCCGACGCGGCAGCGCCTACCGCGGCCCGAGCATGCGCGGCGTCGCTGGCGTGGCCGACCGTTGATCCATTAAGAGAAGACAGAGAACTTCCCACGGCCACACCCGGCCGAGGTCTTCTCTGAAACAGGCTGCCAGCCCCGGCTGACCACCTGAAACCAAACAACGCCCGCGTCAAGCGGGCGTTGTTTGTTTGCAGGGTAGTGCGTTTCCGAGTGCGGGTATAATGGCCGTATGGACGCGAGGACTATCAAAGATATGCTGGACCAAGGGCCGTTCGTGCCGTTCTGCGTCAGGATGACCGACGGCGATACGTGGGAAGTACGTCACCCCGAGATGGCCATGGTGCTTCGGAGCAGGCTCATCATCGCCCTGCCTAACGACAACGGCCAGACCGACGAATTGCCCGACCGCGTCGTCATGTGCTCACTGCTTCACATTTCGTCGATCACGCCGTTGCAGGCGGCGTGACGCAAGACGCGATGATGACCCGCAAGCGAAAACTGATCGTGGTGCTCTTCGTTGCCGGAATGGCGGCACTCCTGCTTGCCTATTCACTGCAAGATGGACACCCTCAACGCGGCTTCGCCAAGACCGCCACCCAATCACCGCTTGGCGATCTCCCGACCGCAGCCACCAACATCCGATGGGACTTCGGCGGTTTTCTCTCCCCAAACCTGGTGTATGACTTCGAGGTCCCTGAGTCCGCGTTTTACGCCTGGGTCGATGACTGGTCGGGTGTCGAGTTGAACGGCCCACATTTCGGACCATTCTACATGCTCGCGGTCGACCCAGCCGGTCACCCAAAGTATCTTGAGTTGGAAAACACGGTCTCATACACGTGGTCTGAGACAGATCAAGGCGTGTACATGGTGTATGACCGCGACAAGAAACGCGCGTACTTTCACACACACGGCCGGTGATTCAATCCTTCTTCTCAACGGACGCGTCGTCGCTGGAATCGACTGTGGTCGACGCGTCCTCTGACTCGCCGCCGTCCGCATCTTCGTCGTCCTCCGCATCCGGATCAACCAGTTTCGCCAGCGGCTCGCGTTGGCCGACGATCTGGTCCGGCTCGAGCCTCGACTCGACGGCTTCAAGCATCTGTTCGGTCGGCTCGCGCTCGAACTTCCAGTCGTCCAGTGTGAGTGTTCGCTCCTCGCCGCTGTCGGCCTTGTAATAAACGACGGCGATGCCCTTCTTCCACCAGCGTTCTTTGTTGAGCTTGTGGATCTTGTCGAACGGCGCGTTGTCGCCCCGGCTGCTGGTCAGCCCGTTTTCGTCCATCGCGATCCACCGCGACGGTGCGGCGAACCAACCCAGCAGGAAGAAGAGTCCCACCGGCGCAGCCAAACCCAGCATCCCGTACTGAAAGTAGATATCGCTTTGCGTCTTGCGCTTGCCCACGATCTTGGGCGGCTCGCCCTCCTTGCCGTATTCAACCTCGGCGAACGACGAAAAGTCGGCCAACTTGTCTTCCTTGACAGCGATGTCAGGCCACTTCTCTTTCCACGTCTCGGGGTACTGCTCGCGGACCTCATTGAGGCGCGCGACGTACGAGTTCACCACCTCGTTGTGCTGCGGGTATCCCACGAACCCGTCGTACGCCGCCCACGCGCCGAACCCAAGCAGACCCAAAGCCAACACGCCGATGCGGATACGGTAACCCGCGCTGATCCGCGCCTTCGCTTCGCCGACGGGCTTGGCTTCCGCCTCGCTGCCAGCGGGCGTCTGGTCCGCCGCTTCCAGTTCGGCCTCGGCTTCCGGGGTGTGCGTGTCGTTCGTCTGGTCGGACATGTCGTTTCCGCCCCGGGGGTGGCAAGCCGTTTCACAGGCCAGAATCGCGGGCCGACCGAAGCCGTCCCGTAAACGTTCTACCTGCCGCGATATTCGGTCGTGAACCCTACACGTCTTGAGCCGAATCGGTTCACCATTGGTCAGGCCAGGCCTTTTCCAACGCACGATCCCACCACCGGCGGACCAGTTTCTTCACGCCGGGCACACGGATCATCAACTCGAAACCGCCGTTATCGACCCGCCGGATTGGGATGCGGGCCAACCCCCGATTCGCGGCCAACGCCCAGGTCAGGAATCGGCTGGTGTCGTCGACCATCTCCTGGCCGAGGTCGCGCAGTCGGCCTTCGTCGTGGTTGTTTCCGCCGGGTATCCAGTTCAACACGGCTTTGCTCCCGCAGCAAGGTGAATCTTCGACATGCCACCCCGGTGTGCGACATTATACCGGGTCGGCCGATCACTTGGCCCACATCCCCAATCGGTCGTGCCGGGCCTGTTTCTCGATGTGCTCATACCGCTGGAGCCGGCTGTGACTGAACCGGTCGTCCGCCTCCGCCAACCCCGCCGCCAGCAGCCGCTCGTTCAGAACCGACCCGTCCGGAAGCACCACATACGTAAGCAGCCGCCGGTACTTGTCGCGCAGGTCGTGTGATTCGAGTTTCAGCCGAACGGCCCGCCCCTCGCAGAGCTTCCGGGCAAAGTCCGCCGCCTCGTCGCCAAACGGCTCAGCCGACTTCTTCAGGCGGACGTTGGCGATCTCCGGCGTGTCGACACCCCAAAGACGAACGCGCGTCGTTTCGGTCTCGTCCCCGTCCTCATCCGTGTCTGGTGCATCGATCACGATCGTGTCGCCATCGACCACACGCACGACCGTCCAGCCCTGCGACTCGTATCGCTGCTGCTCCCCGCCGCCGTACACCGCCGCGCGGTCGAGCAGCACGACCAGCAACACTATGACAACCAACCCAGGAAGGCCGACGCGCTTGAGCAGCCGGCGCTGCGTGAGATGTTTCGTCAGCGTCTTGCGCGCCCGGCTCCCCCGGCTCCGTTTCGACCTGCCGCCCCGTCGTGCCGCCATGCACCGTCTCCAATGATCGCCCCAAAAGCCAGGTCTTTCCGAAGACCTGGATCTTCAAAACGATTACATCTTCCGCAAAATACTACCCAACAGGATCACTGCCGCCGCAAGCAAGAGCTTCACCGACGTCAGCACGCCCGGCTTCTTGGGGCTCAACCAACCGACCGACTCCGCCGCGACGATCGAGAATAACACCATCGCCAACAACACCTTCGTCC
Organism: Phycisphaeraceae bacterium; assembly: GCA_028284155.1. Classification (GTDB taxonomy): domain Bacteria; phylum Planctomycetota; class Phycisphaerae; order Phycisphaerales; family Phycisphaeraceae; genus JANQSF01. The sequence continues at coordinate 34,204 of JANQSF010000104.1, forward strand.
CGATCAGGGCATTCCCCTTAGCGCCCATCACCTTGTAAGCCTCAGCCGCGCGTACCCAGTTGTAGGTCCCCGTCACGATCAGCCCGAAGATCGCGACCCACACGACCCGACGGAAGCGCAGTTGCACGAGCTTCATCACCGACGCGCGGAAGCTGTCGTCCAGCACACGAACCGCGGGTGTCAAACAGAACGCCGCGAACGCCAAGCCGCCCACCGCCACAATCGCCGAAACGATGTGCAGGTAGCGCATCGCGATGTCGAGAACGTCCCGCCACATGTCAAGACTGTACGCGGTGCGTCAGGCAATCGTCACGTCAAGAGGCGAGGCAGTAAAAGCGACCACGGATGACACGGATCGCGCGGATACCAAGTCTTGCAAACAACCCCCGCTCCAAATTGGTGACTCGCACTCAGAAGAAGCCGGGCTTTTCCAAAGGCCCGGATCAAACACCCCACCCAACCACACGAAAAAACTCAATCCCGCCGAGTCGGTCAACTCCACGGCTCTCCCATCCGCGTCATCCGCACAATCCGCGGTCGCCTACTCAACGCGGACATCACCGCCGCGCTTTAACCTTCACTTGCAGACACGCCGCCAACAACACATGACGCAACCGGTCGAGGCTGAGGCAGGCCAGGTATTCGTCGGTGAAGTCCAGCCGCGGTTGGCGGAACCGTCGCAGGTAGGCCGTGCACGTCCGTCGACTCATCTCGGGGACCTGCTCGATCAGTTGTTCGATGTCGATGTCGTGGCTCATGGCGCGTCACTCCGGTTCGTTTGTGTCCCGCGACGCCGGCTGCGTCGTCAAGCCCACACGTCGATCAGTCTGCCGCGTACATCGGCCGAGTCGTGGCCGATCCTTGTCGTGCATGAATCGACCCGCTGATCGGCCCCGTTATCGGCCAACCGCAGCGCGTCGGCCTTGCCAATAGGCTCAGCCGCGCCGCACCCCCGCACCACGACTGGTGGGCGTCGATGTATCGGACGCACCACCACCCGCGCGACGTGGCCCTGAGCCGCTTTGATCTTCGGCCGACGCGCGCGAGCGATCGCGCGACGCGTCAACGTCGTCGTCGAACTCCACCAACGCGTCAGACGCGCCGGACTCAACTTGCACCAAACCACCCGCATGCCCCAGGCCATGCGAACGGCGCACCAACAGCGCATCATGCCCGCAAGGCCGATCCGCCCCTCCCACTGTTGACTGGAGTCAACACGCGATGTCGTCGCGAAACAACAACGACCCAGCTTACGACAACACGCCGCTCACGACGTGTCCGTGCACATCCGTCAGCCGGAACCGCCGACCCTGGAACCTGTACGTCAACTGCTCGTGGTCGATGCCAAGCTGATGCAGGACCGTCGCCTGCAGGTCGTGGACGTGGACGCGGTTCTCGACTGCGTGCATGCCCAGGTCGTCCGAAGCGCCGTAGGTCGTGCCCGGCTTGATCCCGCCGCCGGCCATCCAGACGGTGAACGCGTACGGGTGATGGTCGCGCCCCCACCGCTTGCGGTTCTTCATGTCGCCCTGCAGGAACGGCGTGCGTCCGAACTCGCCGCCCCAGACCACCAGCGTGTCGTCGAGCAGGCCACGCTGTTTCAGGTCGGCCACCAGCGCGGCCGACGGCTGATCCGTATCTTTGCACTGCGTGTAAAGCTCGGTCGTCAGGCTGTTGTGCTGGTCCCAACCCGCGTGCATGAGTTGGACACAACGCACGCCGCGTTCGACCAGCCGGCGGGCCATGAGGCAGTTGTGCGCGAACGTCCCGCGCTCCGTGACCTGCGGGCCGTACATGTCGAGCACCGACTTCGGCTCGTTCGACAGGTCGGCCAAATCGGGCACCGACGCCTGCATCTTGAACGCCATCTCGTACTGCGCGATGCGGGTGGCGATCTCCGGGTCGTTGTGGCGTTCGAGCTTGATGCGGTTGAGTTTCGCGACGTCGTCGAGCAGGCCGCGCTTGATGTCACGCGACATGCCGTCCGGGTTCGACAGGTAAAGCACCGGGTCGCCGCCGCCGCGCAGCTTGACGCCTTGGTGACGCGACGGCAAAAAACCCGAGCCCCAATAAAAGTCGTAGAAGATCTGCCCACACGACGTACCCTTGCTCACGCTCGTCATCACGACGAAGGCCGGCAGGTCGTCCGCGGCGCTGCCGATGCCGTACGACAGCCATGCCCCGAGCGTCGGTCGGCCGGGGATCTCACCGCCGCTGAGCAGGAACGAGATGGCCGGTGCGTGGTTGACCGCCTCCGTGTGCATGCTCTTGATAAAGCAAAGCTCGTCGGCGACGTTAGCCGTGTGCGGCATGAACTGGCTGACCCAGGCGCCGCTGCGCCCGTGTTGCGCAAACGGCTCGACCGGTTGCAGCATCAGCTTGCCCGACGCGTTGCCCGTCATCGTGCTGAACCGCTTGCCCTTGACGTACGAATCCGGCACGGGTTTGCCGTGCAGTTTGTGCAACTGCGGCTTGTAGTCGAACAGATCGACGTGCGTGGGCGCGCCGTTCTGGAACAGGTAAATGACGTGCTTGGCCTTGGGTGCAAAGTGCGTCGCCCCCGGAAGGCCTGCGCCGACGTCGGTACGCGCCGGCATGCTCGCCGCCAGCCCGTCGCGCGACAGGAGCCCCGCCAGCGCGGCCGTGCCAAGACCGGTTGCCGCCTTGCCGAACAGTTCACGTCGCGTGATGTCAAGGTGTCGTTGCATATCCATCTTCATTGAATGGGAGGAGGCGCGGCTCACTCCCGCGTCAACGTTTCGTCCAGGTTCAATACCGCCAGGCACAATGCGGCCCAAGCCGCGTGCTCGACCGGGTCGATTGTTTCGTCGCGCTTCGACTCACCGACGGCCAGCAGCTTCGCCGCGGCGTCGCCGTCGGCCAAATACTGCTGACGCAACCGCGTGATGCTCTGTACCAACAGGCCTCGTTCTGCATCGCTGGGAGCACGCGCCAGTACGAGACGGTAGAGCCGCTCGAAACGCGCCATGTCGTTCGCATCACCCGACTTCAACACCCGCTCCGCCAGCGCCCGCGCGGCTTCGACATACGTGATGTCGTTCATCGTCGCCAGTGCGTGCAGCGGCGTGTTGGTCCGAACGGGCAAGACCGAACAGACCTGACGCGGGGACGAATCGAAGAACATCGTCGGGCCGATGATCCGCCGCCAGAACGTGTACATGCTCCGCCGGTACAGGTCGGCGCCTTTGCTCTGCGTGTACCGCTTCTTGCCGAACGTCGCCTCGGCCCAAACGCCCTGCGGCTGGTACGGGTTGACCGGCGGGCCGCCGATGGTCGGAGTCATCAACCCGCTGACCGCCAACGCCTGGTCGCGGATCATCCACGACGGCATGCGGTGACGCGGCCCGCGCGCCAGCCACTGGTTCTGCGGGTCGTATTCGATCAACGTGTCGGACACGCGCGACGACTGTTGATACGTCGCGCCGGTCACCATCAGCCGCATCAACGCCTTGACGTCCCAGCCGCTTTCGATGAACTCAACCGCCAGCCAGTCGAGCAGTCGCGGGTGCGTCGGGCGTCGGCCCTGCGAGCCGAAGTCTTCCGCCGTCTTGACCAGCCCTCTGCCAAACACCTGCTGCCAGAAGCGGTTGACCGTCACGCGGGCGGTCAGCGGGTTGTCGGGCGAGACGATCCAGTTCGCCAGCGCGAGGCGGTTCATCACCACGCCGTCGGGCATGGCCGGCAGAAACGCGGGCGACGCGGCGGTCGTCGTCGCACGCCGCTCGCTGTACAGACCTTTATCAAGGATGTACGTGGGCCGCGGCTTGGCCATGTCTTGCATGACCATGACTTTCGGCGCGCCGTTACGCGTGTCGTTGATCGCCTTCTGAAGCTTGCCGACCTCGTCGCGCATCTGCTTGAGTTTCGCATCGGTGTCCTGATGCGCTTTGGCGATCAGGTCGTTCTGTGACTTGTTACGTTTGGCCGCGGGCGTTTGCAACGCGTCGCGCAGACTCGTGTCGCCACCGCCCAGTTTCGGCTCAGCCGCGTCGGTCAACGACAGGCGAAACCGACCCAGGTTGTGGTTCTTGTGCGGCGAGTCGTGGCGAAGCACGATTTTCCACGTCGTGTTCGGACCCGCAGGAACGGGCTTCTCAAACCGCAGCACGGCCTGATGATCGCGCGCGACCGGCTTGCCCTGCCAGACCGCCCAACCGGTCTCGCGTTTGCCGTCAAAAACGCCCGTGATCTTGTGATTGCCCTGCTCGTATGTTGCCTGGCCTGACGCAATCGCGACACGCAACGGCGCGGCGTCGCCGCCGTCAATCGGCGGCGTGTGCGTCGTGATTTCCATCTCCGTCAGGACGAAATTACCACTGTCCGAGCGCGCCAACCCGCCATGCGTCATCGACGCATGCCGTAACGCTTCCAGCCGCAAGCCCGTGACGTTCGCAAGATCACTCGTCACGATGAACGTGTACGTGTCGTTGGCCGGGTTGGGTCCAGAGATCAATACCGAACCGTCATCCTGCACAACCGCCTTCTGATGCAACGTCTTGACGGCGTCGGGGCGGAGCACCCGCCAAGCGGCACGCTCAAGCTTCGCAGTAACGTCGTGTTTCCATTGCGCCTGTTGCGACTTCAACGCCGCGACGCGTTGGCTGACCTGCTGCTGAGCACGCGCGATCTGTGCTTCGAGGTCGGCGATGCGCTGCTTCTGCTGCGCTGTCGGCACGGCCAACACGGGCGGCGTGCGCGGATCGCCGCCACCGCCGTTGATCGGCGTCTGGTTGAAGAACGCGAACAGACCGAAGTAGTCGCGCTGCGTCAGCGGGTCGAACTTGTGGTCGTGACAGCGGGCGCAGTTGAAGGTCAGGCCAAGCCAAACCGTCCCGGTCGTTTCGAGTTGATCGAAGACATACTCGACTCGGTTTTCTTCCGGAATCCGCCCGCCCTCGCCGTTGATCATGTGGTTGCGGTTGAAACCGGTCGCCAACCGCTGCTCAAACGTCGCGCCCGGCAGCAGGTCGCCGGCCAACTGCCACACGGTGAACTTGTCGTAGGACAGGTTGTCGTTGAATACCTTGACGACCCAGTCTCGCCACGGCCACATCGTGCGTTCGCGATCTCCCTGGTAGCCGTTAGAGTCGGCGTAGCGGGCCGCGTCGAGCCACGGCCAGGCCATGCGCTCGCCGTAACGCGGCGACGCGAGCAGCCGATCGACAACCTTCTCATACGCGTCGGGTGATTTGTCATTGACAAACGCGTCGACCTCGGCGGGCGTCGGCGGCAGACCGGTCAGGTCGAGTGTGACGCGTCGGATGAGCGATTCTTTTGATGCGCGCGGCGAAGGTGACAGCCCCTTCGCCTCAAGCTGCGCGAGAATGAATCGGTCAATAGGGTTGCGCGCCCAGTCGTTTTGATTGACGTTCGGCAGCGCCGGCCGACTTGGCTTAACGAATGCCCAATGCGCCTCCCACTTCGCCCCGTCGGCGATCCATTGACGCAACGCCTTGCGCTGCGCCGGCGTCAGCTTCAGGCCCGTCTCGACGGGTGGCATGCGGTCCTGCGGATCGGCGGATTCGATCCGCGAAAGCAACAGGCTCTTGTCCGGGTCGCCCGGCTTGATAACGTGATAATCCCTGCGCGGCGCGAGGGCGGCGTCGCGGTCGTCCAGCCGGAGCTTGCCCTTGCGCGCCTTGGCGTCCGGGCCGTGGCAGTGGTAGCAATTGTCGGACAGGATCGGCCGAATGTCGCGGTCAAAGTCGATCGAGGTGTCCGCCGCGCGCAAGGCCGGCGACCATCCCAAACAGATCAACACGAAAATGGTCAGACGCCTGTTCATGAGACTGAACAGATAATAGTCGATGTGCGAGCGGGCCCGTGAACTTTTCACGTGTGCACAATCTCCGCAACACGCAAGATAAGCCTTTCGGAAGGCCCGGGTCGATCGCCGTACTCAGCAACGGGTCCGAGTCTTGGGAAAGCCCCGGCGTGGTTCAATGTCGTATCGATGGTGTGTCGCGCAAACCCGCAGGTCACGACGCCGCAACGCCCGCCTCGCTCGGTGCGGGGGCTTCGGCGGCCTGCGGCTTGCTCGGCTCGCGGTCGTCGCCGGGGTATTTGACCCGGCCGTGATATACCGCGCACATCGTGCGGTGCATGGCCTGCTCGATCTTGTGCAGCTCAGCCAACGTCAGGTTGCACTCGTCGAACTGGCCGTCCATCAACCGCTTGCGGGCCATGGTCGTCACCAGTTGTTCAAGCCTTCCGGGGGTCGGCTCGTCGAGTGTGCGTGCGGCCGACTCCACCGCGTCACCTAACATCAAGATAGCCGCTTCCTTGTTCTGCGGCTTCGGACCCGGATAGCGGAACTCGAACTCGTCCGGCTGGGGCAGATCTTGTTCATCGCTGTGCCTGCGGGCCGCGTGGTAGAAGTACTCGACCAGCGTCGTGCCGTGGTGCGACTCGATGAAGTGACGCATCGGCTGGGGCAGTCGGTGCTCGCGGGCCATCTCCGCGCCGTCTTTAACGTGGCCGACGATGATCAAGACGCTCATGGCCGGCGACAACTTGTCGTGACGGTTCTTCCCGCCGCCCTGGTTCTCCGCGAAGTACTGCGGCTTGTTCAGCTTGCCGATGTCGTGGTACATCGCGCCCACGCGGCACAGCAACCCGTCCGCCCCGATCGCCTCGGCCGCGGCCTCGCTGATGTCAGCCAAACGCAACGAGTGCTGGTACGTCCCCGGCGCGTCCTGCGCCAAGCGACGCAGCAGCGGGTGCGACGCGTCGTTCAACTCGCGCAACGTCATGGCCGTCGTGACATTGAACAGACGTTCGATCACGGGCAACACGCCCTGCACGAGCAGGCCGGTGATCACGGCCGTGAGCAACGCCATCGCCGCGTCAATGGCGGTGATCCGCCACAACTGCACGACGTAATCATCCATCAGGTAAAGCGGCCGCCACGCCAGGCCGGCCAGGAGCGTCACGGCGAAGAGCGAGCCGCCTGTCACAACGCCGATCAGCACGAGCTTCGACCGCGTCCGCACGTCCCGCAGTTGACTCACCGCCACGACCACGCCGCTGAGCGAAACCAACATCAGCGGGATCGGCAGTTGCAGGGTCAAC
>JANQSF010000005.1 GCA_028284155.1 Phycisphaeraceae bacterium
GTTCAAAGGCCGCGACCTGTTGTTCCACGGTGGGCGTTGCACGGTCGCGGCCTGGTCATGGCTTTCAAGGCCCGGCGGTGGGTTTCCCCGTCGCGGGGCGTAAAGCCTGCCGGTGACTTGCGTCACTCGTGATGCTCGGCAGGCGATTGGTGACACCGCTACCCGGCCTTCCGGGTCGCGGTGTTGCTGCGAGGTTTCGCGCGCGTCGACTTCTTGGCGGGAGTGCGCACGCGATCAGGCGACGCCGTTTGAGCGTCGTGGTCATCTCGGGTGCTCGAAGCACCGTCGTGTTCTGGTGTGTCGTTGCCGGAAGACGCGGAGCTTTCAATTGCGCCCTCGAACGCTTCCAACAGAAGATCCTTCGGTGCGAGGTACGCGAGCCGAATCAGGGCGGCCACGGCCTCCACCTGTGTGAGCCTGCCGATCAGCGGGATGTCGCCGATTCGATCACGGTCGCGCTTACGGCAGCCGATCGTGGTGATGGCATTGCTCATGCCGACACCATAGCCGCTGACACTTGGAAATGCAAGTAGATTCTAGTAAGTATATAAAAACACTAGTAAGTCGCTGATTTGCAAGTGTTTGCGGAAGGCAATTAGAATGATCTTGTGACGTCATGGCCAAGAAGAAAGCGAACAAACCGCGACCCCCACAAGTGTCGACGAGCGTGCCGCAGAAGGTGCGTCGGCTGCTGGACGACTTTGAACGCGATACGGGCATGGGTGAAAGCGACGCTGTTTGCTCTGCGATGATTCTGTTGTGGTCGTCCCCTGCGCATATCAGACAGGCCGCGCTCGGTGTCGCAAGAAACACACAGGTTGATTCGTGGACTGACGTGCCGAAAGAGCTCGACGCATATGCGGCCAGATTGGCTGCGGCGGATGAAACAAGCAGCGACGCCGTGATTGGCAAAGTAGGCGGAAAAGGCAAGAAGCAGTTGCCGCGCCCCAAGAGCAAGGCCGCGAGCACGCTAGGAGATCTGGATGACCCCTGATTCCTCAGGGTGATTGCGTTCAAACTCAGCCAGTTCCTCACCGCGCGTAAACGTTTGACCGTCAACGGTGATGCCACTTGGAAACCCGCCGTCTGTCGCCTTCTCCGTCCACTTGACCAGGTGATCACAGTGTCCACATCGAAACGCCAGGTCGATCACTGAGATCTGCAGGCGTTCATGGTCGCGCAAATCACCGCGCACGACTGAACGCGGCCCAACCGGGGTTCTGCACGCATGGCAATCGGTCGATCCGACTTCAACGCGGTCGGTGGGATTCAGGTCGGCCAGGCCGACTTCGGGCTGCAAGACCTGTTCTTGCTTACCCATCAACAGCAGCCGGTTTGTACCGCCGTATCGCTCCACATCTCTGAAAAGGTTGAAGACGATCTTGCCCAGCAGTTTGCAGAACGACTCCTCTGTGGCGGGCAGGTCCCGATCGCGCAACCACGCGTGACCCACCTCATGTCCAATCGTCTCAAGCACGCGTTTTCGCGGGCAAAACGGGGAGATTGTGATCTTGCACTCGTCCAGATCAATCTCGCCAAGCAGAGGGATTCCCCTCTCGCCTGTGAGGGGCTGGTCGGCTCGACGCACTGGAAAAACACGTCCATCCACGTTCAGGTTCAAGGGCATGAAAGGACTCCGGAAAAAAGAACGTCGGCGTCCGTGCCGACTGGTGATAGGTCCGTCCCCAATGACCCTAACATACACCGAACAAATGTCAACCCCCTGCGGCGTTTTGTGCAAAAGCGGTTGATAACGAACTACTCCGTCACACCCCAATGAGGTAAACCCATGCCGTTCTTTGAATTGGAGATGTTCGATCAGAAGACGGGCGAAAGGCGCGCACCAATTACCGTCGAAGCTGGATCACCGGACGACGCGGTCGGGCTTGCTCGGTCGCGTGGCTTGGAGGTCAAGGCCATCAAAGCAGTAAGCGCGCCGCCGACTCAGCCCACTCAATCACCACGTAAGCGTTCCAGTCAGATGATCGACTGGTGGCAGGAAACGGACCGAGACACGACGTCGGAGTTGGTCGCCAAGGTCGCCATCTTCTTCGCAGTTGCAGGCTCTGCGCTGGTACAGTCGATCAGCGTTTTCATCTTCGCATTCTTGATCGGTGGTATTTGGTGGGCCGTGCTGGAAATGCGCGCGTCACATCGCCAACTGGCCAAAGCGCTTCGGACGACGATGGTGATGATCGCCGAAGAAAACGACCGCCATCGAGTTGACAATCAAAACACGCAGCGCTAGCTTAACAACACAACCCAGCGGTGAGTTGCTGCACCGCGTTCAAGATTGGTGACATTAAACGATTATCTGGCCCCCCAAGGGGTCGATCGCCCTTGCCACGATGCTCGGCAGGCGCGATCGGCCCCTTTTTTTGTTTGCCGCGCATGGATGCGCGGGGCACACGCACGGACGGCCCGATGCCCGCACTCGACACCACCCGCACCGAAACCCTGCACGAAGTGCTCGACGCGCTCGAAGGCGAGCGCGAGTATTGGCATGCGCAGGGCAGCAACGAGGAGGCCGCAGTCGCCCACGCCTGCTACCGCACCGTCCGCCAGATGCTCCCGGAAGGCGACCCGCGCCGTGACGAGAGGGGGGCGGTGGAATGAACGCGCAACCACTGGTCGAAACCAGTTACATCCGTCGGGACGACGAACTCGCCGCGATCGGAGAATTGTTTGTAGTTGCGCGCATCGACACCGACGCGAACGGCAAGCGCCACGTCGTGCCGCTCGACGCGCTGGACGTCGAGGGTGACGCGCTCGACGCTGCGCGCACATGCCGACGCCACAACCCGAGTCTGCACTTCCGCGTCCTGCGGACGTGCGCGGACTACCCGCCCGACTCTAATCAATCGCAACAGTCGAATAACACCTCCCTACCGACGGGCAGTGATCGTGCCGAGGCCCCGGCCGCCGAAGCGCAGGAGCCACCAACCGTTGCACGTGACGACGTGGACGGCGGCGGGACGACCGGGGCCGGGGCGGTCGTCCCATTGACGGAAAGCGGGAGCGTCGTTGTCAACACGTAAGCACTGATCGAACGGACATCAAACCCCATTGGAAAGGACTCCACCATGCAACCCGAAACCAAACTCGCCTGTTTCAGCCGAGGCATCGTCGGCTCAGCGTTTGTCATCTTGCTTGGCTTGTTCATGTGCCTCGGCTTCGACCCGATGTCATGGAGCGCGGTCGAACCGGACCCGGTCAACGGTGTGACGTTCATCCTCGCCGGAGTACTTGCGCTGTGGGGCCGCAACTCCGCGACGAAGTCGATCCGCTGGCTGCCCAAGCTGCTGATCAACACCGACCACCTGCAACGGCGCAACCTGTTGGCCGGTGCGCTTTGCCTGGCGTTGCTGTTCGCCGTCGGTTGCGCGTCCGGTGAAGACGCTTCACGCGGCACATGGGCCGACGCCAACCAGGCGAGCTACGCACCGATCCACATCGGACCGCACGGCGGACCGTCGGGCGGTGGTCTCAAACCCGCCGCCGCGCCCGACGCCGAGACCGGACGCAACACCGCGTTGTTCAGCGAGATCATCACGCAGCGGGAGAACGAGTTGTCGGCTTTGCTCGACCAGTTGTCCGCGTTGCCCCCCGATGATCCAACGCGCGCGGAACTGTTGAAAGCCGCCGAGGCCAAGCGCACCGAAGTCGACGCATTGAAGACCGCCGTCGCTTCCGGGGGCGGGGCGACGTTCGTGGTCGGCCACATCACCGTCAATCAAACGATCACGAACAGCGGCACGGGCCAGACCGACTCGACCGGTGCGACGACGCAGACGCCCACGGTCGAGACGACGCCCGAAGTCGACGCCAACGTGAACCTGCCCGGAGGTGCAGGCGATCTCAACGTCGGCGCGGGAGCTTCCGGGGGTGGCGCGGGCACTGGGGCGGCGTCGGGAACGAACGAGTAGCAACTTCCGGCCGAGCGGTGGAGACGCCGCCCGGTCGTTTCAACCGGGACACGCAACGCACGGACGCGCACGCATGAATCTTCACTTCACAACGCTCGCCCTGTCGGACGGCTGGATCATCGGCATGGCCGTCGCGCAGACGGTGGTCAACGTGGTCATGGTCGTCTTCATGGCGTGGCTCAAGCGCCAGAACGACGACGTCCGCCAACTCAAGGGCGACCTGCGGCAACACGCCGAGCAGGTTATCGACGCGCGCTTCGAGCGCGTCGAGCAGAACGTGGTCACGATCCTGCGTCGGCTTGAGGAGGGCGACCGCCTGTTCCGGGAGTCGCACGACAAGGACCACAAGCTGGAACTGCAGACCGCCCAGGCGGTCAGCGACCTGCGCGCGTGGTGCATGGCGAACGCCGCAACCAAGGACGAGTTGAAAGCCCTGAGCGACCACGTGCAGAAGCTGACGATCGACGTTGCGCAGATGCAGAAGGTTTGATCCATGAGCGACCACGCGAACCGACAACGCGACGCCCGCCTCCGCCACGCCTTGCTCAACGCGCTGCATTGTCAGCGCGGCAACCAAGACGGCGGGTGGTGCACGGGCCGCTTCCTGCTCGACGCCACGACGCCGTATGGCATTGTCGGACAGGGCGACCGTTACGAGGACGACAACCACTGCATCGTCCTGCTGCGCGACCTGGTCAACAAGGGGATGGCGGTCGAGGAGGACGGCCGAGTTGACGTCGACCAGCCGTACCGCATCGACCGCCATCCCCTTGTTGACCAGGTCGCGCAGCAGGAC
>JANQSF010000027.1 GCA_028284155.1 Phycisphaeraceae bacterium
CGCAAGGGCTGGGAGTTGGGGAATGTGACGTGAAGTGGCAAACGCCGGTCGCAGTCGCGGAACTGTTCGGCGTAGGGTGGGCCAAGGCTCGGCGCGGCCCACCACCCGGCGCTCCATTGAAATGAAACGCTCACGGCAAAGTGGCGCACGGATGCCAAACGGTGGGCCGCGCAAAACCTTGGCCCACCCTACCGTTTGGATCAACCGTCATCGTGTCAGTCGAACAGCCGACGCAGCGCCAGCTCGAATCCCGGCAGAACGTCGCCGCCGGTCAGCGTGTCGTCGATATGCAAGCTATGGGTCGGCTCGCCCGGTGTGTGAACGGCGACCGATTGCGTGCGTGGGTCGGCGACCCAGACGAGCCGAACGCCAAAGTCGAGCCAGTCGCGCACCTTGTCGGCCACCTCGTCCGGTCGATCACTCGGCGACAGCACTTCGGCGCACAGGTCGGGCGGGATGGGGCAGAACTTGGGCGTGTCGGCTGCGGCCAGCCGTGCAACCTGGATAAACGCGACGTCCGGCGCACGCACACGCGGTTTGTCCGACCGTAAAACGAACCCGGTTTCGGCCGCGTATACCTTCCCTAAATCATGCTCGAGCACGTGCATATGAACAAACGTGTGCAATCGAGCGGCCACGTCACCGTGCCGCGCGCCGGTAGGACTCATGTGCCGGACCTCCCCGTCGATCAACTCACACCGCCCCTCGACGCGCGCGGCGTACTCGAGAAACTCGTCGGGCGTCATCGTTCGGCCAAGGGTGGACATGTGCGACCTCGACGTCATTATAGCGTGCTGCTTTCTTGCCTGACGCTATTCATCAGTGTGAGCGCGTTGCCGTGCGCCTCGGCCCAGTCGCCTCCCGCCACCGGCGAACACGTGCCGGCCTTACAGCCCTTCGACGACCTGATGAAAGAATTCGTGCGTCGGCACAGCGTGCCCGGCGCGGCGCTCGCCGTCGCGCGTGGCGGCAAGGTCGTGTACGCGCGCGGGTTCGGCTACAGCGACAAGGCGATGCAGACGCCCGTTCAGCCGACCGCGCTCTTCCGCATCGCGAGCATCTCGAAACCGATCACGGCCGTGGCCGTCATGCAACTGGTCGAGCGAGGCAAGCTCAAACTCGACGAGCCGGCGTGGGACATCCTCAAACGACACCCGTCGTACGCGCAGCGCAAGCCGAAGGACGAGCGATGGGCGACGATCACCGTGCGTCACCTGCTGCAACACCGCGGCGGGTTCGACCGCTCCAAGTCCGGCGACCCGATGTTCAACCCGATCGGCATCGCCCAGGCGGTCAACCGCCCCGCGCCGGCCGACACGCGGTCGGTCATCCTCTACATGCTCGGTCGGCCCCTCGACTTCGACCCGGGGCGGAAGATGGTCTATTCTAACTTCGGCTACTGCGTGCTGGGTCGGATCATCGAGATCGTTTCAGGACAAACGTACGAAGACTACGTCAAGCAACACGTACTCAAGCCGGTCGGCGTAACGACGATGCGCATCGGCGCGACGCTGCCGGAGGGTCGCGGCAAGGACGAGGTGTGGTACCACGGCAAGCGACGGAAGATGGGCACGGCCGTGATGGGCGAGCGCGCCGGCAAGCAGGTCGAAGCGCCGTACGGCTCGTTTCATCTTGAGGCGATGGACGCGCACGGCGGCTGGATCGCCTCGGCCGTCGATCTGGTCAAGTTCGCGCAAGCGTTCGATGACGTCAACAACTGCCCGCTGCTGAAGCGTGAGTCGATCGAAACGTTGTTCGAACGCCCGCCGGGGTCGGCAGGCCTCGACAAAAACGGCAAGCCGAAAGCGTTCTACTGCGGCCTCGGCTGGTTCGTGCGGCCCGTCGGCAAGTCCGGCGGACGCAACACGTGGCACGCGGGCCTGCTCACCGGCACGTCGACGATCCTCGTCCGCCGACACGACGGGCTGACGTGGGCTGTGCTGTTCAACAGTGACACGGGTCAAAACCGCAAGACGCTGGCGGGACTGATCGACCCGTTGGTGCATCGCGCTGCGAACCAAGTGAAGCATTGGCCGTGATGCGGGCGGATTTGAACGCGAAGACGCGGAGGCGCATAGACGCCAAGAAAAGAGAGGAGGAGAGAAAGAGTCGATGGTTTAGCGGCCTTGTGCGACCGGCTCGCAACTCCCTCGAAAGGCGGCCCTGCGGACACGCTGCTATACAGGCGCCCAAACAACCACCGCTCCGTGCCTTCGTGCCTCTGACGTCAATCCATGCCGCTCGCAACGCGTGACAAATCAATCGCAAACGATTCACATCCCTCCGACATCTTTACTCTTCTTCGCGACTTAGCGACTCGGCGTCTTTGCGATTCAACTCCGATCCACAACCAACGTACAATCCGCGCATGCTCGACACGCTGTTCAGCCACACGCCCGCCCTCGACGACATCCGCACGCGCGCGCCCGGCCCCGAGGGCAAGCTCCCCCTCGACGCTGACGCCCTGCGCAACGCGCCCAGCGGCGACCTGTTCGGGCTGACGCAGGCCGCCGGGATGGGTTGGCCGCCCGAGAAACTGCGCGGGCCGCAGTTCCTGCTGCTCTCGACGCAGGGGGGCATCCGCGGCGAAGACGGCACGCCCATCGCGCTCGGCTACCACACCGGCCACTGGGAGGTCGGCCTGCTCATGCGCGCGGCGGCGAGCGTCATCGAGCAGGCCGGCGGCGTGCCGTTCGGCGCGTTCTGTTCCGACCCGTGTGACGGCCGAACGCAGGGCACGGTCGGCATGTTCGACTCGCTGGCCTACCGAAACGACGCGGCGGTCGTCATGCGACGTTTGATTAGATCACTGCCCACCCGCCGCGGCGTGCTCGGCGTCGCGACCTGCGACAAGGGACTGCCGGCGATGATGATGGCGTTGGCCGGCAGCGCGGACCTGCCCTGCATCCTCGTGCCCGGCGGCGTGACGCTGCCACCCGAAGACGGCGAGGACGCGGGCAAGGTGCAGACGATCGGCACGCGGTTCGCACGCGGCGAGATCACGCTCGACTACGCGGCCGAGGTCGGTTGCAAAGCCTGCGCGACGTCGGGCGGCGGCTGCCAGTTCCTCGGCACGGCCGCGACGTCGCAGGTCGTGGCTGAGGCGTTGGGCATGACGCTGCCGCACGCGGCGCTGGCACCATCAGGTCAACCGATCTGGCTCGACCTCGCCACCCGCAGCGCCGAAGCGCTCATGGCCGCAAACGAACGCGGCCTGCCGCTGCGCGACGTGCTCACCGACGCGTCGGTCCGCAACGCGATGGCTGTGCACGCGGCGTTCGGCGGGTCGACGAACCTCGTCATGCACCTGCCGGCCGTCGCGCACAGCGCTGGGCTGCGCCGCCCCACCGTCGACGACTGGATCAATGTCAACCGCCGCGTGCCCCGTCTTGTCGACGCCCTGCCCAACGGCCCGGTCAATCACCCAACGGTGCAGGTCTTCTTGGCCGGCGGCGTGCCCGAGGTCATGCTCCACCTGCGCGACCTGGGCCTGCTCGAACTCGACGTGCTGACAGTGACCGGCCAACCGCTGGGCGACGTGCTCGACGCGTGGGCAACAAGCGAACGCCGCCAGCGCCTGCGCGACGTGCTGCGTGAACAGGACGGCGTCGACCCGGACGACGTGATCATGTCGCCTCAGCGCGCGCAGCAGCGCGGGCTAACCAGCACGGTCTGCTTCCCGCGCGGCAACCTTGCGCCGGAAGGATCGGTCGTCAAGAGCACGTCGATCGATCCCTCTGTAGTCGACGACGACGGCGTCTACCGGCACACCGGCCCCGCGCGCGTGTTCACGACGGAACGCGATGCGATCGTGGCTGTCAAAGGCACCTCAACGAAACATGCGCCGATTCAGCCGGGCGACGTGCTCGTGTTGGCCGGTCGCGGGCCGATGGGTTCGGGCATGGAAGAGACGGCGCAGATCACGATTGCCCTGAAGCACCTGGACTGGGGCAACCAGGTCGCGCTTATTACCGACGCGCGGTTCAGCGGTGTGAGCACCGGCGCGTGCATCGGCCACGTCAGCCCGGAGGCGTTGGCCGGCGGCCCGATCGGCAAGTTGCGCGACGACGACCGTGTGCGCATCACGATCGACCGCGTCAACCTCGAAGGTTCACTCGACTTCGTCGGCGACAATACGATGGGCGAGTTGTCGCCTGACGACGGCGCACGCGCGTTGGCCGAGCGCGAGATGAACCCCGACGTGCAGCTCGACCCGCGCTTACCGAACGACACCCGCCTGTGGGCTGCGTTGCAGGAAGCGTCCGGCGGCACGTGGGGCGGCGCGGTTTACGACGTGGATGCGATCGTCAACAAGCTGCGCAGCGAGTGACCAACATCTTCAGCCCCGGCCTTTTGCCGGGAACCGATCACGCAGCACCAATTCGGTTTACTTACACCTCACGACGCGACGCGCGTCACAGTTCACCGATCCCCGGGCAGAGCCCGGGGCTGAAGGGGCGTTCGCTCTGATCACTGTTTGATTGTTGTTTCGCGCGGCACACCGTCCCTAAACACAACTGACATCGGCTTGCCGTCCGGCCAGCGCACGTCGACGCTCTTGACCTGCGCATTCTTCGGCACGCCGAACGTCAACGCAGCGCTCGACTGTGACAAGTATCCCGCGCCGGCCTGCATCTCGGCGGTCTGCTTCGTGCCATTGTCGAGTGTCACCGTCACGCGCGCCCCGACGCCGGTTGGGTTGCCGGACTTGCCCTTGAGGCGCACGGTGAAGAACCGTCGCGCGTCGGCGGCGCGGTTGGCGAACGCCTTGATCGGGCCGTTGTTGTTCGCGAACACAAGGTCAGGTCGGCCGTCGCTGTCCACGTCGGCCACAGCCAGGCACTTGGCGTCGTCGGGCACGCTGATGCCGCTGGCGTTAGGCCAAACCGGCGTGAACGTCCCGTCGCCCTTGCCGCGTAGCAGCATGCTCAGCCCGCCGGCCATGCGGGGCGTCTCGATTTGCGGCGTGAAGAAGTTCTGCGCAATGCACAGATCGACGTGGCCGTCGCCGTCGAGTTCGGTCAGCACGACGCCGAACCCCGGAGAGACCTGCGCCACGCGGGGCAGCGGCTTGACCGTAAACGAGCCCCTGCCGTCGTTGATCAGCACGACCGACTCGAGCATCGTTGCGGCGAAACGGTGCGCATCCTTGAGTTTGCTGGGCGTGTAGATGTCCTGCAACGGCGCCAGGGCGAACGCCTTGTACGTCGGGAACTTGTCCGCGATGAAGGGCATGCGGTTCGACGAGCAGCTTCGCCCGCGCACCGGGAAGAGCGTCGCGCCCTCAAACTTGCCCTCGACGAGGCTGAACTTGCCGGTTCCCTCAAAGTCGCCGTAGTAGAGCAGCGTCGGGTGGTCGAGGTCGGCGTGGTACTTGGTGTTCAGGCCGAAGTTCGTCGCGACAAAGTCGATGTCGCCGTCGTTGTCGATGTCGCGCGCGGCGATGCCGTTCCACCAGCCGGTGTGTTTGTCGAGGCCCGCCCACTCCGTGCGGTCAACGAGCTGGCCCTTGTCGTTCTTAAAGAACCGGATCGGCCCCCACTCGTAAGTCACCATCAGGTCGATCCACCCGTCGCGGTCGACGTCGGACCAGACCGCGCCGGTGACGAGGCCGGCCTTAGCCAGCGATTCGGCGCGCGTTGGCGTCATGTCGGTGAATCGGCCACCCGTGTTGACCAGCAGTCGGCTGTTCGGCGCGAGCGGGTACTGGCGCGGGATGACGCGCCCGCCGACGAACAGGTCGAGATCGCCGTCGCGGTCGAAGTCAGCCGCGGTGACCACGCCACCGGAGTCGCGCAGGTCGGGCAACGCCGACTTGTCGCGCTTAAACAGCCCCTGCCCGTTGTTGAGATACAAACGGTCGTTCAGCGTGGGCTGATCCGGGAACGACTCGACGCCGCCGCTGACGACGTAGAGATCGAGGTCGTTGTCGCCGTCGGCGTCGAAGAACAGGGCGCCCATGTCCTCGAAGCCCTTGTCGGCCTCGAACGCCGGGATCGGGTACCACCGCACATTGCCCGGGCCGTAGTTGATCAGCAGCTTGCCCGGCTCGTTCCGCGAGCCGGCGAGGTAGAAGTCGTCGTCCCCGTCCCCATCCACGTCGCCCACGGCCAACCCGGGGCCGAGCTGTGACAGTTTGTTAGGCAGCAGAGGCTGCACGCGGAAGTCGTCGTAAGGCGTCTCCTTGTGCACGATCGGCCGGGGGCCGAGCGGTGTCGACTCGAACATCGTCTGCGTCTTGACCTGCCGCGCCAACGGCTTGGCCGTGCCGGCCGGTTCGGTGATCGTGTAGTGACGGTCGGCCTTGAGGTTGTCGAACACCTGCCGATGCCCGCTTGGCCAATCGACGATGACGCGCTTCATGGTCCCCTGCTTGCCCAAGCCGAAGTGCGCGACGGCCTCGTGGCCGCCCATGTAACCGCGCATGTTCGTCAGCTCGCGGCGTTGCACGCCGTCAGCCGTTTCGACACGGACGGTCACGCCCCAGCCGTCGCGGTTGCTCTGTCGGCCGACAAACGAAATCAACGCCCGGTGGCCGTCGGCCGAGTCGTTGCGGTACACGGCCAACGGCTCGTTCAGGTTCACAACGACCAGGTCCAGGTCGCCGTCGCGGTCGAGATCGGCGTTGACCGCGCCGTAGCTCATCGTCAGTTGGTCGAGCCCCCAGGCCTTGCTGACGTCCTTGAACTTCAGGTCGCCGTAATTGCGGAAGGCGAGGTTGCGCTCTTTCAGCATCGGCGTGCCGGCGCGTTTGTGTCGGTCCCACTCCGACTCTCCGCTCTGGATGTCGAGCGCGATCGGGTTGTCCGAGTCGTTGAAGTTCGCGGCCATACCGTTGGTGAAGTACGCGTCGACCATTCCGTCGTTGTCAAGGTCTTCCAACTTGATCGCCCAGGTCCAGTCCGTTGAATCCAGCTTGGCCATGTTGGCGGCTTCCATGAATCGGCCCGCGCCGCCGTTGATAAACAGCATGTTGCGCATGTACTGCCGGCCGGTTTCGAGGATGTCGTTCTGCGCCCCCATCGCGCCCATGCTGGTCTTCTGCTTGTAGTGGTTGGTGCCCGACATGTCCGCCACGACGAAGTCAAACAGGCCGTCGCCGTTCACGTCGGCGAAGTCGGCGCCCATGGCGAACCAGGCGCCGTACGGCGTGGCCGACTCAGCGACGTCCGTGAATGTGCCGTCGCCGTTGTTGCGGTACAGGCGGTCGAGGTCTTCGAAGTCGTTGGCCACGTACAGGTCCGGCCAACCGTCGTCGTTGTAGTCAAACCACGTCGCCGACAGGCCGCGGCCGCGGTCGTCGCCGATGCCGCACGCCTTGGTCACGTCGGTGAACGTGCCGTCGCCGTTGTTGCGGTAAAGCTTGTCCGGTCGGCCGTACGCCGCCCACTGAACGAACACGCTGCCACCGCCCGGCTCGGGCGTCACGGACGTGATGGTGTAGTAGCGTTCAAACTTGGGCTTGATTGCGATCAGGCCACGCTTGGGGTCGGCGAAGAACGGCGGGTCCTTCTTGGCGTCGAACGAGGCGTGGTAATAGCGGTTGGTCAGGATGTAGACGTCGAGGTCGCCGTCGCGGTCGTAGTCGCAGAAGGCCGGCGTGTGGCTCGCGTCGGTGAAGTCGAGCCCGCGTCGTTTGGCGTCGTCATTGAACGTCCCGTCGCCCTGATTGATATAGAGTTGATTGGGCGCGTCGTAGTTGGTCAGGAACAGGTCGAGGTCACCGTCGCTGTCGATGTCGATGAACGCCGCACCTCGGCCCCACGCGTCGCCGCCGGCCACGCCGGCGCGGTCGGTCACATCGTCAAAACGCATGCCGCCGCGGTTGCGGTAAAGCTTGTTCCCACCCGGGCCGCGTGAGACGTACACATCCGGCAGGCCGTCGCGGTCGTAGTCGCCCACGGCCACGCCGCCGCAGGACATCGCCGACGCGTAGAGGTGCGCCATTGGGTGGTCTTCGTCGATCGGGTTGACGAAGTTGATGCCCGTCCGCTCCGGGGTGAGCAGCGTGAACATCGTCCCGCCGGTTGCTTTGGAGCGCTCGTTCAGCGGCCGCGACGAGACACCGTCCTGCGCAAAGGCCGGCAGCGCGCACAACAGCCCGATCAACATCATTGCCAACCGTTGCCGCCATGGCCGACTCGCGGCACGGCATTGCGCATCATCGATTCGGAACAGTTGATTCGCAGGGATTTCAACCCGTCGCAAACGTGCCATTGTTTCACCTGATTCGCTTCGGTTTCGACCTTATCAAGTGCGGGACGCGGCCGGCCGTTACCGGACGTCTCGCACGCAACGCCTTCAACTGCATCGACGCACACACGGTTGCACTGAATCGGAGACGAAAAAGGGCTGACCCTCGGTTGAGGATCAGCCCTTGGGTTGTTACATCGTGGAAGCCGGTCGGGTTCGACCGGCCTCGGTCGTTTTGGCCGATCAGGCGGCCTGTCGGCGTCGGCGACGCAGGCCGAGGCCGGCGATCGCCATCATCGCCAAGCCAACCGTCGCGGGCTCGGGAACCGGGTTGGTGAACTCGGACTTCGAGACGATCCAGCCAAGGGCACCGTCTTCGAGCAGCACAAAGTTACCATTGTGGCTGCCCTGGTGCCCCGCAGCGATCGAGATCTCGAAAGAGTCGCCGCCGCCACGCTCGAAGAAGAAACCGTCCATGAAGGACTTGAACCAGTTGTCGCTGTGGGTGAGCATGTCAGGCGTGATCGTGATATGGCCAACCGACTGGTCATGGCCGGTCGTGCCATTGAAACCAATGACATTCTCGAAGCCCACGCCGTTGATGTCCTCCTGATCCACAGCAGCGTCGAACACAATGCCCGTCAGCGAAAGGACACGCCCGTCGTCACTGGCGATGGCGATCGACCATTCACCGGCGGGGATACCAAGCCACGCGGAAGCACGGACACTGAAGTCGTCGCCGCCGAGGCCGGCGCCACCGGCGATGTCAGTGTACGGGTTGTTGACGCCGAAGTTGCCGCCGCCTCCCGCGTAGTCGATCTCGTTGACCGGCATCTGCATCAGGTTGTTGGCGATGTTGTAACTCGTGCCGTTGATGTTGGCCGCACCGGTATGACCGGGGTTCGCGTCCAGGAACTGCCAGATGGGCAGCGTTTCTGCGACGCTGTCAAGGTTGCCGTCGAGGCCACCACCATCGGTGATGTTGAACGCCTGCACGGCGAAACCGGGGGTGAGATTCTTGGGCAGCGGCGGCGGGCCGGGAGGAGCGGCTAACGGGTTCAGGCCGTTGGCCAGCGCGTTGATGTGCGCGTCCTCAAGACCGCTGTTAAAGATCGCCACGTCGTCCAACCAACCGACGAAGTCGCGGTTCTGGTCTGCCGGACGAGTGTCGCCGATGATGACCTCGCCGCCACCATTGTTCAGGCCGCCACGCGCATTCGACGCGATGAGGGCACCGTTCACGAAGATGTCCTGATTGCCACCGGCATAGCGGTATGCCACGTGGGTCCACTGATTCAGGGGCACGGACGCACCACCGGAGTCGTTGCCCCAGTGACCGAAGTGCGTGTTGCCGTTGTTGCGCAGACCGAGGTGCAGCACATTGCCGTTATTGGCCTGACCGAAGACCATATTGTCGTTGTTGCCACCACCACCGAACGCCGTGGGGTGAATCCACGCCGCTGCGGTATAGTCGACAGCGCCTTGCATGCCGATCGTGTTGGCGTCGTAGCCCGTGCCGATCCAAGTGCTGGTATTACCACCGTCGTCGATAAACTCGACGGCGTTGGCGGGCGTCGCTCGGTTGCCACCGACGGGTCCGGCCGCGACCGCTGCGGTCATCGCGCCACTCTCGGTACCGCTGCCACCAAGCGTGCCGAGGTTGCTATAAGCGCCGCCGCCTTCAAAGTCGTAGTAGAGCACCGGCATGGCGCTCGCGCTGCTGGCAAAGCCCGCCACGGCCAGCACGGCCAAGGCAAGCACGATTCGATTCACGTGTCCCATCCGCATGTCGATGCTCCTCTTTTCGAAAAAACGAAAAATGAATGTCAATCCGTGATTCATGTTTCACCCGGCCGACGTCGACCGAGCGCTTTCAACTGACACAACGACGCGGCTAAACCGCACCGTGCAACTCTTCACTCACCGTCCCGGTTGTGTGTCTCAATGGCCTTCATTCCTCTGACTTCACCCGTGCATCAAGCCCTGCCAAAACGGACGCGGTCGCTGGGGATACGACACGCCCGCCGACGAGCTAACAAAAAGTTATCACAAATTCGGGCCTGTGTCAATGCCCAAAGTCATGAATCTTCGTCGGCCGGCATTGAGTGCATCAAGCCGACGCATCGCGGCAAATCGCAGGCAATTCGTTGATTAGAATCAGCGCGTCGCCCCGCAGCCAACGGCCTGAATACAGGGTTGGTCACGCAGGACACAGGGAAAACACCCAACCCGAATGTAAAACTGGGCAAGGAGGCGACCATCCGAATCACCCCCAATTGCGGGGGCGAGCCTGAATCACCGTTGCGACACTGCCCTGTCCCGCTTAGACTTCTGCAAGTGCGGGTTCGGAATGAGAGGTTAGGAAGTTCCCCTTCGGTCACTTGCGCGGCAGGTGGAAGGCCTCGAGACCCGCACTTTGCGCGGCGGCTCCGCCTCTTCGTTCCAGACGCGGGGCGGCAGAGAGTTCCCTCGGTTGAACAGTCGGAAAGTGAGAGTGTTGTCACGTCGTGTCAGACGCTTGTCTTGCGCGCGGTTGTCTGTTTCACATCGTCATCCATCCAGTCGTCCAGAGGACTCAGGAGAGATCACCATGACTCGTATCGTTCATTCACTCGTTCGCGGCCCGATGCGCATTGTCGCAGCGGCGCTCGCCGTCTTGTTCAGCACGCAGTTCGCCTCGGCGATCGTGTTCGCACCGCACGGCCCGGGCGGGTCGTACAACGCGTACCAGGTCGTCGCCAGCGGCGGGACGTGGGACGGGCACCGCTTCACGGCCACCCAGTTCAATTTCCTGGGCGCGACCGCACACCTGGCGACGATCGCCAACGCGGCGGAGAACACGGCCGTGTCGAACTTCCGTCACGGGACGGAGGCGACGTGGATCGGCTTCACCGACAGCGACGTGGCCAGCGGTTTGCCCGATGGCTTCAACGGTGCGTCTGTCGGCGCCAGCGAGGGCAACTTCCGCTGGGTCACCGGCGAGCCCGTGACGTATACGAACTGGAACGGCGGCGAGCCGAACGACGTCGGCGGCGAGGACGCGGTCGAACTCGTCGGCGGCGGCGTTTGGAACGACCACCGGGCCGGCCCAACGCTCGGTCAGGGCGGCGAGACGAACCAGGCGATCTACGAGGCCGACACGGCGATCGCCGGTTCGGACAACCTGCCGGCGTGGCGGGTGACCGACCACAGCCAGGGCGGCACGAACGTGCAGAACCTGCTCCAGTTGGCGCGTGAGAGTGTCAATCAGCCGGGCGCGGTGACGCAATTCCACCACGCCATCAACTTCAGCGGCGGCAACGCCGGCATCTACAACGACGGCAACGGCAACTCGGACGATGACTTTCCCCAGGGCAGTCGCGACAACTTCACCTTGTACGCCACGTCGTTCATCAGCGTGCCGCAGGCCGGCAT
>JANQSF010000045.1 GCA_028284155.1 Phycisphaeraceae bacterium
CTGCCGAGCCGTGCTGGTGCGCTATACGAAAAAGTCATCAAACTACCTGGGATCGATCATGCTCGCCTGCGCCCTGCTGTGGTACCGAAGTCTCAGGCGTCAGGGGAAAGTGCCTGATTTGAGATAGTTTCTTAGTGCAATGATCTGCGTTCCGGTGATATCGCGTTCGACGATGGGGTAGTCTTCGGGTGGAACAAACACATAGCCGCATCCCGACATCATCAGGGCAACAACGGGTATGACCAAGAACGTTCGCATTTGAGGCTCCTTGCTTGGTTCAATTTGGAGACAGTGCGCAAGCTCTCGCCCCCGGTCGATATACTCGGTCGAATCGCCACACGCCGCGCTCGACACAGCGGCACATCAGAACCAGCAACCCGGTATGTATTTCAATAGCTATTTCCACTCGTCTGACTGAGAATGGTCCAAGTATGTTTCGATCTCAAACGAGCTGATGATGACCGAAATGTCCGTGATGCGGTTATCCAAGAGTGCACCCGGCCCGCCAATGACCACCGCCTTGCCCTCCGCCTCAACCTTCTCAAGCAAGGGCGGCAACTCTTCGGGTTTGATGGGCTTGAATGACTGCAACGTTTCGCCCACGTGCATCGCCCCATTCTTCTTAATCTTGATATACAAACCGACGTCCGGGCCACGATCACACCCGGCCATGAATAGGACGGTCGCAAGAGTCAGGATCGGGAGAACGCGAACGGTCATAGTGCCAACAGTGTAATCCAACCCGCAGACCTTTGCCCATGCGCCGGGGAGTGGTCATCCTGTATCCGTCGCGGGCTCAGCGTGCGCGGAGACGTGGCGCTTCCTATTGACGGCTTAGGCTTCGATGGGTATTCCTATATCTCCGTTTGGTCCTCATTCCAAGGAGGTCAGCCATGGACCCGATTCAGTCTGAGGTAGCCGACAACATGCCGATCACGCCGGAGGTGGAATCGAGCGACACAGCGGAGAAGCCTGCTGATGCTCGGCAAAGCCCGGTCCAGCGCGTGGCTGGGGCACAAAGCCCAGCCGATGGCGATGTCGCGCCGGTGCCGGGAGCGATGACGTTCTTCGACGATGCCGAGGCCGTCGGCACCGAGTTCCAACCGTCGGGCACGGTAGACCACAATGCACTCGCGTACCGTGTCCTTCGGGAGGCCCTTAACCTAGACCAGCAGGATCGAGCGGCGGCGGCGTCTGGCATAGAGAAGGCTTTTGCAGCTAAGCGCAGCGCCTTACTAGACAAGAAATCGCAGGTGCAGGAGCAGATGGCGGCCGAGGCGTCCAAAGCGTGGACTCCGGCGACCGGAGTGTCGGCGGGTGCAGGGACGAACGCTGGGGCGGCGGCCGTCGAGCAGATGGCGGCGATGGTGCAAGAGGCGTCAGCAGACGACCTGAGTGAACTTTCGACATTGGCCGATCAGGTCGCCAACATCAATGAACAGAAGAACGACATGCGCGCACTGATGGCGGTGATTCGCGACGGCGCGGCTGAGACTGCCAGCAAGATTCGCGAATCCGGCGACGCCAAGCATCGGGGTGCCGAACCGCACAAGAAGTGGTGGGTTCGGTAGGACAATGCGCTCGCTGGGTTTTCGATGTGACCGTACCCATTTGGGGCAAGAGCACTCGTTACACTGGATGCACGCGCGGCCGCGATTCCCACCGACTCGCGACCACGATCGGACCCCGTTGGCACGTCTCCGCGTCGGCGGGGTTTTAGATGCGCCGAGTAGAATCAGGCGATGTGTCGCTGGCTTTTCAACATCGCCGCAGGGTTCTCGTTGCTGCTGTTCGTGGCGACGTGTGTGATGTGGGTCAGGTCGTATTGGGTGGCGAGTACTTGCATGTACGGAGATACCGATCGTTTTGGGAACGTGATTCTTGCCGATTGGGAAGTCAGTTCCAGCAATGGGACCGTGACCTTTGCGATCCCACATTGGAATGTAGACCTAACGGAGCCGACACAGACCGTGGCTGTCAAGAACTTTGAGTACTCGGAAAGTCCCGTCAGGCCGTTTGATCGAAATAGGTGGCTCAGTCTCATGAGTCGAGTCGATGTGGACCTTCCAGGAATTCTTCGGGGATAGACGGATTTGCTATTCTTCAGGCTGACAACAACATTGGTTTCTTATTGGCTTGTCGCTCCACTATGCGCCATTGCACCCTTGCTTTGGCTTGTCACACTAAAACAACGAGGCGCCCGCCGCCGCATCGCCCGTGGCCTGTGCGGGGCGTGCGGATATGACATGCGGGGTAGTGAGGGGGAGTGCCCTGAGTGTGGAGCAAGATGAGTCCATGAAACGCGAGAACAGATGCTTTGTTGCGGCGATTCTGTCGGTATGGGCAGTGATCTTGTTTTATGTGATGAAGGGTGGCATGTCGGTGAGTGAGATTCCCGCCTTGGCTTGCTTCATTTGCTTCCCTGCATTCTTCGTTGTTTGTGGGATCAGGCTCAAATACCTGAGGCGACAGCGTGGATGCAAGTCCAAAGATGCGTCGTCGAGCTCGCTCGACAGTTAGATTCACTGGTTTCTCGCCATAGCTAAACTTCTACATGCCAGCATCACCCGACAGTGAGAAGCCGATCTATTGCCTCGGCTGCTACTACCAACTCAACCACATCCACACGGGGCGGTGTCCAGAATGCGGGCGGGAGTTCGATCCTGCCAGTCCACTTAGTTACTCCGTCATTCCGTCCAGTAGGAAGTGGGGAACATTGTTAAGTAATTGGTGGCCAGCATTGGCTTTCCCGTTCTTCCATCTAATCGCATGGACGGTGGCATACATTGAAATGGCGAACGTGAAGCCCGGAGGCTGGCCGGTCGGCATGATGTGGTTGTCCTTATTAGACTTGCCGCTGTCGCTGGCGGCAGAAGGTCAGTCGATATGGGTGCTTCTCGTGCTCGGCACTGTCCAGTGGACAATCAACGGGCTGCTATTCAGTTGGATTGTGCCCAACAGCGGTTGGCGACGAGCTGGAGTGTAGTCGCCCTCAGCGCCGCGCTGCTGCGTTCCTCGCCTCGGCGACGGTCTAGCCGCGCGGTCGCCCATCGCCATCTCAGAGCGATCAGCGCTGCGGCAATGATGAGGATCGTCGCGAAGAGGTACTGGCCGAACAGCATCGCCAGGTTCTTGCCGAGGTCGTGGTGATACCAGCCCTCGTGGAAGTTTTCGAGGATGCCCCAGAACGCCCACTTGCTGGCGAGGGCGATGGACACCGCAACGGCAATCCAACCGATCAACCGACGCAGGCGCGAGCTTTTCTTGAGATCGCCCGACATTTCCGCCCTGCAATCACTGCCGCCTCTTTGTCTTGTTGGGATTGGTCACCCATGTCATCGATTCCATAGTGCCACAAGTTACTTTGCACATTGTGTTTCAAATGCGATCCGACTTCTGAAGATTGCAACGTCGGCACAGGAGTTGCACATTGTTGATTGTGCTTGCTCCACCCTTAGAAAAGGGAACAACGTGATCGTATTCCAGGTAGTCAGTTGCCCCGCATTCCACACACTGTCCGCCGTCGCGCTGCCACACGGCCTGTTTGACATCTTGGGGGATGGAACGGCTGGACTGTTCGAAACCGACATCGACCTGACGATGGTGGCTTCGTAGAGCGTGCTCGATGGAGGCTGCCGCCATCACAGGGTCACTCACCCGCCGCATTGCTGTGGATGACTGGTTCTTGCCCATGACCACCACCTTGCCGCTCTCAATATCTACGGCATTGATGTTGCTCAATTGTGACTCGTAAGGCGTGTTCTTCGACGTAAATACCAGACGGACGTTTGTCACGTAAAGCGTGCCTGCGTGCAGGTCGACATCGCCTGTACGCTTCACCTCGACCATGTCTGCTGCCGTTTGTAGCCACACTAGCTCGGTACTGCGAACGATCAGGCCTGTTACGTTGGTTATCGCATCGACTTCGCCGCTCTTGATCCGTTCGAGCGTAGTCTGTCTATCAATGATGGACCGAAGCTCGCCGCCAAATTGTCCTTCAAGATCAAAAAGTTGCACATAGCGCGTCGCCAAATCCAGATGGTGTTGCGCGCATCCGCCTGCTGTCTGCAACGCTGCGGTCATCCTCTGGAGGAATACGGCACGCTGTTTCTTGAGCGTCGCCGACAACTCAGTGATCGAAAGACCAAGCGCGCAGGCTTGCGCTTCTAGACCTGTTAGTGTCTCCGCGTTTGGAAAGTCCGTCTCAAGATGGTGTGCCAACGCCTTCTTTAGCTTGCCACGATTCACATGCTTCTTTAAGCCACTTGATAGCTTGCCGATACCTACCGCCCCGGCCTTTCCAATTGCTTGGGATGCCTTAGACAATTCGCCTGCGGTTGCCTTGGCGGCACGACCAGCAACCTTGGTGGCATCAAGTAGTTCTTCCCCCTCCGATCGTTCACGCTGGAATTGGACCACTTTCTGGCAACCCGGGCATTGAGCTCTTTGGGTGAGAATGGCCGGAACGGCAAGGACTACAACTCTGCATGATGGACACACGGCTCGAATCCGATTGTCCGCATCAGGCGGTCTGTCAGTCATGACCCGTCCCCGAACTTGGATAAGGCGCGTCATTTGCGCACAGTCGTCATAGAAAGACGACTGGCGAGACGTCTTGTACCCACATAGTACTGGACGACATGCTGCCAGTAGCAGGTCCGCCCGTCTCAATCGGTCTTGGACGCCTCAACCATCGCCATTATGCCCGTTTTCACCGCCGGTGGGAGCGTTGGCCAAGCATCGATTAGGTGGCCCAAATCGGCACGCTGAGCAATCGTTTACTGGCGGTGTTGACTACCGTACACCCTGCCCAGCGGCCGCTTGTAGGAACTTCCTCACATCGGCAACGGGAACGCTGAATCCAACGTTCGATCCTTCGGCCGCCGCCACGACGACGCCGATGACATTGCCTCGACCGTTAAACATTGGGCCGCCGCTCACTCCGGGATTGATTGCCGCCGAAGTTTGGACGTAGTTCTGCCCTCCAATTTCGCGCTGTGAACTGCTCACTAGTCCGGTCGTCATTGTGTAGTCCAGAATCTGGTTGCCTGCTCCGGGGTGACCAATGACGGTAACCGATTCACCAGTTGACACTCGCCCCGACTCCAATCGGACGATCGTCGCCGGTGCCGGCACATCAATCTTGATGAGGCTCAAGTCTCTCTCAATATCGACGTGCAACACCGAGGCAGTCGCGTCTCGTTGAACGACTCGACCGCCCTGTTTGGCGCGATAAGTCACTTTGGGATTCTCGAACGGATGGAGGATGTGAGCACTCGTCAGAATGTAGCCTGATGATCCCACGAAGAAGCCCGTTCCACTTCTGTCTCCAGATCGAATAACGACAACAGCATCCATGTAGCTATCAGCGATTGCCTTTGGCTGCATCAGTCGGCGATTAGGCGACAGGGTGGCTTCGAGCTTCGCCAACGTGACGGAGGGTGGCGGTGGGGCGTCTGGCCTGCCTGATTTGAACGGAACGATGGGCAGTTGTGGCTTGGGTAAGCCCGTTGCCCTGCGCTCCGAGTCGGTTAGTGTGATGGGAATAGCTCTGACCTTCGCGCGTCCCTCTTCGTCTATACCGCCAATCAATACGTGATCGCCGCTCACCGCTACCCGCATCTTGCGAATCTTAAACTGTGACGCCACGCCTAGATCGACTTTTCCTAGAACCGGCCCAGCCGTCAGGCCGTGCACAATCTCCACACGTCGTTCATCCGCCAATGCGAGCCATGGCAAGGTGGGGTGATAGTCCGCATCCACGATCTTTGAATAGATGTTGTAAGCCTTCGTTCGCCTAGTGATGTCGGAAGTCGAGAACGCGTGCATACCTGGATTTGTACCGGATGACGATGCCCTGTCCTTGACGTACAGCACGTCCAGGCCATTGGGTGACATGAGCAGCCTGCGATTTGAAAAACCGGGTGATCGGTTAAGGTGGCTCAAGCGAGGTCGCACACCGCTGATGTCATAGCAGACAAGGCTTTCGGTCGCGCTGTAAGCCGGCGAGATGTGGCCGTTGCGCAGGTCCAAGTAGATGCCCCGTAGCCGCGCGGCCCGGACAGACGTAAACAGCCGCTGTCCGCTCCGATCAACACCAAGGCGGTCTCCATAGACTCGGTCCAGCCGCCGCACATGCCCCGTTGGCTCATCCACGCTGAAGACGAGACGTCCTGCAATGGCCTCAGCCAGGTGGCCAGCCATCCTGACCGCAACGAACAGTGTTCGTCCATCGGGGTGAGGTGTGACATTATTGATCTTTCCGTATGCCGACAAGTCAATGCGGCGGCTTTGCTCCGTTCTCTTGTCGTACAACTCGATCCATTTGTCGTTGCTCAGAACAAAGTGACGTGGCCGGTCAATCACATCGTTGAAAAAGCCCGGCAGCTTAATGTCATTGAGTACCTTTCGTCCCGCGGCATCGAGTACGCGCAAGCGCCGCCCTTGCAGAAGCAACATCGACTTGTCGTCATGGCCCTTCTTGATCTTATAATCCCCTTGGGCCAAGCTGTGATCTCCCAGCATGTCCGTCTGCGCGACGGCGCCGGGGCCGGGTTTGTCCCCGCTTGCCAATCGGGGATCCGCAGGGCTTAGTGCAAACGCCGGCATCACGGCGTAGTAAACGCGGGCGTAGCGAGGGGAAAACCGAAACATGTGCAGTTCGCCGTCCAGCGTGGCACCATGGTTGCGGTAGTAAATCGCTTTAGGAGGGCTAAACACCGGCTGAAGATCGGCCTTATCATGGGCAATGGGCTTCGCGTCGCGCTGCGCGACTCGACTACGTTTGGCATCCAAGGCAAACGCCGTGACCAGATGATCTTGGACCATGTAATAGCCCAGCCGGGTTGCGTCTGACACCATCGCGACATTGTCTGAAACGGTTGCGGGTTGTGGGGGGGTGTCTGTGTACACACCATTCCCCGCAAACCATACCGGCAGGTCATGTAGCTGCTCTAGGAGACGGCTGCTCGTCTTTCCTCTGCCTAAGGTACTTCGCGCGTTCAAGACGTACCCCGCATACTCGATCGCGGCCGCCCCAGACTTTGACCTCTCCAAGACGTATTTGCCACGGTGATCGACGGTAACAACACTCAGGTATGGCCGGTCGCGAACAATCCGATGCGTTTTCTTCACCGCGTCTATCAAACTGACCGAGACCTCTGCCTTGTTGGGATTCTTACCGGTCGCCAGGATGCGGTCTTCGAAGAACTTGCCGCGCGGCGCTGAAAGATAATGCACGTTCTTGACGCCGGCGTCGATGTCCCCACCGGCCTTCCAGTCATCACTTCGTTCGATTATCCTGATAGATCCTTGCCCGAAACAAGCGACATAGAGTTGGTCGCCGCGTGCGAGAACATATCGTGGAGAAGGGCACGACAGCGTCTTCACTACTTTCTGCCGAGCAACATCCCAGACTGTCAGCTTGTTCTTTGCTTCATGAGCAAGAATCAGGTGCCGGCCGTCTTCGGTCATGGTAAGTGTCGTGACGTAGTCTTCAATAGGTAATCTCTTCCACAAAGCGGTCGCCACGAACGCGTGCGCGACACCTTCCCTCACATTCACTTCGATCTTAAGATTGTTGAATGAAAAGCGGCCGTCAACGCTTGCTCGGTAGCGCACCTTGTGTGAGCCAGCATCCGTTGGCCTCGGCGTCCAAGTCAACACTCCTTCGTCAGAGACCTTTAGCCCCGCTGGACCTTCGACAATTTTGAATGTTCCCTTGACTGGCCGGTCATAAAGCTCATAGCGAAACGATCCAGTACCACCACCGGACTGGTCGGCCGTAACGACTCTCGGCGCCGCCGGGACGGCGCCTTCAAAAGTAGGCATCTCAACACGGGACAACGTGCCAGACTTGCCACGGAGAATGATGATGGTCTTGTCTTCGTGAGTGACGGCGATCGACTCGCCGTCGAACACAGTGCCTCCGTAACGTCTCGGCAACTTAAACGTGCGCTTCGGCTTCGATCTGGAGTGCAAGACGCGTCCGATCTCCTTGTCGGGTGAATCTGGTCTGTATGCGGCAATGTATTCATCGGTGACCGCATAGAACAGCCTGGCACGGCGATCAGGCACAATATGTTGCACAGCCGACGCCAGTTGGACAACCTCAAAGCTCTGGTGAAAGGGGGCCCCGATCGCGATGGACCGTTTGCCGCCAAACCAGTAAGGCGCATCCCAAGGCTGAACGAGTTGAGAAAGTGAGTCAAAATACCGACGACCAGCGCGCCCATTCTCTGCCAGCAGGTCCGGCAGCCGGGTGATGGAGTACTCGGTTCTGCTCCCGCCGCTGGCCGAAGCGCTTGACGGTCCGCCCACTGCGTCCCCGCGATAATTGAAAGACAAACCGGCCTTGGTTGCGCGATTCAGCCGCCTGCTCTCTTCTTTCTCAAGATCTAGATAAAACACCGCTGGTGCGACATAACTCTTCCCCTCGACCTTGCTGGTTGTCGTCACAATGACTCGGTTCTTGTAGAACGCGCCTCTCGGCGCACCGATATGTTCGACGGCTCCACCCCCTGACGGCACTTCATTGACCGGTTCCCAATCCTGTGCCCTGTCGTAGATTCGAATTGAGCCGTTGGAGGCCAACCCGATGAGCACTTGGTCGCCGCGGCTACAAACGGTGCGCGGTCCAGGACACGGCAGGGTCTTCAGAAGCTCTCCCGTTGATACATCCCATACGGTAACCTCATTCCCTTGCTCGTGTGCGACGACAAGATGTTGGCCGTCTTCTGTCACTTCAAAGTGCGTCGCCGCGTGTTTCAATTCAAGTGGATTGAGTACGGCCTTTGGAGTCGCCTTTGGAGGGGAGGAGCCCGGCAGGGCCAACCCACTCAGTTTCACACGCAGCGCCGAGGAACGACGCGCCGCTACGGATTGTGCTGCGGCCAGAGAGGGACCTTTTCGGAAGGACGGGGCTTCCGCCCGGTATAGGACATGGGCGATTGGATCGAGTACGTAGAGATATAGCCTATCTCCAAATGTGACGGCCACCGGCTGATGGAAAGTGTTCTGGACATTCTCTGCCAGCTTCTTTGGCTTGTAGCGTTTGCTAAAGGCGGTTGGATCCGACGTCGCCGAATGAAATTGAACAGAATCCGGGAACTGCACGCCGACCTCACCTGCAACAGGCAATGTGGCGCTCAATTGATGCGCGCGCAACTTGCCTCCGCCGATTGCGTAGACCAGGTCGGCTGTAGAGTCGCCTAACACAACGTCACCAAGCTTCTTAATGACATTCAGTGCTTCACCATCGTGAACTGCCCCGCCGGAAAGCCAGAAGGGCCTTGGGCGTGTCTGATGTATGTACCCAGTCGTTACGTGGCGACGCGTAACGTAATTCCTGTCAGTGGAGAACCAATCCTTGCCCGGTCGAAAGATCGAGACCCCGCCAGCGGGGCTTATGCCCCAATGCTTCTCCTGGTAAAGGGCTTGCTTGCCATCTTGGCTGACAATGAACGCCGACCCAAATACACCTTGCAACAGTTCGGCACGATCGTTAATTCGGTCGATCAAGAATGGCTTTCGCCCCATGGTCGCGATCAGACGCCCGTCAAACGACGTACCGCTGGGAGCGCAGAGGTGAGTTACGCGTGTCTCCGGTAGTGTCACTTCGTCAATGCGCCGATAGTTGAGTGCACGTGAATGAACACTTACCGTTCCGTGTCCGTAGTTTGCGACGTAGACCTCGTCCCCACGTGCCAGCACATACCTCGGGCTGCGAGACGCCACTGTTGCAATCAGCTTGCCGGAAGAGACATCCCACACCGTGATCTGGTTTGCTTCCTCGTGCGCGGCGATCAATTGGAGGCCGTCGTCTGTCACAGCGATCGTGGTGACCGGACTGGTCGCGGTGACCTTGGTGAAGTTGACACCTGCGCCTTGACCGTTTGCGGTTACTGTCGCCGCGCCGCCCAATCCGCCTCGACTGGAGGCGAACAGTGCCGTGACGTCATGCGCCGATGCGGCAAATGGCCAGATCGCAAACTCGTCAATGGCCCCGCGGAAGAAGCGCTGCTTGGCTCGAGCATCGCGTTTGGCCATGCCCCCAATCCGCGGCGTCTGAGCGTCGAGCACGCCGGGGCGTAGCTTGAAGGCCTTCGTCTTCACCGTTCCCTGAAGAACACCGTCGACATAGAGCCGTTGCCACTGGCCGTCCCATGTTGCAACTAGATGATGCCACTTGGTATCAACCGGTGCAGTGGAAGTTACACGCCCACCCCCTGACCCTAGAGGAAGGCCAAACACCCAATTCGTGTCGTGAAAGATGTTAACGCTGGTGCCCGCAAAGAAGCCGGAATCAAACACAAACTTTGGTTGCGCCGGGGCCGGACCAACCGAACGCACCCAAGCTGAAATCGTGATTGCTGACTGGTTGGCTCGAAACAGCGGCGAGAGTGACTTTGCCAGCAACACGGATTTGCCGTCAAAGTGAAGTGCGTTACCAGACACACCCTGAACAGGTCGTGCGCCATGGATCGTCACATTGTGCTGGTGAGCGCTTAAGTCGCGTACCGACTGTACGCCGTCCTTCTTCAGGATTGTTGATTCGTCGAAAGTCAAGGCGATCAATGCGCGCTCAGTCTTGAACTGGTTCGTCTGACCTTGGGCCGAGTGGCACAAGCTAGACACTGCGATGCACAGGCAAAACCACAGTGATCTGCTTGTCAACACGGGGCGTCGAGGACTCTCCATGATGGCTTCCCCTGAAGAGAATTGACCAAGTCGGCGTACACCAGCACAAAACGCGAGTGCGGATTGAGGCGCAGTATACAGAATCTGGTGAGCCTACTCTGGCCATCCATGAACAGTCCGGCTAGTTTTCGACTCGTTTGACGGTCCGCTTTGTTCTTACCCATTCCCAGCCGCGACCCAGGGCGTGAACCTTGACCAGCTTCTCCGCTTGTTTAACGGCGGCCACCGCTGCTCGCTCGTCGGCCGCGCGGCTGTAGCGGCACACAATCTCGATCGAGTCGTCTGTCGCGTCAGGCAGGAACACGAGCCGCAGGTGGCTGCCGCCCATGTCACCGCGTCGGTACATGGCGTTCAGGTTGACCTCCAACCACTCCAGACAGGTCGGCGTGTACGGTTCGAGCGCTGGGCGGGGCTTGGCCTGCCCCCCAGGCGTAGCCGGCCCACACGTCGGCCAAGAGCAGCACGAGCAGAGTCACGGATCGTTTCATGTTGGTTCCCTTCGCGGTGATGGTCTTGTTGATGTTCATTCATCGGGTTGAGTGTTCGCCGTCTGCTCGCCCAGCTTCGCGACAGCCTCCGAACCGCCTTGCCGTTCAAGATCCAAAAACAGCCGCGCCGCCATTCGGCCGAACAGATCGCAGAAAGCCTCCCGATCCTTCGGGAGGGGTGTGACTTCCATCCATCCTTCCCGCCGCCTCGTGGCACAACGTCTCAAGTTTCCGTTGAGGCGGACAGTCACGGTCGATCAGAATCTCTGAACCGGCCTGACCTTGCCCTCTGAACCGAGTCCGTGTTGGATTCCTTGGACCAACCTTCATTATGTGATGCGTGGTATCGAGCAGGTCGCAGATTCGTTGGGGATGGATCTTGCACGCTCCGCTCCCCGGCGGGCCATCCGGTCTGTCAACGCGCCCATTCTGCTGCTTCAGGCTGGCCGAGACCGCCACCTGCCCGCGGCCCGGCATGGTGAAACAGTCCGTCGGGCTGCGGGGCCGCGGCAACACATCGAAGTCCTTAGTTCCCCAATGGACACCCACCAGAGATTGAGTGCGCCGACCACGATCAGCCTGCCCTTTGTGCTTCTCTCGATCAACGAGCCGCAAAGCGCTAGCAGCACCGGCAAACCCAACCCGTGGCCGGACCGCTCGCTGTCCATCGCCCGCAACTGCACCGAAAACTCATGGTTGCGCGGGTCCCGGTCGCCCACCAGCCCGCGGGCCTGCGAGTACAGGTTCTGCTCGCCGTAACGGACGCTCTCGCGAAATGCCGGCGTTACAGGGGCGTTGAGGATCTTCACGCTGCTTCCCGGCCCACACGTTGACTCGATGCGGTAGAGCGCAGGGGCCGCGTCGGGCCCGCCTGGGCTGATCGCCCAAACCTGCCCAGGCGGCAGCGGGTCGGCGTCAATGGCTTCGTCGCTATGCAGCTCTGGCGTCGAGACGAACTGCTCCACGCCGTCCACGCCCATGAAGTAGCTGAAGTGCGTGTTGCGGAACTCGGTCTTCAAGCCCCGTTTCTGCTGCTCTTTTACCCGTCGGCGGGACTCCAGCGCGATCCGCACGGCGGCCTCGAGTTCCTCGTCGGGGATCGCCGCTTCCGGGTCGGGGAACAGCAGCTTGAGCAACCCGCTGATCGTCTTGTTTACCGGTGGTGCCGGCGAACATGACGCTGCTGCGTGTGGGCGTGGATGCGTCAACACGACCTGAGCAACCGGGTGTTCACCGACGCCGCCGACATCGACCGGGCCTGCGCCCAAAGCTGGAACAAACTCACACCGCAACGGCTACAAACCATCACCGCCACCGACTGGCTCACGCACGAGAATTAAATGGGATGCGTATAAC
>JANQSF010000064.1 GCA_028284155.1 Phycisphaeraceae bacterium
GACACAATCCGCACGGCCTCGGGGTCGATCTCGGCGCTATCGAGATCTATATGGTCGATGGCATTGCACCTAACGAATCAAGCCTAAGTTGCGGGCCAGCCACGATGACCGCCCCTTTCACCGAATTGTATCCGGGCCCGTCAACTTCCGGCATTGGTTAGGCGGCCCCGGTGCCACACTCGGGGCACGCCCCCTCACTGCCCCTCATGTCATACCCACAGTTCCCGCATTGGCCACGGGCGATGCGGCGGCGGCGTCTGGCGTCAGTCCAAATCCACAAGACCGGCAGCACCGCAGCCAGCAGTGCTATTAACCAATACTGAACGCGATACACCTCCGCCGTGAAGAAATTGTGGTCGGTTCTTATGTATTCAACTCCCAACACCCTGTGATTCGCCTCGGCACGACTTCGCAGAAACTCATAGTTTAGCCCTGTGTTGCTCTCGTATTCCCAGTTGTGATCGACCCAATCGCATCCCCTGTCCAGATTATGCCAAGTGAGCAGCCCAAACTCACAGCTACCATCCTGGTGGCTAAACCACTCTGCACAATGTCCCTCCCTGTGAGTGATTCCCTCATTGTATGAGCCGCTCCTCACCCACAACACGACCGTTGCAAGCATCAACAGCATCGACTTGGCAGCCGCGATGTTGAAGAACCAGCGACGCATGTGGGATTGTATGGGTCTGCGCTCCGGCGAATTGCAGTAGACCGCAGGCCAATAGAGCGACCTGGATCCTGGCGCCTAACAGCTTTTAGGCGATCTCCACCAACTCATGGCGTTCACTACGAGTCAAATCTGTCTTTGTTCTCCAAGTAATACTGCTTCGCATCCTCGTACCGGCGCCTGTCAAACTCTTCGTGTTGCTGTGTTGCCCGCTCGACAGCATCAGCTTCTGACTCAAGAGGCCTATCCGCTTTAGAACCCTCTACGATTCTAATTGTGACCTCATCACCGACCCCGAGTGCCTTTGTGCGAAACCACATGAAGTGCAGATTGGAGGGTTCCGATGTCCGTGACGTGAGACCGCCCAGCGTTAATTCGATTTCCTCTCCCTCGCGAAGCCTGCTGGCACCATTCGATGATTCGCCGAGTTTGCCCACCGCAGAAAGGGTTTGGGACAGCACACAGAGATCATCGGCCCCCGCAGTACTAATGAGTTCGCCGTTAATGTACAACTCATAGATGCGCATCAAGTACGCCTAACGGATCAAGCCTAAGTTGCGGGCCGATCACGCCGACCAGCCCATCTCACCGAATTGTACCCGGGCCCGTCTACTTCCGGCGATGGTTAGGTGCCAGTGTCACCATCAAGAGACACCCCCGGCCAGTCGCGGAAAAAGTGTTCCAGTGTGATATCGCCGTCGCCGTCGCTGCCGATGCTTGCGTAGGCCCACGTGTCCTCTGTCATGTCATGTTCCAGTCGCACGTCAATTTGATGAAGTGTGTGATCAGCAAGGAACTTCCAGAGAACACGATTGAGATCGGGTTGTTCCCAGTTTGGTGGATTCTCTGCGGGGCCGCTGTGATACGCCCATGGCCTGCAATTCTCATGCAGTGCTTTTCCAAGGTACAGCTTCTGACGACAATCGTGGCAATTGATGTATCCGTAGATGCTCATGTTGCCACCTAACGAAGACAGCTGAGCCGCCCCGGACCGCAAGCCAACACGGCTTGGAGCGAGGAGGCATGACCGAAGCAATTGTAGCCAAACTACGCTTGCACAAAGGGGCGGCTCGAGCGGCTGGTTATGTCCCTAGTGAGTAGGTCTCCTCGCTCTCTTCAGCAGGGAAACGCCAAACGGACCAACCGACGCCCTTCGTGCCAGGGAAGTTTTTGGGTAACAGTGAACACTGCAATTCACCTCTAATAACTCCGGCAAGAAACGCGGCCATACCGCAATCGAACTCTTCGTACTCACCCTTCGCCGTCCTTAACACGACGACTGGCCAGTTATCCACGAGCTCCCCATGGACACGCCAACATAGATCAGCTTCGTTAGACGTTCCTCCCCACGGCAGTAACCCGTCCGGCGAAAAGTAGAGCGGGCAAGGGACCCGCGTGGGCCGAGACTCTTTCAGGAGCCGAAGCTCGTGAAGCCTCTGAATCGCGCCTCCGCTAACGCCTTGTTGATATGGAGCAAGATTCGCTGATGCCTTGTGGGATACCGAGAAGAAGTAGCCGTCGCCATAGTATTTGTGAAACTGAACGAAATCCTCGGGCAAGCGGGTCCCAATGGCTGCGAATACGTCATTCCATTTGGCAGTACTTTCCACTGTCGCCGTGGGGCGTTGTGGCGGCGATACTACTCTCGCGAGCTCATGGACGCTCTTGATCATTCGGAAGTGGACATAACGGATCAAGCCGAAGTTGCGGGCCAGCCACGCTGACCGACCATTCGCAATGAATTGTACCCGAGCCCGTCAACTTCCGGCGCGGGTTATGTTGTCTCTACGAGTTGGCCCGAATCAAGACGAATCTGAAAAGACTGCCATCCACCGGGTGGGTCCCATTCGCCCGAGCCGTCGATGATGCCACCGTCCACGTCGTTGACAATCACGCCGTCAATGCCGAGCACATCGGAACGCCAGGCAATTGAAGCATCGGGCGCAATTCGCCAAATACGATCGGCTGATGCAACCAATAGGTAGTTGTCATACGGGTATAGGTGCCCAAAGTACGAGGCGAGATGGCACTTGATTACAGACCTCGAATCGACATGGATCAGATAGACGTGATCGCCCCACCCAATGACGAGAAAATCATGCCAGACGATTGCTTCAGTAAATGCGAACGACTCGTCCGAACTGCTATAGGCGTCAACTCGAAGAACGGGTTGACCTGCGTCAGCCAGCAAGAAGTACTGGGTTGGTGTGCTCAATCCCGAGGGGCTTCCGCCAATACGACACGGACCCAATTCAAGCCAAGGCAGATCAATGCATTCGGACCATGTGATCGTGCGGATAGACATCAACGATCAATTGGCAACATAACGAATCAAGCCTAAGTTGCGGGCCAGCCACGCTAGTCGACCCATCTCAGCGAATTGTACCCAGGCCCGTCAACTTCCGGCGATGGTTATCTCGTGCCGGGAATACCCCGGCGCTGCCAGTTGAACTTGGGAATTCGAATTCGCTCATTGAACGTGCCATCCCATTCAACGTCGAACCCGGCATTGGTCAATTGCTGAGCGATCATCCTGCCGACTCTTGGCCCTTCTGTCTCTTCGAGCTTTGCATCACACGGGCCAAACGAGAAGAACAATGGCCCGCCACGAACTACACGTTCTAGATCCTGTCCGTGGTAGTAGCAGTAGCCAAGTAGCCGGCTCTTGTTTGGATGCTTGTCATAGATGTCACGGAAGTCATCGTGCCCATCGCTTTGCGTCATGCCAGCATTATGCATGGCAACAATGCCCTGTTCGTTTAGTTGTGCGAACACAGAGTCAAGTCGATCACAGTCCGTCACATCAGGCCAATCTACCTGACTCGACTTCCACTTGGCAATACAGGAGTCTATTGCCGCAGATACCGCGCGCTCGTCGAGGTCACCGGGCGCATACAACTCTTGACACATGATCTCCAACATGCGTTCACGATCCCAGAACGCAGAACGCACCAGAACGTCAATCTCTTCGATCACTTCTGAGTCGAGTTCAGGCATCAGTGTGTCTTCCGCCGCCGCACTCGTGTCTCTTGAATCCGGCTTACCTGAGTCTGACTCGATGGCTTGGTCACAGCCGACAGCAATCACTGCGGCAAATGCGACAAGACACGGGCGCATGCTGTGCTCTTACCTGATAACGGAATAAGACTCAGTTGCCGGCAGGCGACGCTCGCGGCCACTCAACCGACAAGACTATTCTATCTGGGACGGTTGCCGGTCAACTGCAGGCAGTGGTTAGGCATTGTTCTGCCACGGCTTGGACGGGATCAGTCTTGATTAACCAATTGTACTCAAGGCGAGCATGCAAACAATCAGTAACATGGCCGGGTTGTAAAGGTGTTCAGACTGCCCGTGCCCGCCCCGTCTCTGGATTCACAACAATGCCGATTGGACCGACATCTATTGGATCTATTGTACATTCAAATGAGACAAACCAGTTTCCTACGAGGTGCGCACGGGCTCCTGGAGGCGCAGGGCCAGGTACCTGTCTTGCTACGGCGTCAAAATACTCATCGTCGACGAAACGGGCATAGTCAAGTTGACCAATAGCCAGGCCACGTTGCTCAGCAAATCTGCGCGCGATTATGATTGCCTCTTGCTCGTTCATTTTGCTTTGCTCGCGGTAGAACGGCCATCTGATTGTAAACAGCTAAAGAGGCGTAAATGTCGCGGTCCCCCTGTGGCCTTGAAAGTAGAGAGGCGGAACGCCCCCAACACTAGCCATCCCCCCCCGGAAACAAATCCCGATGGCGCGCCAGAATGTCTTCGATGGGTTCGTCGGTGCGGTCGCAGTACTCGAAATCTGATTCCGTGCCGAGCCAATGCATCTCGGACAACGGCATCGTGCACCAATACGTTGCGAACTTGATGCCCTCCAGCAAGTCAGGGGCCGCGTCGTTTGCCATGTCGAGAAGCGTCCCAAGGACGCGTCGTCGACCGTGAGTCATCGCACAGGGCCAAATGTAATGTCTGTTAAAGGATGGATTCCTAGTGGTGGCTCCAGCCCAGACGACTGAGCGAAAAAGCGACTCTGGAACCGACCTTGTTTCGACGATCAGGTGCTTTGTGAGGATACGGTGCCTGTTATCCCTGGTGATCGCGTTGAGGATGTCGGCGTCTGATCCATCACACCGGCGATACGCCTCCTTGATTTCATCAGTCAAGGGGGACTCGGAGACGTTTAGCACGCATCCGAAAGGATCACGCTTCCATTCTGGATCGCTACGAATGCATTCAGGAAATCCAGCCTCGGTCCTCGCAGCGAGATCCTCCGCGATCTTTAACCAGTCATGCATGCGTTCATATGGCTAACGAATCAAGCCTAAGTTGCAGGCTGTCACAGCGACTGCCCGTTCTGCATGATTGTATCCAGGCCCGTCAACTTCTGGCGCAGGTTAGGCGTATAGTTCCGTTACCCAATCTCACGCCCATCAGCTGCTGCCCACTCCCGCAAATACCCAACTAGGTCGCGGCTGTGATCCGGAACTGAAATCGCGGCATATCGCCGCCCGTCAGCCG
Organism: Phycisphaeraceae bacterium; assembly: GCA_028284155.1. Lineage (GTDB taxonomy): Bacteria > Planctomycetota > Phycisphaerae > Phycisphaerales > Phycisphaeraceae > JANQSF01. Next base: position 5,186 of record JANQSF010000064.1, read on the forward strand.
GGCCACCTGGTTCGCCCTCATGGCAGCCGTCAGTTCTCACGTGCTTCTGCCCGTAGCACCACTGCAGAAACGCGCCCGCGACATCCTGCCATTGCTCACCGTCTCGCAATTCGACGTAAAGGGTCTGGGCCATGCCAATGCGCCGAGCAGTTAGGGGGCTCGATCGAGTTTTGCCAGGCTTGACTTCACGGACTCGAGCAACTCGCTCGACGTGAGATCAAGAGACTCGGCTCCGATGGGCCTGAAGTCTGTTACAGAGAACAGAAAGTCACTGATATCGCTCGGGCACGTTGTCCAGCCTTCGCGTGAGGACCAACCGAGTGTCGCGCTCAGCATAGCGCCCGACTTTCTAAGCCGCACGCATCCCATGCACTGATCAGAGTAATCAAACGGGAGGTAAGCGACTGCGCCGTCCTCTACGTCCCTGTTAGCTTGGAGCCACTGCTCGAGGAGACGGACGAGAACGCGGCGAGCGCCTGTATCATCTTCTCGCGCCTCCCCAGTCTCACCATCAAGCCCACGGTCTAGCGCGAAATAATACGAGTCACACTGCCACTCATATTCACCAAGACGGAGCGTAATGTCGCCGTGGGACGACCCGTCGGGATTGAATGCGACATCAAGCCTCACGAATCGGCCTAACGAATCAAGCCTAAGTTGCGGGCCAGCCACGCTGGCGGACCCAACTCACAGAATTGTACCCAGGCCCGTCAACTTCCGGCGTTTGTTAGAACGCCGTGACACAGAACATCGCACAGCTATACGCCACCAAGGCAATCCCAGTTCCGCCAAGGATGCGGTCGCCAATGGAGTTTGACATGCATGCGAGTATCGCCGGCAGAATGCACGCTGTACAGATGCTGGCTGCGATGGACCACTCATCGCCGGAAATGGGCCTAACAGGACCACCCGCAGATCTGGATGGCAACAATGCGGGCACGAAGACGTTAGTTACGATCCCGCATAGACCGGCGGCCAACCCGTATACAGTTGGGTACCATGTTCTAGTAGTACGAGAGAATGTCGAAGGGTCAGAATGATCGAATGGCTCGCCGCATTCAGGGCAAGCCGCTATTTCCAAGTGTCTCAAGTTGTACATGCATCGGCGACAATACATGTCGTTCTAACGAATCAAGCCTAAGTTGCGGGCCGTCACGGCGACGACCGTCAAATCAATTGTATCCACGGCCCGTCAACTTCTGGCGCTTGTTATGTGTCGATGCATACCATCTTCGCGCCAGTCACCAAGAGTACATGTGGGTCAAAGGCCCGCTCTTTTCCACTTAGAAACTATCTCAAAACCCAGTATCTGACCGATGAACCATCCGTTGTCCAAACCGATTGACGAAGGAGCCACGGATGGCGCGTCGCAAACGGAA